>NZ_JBOBHU010000001.1:0-592845 GCF_050587665.1 Rhizobium sp. Nf11,1 | reverse complement strand
TCCCAAATCTCGATTGCCTGCGGGAAGGATACCAGGAACAAGTTGCTGCGAAGGCTTCCTGAGGAGGTTTTTGAACATATCGCATCGGACCTGAAGCGTGTTGATCTTCCAGTCCGCCGCTCGCTTGTTGAACCTAATCGACCAATTGAGCACGTTTGTTTTATCGAGAGCGGTCTGGCTTCAATGGTGGCCGTGGCTTCGAACGGAATAGGCATCGAGGTGGGTCAGATTGGATACGAGGGGATGAGCGGATATCCGGTGGTGCTCGGCGTCTATCGGATGCCAAACCGCGCTTTCATGCAGATTTAAGGGGTCGGGCTAGACTGCCCACCAGCCGCTTCCTGCCGCTCTTGCGCGACGAAGCAACTCGTCTAATGTTTCTCCGCTACGTTCACACGCGGGAGCTGCAACTGGCTTACTCGGCTTTGGCGGCGGGCCCATACAACATGCACCAGCGCCTCGCGAGATGGCTGCTCATGTGCCATGACCGTCTTCTTGTTGACGATATGCCTGTTACCCACGAGTTTTCGGCGTTGATGCTTGGCGTCAGGCTTTGCAGAGGGCCACTTCAGCATGATTCAATGCGCTCTGGGTTTGGAATACTTCGGACAGGATCATAACGCCTCACTCTCCTATGCTAAAGGGAGGGGGGAACGCGACGGTTCAATCTGGCAGGATGTCTTGAGGCGTCGGGCCGTGCGGAGCGTCGCTTGGGAGCTGACCGGTAAATTGACTCCGCACGACCCAACAGTGGACCGTAAGAGGAAGGCATTACGCGAACTGGAACTAACTGGCTTTCTCCCGCGATCCGGTGAGTCAACCTCATTGTCCCAATGTGGTTCCGGTACGATGCCGGACACAAAAAAGCCCCGCCGAAACGGGGCAAGTCTGGACAACACGGATCGCACAGGAGGAACACCCGTGCTTTCCTGTTACTTCGACGAAAGAGGGGCTGGCTAGGTTCCGTTACGGCGTTGGAGAAAGTTGAACTTAGTTCGGCATCTGGCACAGTTAGTCGCATCAACGGACGGATTTGCTGGCGAGTGCAATCTGAGCATATTTCGACGGCGTCGGCGATGACGCCAAGTTCGTCAGCGGCGGTGGCGCTGGCCCGCCGAATGGGCGGCCGGTCTAAATTTTCCGGTCGGAAGGCGGCACAGAGATCGGAGAGGCAGGCCGAGGCGGGAGATTGGTCGAAGAGCCGGAACTCCGGGGACTTTTCACCGGCTCGGTACAAATCGCAAACGAGAGTCAAACCCGAATTAAAACGGCTGGAATATTCAAGGTGCATCTCACCGCGATTGTCATAGTGAGCCTGCAACAAATGCACCCCGATTATCCAACCGGGCGGGTGATCATCAGCCAGAGAATTGCCAGCACCGCTGCGAAAGCGGGAAAGCCGAAATAAAACCAGGTCCAGAACAGCCGATGGTATCGCGCCGGCAGCGGCTCACCATTTGCAGCTGCTTCTTTCGCAATCTTGCGCATCTCCATCTGCATCCAAACGACCGGCAGCCAAAAAGCACCCGTGATGAGATAAAGAACGATCGACCAAACGAGCCAGCGCTCCCAAAGGGAATAGCCGACATACCAGGCGAGCGCTATGCCGGTGACCGGCTGAGCGATCACGGCGGTTGTGGTGAAGACGAAATCCGCAATGACCACGATCCGCGCGACGGCGGCCACGGTCGCTGCATTGCCGGTCCGATGCGCCACCAACATGAAAAAGGCGATGCCCGCGCCGGTGCCGAGGAGAACGGTGGCGCCGATGATATGCAGGAATTTCAGCACGAAATAGGTCATCGCTCCTCCAAGATTGCGAGAGCAACCAGGTGCAACACGAGGATCGGCCATATCTTTGTCAACGGGCCGAGCGGCTCATTCCATAACTCCGGCAATATCGCGGTGGCGGCCGCCGCATAGAAAAGTGACAGCAGGATAGCTGCGTAAAGACCCCACCGCGCAGTGCGGCGTATGGCGATGGCGCATCCTATCGCGATGTCCGCAAGTGCCCCGGCAATAACGGTTGGTGCCGCCAAACTAGCTGCCCCGCCCCCCATCATCAGCTTGACACCCTGCTCGAAACCCGATGTTAGCGAAATTATTCCCGTCGATATCCAGAAGATCGGCAGCAGCACAAAAGTGACGGGCTTCAGGAAGTAAAGCTTGGCAAACCAACGCTCCTGAACCGAAACCGGTCGACGTGCCAAGGCATCGTCCAACGACGACGGCCGGATACCCGTTGCGGCGATCCATTCGCTGGGATCACCGATGGCGCCGCGAACGATCTCCCTTGCGGCCGTGCTTCGAACCGGCGGCCGCCAGCCCAGCAACCCGGCAAAATCGCCGAGCCAATAGAGAAGGCTGGCGAGCGGGCGAGGCAGCAGATAGCGCTTGGCCGGACGCCAGCCAAGCCACCTGCGGTATCGCGCCACAATCTCTTCAAACTCGAGCGCCTGAGGGCCGACGATTTCGAGCGCGATTTTCGACGGGGCCGTTCTGTCGAGCAGCCGAATGACGGTTTCGGCGACGTCTTCGAGCTGCACCACCTGAAGTTTCCCGGTCGATGGCATCACTGGCAGAAACGGCAGCGCCGCAAGTCCGCGAAACAATGCACTGGAGCCGAAGGCCGCATCACCAAGGATCACGGACGGACGCAGTATTACCCAGTCGAGATCCGTCTCCATTAAGGCCATGTCGCCGGAAAGTTTCGTCCGCGAGAACGTCGATGGCTGCTGCCGATCCACTCCAATTGCCGAGAAATGAATCACACGGCGCACGCCGGATTGCTCGCATGCGCGGAACAGCGCTCCCGGTCCCTGCGCGTGGACGCCCGCCATGTTGTGGGTCACTCCGTCCTGCAATGCCCCGGCGCAATTGACGACGGCGTCCATTCCCTCGAGATGGCGCAGCCAGGCAGAGGGCGCCACTGCTTGGGCCACATCGACTTCAACCCAACTGCCGGTGCCTTCAACCGGCCGTTTTCCAGGACGCACCACACGGATGATATCATGTCCGCATGCCGCGAGCCGGGCTGAGACGGCACTGCCAACAAGTCCTGTTGCGCCGGTAACAAGGATTTTCATACGGACGACCTTCGCATTCAAAAGCCCCGAACCTGTGCGTGCAGGATTTCGTTCCAGCGCCCTTCGTGACAATGCCGGGATAACTTTTGAATTGCGTCGACCCAGCAATTCCGAGTGCTTGAGTTCCCAGATCGCGTCTGCTCGATGCGGCGAGTTGGACGGAAACGCACCGCCTCATTCTCCGTCATCCCAATGACGATGGCCACAGCCGAGGAGGCCGGCGTGGGTCCTCGGGTCAAGCCCGAGGACGACGGAGGAGCGAACCTTCTGCCGACACAGTATGCGCGCGCCTCCATAAAGGCGCACGCACCGCCATCGCAAGCCTTAGCGGAAACCGCCGCTCGCGACCAGCCGTTCGCCGGTCAACCAGCGGGCATCGTCGGAAGCGAGGAAGACGGCAACATCGGCGATATCGTCCGGCTGGCCGATGCGGCCGAGCGGCGTCTGGTCGGCCATGTTCTGTTCGAGATCGGAGCCGATGACGCCGGCCGTGTGGGTGCCCTCGGTCTCGACCATGCCCGGCAGAATGGCGTTGACGCGGATCTTGCGCGGGCCAAGCTCCTTGGCAAGCACGCTGTTGATGCCCTCGACGGCGCCCTTGGTGCCGGTGTAGACGGCAGTGGCCGGCAGCCCGATGCTGGTGACCACCGAGGAGATGTTGATGATGCTGCCGCCCTCGCCGAGATGCTTGGCCGCTGCCTGGGTGGTCAGGAGAACGCCGAGAACATTGACGTCGAACATGCGGCGATAGTGCTCCTCGGTCACCTCGCCGATCGGGGCGAATTCATAGACGCCTGAGTTGTTGACCAGCACGTCGAGCTTGCCGAATTCCTTGACCGCGGCATCGACCACGCCCTGCGCCTGTTCGGCCTTGGAAACATCGCCCTGCACCGCGATGGCCTTGCCGCCGGCCGCGCCGATCGCTTCGACCACGGCGTCGGCTCCGGCCTTGCTCGAGGCGTAATTCACCACCACTTCAGCACCTTCAGCCGCCATCGCTTTGGCAATCGCGGCGCCGATGCCCTTGGAGGCTCCCGTGACCACTGCGACCTTTCCTGTGAGCTTAGCCATTTCTTGTTCCTTCTGATCCGGATGGCCGCCGGAATTAGCGGCCTTGTTCCGTAGTTCAGAAATTCGGAACTGTTGATCTCGATGTCAAGTGGCCCTATATAAAATTCATGCGACCGATTTTTCACCCCGCCCTGGAGGACATAAAACCCGAGGCGATCCTCTATGCGCTCTCTGATCCGGAGCGCGTCGCGATCTTCGCCAAGCTCGCCGGCACCGCCTGCGGCGGCACGTGTTCAGCGCTCGCCTATCTCGGCGACCGCGTCATTCCGAAATCGTCGCTGTCGAACCATTTCAAGGTGCTGCGCGAATCCGGGCTGATCCGCAGCGAGCGCCAGGGGGTGGAGATGCGCAACCAGACCCGCTGCGCCGAGCTCGACGAGCGCTTTCCCGGGCTGGTCAGGGCGATTCTGACGGCTTATGGCCAGCTTCCCGAGCAGCTGAAGACGGGTTGACGGACCTTGAATACCTTCGATGGGTGCTGCCGGTGCAGGCCTGGGTCCTCGGGTCAAGCCCGAGGACGACGGAGGGTGGGGAGGCGATTGCGGCAAACGCAGACCCCTGGCAAAACCAAGACATCGCGCTTTCTGATCTCACCGCCAAACTTCATCACTCACCGTTAGCCGACGCGCCATCCGCTGCGAATTTGGCAGAACGTACCTTCAAACTCCGTCATCCCGGCCTTGCGCCTCAGTCCCTGAGTCTGGGATCCATGCCCGGCTGATCGAGACTTGCCGACGCGTTATAAGGCTTTGGCAGAAACTTATAACGAAGTGAAATGAGGACTTCGCAGCCTATGCAATATGGAAGTCATGTTGCCCTCCTGAAGCCATTGTGATGTCGCTGCCATTGCCGGCCAACGGCTACGCAGCCCTGCCGGCGCGGCCTAAGGCGGTTGCCATTCGTCGTCGCGCAAAAAGTTAACGAGATCGCGCACTCGGCTTGCGTCACCCCGGGGCTTTGAGCCATGGGTCCCGGTTGCGTGTGCCCCTCACCCTAACCCTCTCCCCGTAGTGACGGGGAGAGGGGACGTGCCCTGCGAAAGGTCGGCGTGGGACGGAGAGCATGCGGCATATCCCCTTCTCCCCGTCAGAACGGGGAGAAGGTGCCGGCAGGCGGATGAGGGGCAAAACGCATCGTCCGGCTTTTTTCACACCTCAGCGGACGCGACCGCGGCGCTGATGGCGTCTGCGAGTTCCCGCGCAATTTAGTTAGAACACAACCATACGTATTTGCCTTTGGTTTAAGTTCCGCTGCTAGTGATTGCGCATCGCGATCGGGTTGTGACACAGCCACCACGGGAAGGCCGCCTTTGCATGTTGCATCATTTCATTGCTAACCGATCCGCCAATTTCGGAATCATGGAGGCGGCACAGGGATGATCAGAGTTTGTTCGTTGGTCGTAGGGTGTCTGCTGGCCGTGTCCGGCGTGCTGTTCAGATCTTTCTGGTTGTCCGAATGGGGTGTCCCCAGCTTCATCTTCCTCGCGTGGCTCCTGGCCCTCGGCTTGGGGTGGGGAGCAAAGGACAAGCCGTACTCGATCCGCTTCGGGTTCATCTGCGCCAGCGGCGTCGCGCTCGTTCTTCTGGCCACGGTCTACGTCCATCGCTATTTCGGCATCGCCCTGTTGCTCGCGCTCGTTTATCTCGGCGCCAAGACGAAATTCTTTGAACGCCAGTGGGGAGCCGCTTCGACCGGCCGGACGGGCAACCAGCAGCAATGAGCCCCTAGTTGCAGGGAGGCATTGTCACACTCGAGTCGCACTTCACCGGTGGAGCAGCCTGCCCGCCCTCCCCCTTACCAATCCGTAAGTTGCCGCCCGGCCGCCCTCTCGGCTAGATCTGGCCACTCCAGGCATGTCGGGAGCGGCCGATGCGAATCCTGCTGATCGAGGACGATCTCAAGACGTCCGATTATATCGCCAAGGGCTTCTCCGAGGCCGGGCATGTCTGTGACGTCATCGGCGACGGCCGCGACGGGCTGTTTCAGGCGCAGCGCGAGGCCTATGACGTCATCGTCGTCGATCGCATGCTGCCGGGCCTCGACGGCCTGGCGATCGTGCGTTCCCTCAGGGCTGCCAAGGTCGGCACGCCGGCGCTGTTCCTGACATCGATCGGCGGCGTCGACGACCGGGTCGAGGGGCTGGAGGCGGGTGGCGACGATTATCTCACCAAACCCTTCGCCTTCTCCGAGCTTCTGGCGCGCGTCAATGCGCTCGGCCGGCGCCCGCCGGTGCAGGAGCAGCGCACGGTCTTGAAGGTTGCCGATCTCGAGCTCGATCTGATCCGGCGGGAGGCGCGGCGCGCCGGCCAGGTGATCGAGCTGCAGCCGCGCGAATTCACCCTGCTCGAGGTGCTGATGCGCGGCGAAGGCCGGGTCATCACCAAGACGATGCTCTTGGAGCGGGTCTGGGATTTCCACTTCGACCCGAAGACCAGCGTCGTCGAGACCCATATCAGCCGCCTCAGGACCAAGGTCGACAAGCCGTTCCAGGTCCAGCTCCTGCATACGATCCGCAACACCGGATACAGCCTGCATGCGCCTCGAACAGGATGATTTCAGGCCCACCGGCCTGAAAATCTCAAATCCTGTTCGCAATTTAAAGAGTAAGAGCATGATGTCGTCCGAAAACCGCGCACATTTTTCGGCATCATGCTCTAGCCTGCGCAGGAGCACGCCGTTTCGCCTGGCCGTCACCTTCGGCGTGCTCTTCGTCGTCGCCTTCGTCTTCAGCGGCGCGATCATCTATCACATGCTCAGCCTCGGCCTCGGCCGCGATGTCGACCAGTCGCTGAGCGAGATGAATTCACTGATTGTCTCGACCTATCAGCCCGGCGACACCGAAGATCTGATCAACACGCTGAACAATTATGCAAGCTTCCAGTCGACCTCCGACGGGCTCTATTCGCTGACCGATGCCGGCGGGCGCAAGCTTGCCGGCAATTTCACAGCACCCCGCATCCCGAACGGCGTCTATACCGTCACCTCCCGCGATGTCGGGCTCAAGGGACATGAACGCTACCGGATGCAGGTCTCGACGGTCGGTCCCTACAGCCTTGTGGTGGCCGAGAACTTCAACGATGCCGACGAGATGCTGCGGATCGTGCTGGTGAGCTTCGAATGGGCGGCGGCCATCGTCGTGGCGACGGCGATCGGCGGCGGCGTCTTTCTCGCCGTTCGCGCCCAGGCGAGACTGGACCGGGTCGCCAACACCATGAACGAAGTCTCCCACGGCGCGCTCGACGCCCGCATTCCGATCACCGGCAACGGCGACGATCTCGATACGGTGGCGATCCAGATCAATGCGGCGCTGGAGCGGCTGCAGCGATTGGTCGAGAGCATGCGGCAGGTGAGCGCCGATATTGCCCATGATCTGAAAACGCCGCTCAACAGGCTGCGCCTGACGCTCGATGCTGCCGCGGCCGAGAACGACCGGCAGGCGGATGTTTCGGCTCTGCTCGACGAAGCCAGAAACGAGAGCGACCGGATCAACGCCACCTTCGAGGCGCTGCTGCGCATTTCCCAGATCGAGGCCGGCGCCCGCAAAGAGCGTTTCCAGGCGACCGATCTCGACGCCGTGCTCACCGTCATCTCCGAGGTCTATGGCGATGTCGCCGAAGATGCGGGGCAGTCGTTCCGGATCGCCGGGCGCGCGCCTGCCGTCATCTGGGGCGACCGCGATCTCCTGACGCAGATGATCGCCAACCTGGTGGAGAACGCGATCACCCACTGCCCGGCCGGAACCGGCATCACGCTTTCGCTCCGCCGCGACGGCAGCCGCGCCCTTCTCTCGGTCGCCGATACCGGCCCCGGCATACCCGCCGAGGAAACGGACAAGGTCTTCCGGCGCCTCTACCGGATCGACAAGAGCCGCACGACGCCGGGAAGCGGCCTCGGCCTCAGCCTCGTCAAGGCGATCGCAGAGCTGCATTCGGCCGAGATTGCGCTGACGGACAATTATCCCGGCCTTCGCGTTTCGATCGCCTTCCCATTGATGCCGGAGAAATCCTGAGCCGCCATGCCGCGAGCCTGATGAAGCGGGCAACAAAACGGCGGATTTCGGCCGCAGCGCGAAAGGGCAGCACGCTCCACGGCCTGCGGCGGCCGAGCCGGTAGGCCGAAAGCCCCGCCTGGATCTGCGAGCAGGGATCGGCCCTTTGGCTCACCGGCAGCGGATCGACGAAGCAGGCGCGTAGCCCCTCATCGAACTCCAGGTCGAAGGCGAGATCATAGGGCAGCCGCATCGGCAGCATCGCCCCAACAATCCAGCCCGCCGCCTTGCGGTTGATCAGATAGGCGCCGGAGCCCTTCTCGCGGGTCAGCGCGATGGCGAGCGAGCGGGCGGCGGTCAGCGGCTCAACCCGGTGCTTCCGCCCGGAATTGACCGTCGAGAGCCGCAGAATGTCCCACTGCGCCTCGTGCTGGAGGGCGGCCTCGAGCAACTCGGCGAAATCATCGTCGAAGTCGAGGTCGTCTTCGAGAATGAGGGCGAATTCGGCATTGCTGCCGAGGAAGCGCCTGGCGCATACGACATGGCTGAGATAGCAGCCGATCTCGAAAAGGTTCGGCCGGCGGCCGTGCCGGCGGAGATAGGATCTCTCGTCGAAGTCGGGATGCGGCAGGCTCAGCCCCGCCCCGTCGACCGCCGCCACGCGCTCATAGGCAAGGCCGAAGCCTGACAGCAGCCGCTCCATTCGAAACCGGCGCAACGGCGCGCGGTCGAGATTGATGAGATAGGTATTCACCCGCAGGCTGACCGGATGAAAGGCCGGCATAAGGGCGGCAGGTGTGGCGCGCATATTCATGAGACTTGGCCTCGACTTGGCAATGACGACGCCAAACCTGCACTGCCAATCTCACCGGGACTTCGCCTGGATCATACATTTTCGTAAGCTGCGCCATCGCCGGCCGAGCGATGCATTCTTACGGATTGGTATTGTCCCGGCAAAAAGCCCGTAAGAATGCCGCGCTACATCTCGCTTGCTGCACGCAATGGGTCACTTCCCTTCCCGCGATCATGACGACCTCAATCACGCCTTCGATGACGACGGCGACCCATTGCGTGCCGCGCCGGAGTCAGAAACTCGCGTCGGCCGGAACCCCTAATTTCCGGCATGACGCTCGATCGAGTGGGCGAGGTCGATCCATTGAGGGCGATTGTCCCACCAATGAACGTGATCGGGCGCAGGAAAGGACGGATCGGCGAATGTGCCGGCCGCGATGACAACGGTGCCGGGGAAGTATGCGCCGGATCTGGAAAATCCGCCCCCACCACAGATCCGGCAGAAGGCTTTCATCACATCCGGCACGGCTTCGCCCTGCGGAAACCATAGGGAATAGTCTCCGGAAACGATCCGGACATCTTCCTCACGGAACCATACATTGTGGGCGAGAGCGCTACCGGATGCGCGCTGGCAGCGCGTGCACGTGCAGACGTGATTGTGCACCGGATCGCCATCGACCTCCAGGCACAGGGCGCCGCAGTTGCACTTGGCATGAAAGACTGGCATTTGGCTCATTCCCTGTTCATCTCACGGCGGAGTGCCGTTGTTCAGATCGTTCTGACGCGCCTCGCATCCAAAATACTTCGTCGGTTCGGGAACAACGGGCTTCGCCGATCGTAAGGTCTGCGGGCCGTGCGGAGGTGCTTATAACACAGCCATGCACTTCGATACTCTGTGCGGCCCACTCCGGTCAAAGCCAGGCCCGCATTCTTGCCCACTTCTGATCCGCATCGCGATTGGAGCCGCACCCGCACCCTCGGTCATCCCAGGCCTTGAGCCTGGGATCCATGCCACATCTGATGAGGCCAAACGTGAATCCTCGGGTCAAGCCCGCCGCTCACAGCCGCGATGTCTCGACGCGCAACGCGAAGGCGATCGCGCGCCGGTGAGCCCCACGACGCGACCTGTTACAGAGCGATAAAGGACGCCCCCGGCCGGCCTTTATGATATCCCCGATCCCTAGTATGGAGGGCTGAAGCCCCAGGCAGCAGGCTCGAGGTAATCACGGGGTGGCTGCATTTCATCCATACCCACCGGCCGGCGCGTCAGCGTCACTATTTTGAACCTCTCGCTGTCTCCCCAGCCAGACCAGTGGTCGTCAATCAGCGGTATGCCGTCCGAAGTCAGGCATTGTCTTAGGCCCCCATCAGCCATATTTGGTGTCCGGTCATACCATGCGCAATCTTCGCCGAGCAGCCGATCCTGCTCTCTCAAGTCGACCATCCCATAAATCTCGTCGAATCTCCTGAACTTCGGCGCGGGAATCGAGGAGGAGCGGACAGCTTCGAACATGCGCTCCCCCTTGGATGCGGAATATCGAAGCCCCTGGTCTTCAAGCTCGTTCCAGACGGTGATCAGGATCGATCCATCTCCACCGTCGCGCTGTCGGAGCCACCAGGGATAATGACGCAACAGCCTCTCTTTGGATCTGTGGCTAACGAGCTCCGCCTCGAAGTCTCCAGCATTCGGGGTGTAATCGTCGTAACGTGGCGAGGGCGCGAGCCAGGTGCCGGCTTCGAGAAGCTGCATAGGCGGTCGTACCACCGCTTCCGGCACAGGCCCGCGCCGCAGATCCGTCAGCCGCGTCTCGGACATGACCTCCCCGCTGGAGAAAAGGACTTTCGTCGCGATCTCTATTCCGTCCTCGGTCAGGCAAGTCATCCAATTGGGACGGGTCTCGTCCCTGTCCATGCGCCGGACGATCTGCCGCCAGCGACACTGCTCACCGCCGACGGTCTCGACCTCATCCGTTTCCCTGACTTTCGTGATGCCGTCATAGTCTTGACATGGTTCGACCTGCCTGACCTGAAATGACGAGATTTCACCATTCCTCCTGGTTGCCCTCAGAACCACGTTCTTGAAGAAATGTCCGTAAGAAAGGTTCGTTTCTTCGTTTCGTTGCTCTTCAACACGTGTCCAGCCGTTGTGATGGTGGACGACCCGCTGGCGGTCCCCTTTGGCACCATAGGCGTCACGCACGATCATCTTTGCGGTATAGTCGGGCACATCAGGACTGGCGAGAAACGGAACCTCGCTCGCAAAGGCGGAACCGGCCGCGATCGTGATCACTGCGAAAACAATCAATCTGTACATGATACTCCTCAGCGGGAAGGCGCACACAACCAGTGAAATTGACAGGCGCAGCGACATGTCAGCGTAGCTCAAGGTCAACTGATAGCCAGCAGGCTCAAGCCGAATGGTGGTCGACCGCACCATCGCCGCATGCCAGGCGGCGTAAACGAGACAGACTGCCCCGATCATCACCAGAATGTAGCGCATACTGCCCCTTGGAGTTCCTCATCTACTGCAATTTTTAGCTGCAGTCTCTCGTTTGTGGAACCACCAATTTTGGATGGCCGAATGGCACATCCCGGTTTGCCTGACGTAAACGCAGGCCGGTGTCGTTCCATTCGGCTTCGACCGCCACGTCCGGCGAAAACACCCGCCCCGACCTCCGTCATCCCAGGCCTTAAGCCTGGGATGCATGGCCACATCTGATGGAGCCAGCGTGGATCCTCGGGTCAAGCCCATTGCTGTCCGGTTCGGACCGCGGACTTGCCCCTCACCCTAACCCTCTCCCCGTAAACGGGGCGAGGGGACGTGCCCTGCGAGACTGCTTGGGGACGGAGCGGCTGCGGCTCAGTCCCTTCGCCCCGCGAGCGGGGAGAAGGTGGCGGCAGCCGGATGAGGGGCCGTGTTCACCGGTCTCCTGGGGATGTCGCCTGACATTGAATTTCCGCTCGTGTCTCGGTTCGAGGGAAGCGTCTGAAAGTAAAAAGAATCAACCCCATCCACCCAGTCCATATTTTAAAGCGGACAGCAGTGGGTCAAGCCCTGGAATGACGGAGGGTGGGGCATGCTCTCCGGCGGCCCCCATCACCCAGCCTTCGCCCTGCGCAGCGCGATCAAACCCCGCCGCAGCCACAGCAATTGCTGCGGCGGCATCTGGCGCAGGTGTTCGTAATCCATCACCGCGACGTTATAGACGGTGCTGCGCACCTGCGGTCCGTCCTCGCAGCGCAGAAGGACGGCCTGCAGTTCCATCATGCGGTTGCTGGCCTTGCGGGCGCGGTCGGCGAGGCTTTCGGTTACCTCGCCTTCATGGCCCTTGACGGCGAAGAGCGATTGCGCCCTGGGGCTCGGGGCCGGGATGCCGGTCGTCTTGTGGTAGCGGGCCATGACCTCGGCATAGTCGTCGCCGGCCTGGCGCTGTTCGTCTGATATCAGCCCGTCGAGGAACATGCGGCCGAGGGTATAACCGGCATAGGGGCTTCTGACCGTCTCGTCATCAACCGTCCTGCCGAAGCCGTGAATGCGCCGGCGCGCTGCCATCGCCACGCTGATATTCTCCTTCTCGGTTTCGAAGGGCTTGATCTTGCCGCAGGGGAAACGCTCGACATTGGCCTTGCGCGGCCGGCCGGCGCCCTTGTTTGCCCGCTGTATCTTCACCTTGGTGGCCTTGCCGCCCATGCTGATTATCCTTCCTATCGAATGATGCCGTTTCGCAGCGCGGCGGCGACCAGTGCGGTCTCCTTGAACACGCCGAGTTTCGCCTTGGCATTGGCAATGTGGGTGTTGACGGTGATCGGCGAGATGCCGAGGATGGTGCCGATCTCGGCGGCGGTCTTGCCTTGCGCCATCCAGCCGATGATTTCTCGCTCGCGCGGGGTCACGGCACTGGTCACGGCACTGGTCATGGCTCTCATGGCGCCGGCCCGTCGATCGTCGGCACGCGCGGCATCGTCACCTCGGCGCCCGAGAGCGTCACCCGCCGCACCCGGTCGGGATGGCTTATCGGTGCGGGCGCCGCGCCGGCGACCGCCAGCGTCTTGCGCGGGTCCTGCCTTGGCGGAAACCGGTCGCGGTTGCGATGCGCCATGTTGATGACGGTGTTCTTCTTCGAGCCGAAGAGTTCGGCGATTTGACGTGCCGACAACCCTTCCTGCCAGAGCTTCTGCGCCTTGACGATCTTGTCTTCCGTCCAGAACAAATCTCTCATCCCACTGCCTCCTGTGCGTCTCTTGCGGCCCTTGCGATGACCGGATTGTCGGGAAACATCTCAGCCAGCGCCCGCTTGGCGCTGCGGCTGCCGTTTGCCGCCTGTCTCAGAAGCCGCATCTTGTGGGCGGCGACCTTCGGCTGCGGCGGTTCGGGCGGCGCCTCGACGCGCGGGCGGCTTTGCGCTTCCATCACCGCCTGCTGCTGGCGGGCGATTTCGGCAAAGGTCGCAGCGCTCGGGGCGAAGGCGCGGTTATGATCGCGGACCCTGCCGGAGAGGAACAGCTTGGCGGCGCGCCAGACCGCCTCTGCCGGAATGCCGTCGATGGCGACGAGATAGGCGCGGATCTGCATGTCGGGATCAATGCCGGCGGAGGCCGGAAAGCCCGAAAGCATCCCCGCTATGATCGTGACCGGAGAGGAAATCTCTTGCGGCATCGACGGATGTCCTTCTGCCCGTGCTTGCATTGATCGGCCCGGCTTCCCTCGCCTTTTCATTGAAATACCAATCGGATTTGATCGCCCGCCAGCCGCGCAGGATCTGCATCTCGGCGGCCTCGACCGGGTTGCCGGTCTTCAGGTACTCCCTGACCTGGATCCTCGCCGCATAGGCCGTCAGCGGCTTTTTCAGCGTGCGGCTGCGATGCTCGATGATTGCCGCCGCCAGCTCCTGCCCCAGCACCGGGCTGAGGATCTCCATGATGTCCTTGCTCATCTCTGCCTTTTCCATGCGATTGCTTTTCCGCTCGCGACGTGTTGCCGTCGTCATACCGGGCGCCTCGGCCGCCCTCGGGCGAAGTTGACCAGGACGCCCGGCCTTAAAGCGCGGCCGGGAAAGCGCCTGACATCGCGGCCGTCATGATCCTGCTGGGCGGTGTCGCCCTTCTCGGCGCTGCGAAGACGGTGGATCTCGCTTTCCACCGCAGGCACCGGCACGCCGAGGATGGCTGCGATTTCGATATAATCCCGGCCGGAGCGGAAGAGCTCGAGGGCGTTCATGTGAGCGGCTTGATGCGCCGGGGCAGTGCTCATTCGTTTGATCTCTTTTCCATACGATCCGCGGCCGGGCCCTTCCCGCAAAGCGGGCGCCGGCGAGATTGTTTGTCTCAAATCTTGTGGAAGGTGCCGGCGTCGCCGAGGGAGCGCGGCGACGCCAGCTGCCGATAGCCTTCAGGGAGGAGTGAGGCTGCCGGAATTGCTGATCGGCCGAGAGCCGGGCAAGACCGGCGTCTGCCGCATCTCTTCGGGCTCGGTCTGCCGGCCGCAATTCTCGCAATGGCGCTCGATCACCTCGGCGATCGACAGCGCCCTGCCGCAGCGCGGGCAGCCGGTGTAACGGGCATTGGCAAAGCCCGAAAGCCGGGGCCGGTTGTTGATGATATTGGTGCTTGTCATGGGCATAAGGGTACGTAAAATACCTCGCACGTCAAGCGATTTAGGGGATTACATGTACCTTTTTTTAGGGTATTATTTATATCATGTTGAAAGATCAGGAACAATTTGAGCGCGAAGAACGCGCAAAGCGTCTGGTCATGGCCAGGAAGAACGCGGGCTTTGCCGGGCCGAAGGCGATCGTCGATCGTTTCGGCTGGAACGCCAATGTTTACAAGGCGCACGAGTCGGGCCGGAACGGCTTCGGCATCGCCGACGCGAAGAAATATGCCAAGGCGTTCAGGGTCAATCTCAACTGGCTGCAGTTCGGAACCGGCGATGCGCTCGATCCGGAGGAGCGGCCGGTTTCCGTCGCAGACGTGCCGAAGATCTCCTGGGTCAGCGCCGGCCAGCTGACCGAGCAGGCGCCGATCACCGACTTCTCGGAATTCCCGACCGTCGCCGCGCTCGATCTGCCCGACGGCGACTGGATCGCGCTCGAGGTCGAGGGCAATTCGATGAACAAGATCTCGCCGCCAGGCTCGATCATTTTCGTCAACCGCCGCGACAAGCGCCTGGCGCCGAACGCGCTTTACGTCGTCGCCGACGAGACGGGGGCCGCGACCTACAAGCGCTACCGCCCGAACGACAATCCGCCCTTCCAGCCCGCCTCCTACGAGGACGTGCCGCCACCGGAATTCCACGGCGCCGTCACCATCGTCGGCCGTGTCCGGCGGTCGGTGATCGAGATGTGAGAGCAAGGCTCTTCAAAAAAATATAAATCTAATCTGTGACTTAACGCTTACCGTTCCAGCAAAATTCAAACGACTTCCCAAAAAGATTCAAGATCATCCGCCCGTCCTCACGAGCCGGCAGGATCTGGTTCCAAATCGCGACACTTGCCGTGCTGATCACCGCTTTCGGCGCCACGCAGGCGATCCTGCTTTGAGGTGAACCCCTCACAACGAAGACGGCTCTCAAGACCGAAGCCCGCTCTACCCGGGCTCCAATCCCCCCGCGCAAGGTGCCTGCAGCGACCTCGCTGCACTGACGCGCCTGCAAACAACCGCTTCGAGCGCAGGCGTCCAATCTGAAGGCCGCGACGCGCCGCAGAGCGGAGCATCGCCCGCCCCGCGCGCCTGCGATATCCTGATCTCTCTCACTCCCTCTCTCCTCTATCTCCTTCCTGTTCCTGAAGGCTGGTGAGGGAGGGTTCCGGCCAAAGCTTCCCCCTACCCCATGAGCAAGGCCCATGAAGCCGGGAGAGCATTGGCCATGTCCTGAAGGCCGGAGCCGGGATGGGACACGTGCCAGAGGGGCCATTCGCTTCGCCCTCGTCCTGATTTTCTGACAGCGCACTTAAGGACTTTCGCTTCCCGCGCCGCTGGGCTTCGTCAGCTCGGGAGTTGCACCCGGTCGCCCAATCATCTGGTCGAGACTACGCCTACGATTCGTACCTCGTCAATCTTTAAGGTATTTTTTATACCTTTTCGATTGACGATTTGGGGTATGTTATGTACCTTTTCCGATATGCCGACCGGCCGGCACGAGAGGGCAGAGCAATGCAGCATATCCGCAGGATCGAGACCGAGCAGAGCCGGCGGGACACCCGCTGGAATGCGGTGCGAGGGCTCGACGACTGCGATGCCTATATGGCCAACGAGGCCCAGCGCATGGGCGCCCTCGGCTTTGCCTATCTCGGCCGCCCCGAACATTCGGTGCGCGGCCCGTCATGGCTGCGCGGCGCCACGGCCAGCGTCGAGGCGCATTACCGCTATGCCCGCGAGATCATGGGCATCACCGATCGCGATCAGCTCTATGCCTGAGGGAGAAACCGACATGTCCGCCGATTGCAGCGTCAAAGCCTTTTCCGGCTGCGCCTGCCTGCCCGGCCAATGCGGAGAGAAGCCCATTATCCCGGCACCGGTCACCTTCGTCTCCTGGCGGCTCCAGGCAATCACCTGCATCGCCTTCGGCTTTCTGACGGCGATCGTCTCGTCCGCCTGGATGCAGCCGCAACTCAAGAATCCCGACCTCGATAATCGGAAGCAAGCATCATGGAAGCAAGCGAATGGTTTTCGAAGCGCCGCCAGTCAGGAGCTGAACTTGATGTCGCTTGCCCTGGCCGCGGTGATGAATGCCCGCCGCACCTGCTCGGGCTCAGCGACATCGTTGAACACATCGAGCACCAGCAGCTCGGCGGCCTTGGCCGCCGGCGTCTGCTCCGGCCAGTCGTTCAGCAAGGCATTGCCGGCCTGAACGACGTTGTAAACGGTCCTGGTCTTGCCGTTGATGGTGATCTTCACCGGCTTGAAGCTTCGTCGCCTGCTCATGATGCAGCCCCTCACGCGGAACACGCGACTCAACGAGCGGCGGTCGGACTCGTTCCGGTTGCGATGACTATCTCACATGTAATAGTCGCCGAGCGAATCAACTTGCCGGCAGCCGGACGTTCGAGAGCCTGAAAAAGGTGGCGACCGGTTTTTGGGTCGACCGCCTAACGCACGGGAGACGGGGGTTTTAGAAAATCTCGTTGGAGAGCCCCCTCTGAATACATATCAGTCTCGAGTTGTAGATAATTTGCTCCTCGGAAAATAAACCTACAATCTTACGGCTACTCATCTCTATATAGCCGCTAGGCTAGCATTCACGATAGTATTAATCATTGCAATAAATATTGATTTGTGTAAAGTAACTGCACAGCGCCCAGACGCGCAATGCCTAAGGAAACACCCCCCTTTCTTAATCCCCGCTTTTCGCGGGGCTTTCTTTATCAAGTTGAATCTCCGGAGGCGGTTGGACCTTTTCCGGGTTTTTCCTTGGAGCGCGGAGTGCTGTTACCGCGGCAGCTCCGCCTTTCCATCACGCACATTGGCTCCGCGAAATCATGACCACGGAAGAGATCAAACGGTGTTATGCGCATGCAAGCGCGGAGTTTGTACAGCAGGCAGCAAACGCTTTCTAAGCGCTCCGCATGATCACTCGATCCGAAAATGAAAAACCCCGCCGTGGCGGGGTTTCTAGCTGGTCGGAGTGGAGTGATTCGAACACTCGACCCCCACGTCCCGAACGTGGTGCGCTACCAGACTGCGCTACACTCCGTGACCAGCGGCGCTTCTATAGAACAGCCTATCTGGTTGCACAAGCGCCAAATTTCAAAAAGGCGAGGGATTTTTTGACCGGTTGATGACAGAGGCCGGAATGGGCCGCTGCTGCAAAAAGACACACTCTGAGCAAATCGAACGGAAGTGCAAAAGGGGCAATTTTCTTTTGCCGGGTTCCGCGCTAAAGGGCTCGGCGGGACAGGCGAAACCGTCGCGACGGCGGCTTCGCGGCCATTGCGCTAGAGATCAGGGACGACACGATGAAACTCCGCACCATTACCGCGGCCGGGCTTGCAATTGCGCTTGCCGGATGCACGACCATTCCTTCCGCCGGCAATCCGATCGAGGCCCGCTGGGTCGGCAAATCGGCCGGCGTCTTCTTTGCCGCCTACGGGCCTCCGATCAGCGATCGCGAGGAAGGTGCGAGCACCATCTACACCTGGCGCGGCGGCTACAAGACCGTGCGCATTCCGGCGAAATATGCCGAGGGCGCCGACGGCAAGCGCGGCAAGCAGATCGCCGCCGCCCGCACCGCCTATCTGCGCTGCCAGGCCGAAATCACCACCAATTCCGACTACACGATCCGCGACATCCGCACCGTCGCCGACATTCCCGGCGTTAACGGCCCGTCCTATTGCGCCGAGTTCCTGGCGCCCGAACAGAAATAAGGACGGTTCGTCCGGCATATGGAGACAGGCGGCAAGGGTGCCGCCTGTGACCGCCCGTAACGCGTGGATACCCCCCTCTGCCCTGCCGGGCATCTCCCCCACAAGGGGGGAGATCGGCTGGGCTTTAGGGTTTCCGCAAACAATTTCCGTTTACAACGCCGCTCGTCTTTTCAGACGAATCTGCGCATCGCTCAGCGAGGGACGAAGTCTTCGCCTCCTGCCAATCTCCCCCCCGTGTGGGGGAGATGCCCGGCAGGGCAGAGGGGGGTTCCACAGGATGCGACGCCCACGTCTGCCACGCGCCGCGTGATCTCGATAATCGCGATCGTCTTGCCGCGTCCCGTCATTCCGATAACGACAGGAGACCATCGCCGCCCGCCGCGCCGCTCCTAATCACCCCTCCGCCGGCCCGTAGAGGCCGAGTTCATCGAGAAGCGCCCGCTGCCGGTCGGCATTTTCGACCAGGAGGCCCGTGTAGCGTTCGACGATCCGCGCGCGGTGATCCGGGTCGGATACGGCCGCGAGCGCGCCTGTGATTGCGGCGATCTTTTCCGAGGTCTGGCGCAGCTCTTGCAGAAGCTCGGCCTTGCCGCCGGCCTCGGCGACCACCTGCTTCGTCACCTTGCCGATGCCGGCGGGCGTGCGGCTGCCGGCGGAGACGTAACCCTCCGGCAGGTCGCCCTTCAGATTGACGACCGACTTGAAGCGGATGACGTCGAAGATCTGGTCGACCGCCTGCTTGGCGCCGGTCACCCGTGAGGGATGGTCGGTGTCGGCGGCGGCATGCGGCAGGAGCTCGAGCTTGCCCTTGTGACGCTGTTCGAGCGGCAGGTAGGGCAGCATAGGGCCGCTGAGCGTACCGGTTGCGGCGTCCCTGAAGAGGTCGGCGTCGATTGCCGCATGGGCGATCTTGCCCGACGACAGGGCTGCATCGAGCGCATTGGCATCGACGACTTCGCCGCGGTCGTAATTGACCAGCACGGCACCGTCCTTCATCGCGCCGAGCACCTTCGCATCGACGGTGCCGGCATTCGAATAGAGGCCGGTCGATGTATCGAGGCGGCCGAGGCCGATATGAACGGAGAGCACATCGGCGCCGCTTGCCGCTTCGACCGAGCTTGCGGCATAGGTAAAGCCCTCCGCCTCGATCCAGCGCCGGTGATGTTCGCGGGCGTAAATCGCCACTTTCATGCCGAAGGCCTTGGCGAGCTTGGCGACTTCGCGGCCGATATTGCCGTAGCCGAGAACGGCAAGCTTCCGGCCCTCGAGCTTTGCCGTCGGGAAATCCTTGAGCTGGCGGCCGGTGTCGAAATCGCCGCCGGCGACCATCCGGTGCAATCTATCGACCGGCAGGTCGGGAACGACCTTCAGGATCGCCTTCACGGCCATCTGGGCGGTCGCCCGGCTGTTGATCCCCGGCGTGTTCATCAGGGCCGCAGTGCCGCCCTCGCCATTGCCGCCGCCCCAGGAAGCCGAGCCCATATTGCCGGTGCCCGCACCAATGCGCACGCCGCCGAGCGGGAAGACCGAGGCCTTGGGAATGAAGGTCGCCGCGGCGATCAGCGCGTCGTACTGGCCCTTGTCGGTCTGCGGCAGGATCTCCGCCTCGGTGCTGAGGTTCGGCTGATAGAAGAAGTGGATGCGGCCCTTTTCGAGGCCGGCGCGATCACCGAGCGGACCGAGATGGAAGACGCCACCCTTCTCCTCGATATAGGCCTTGACCTCGCTGTAATCAGGCTCGCCGTCGGCGCCGAAACGCAGGCCCACCAGGTCGGCGATCAGCACCGTGTAAGCGCGGTTCGGATCGTCCATGCGCAGGGCGCCTTCGGCTTTGACCGGCGCCTCGAAGGTCACGCCGTGCTTTTCCAGCTCCTCCTCGAGAACGACGATCTTGGCTCTGAGATAGGCATATTGCAGATTTTCCAGCAGTGCCACGACATCGTCCGGCTCGCGGATGCCGCCGACCCAGGCGCGGTAATCGCCCGGCGTGCCCGGGAAGGCGTTGACGTAGCGGGCCGCGTCGAGGCCGGGCTCGTATTCGCCGTTCGGATGGGTGATGCCCTCATAACCGAGCAGCTGCTTGGACCGGGCGATGATCCGGGCGTGGATGCCGGCGTCGGTGATGCCGTCGTCCTCGACCCTCAGCAGCGTCACCGCAGCACCGCGGCGATCGGCATCGGTGACGGTCAATGACAGCAGCGGGTGCGACTTGACCCATTCGTCGATCACGGCGCGGTTGGCGGCGGAGCGGCGGTTGAGATCGACGACGGAGCCGACCCGGGCCTCAGACTGCAGCAGGCCGAAGGTGGTCTCGGCAAAGGCGAGCGCGCTGTAGGTGTTGATGACGCCGCCGAGCATGCGGTCCTCGGCCGGATCGTAGAACGGGCCGGCATCGACCGAGCGTTTGGCCGAAAACGGCTGCCGGGGATCGATCGGCGGCGCGATCTTCAGCTGCCGCGGGATCGCCCAGGCGGGATCCTGCTGGTTCCTCTCGATCAGCGCCAGGGCATGCGGGGTGAAGGAGGCGACGAAATAGCCCGAGATGCCGCCGATCGCCTTCTGGAACGGCATGAACAGGCAGCATTTCGCCATCACGGCGCTGACCAGTTCCGGCTCCCACGGCATGGCCCCGAGCATCGAGGTGGCGTCGAACACCGCATGGCGGTTGGCCGGGTCGCCGTCGAGCCAGCTCAAGAGTTCGCGGATCTCGCGGCTGGTATAGGCGTTCGCCCCCGTCGTCTCGTGGCCGACGCCGACGAAGATCGAAACGCCGAGGTCGGCAAGTTCGGCCGCCGTCGGGATCACGCCTTCGGAGGCGGCGAAATGAATGCGGCTCTCGCAGCCCTTTTCGGCGAAGCGCTGCATCTCGATCAGCTGTGTGGCCCAGGACTGGCGGAAGAAGCCGGCGGCCTTGGAAGGATCGCTCTCCGGCTGAGGCGTGTCGACATAGACGCGCTGGCCGGCGTCATTGGCATTCATCAGGTGCTGGATGCAGACGGTGAAGCCGCTATGGCCGCCGCCGAGCCCGACCGCCATGCGGTTGACCTTCGGAAAGCCGAAATAGCGATGGATCGCCCGCATCATGTCGGTCAGGATCTTATCGGCCGGGTAGCCGCGATGCATGCTGCGGGAAATCTCGGCCGTGGTGAAGCCGCCGATATCGTTGCCCCTGTCGTCGAACTTGCGATAGGTCTTTTCGATCCAGGCGTCGAAGGCGATGCGCCGCAGGCGGCTGTCGACCTCGTCGGTCGTCGCGTCGGTGATCGGCCCGACGCCGAAAAAGGGGTTGGACGGCAGTTTCGGCGCACCCGAGGCGGTCTGTCGAAGGGCGCTCAATCGCTGTTCCTGCATCTGCGCAATTTCTGTCATTGCCTGCCTGCCTGTTTCCGGAGCTGAAGTTGCCTTCATGGTGAAGCGAGTGCTCCGGCTCGACAACCTCATATGCGCCGAACAACAGGCGAATCGCGTCATTGGGGTTGCTGCGGTGATGTTCGCGCGTTTGGCGGCTGGCGAGACGCTCCGATGCCAGCCCCTCATCCGCCTGCCGGCACCTTCTCCCCGTTCTGACGGGGAGAAGGGGATATGCCGCACGCCCTCCGTTCCCACCAACCTCTCGCAGGGCACGTCCCCTCTCCCCGTTTTACGGGGAGAGGGTTAGGGTGAGGGGCAACTCTCTGCTCGGATCCGAGGTCTATTGCCCGTCGACATCGCAACCCGCAGTCGCTCACCTCACTCACAAAACAGACTTGCCGCACGCAACCATCCAGCGTATGTCTTTGCCGTCGCGAAAAGCGACTGCCTCCCTTGATCCGCTCAGTGGCGGAGTAAACAGGTGGACGAATGGGTCGTCTAGGCGGTCGAGCACACGCCGGCCATGCGTTTCAGCCATGGTTCGGCCAGCACTCCCTGAAACCAGCGCCTGACGAGATCAGGCCTCATCGTGAGCACTCGGCGTCGCGACGCAATTCCGTGATTTGAACGAAATCAGGGAAGCGCTGGCGAGCCTCCCGGCTTGCGTCGACCGTGGAACGCACCCATGACCAGACCCCTCATCGTCATCTTCACCGCCATTGTCCTCGATGCCGTCGGCATCGGCCTCATCTTCCCCATCCTGCCGCAGCTCTTGCAGGAGATCACCCACAGCGGCGACGTCGCCCCCACTATCGGCGCAATGACCGCCCTTTACGCCGTTATGCAGTTCATTTTCGCGCCGGTGCTCGGGGCGCTGAGCGACCGGCTCGGCCGGCGGCCCGTGCTGCTGATTTCGCTTGCCGGTGCAGCCGTCAACTACCTGTTCCTGGCGCTCGCGCCCAACCTGCTGCTGCTCTTCATCGGCCGGGCGATCGCCGGGCTGACGAGCGCCAACGTCTCGGTGGCCACCGCCTATATCACCGACATCTCGCCGGAGGAGAAACGCGCCCGCCGGTTCGGCCTGTTCAACGCCATGTTCGGCCTCGGCTTCATCATCGGCCCGGTCCTCGGCGGCGTGCTCGGCGATCATTGGCTGCGGCTGCCCTTCATCGCAGCCGCCGCGCTCAACGGCGCCAACCTGCTGCTCGCCTTCTTCGTTCTGCCGGAATCGCGGCCTGGCAGCCGCGAGAGGATCGACCTTGCCGCGCTCAATCCGCTGAAGCCGCTGCGGTCAGTGCTGGAGATCAAGAGCCTGCTGCCCGTCATCATCCTCTTCTTCCTCTTCAGCGCCACCGGCGAGGCCTACGGCACCTGCTGGGCGCTCTGGGGCAGCGACGCGTTCCACTGGAACGGGCTAGCGATCGGCCTGTCGCTCGGCGCCTTCGGCCTCTGCCAGGCGCTGGCCCAGGCCTTCCTGCCGGGACCGGCGGTCCGGCTGCTCGGCGAACGCGGGGCGATCCTGACCGGCGTCGCTGGCGTCTCCATCGCGCTCGCCGTCATGGCCTTTGCCGACCGGAGCTGGATGATCTTCGCCATCATGCCGGTCTTCACGCTCGGCGGCATCGGCGTGCCGGCGCTGCAGTCGCTGGCGACCCGGCAGGTCGATGAAAACAGCCAAGGCCAGTTCCAGGGCGTGCTCGCCTCGGCCGTGAGCCTTGCCTCGATCGTCGCGCCGCTTGGCTTTTCCAGCCTCTACTTCCTCGTCCGGCAGCAATGGCCGGGCGCCATCTGGCTCTCGGTCGTCGTCGTCTATGCGCTCGCCGTGCCGCTCATTCTCAGTCTCGGGCTGAGGAAGCCGGCGGCTGCGGCGGGCTGACATGGGCTCCCCCTTCGGGTCAAAGCCCTAAGACGGGAATGCCGGAGGTTGTGGTGACGCTTCTTAGCCTGCGTGGCGGCACGGAGCACCCCCCTCTGTCCTGCCGGACATCTCCCCCACAAGGGGGGAGATTGGCAAGAGGCAAACACTTCGCCCTCTCTGTCGATATACGGATGCAAGCGATTTTGTTTGGGGAAGCCCGTGCCGCCAGCCGATCTCCCTCCTTGTGGGGGAGATGCCCGGCAGGGCAGAGGGGGTGTCCACAAGACGGGCGCTTGCCAATCCCCACACCGCCTCCCCCGCCTGCACCGCGCTTGTCGAACTCGCCTTCACGATGACCGGCTGTTCTTCCACGTCAACTCGAACACGCGCAGCCAGTTGTCGAAGGCGAATTTCGACAGGCTCTGCCCGTCGAAGCCGCGCTTGCGCATTGCTTCGAACAGATGCGGCAGACCGCTGGCATCCTTGATCCCGCGGGGGATCACCGCGCCGTCGAAATCCGAGCCGAGGGCGACCCGGTCTTCGCCGACGCGGTCGATCAGATAGTTGATATGGTCAACGACGTCGTCGAGCGGGGTATCGTCGTTCAGGTCGCCGTCGGCGCGAATATCGTTGACCGAGAGGTTGAAGCCGATCACGCCGTCGCTGTCGCGGATTGCGTCGAGCTGCCTGTCGGTGAGATTTCGGGTCGACGGGCAAATGGCATGGGCGCAGGCATAGGTGGCGACGAGCGGGGCGTCGCTCAAGGCCACCACGTCCCAGAAACCCCGTTCGTTCAGATGTGCCAGGTCGATCATGATGCCGAGCCGATTACAGGTCCTAACGAGCTCCTGGCCGCTCTCGGTCAGCCCGGGGCCGGTATCCGGCGACCTCGGATAGGCGAAGGGAACTCCGTAGCCGAACATATTCGGGCGGCTCCAGACCGGACCCAGCGACCGCAGGCCCGCCGCATAAAGCCGATAGAGATAGTCGAAACCGCCATCCAGCGCTTCGGCCCCTTCCATATGAAGCACGACGGCAAAGGCGCCTTCGGCTCTGGCGGCCTTGATCTCATCGACATCGATCGCCAGGCGCATCTGGCCGGCGGAGCGCTGGACTAAGCTTTCCAGCGCCAGACGCTCGGCCTCGATCTGCTGCCGGGCATAAAGCGGATCGACGGTCTCGGCATAAATCACCTCGTAGCCGTCGTCTCTTATGATGAGGTCATTTTCCGGCGGCTGCTCCGGGCCTGCATGCAGCGCAAACAAGCCGCCGACCAGGCCGCCCTCGCGGGCTCGCGGCAGATCGAGATGCCCGCTTTCAGACCGCGCCAGAAAGTCCCGGCCGGTGGTGCTGTATTCGGCCATGAATTGCACCGCGTCATTATGCCCGTCGAAGACTTCGATTTCGGCCATGGCGGTTTGCTCCTGGATCGCGAGATGGTTTATCCATTTGGGCGCGATTTATTTGTCGGCTAAGACGAACGGAGATTCAATGAATGCAACACCCGCCCCTCAGCGATCGGCGAGAGCGGCCCCTCATCCGGCTGCCGCCACCTTCTCCCCGCTTGCGGGGCGAAGGGACCATGCCGCGACTTCTCGGTTCCCAACTAACTCCTCGCAGGGCACGTCCCCTCGCCCCGCGAGCGGGGAGAGGGTTAGGGTGAGGGGCAAGTCGCGATCTCATCGGCCGCGGACAATCACGCCGCCTCCTCCTTCTGCACCGCCCCCTCCGCCAGCTTGCGGGCGGCGACGAAATCGACCTTGCCGGAGCCCAGCACCGGCACCTTGCCGATCGTGACCTCGGCCGGCACCATCATGTCCATGGCGCCCTTCGATTTGGCGAAGGCGAGGAATTCGGCGCGGGTGGCGGTTTCGGCGTCGGTCAAGAGCACCAGGCGCTCGCCCTTCTTGGGGTCGGGCAGCGATGAGACGACCGATAGCGCCCCGGGCCAGAGTTCGGCGGCAAGCGCCTCGATCGCCGCCAGCGACACCATTTCGCCGCCGATCTTGGCGAAGCGCTTGGCGCGGCCGCGGATCTTGACGAAGCCGTCCTCATCGATGCTGACGATGTCGCCGGTGTCGTGCCAGCCATCGGCGAGCGGTTCGAGTACGCCCGGCTTTTCGGCGCGGAGGTAACCGGCCATGACATTGGCGCCGCGCACGTGCAGGCGGCCGCCCTCGTCGATGCCGGGCACCGGCTCGAGCTTCCATTCCATGCCCGGCAGGATTTTGCCGACCGTGCCGGAGCGGTTGTACATCGGCGTGTTGATGGAAATGACAGGCGCCGTTTCGGTGACGCCGTAGCCTTCGAGGATGCGCAGGCCGAATTTTTCCATATAGGTCTGGCGGGTCGAAGCCTTCACCGGCTCGGCGCCGGCGAAGATGTAGCGGATCGAGCGGAAATCATACGGATGCGCCGTTCTGGCATAGCCGTTGAGGAAAGTATCGGTGCCGAAGATGATCGTGGCGTTGGAGACATAGATCAGCTCCGGCACGATGCGGTAATGCAGCGGCGAGGGATAGAAATAGACCGGCACACCCGAGATCAGCGGCAGCACGGTGCCGGCGGTCAGCCCGAAGGAATGGAACACCGGCAGGATGTTGAACACCTTGTCGCCGCTGTGGAAATCGATGCGGGCGGCGGCCTGGGCGGCGTTCGACAGCACGTTGCGGTGGGTCAGCACCACGCCCTTCGGCGTGCCTTCCGAGCCCGAGGTGAAGAGGATGACGGCCGGATCGTCGGCCTGGCGCTTGACGAGCGGCCGGCCCTTTCTGAGAAGCCCGACGAGCTTGTCCTTGAAGGAGATTTCGGCTCTCAGATCATCGAGCCAGACGATCGCCAGCTGCTTTTCCAGTTCCTCGATGACAGGGCCGAGCTTGGCCTGGGTGACGAAGGCGCGCGAGGTCAGCACATGTTTGACCTCCGCCGCCTTGCAGGCCGAAAGGATATTGGCGGCGCCCGCGGTGAAGTTCAGCATCGCCGGCACCTTGCCCGCCGTCATGACGCCGAGAATGGTGGCGGCGGCGCCATTGGCATTCGGCAGCATGACGCCGAGGTTCTGTTCCGGGAAGCGGGCGCGGAATTTTGCGCCGAGCACGGCGGCCCCCGTCAAAAGCTTGCCATAGGTCAGCCGGCCAGTGACCGGATCTTCGACGGCGGGCTTCTTCATGCCGAATTCGTGGCCGGCGCGGATAACGCGCTCGAGCACGGTCGACGAGGTATCGGCGGTGCGGAACAGCAGGTTCGACATCACCTGATAGAGGGCGGCTCCCGCCGCCGTGCGGCGCTTGCGGCCCTTCAGCTCCGGCGGCACTTCCAGCTTCACCGGCTCGAGAATGGTGACCTTGACCTTGGGGAACAGCCGGCGGCGGATCTTGCCGTTATCGAGATAGGAGAAATAGGTCTTCTCCAGCCCGTCGATCTTGACCGGCACCACCATCGAGCCTGTTTTGTCGGCGACCATGGCGGCACCATCATAGACCTTCATCAGCGTGCCGGTCACCGTCAGGCGGCCTTCGGGGAAGATGCCGATCGGGTTGCCTTCCTGCGCCACCTTGATCAGCGAGCGCGTCGCCATCGGCTTGGTCGGGTCGAGCGGCAGGAATTTGCACATTTTCAGGAAGGGGCGCACCCACCAGGCCTGGGCGATCTTGTAATCGACGGCAAAGACCGGCTCCTCCTCGGTGATGGCGAGCGCGAGCGCACCATCGAGCAGGCTGACATGGTTCAGCGCAATGATCGGCGCCGGGCCGGCCTTCTTGATATTCTCCAGCCCCTCGACTTCGAGCCGCATGAAGGCGCGGAACAGGATCGAGATGAAATCGCGGAAGGCATTGGTCGGCAGCGTCTTCAGCATCAGCCAGGCGACCGCGAAATTGACGATGCCGAGGCCGATCAGGATCTGCGGAATGGTGGCGCCGAGAGCCTGGATGACGGCGACGAGGCCGAGGCCGACGGTGATGAACAGCGCCGAGAGCACATTGGCGGCGCCGATGACGCGGGCGCGGCGATCCTCATGCGCCCAAGTCTGCAGGCCGGCAAAAGTGGGAACGGCGATGAAGGCGCCCGAGATCGCCAGGCCGGCGAGATCGATGGCGACGCGGATGGTATTTTCGCCGGCGAAGAAGGTGAGGATCGTCGTCGCATGGGCTGTCGAAGCCAGCCCCCAGAGGTTCCAGGCGAGATCGAGGCTGAAGAGGCCGAGCAATGCGGTGCCGACCGGCGCCGGCAAGAGCACGATGCGGCCCGACGACATCCAGGCGGCAATGCCGGAACCGACGGCAACGGCAATGGCGAAGACGGTGAGATAGGCCGGCACGACGAGCTCTGAGCCGCCGAGCAGCTCGGTCACCATGGTCGGCAGGATGGAGAGGGTGAAGGCGCCGACCAGCCAGAACCAGCAGTTCATCAGCGCCGAGCGCCAGAGCCGCTTGTCCTGGCGGATTTCCATGACGAGCCTGTAGCTGGAGCGGATGACATTGCGGTCGATCTCAAGATCCGGCGCCTTGGAGCCGGTCGCCGGGATCATCCGGGCCGAAAGCCAGCAGAGCAGCGACAGCCCCATCATCATCGAGCCGAAGAGGACGACATTGTCGCCGCTCGAAAAGGCGAGCGCGGCGATGATCGTGCCGCCGAGAATGGCGATGAAGGTGCCGCCCTCGATCCAGGCATTGGCCTTCGGCAGGTCGCGGCGTTCGAGATGATCGGGCAGGATGCCGTATTTGATCGGCCCGAACAGCGCCGAGATGACGCCGAAGCCGAAGAGCGCCACCATCAGCACAAAAATCGAGGAGAAGCCGAGGCCGACGACGGCAAGGGCCGCAATGCCGATCTCGCAGCGTTTCAGCAGCTCCGCCACCTTGGCCTTGTCGTGCTTGTCGGCGATTTCGCCGCCGAGCGCCGAAAGCAGCAGGAAGGGCACGATGAGAATGACGCCGGCAAGCGTCACCAGGGCCGCGCCTTCGCTTGCCGACATCTTGAAGAGGATGAGGAAGACCAGCGTATTCTTGAGGAAATTGTCGTTGAAGGCGGTCAGGAACTGTGTCCAGAACAGCGGCGCGAATTTCCTCGATGTCATCAGATTGTGTTGCACGGCGAGACCCTCTTTTGGTGGGCAGAGAAGGCCACAGAGTTGTTACGCAAAAGTTGAGTGCGATAACAACTCTGCGATGTGGTTAAGGAAGATCAATCTTCACCGTTACGATTGAATTTGACCAGCAGCTTTTCGGTGCGGGCATCTTCGACCTTGCGGATCAGCTTCTCGGATTCGGCATTGTCGCGCAGCGTCTTGGTGATGTTCACCGTCGTCTGCACCAGCATCAAGATGCCCATGGCGAGATAGCCTTTGCCCCAGAGATCGAGCGGCATCATGTAGAGGCCGAGCGCCAGCATGAAGGCGGCCGAGCCGAAGGAGATATAGGAGAAGCTGACCCAGCTGGCGGAATGTTTCTGAAAACTGTCGTTCATGATCTCAATTCCTTGTTTTAGATGGATGAATGGGGACTGGATGCGGTTCAGGCGGCCGGGCTGACCCGGCCTTTCAGGCGGGCAAGCACATCATCGGCCGAGCTGTGCAGCGGCGGGCCGAAGCCGGCATTGGCAAGCTTCTCGATGATACCGGCCGGGCGGATGGCGCCTTCCATGTCCTTCAGTGCGGCTGATGTCAGCTCGTTCTGGCTCTGGCGCAGGCGAAGGCGGGCGAGCGTCTCCTCGGCATCGTCGAGCGTGGCAAAGCCGGGGCCGGCGACTGCGACATCGAGCTTCTGCGCCTCCTCAGTTGCGCGGGCCAGCCGCTCTCCGCGCTGCAGCGCCTGCAGCCGCGCCTCGGCATCCCTGACGATGCCCTTCAGCTTGGCGATCGAAGTGGTGAACTGGCTTTGCGCCTGTTCCGACGCATCGCGCTCGGCCTCGAGGAAGGCGATCGCCTCGGCCGCTTCGCGCGCCAGGCCCTCATTGCCCTTTGTGAGCGCCGCGGTGGCGCGGGTCTCGAGATCGGCGATGCGGGAAAGGATCGTGGCGTGCTGCGCCTTCTCCTGCTCGTTCTGGGCGATGGCGACGGCGACGCTGCGCCGCGCCGTCTGGATCGACTGGGCGGCATCGCGGATCTGCTGGGCCAGCAGCGGCACGGCGTGGCGATCGGCGAAGGCCTGCTCGGCGTCATGCGCCCTGCCCCGCAGCAATGTGGAAATCAATTTGAACATTTCTGTCCTCCGGTTTATGAACGTTGTTCACGAGATGAGTTATGGCAGAATCGTGAACGCTGTTCAAGAATAATTTTGAACGACGTTCAAAAATTCGGAAGGGAATGGTTAATGGCCGGTCGACGGGAAGAAAAACGTGAGGATCTGAAGGCCCGGCTGATCGAGGCGGCGCGCGAGCGCATCGCCCGCGACGGGCTTTCCAACCTCAGAGCCCGCGACATCACCCAGGATGCCGGCTGCGCGCTCGGCGGCCTTTACACCGTCTTCTCCGACCTCGCCGAACTCGTGATCCACGTCAATTCCGCGACGCTGAAAGCGCTGGAAGCACGCCTCACACTGGCCGAGGCCAAGGACAAAAGCCCGACCGATCGCCTGCGCAACCTCGCCCAGGGCTACCTCGCCTTCGCCGTCGAGCACCGAAACCTCTGGAAGGCGCTGTTCGAGCACTCGCCCCCGGACACCAGCCCGACGCCGCAATGGCATCTCGACGAACACCTCTTCCTGATGGACGTGATCGCCGAGCCGCTCGCCGAACTGCAGCCCGACATGCCCCCCGAAGACCGCGCCATCCGCGCCCGCACCCTCTTCGGCGCCGTCCACGGCGTCGTCAGCATCAGCCTCGAAGGCCGCTTCGTCGGCCTGCCGCTGGAGCGGCTGGCGCTGGAGGTGGACGAGCTGGTGCAGACGATTGCGGCGGGGGCGGAGCGGCGGCGGCAGGGGATGTGAGGATCGCGTTGGGTGGAGTGAGGTCGGAGGACGAGCGGACGTCGAAAGAGCCGTGTTTGGTAGAATGACGTCGAGAGGAAGCGGTATCATCTGATTACCCGCCTTGCGGTTCCAGCCTCAGCCCCACCCCACTCTCCGTCATCCTCGGCCTTGAGCCGAGGATCCACGCCCGCCACCCAGGATCTCGACGGGTATTGGCGACAACCTGCTGAAATCACCGCGAAAAACGCCCCTCATCCGCCTGCCGGCACCTTCTCCCCGTAAACGGGGCGAGGGGGATATGCCGCACCCTCTCCGTTCCTCTCCCGCGCTCCGCAGGGCACGTCCCCTCTCCCCGTCAGAACGGGGAGAGGGCTAGGGTGAGGGGCAGAACCGCACCGACACGCTGGTGGAATTGCTCCACTATCTCTCCTCTTGCCGATCGTCCTCGGGCTTGACCTAAGCACCCCCACCCTATCACTCTGCGCCCACCCCACGCCCCGCGAAAGGAACCCCCATGAGTCGCATCTTCATCACCGGTTCCACCGATGGCCTCGGCCTCGCCGCCGCCCGCACCCTCATCCGCGAAGGCCACGAGGTCGTCCTCCACGCCCGCTCCCGCGACCGCGCCGCGGCAATCGCCGAAACCTCCGCCGCCGCCATCGGCCTCGTCATTGGCGATCTCGCCAGCGCCGCCGAAACCCGCTCCATCGCCGACCAGGTCAACGCCATCGGCCGCATGGACGCCATCATCCACAATGCCGGCATCTACCTCGAGCGCAGCCGCGGCGAAACGCCCGAAGGCCACGCCAAGACGCTGGCGGTCAACACTCTCGCCCCCTATCTGCTCACCGCCTGGATCACCCGGCCCGACCGGCTGATCTACCTGACCAGCGGCATGCACCGCAGCGGCGGCAGCGCGCTTGACGATATCGACTGGAAGAAGCGGCCATGGAGCGCCAGCCAGGCCTATTCCGAAAGCAAGCTCTACATCGCCACGCTTTCCGCCGCCATCGCCCGCCACTGGCCGGACGTGCTCAGCAACGCCGTCGACCCCGGCTGGGTGCCAACAAAGATGGGCGGCGCCGGCGCGCCAGACGATCTGGAGATGGGGCATCTGACGCAGACCTGGCTTGCGACGAGCGAGGACGAAGCTGCGAAGGTCAGCGGCGGGTATTGGTATCACCGCCAGCAGCGGGAGGCGGCGACGGAGGTGAATGATGTTGGATTTCAGGAGGCGCTGGTGGAGAGGCTGGAGGATTTGACGGGTGTGCGGTTGTTTGGGGAGAACCGGTGACGCGCGTTCTCACAACGGGCATATGACAGCTGGCAATTCAACAGCCATGCACCAAGGCTCAGCGGGAGTGGCCGGTGCGTGGCGGCCACGTGTCAGGGTCGAATTATCTGACCGGCACATTCCTTTTCCTCGCAGCGGTAACCAGCCGCTCGTGGATACCGTTTACCGCCGGAGCGATCATGTAGCCGTTGTTGAGGTCACCAATCATGACAGATTCTTCGCGTGGTGCCACCAGCCAGTGCAAACCGATGAGGCCACAGATCATTGCGTCAACCTTGTCCTGGTCGGCTTTCTTCGGCATCAGGTTAGCCGACACATCCAAACGCCACCGTTCTAGCTGCTCTAAAGCTCTGAGCGATCCGAATGTCCGAATTGTCTCCGCCACAGCATGCCAGTGCCCTAAATTAAACATTCTCCGGTTGGCTGGATTGTATTTTGGAGCCCCAAGACGTTTGCAGTAGGCGCTCTCGATAGCAACCAGTGCTAGGGCGGGAAATACCTCAATCAGAAAGAGTCCGGCCGATGCGGTCCGTGCGGCCTCTGGATCCTCCGTGGCCCCGAGCGCCTGCTTGAAGTGCCAGATCGGCGCGGCATCATCAAACATGCCAAGCTTCGATCGGTTGGCTGGCTGAACACCACCGCCTACCCAGGAGATGAGCGCCCCTGCAACCTTGTCGACCGGACGCGAGCCACTGCGGTTCGGAACGATTGTTGGCTGATCAAGCGCGACGAGACATTTGCCGGCCTCGCGCCTTTCGGCTTGAATAAGTGCTGCGGCTTCACTGAATGAGGCCAACCTCGGCTCCATGTGCAACCGCGCACCGTGCGAATCGACTCGGATCACACAGATTGCACCTGGCGCCTTTGGGTTGTCGGTCCACGCTGAGTCGAAACCAACAACAGATAAGTTTGCGGCGCTCCCCTGATTACCCACCCTCGTAAGCCCGAACCAGTAGTGGCTGTGCCCTCTCAAAATCCGCCATTGACTTCAGCGTTACCTGGAGATCACCAGTACCAAAGTGGCCAACATTGCTGACGTCGCGCGTAAAGCCGCTTTCAAGCGCGACGGTGTCTGGATCGAGCTTCAGGAACAGCAACACAGTCCGCGCCTGTGGATAGATCTCCATACAGACGAAGTTCTTCAAGCGCTTAAATGCTGTGTAGAGCTTCAATTCTTTTACCTGCACATCATCCCCGAGCCCGATCAGAAACTGGTGAACGGCGTCATAGATATCTCGAAGGTCTGCCGATGACTGTGATAGCCGGTAGCTCATCCTTTGGCTGAGATAGGGGTCGTTTTCCTGAGCGACGTCAGCTCTGGACTGCAGGGAGCCTAGGCTTTTGACTTCGGTTATCATCTTAGGACCATTGAGTTTACTGGTCTTCGGCACATGCACCAGTTCCAACATCAGCAGATCGTCACCGAACCGCCGATAGCGAATAAGTTCGATGTTTCTCGCGATCTGCTTGACGGCGTGCTCGTCATAGCGGGTGAAATCGCCGGCAATGCAGAGCAGTCGTGGAGCAGACCAGTCAACGGCATTCGCGGCGTCCTGACCGAGGCGTTCCATAACCAGCCATTGGAATTCCTTGCGGTGATCAAGCAGCCAGTCGAGGTAGAAGAGGCCCTGATTGATGACGTTCTCGTTCACCGACCGCTTGTATTCGATGATGACCGGTGAGTTGTCCTCGTCCAGACCGAGTGTATCGATCCTTCCGCCGTGCACGGCACCGGTCGAATGCTCGGTAGCAAGAAAGCGGATGCCGAGCAGCGCCTCGAGATTGGACTCGAACAGGATCTGCAGGGATTTCTCGACCTGCATCGAGCTGCCCGGCAGTTCGCTCACCTGGGCGCCCCCGAAATGAAAGAGTTTGATATCGCTCAAAATTCGCCCCAAGCGTGACCGCAGATTGTGGTGAAATTTCTATTCGCTTTATCGCCCTTGTCCAGATAATTTGCCGGCGAGCGCCGACTTGCGGGGATCGGCCGTCTGCTCCGATGATCTCGAAACAGGGACCTCCACCAAACGTGGTTGGCGATGGCCGACACCAGCGCGGCCAAGGTCAGCGGCGGTTGCTGGTACCATCGGCGGCAGCGTGTGGCGTCGCCTATATGAGCGATCCGGCCTTTCACATAAGCTGGTGGAGAGGCTGTCTGGGTTGACGGGTGTGCGGCTGCTTGGGGAGCATATTGGTAGAATGTGGGGCCGGCGGCGCGCGAGCGGCCAGTCATAACCCTACCGCATCTACTATGAATGGAATGGCGCCAGGACCTGGGAGAGCCAATAAGATGAAATTCATGGACAAGTGGGCCACTCCGCTCGCCGGAGCGATTATGATCATCATATTAGTGGTGGTGATTTCCGGCTTCACGCCAACGCGGTCGTTGTTCTGTAAGGAAGATGAGATTTGCTTGCGCGAATGGCTAACCGCAACGAGCGGCTGGGCGGCCGCGCTAGCTGCGTTCATTACTCTCTTCGCGCTTAGGAGGCAGATTGCAGCCCAGGAGAGGCAAATCGATCATCAGTTAGGCAACATCGAGCCCGACATGATGGTTCGGTGCACGGTCGGAGAGGATTTTTCGCCTGTCGCTCAGGTCACTGTTACCAACCGCAATCGGCGTCCGCTGAATGTCCATTACCTCGAAGTGGCGCCGATCAACCGCGTCAAACTTTTCCCACACCACGTTAAGATTGATGGGAGTGAGCGGCCGCAGGGGAAAGCGTTCGGCCAGCCGGGCGTCATTGTCAACTGTTTGCTTCCGGGAAAGGAGGATGGACGCCCTCCATCCACCGCTGTGTTAACTTGTCTTTTCGAGCCGGAAGGAGAGCCCGATTCCGTCGACGAAGAGGGTCTCGCTCGGTATCACGTGAAGTTCGGCTGTCACGGCCTCCTGCACGGTGACTCCGCAAGTCCATGCGTCATCTGGGCTGAGGCCGAGCTGGTTATGATGTCTTGAACGCCGCGTCAGCCTTCGCGGCCGCAGGCTACATAAAAAACGATCCGTCCGCGATTGGGAGGTTTCGATGTTAAAGATCGATGGTGCACCGCCAGTCATGAAGCGCCAACGGATTGGCTGCTTCGATCAAAGCCGGATGCTTAAACACACCCGCCGGCTGAGCTGCTGTTTTTTATGGTCAGGGGAGAGCATAGCGTCGGGGAGAAGAAAATGGCGCACATTTGCTCTGGTCTGCCTAGGAACTTCAGGCCTCATTAGGAAGGTGGATTGGTTGCGGCTCGCCGCGAAGAGTGCAGCCGAAGATGAACACTATGAGGTGTCCAAGGCGTGAAGCACGTTGTCCGCAGGAGTAGCTCGGTAGTCTCTGCACAACAGAACTTGCATTTAACAAGAACCTGATAAGATGCGCAGAATGATTGGGGGCCTCTTAGCGTGTCGATGATATACTTGGTAATCACCAGTTATTGTGTGCTGGCAGTGGTGTTTCTGACCGTTGCATTCTATCACCTCGGGAAGATCGGCTATCCGAGGCAAGATTTCTATTATGAAGACCTACACCAGATGCACTGGGAACGCTGCGCATTGGCAGCCCTCCCTTATCTGACCATCTTTCTGCTGATGGTCGTCGGCCCGTTGCTCTGGTTCTTCGATCAGGCCACCGCATCAGTTATGACATTCTTTCAAGGAAGCGACCGTTTAATTGGGATCGGACTAATATGGCTGCTCTGGATAGCCTCCTGGTTCGTTGTCGCGATCAGCGCCGTCGCGCTGATCGGAACGATCTACTATCGGATGTGGCGCGCCGCAGCGCATCGCGCACAGCATGAGGCGTTCATCAAGATTACCCAGATCACCCAGATCGCCTACACGCCGAGACACTGGCGCCGGTGGATTCGAATGAAGCGGCCGAAGAGACCTGAAATTGAAAAGAGGTCACGCACCGAGAAACCGTTCTGATTTCGCTACGTCCGACATAGCGTAACTAATTGATTCAAAAATTAAGCTGTGGCTGGGGCGCCTGGATTCGAACCAGGGGATGGCGGTACCAAAAACCGCTGCCTTACCGCTTGGCTACGCCCCACCAGAGCTTGAGCGGCGAACCGCTTGCTCAGAAATCGACGCCTGATTAGCAAAGCTCTTTGCCTGTCACAATGACTAAGTTGCGCCTCAGACAGATTTCTGCGCGCGAAGCGGTGGGCGGCGTGCTAGCATGCCGCGATATTATCAACCTGAGATCATCGTCCCGCATGGAAAGTCCCGTTTTCGACCTTGCTTTCGAGCCGGCCTATGGGCGGGCCGTGCCGGTTGCTCCCGATATCTTGCGCATCACGGCGGAAAATCCCGGGCCCTTCACCTTTTTCGGCACCAACAGCTATCTCGTCGGCGCCTCCTCGCTTGCGGTCATCGATCCCGGGCCGGAGGACGATGCACATTATCTAGCGCTGATGGCGGCGATCGGCGGGCGGGAGGTGACGCATATCTTCGTCAGCCATACCCATCGCGATCACTCGCCGCTCGCCCGCCGGCTGCAGGCGGAAACGGGAGCGGTGACGGTGGGGCAAGGGCCGCACCGGCCGGCGCGGCCGCTGCGGGAGGGCGAGGTCAATCCCTTTGCCGAAAGCTCGGATATGGAGTTCGTGCCGGATATCGCGCTCGGCGACGGTCAGACGATAACGGGCGACGGCTGGGCTCTGACAGCGGTGCTGACGCCGGGGCATACGGCCAATCATGCCGCCTTCGCGCTCGAGGGCCGCGAGATCCTCTTTTCCGGCGATCATGTCATGGCCTGGTCGACCTCGATCGTCGCGCCGCCGGATGGGGCGATGGCGGATTACATGGCCTCGCTCGACAAGCTGATAGCGCGCGAGGACGGCCTGCTGCTGCCCGGCCATGGCGGGCCGGTCAACGAGCCGAAGACGTTCCTGCCGGCGCTGAAGGCGCATCGCCTCGGGCGCGAGCAGGCAGTGCTGGCGCGGGTTGCGGCCGGCGATCGGGAGATTGGGGAGATGGTGAAGGCGATCTATCGCGATACCGATCCGAAGCTGCATGGGGCGGCCGCGCTTTCCGTGCTCGCCCATATCGAGCATCTCATGGAGCGCGGCGAGATTGCAGCGGATGGGCCGCCTTCGCTTGCCGCGCGCTATTGGCCGGGGTAATGAAAGGCGGAGGGAGATCAGCATGGGCCGCGCCGATTACAGCTATCGCACCGATCCCGCCGTTCCCGCCTTTGCCGATGACCGGCCGCTCATCGTCTTCGATGGCGAATGCGTCTTCTGCTCCGGCTGGGTGAAATTCGTGCTGAAGCACGACAGGCAGCGGCGATACCGGTTCCTCGCGGCGCAGACGCCGCTCGGCGAAGCGCTTTACCGGCATTACGGCCTCGATACGCGCGACTACGAAACCAATATCCTCATCGAAGGCGGCCGCGCCTTCTTCAAATCCGACGGCACGATCCGCATGGTGGCAAGCCTCGGCTTTCCCTATTCGCTGGCGAAGCTCTTTCGGCTGCTGCCGCGGCGCGCCGCCGACGCGCTTTATGAATTCATCGCCCGCAACAGGCTGAAGATCGCCGGACGGCAGAGCTGCATGGTGCCGACACCGGAGCAGCGCAGCCGCTTCATCGCATGAGCGGCGGCACCTTTTCCCTGCTGATCATCGGCGGCTACGGCGCCTTCGGCGGCCGGCTCGCCCGGCTGCTCGGCGAGGAGCCGCGGCTCAGGCTGCTGATCGCCGGCCGCTCGCTCGAAAAGGCCGATGATTTCGTCTTCGATCTCCGCTCGCCGAAAGGCGGCGCCGGGCGGCTCGGCAGCAACGATCTCGGCGCCTGGCTGCAGGCGGTGACCTTCGATCGCGACGGCGACCTCCGGGAGCAGCTGACGCGGCTGAGGCCCGATCTCGTCGTCGATGCCTCGGGGCCGTTCCAGAGCTTCACCGGCGATGGCTACAAGGTGGTGCGGGCCTGCATCGAGCTCGGCATCGATTATGCCGATCTCGCCGACAGCAGCGGCTTCGTCGCCGGCATAAGCGGGCTCGATGCTGAGGCGAAGGCGAAGGGCACCTTCGTGCTCTCCGGGCTCAGCAGCCTGCCGGCGCTTTCCTTTGCGGCGCTGGAGGCGATGGCGCCGCATTTCTCCCGCGTCGACAGCGTCGCCGCCGGCATTGCGCCCTCGGCGCATGTCAGGATCGGCCTCAATGTCGTCAGAGCCATCGCCAGTTATGCCGGCAGGCCGGTGGCGCTGCTGCACGAGGGGCAGCCGGCCAAGGGGCGCGGGCTGATCGACGAGATGCGGGTGACGATCGCCCCGCCCGATGTGGCGCCGCTCGCCAGCCGCACTTTCCTGCTGGTCGATGCGCCCGACCTGGCGCTGCTGCCCGGCCGCTTTGCCGGCCTGCAATCCACCTTCACCGGCGTCGACACCGAGCCGCAGGCGCTGCAGCGGCTCTTGAGATTTGCCGCCCGGCTGGTGGAGGTCGGGCTCTTACCCTCGCTCACGCCGTTCGCCCGGGCGCTGCAGGCGGCCAGCCATCGCTTCGCCTCCGGCGCCCATCGCGGCGGCATGTTCGTGCGCCTGGGCGGCCTCGATCGTGACGGGCGGCGGCTGACGGCCGACTGGTCTCTGATTGCCGAAGGGGATGACGGGCCGTTCATTCCGGTTCTCGGCGTCGAGCTGCTGGTGCGCCGGCTGCTCGAAGGCAGGCGGCCGGAAAGCGGCGCGCGGCCGGCGGCGGGCGAATTATCGCTTGCGGATTTCGAAGCGGCCTTCCGCCAGTTCTCGATCGCCTCAGGCATCCGGCTGGATTACCAGGAAGAGGCCCAGCCGCTCTACCGGCGCATCCTCGGCGAAGCCTGGGAAAAGCTGCCGCCGGCGCTGGCGGCGATCCATGCGGGCGGCACGCGGCTTGCTTCCGGCCGGGCGCGGATCGAGCGCGGCAGCGGGCTCCTCGCCCGGCTGATCGCCGGCCTCATCGGCTTTCCCGCCGCCGGCGAGGATGTGCCGGTCGCGGTGCGCTTTGCCGCCGATGGCGAGAGGGAGATCTGGACGCGGTCTTTCGGCAGCAAGACTTTCCGCAGCTGGCAGGCTGAGGGCACCGGCCGTGAGCGCCACCTGCTTGCCGAGGTGTTCGGGCCGTTCCGGGTGCGGCTGGCGCTGGTGCCGGAGGGGCAGAAGCTCAGGCTCGTGGTGCGCGGCTGGCGCTTCTGCGGCATTCCGCTGCCGCTGTTCCTGGCGCCAGGCGGCGATACTTACGAGGAGGAGCGCGATGGCCGCTTCCATTTCCATGTGGAGATCGGCGGCCGACTGACAGGGCTGGTGGTGCGCTATTCGGGGTGGCTGGTGTTGGAGTGAGGGGTGGCGGCAAGCGCGCTGCTGTCCCGTTCGTGACGGTTGCCCCTCACCCTAACCCTCTCCCCGTAAAACGGGCGAGGGGACGTGCCCCGCGTGAGTTTGGTGGGGAACAAAAAGGTTGCGGCATGTCCCCTTCGCCCCGCGCGCGGGGAGAAGGTGGCGGCAGCCGGATGAGGGGCACGCGGCGTTTTCCGTGCGTGGAATGCGGTTTCGCAGGCGGCCGATCAACGGCCGGCGAAACGCTGTCTGGCGGCCTCGGTGACAGGCGTATATAGGGCGACGCAAGTCCCCTCGGGATCGGCAAACTGCGCTGTCCGATTGCCCCAGGGCAGATCCTTGGGCGGGTGCACCACCGTGACCCGATCCTTGAGCCGGGCGAATTCCGCATCGACATCAGAAACCATGAATTCGAGAATGGCCGTCCGGTTGGCGCCCGGCTCGGCGCTGCCCTCGCTGAACAAGGCCACGGTTTCGGCGCTGCCGATGGCGAGGGTCGCGCCTGGTGTGACGATCTCGGTGAAGACGGGCGCAAGCCATTCGGCGCGGCAGCCCGTCACACGTTCATAAAAGGCCACCATGCTGTTGATATCAGCGGCGATCAGGCGGGTGGATGCGAATTTCATGATGTTTTCCCTGGCTGCGCGACAATCTCTTGGCTTGCCTTTGTCACACAGCCGTGCTGACAGCGTTGTGGCAGCAGGAGTCAGCAGGCATGCGAAAAGCGGAGCGGCTTTTTCAGATCATCCAGATTCTTCGCCGGTCGAGCCGGCCGGTGACCTCGTCGGCGCTCGCGGAGGAACTGGAGGTCGCCAGGCGGACCGTCTATCGCGACATCGCGCATCTGATTGCCCAGCGTGTGCCGATCGAAGGCGAAGCGGGGTTCGGCTACGTGCTCGATCCGCGCTACGACATGCCGCCGCTGATGCTGACGCCCGAGGAGATCGAGGCGGTCGTGCTCGGCGTGCAGATGGTGGCAAGGCTGAATGATGCGGCGATGCGCACTGCCGCCGGCGATGTCATGGCCAAGATCACGTCGGTCATGCCGCCGGACCTGCTTCCCTATATTGCCGAGCCGGCGGTCGGCATCAGACCGGAGGATATCGGCGGCGATGCGATGGTCGACACGCGGCCGCTGAGGTCGGCGATCAGGGAAGGCCGCAAACTTGAACTCGATTATCGCGCGGCGGATGGGACGGTCAGCAGCCGCATCGTCTGGCCCGTGCTGCTCGGCTATGCCGAGGCGCACAGCCTTCTGATTGCCTGGTGCCAATCGAAACAGGCCTTCCGCCACTTCCGCACCGAACGGATCCTCAAGGTCGAGATTTTGGCCGAATCCATCGGCATGTCCAGGAGCCGGCTGCGGCAGCAATGGCAGCAGTGGCGCGATGCCGAAATGCGCAAGCCGGGTGGGCTGCCGTAACTGCTTCCGGTCGGCGAGCGACGTCACAGCCCTGTCGGATTCTCGCAAAAGATCGGAACCAATGACTGCATTGCGGCTTCTTGTGACGGTTGATCTCGGACGACAACTTGAACTCCGGCTGCCAGAAGAAACAACTCAATGCAGAGCAGACTGTCACGGTTCGATGCTACAGCTCTGATGAAAGACAGGAAAAATCGAAAACAGCCATGCTCCACGGTGACGATCAATCCAACTCGACAATCGGATCCGACGTTCCGCAGGCGGGTGCGATCTGCTATCGAAGGAACGGAAGCGGGCAGCTTCGCATCCTTCTCGTAGGAAGTCGTCGGCATGGACGATGGGGCGTTCCGAAAGGCAATCTCGACCCCGGCGAGACGACATCGGCAGCAGCGAGGCTCGAATCCTTCGAGGAAGCGGGCGTCGTTGGCGACGTGGAGGCGACAGCCTTCGGTTCATTCAGCTACCACAAAGACAGCTCGCCGCATCACTACCATGTCACCGTTCACCTGCTGCACGTCGTCGAGGCGCAAGCTGATTTCCCGGAGAAGGGCATGCGCAAACAGAAATGGTTTCCTTTGAAAGTCGCGATCCGAGATGCGGCACAGCCCGGCTTGAAGGCTCTGCTTTCCAGGCTTGAAGGCGCGGCCCTTTGAAGCCCGGCTTCACCAAATCGCTGTCGAAATTGTTGAAGACGCGACGGCGAGCCGTACGTCTGCTGGAGAAGACATGGCGTCCGCTTCGCCATAAGCCATCCAGGCAGGAGCGACCGAGGCTCCAGACGACCTCCGCATTTGGCAGCAACCCCGGAAGGCTTGTGATGAAGACCTTCGTGCCCGCCGATCTGCCAGGCAAGCCGGCCCTTGTGGTGGTGCTTCATGGATGCCGGCAGACGCCGGAAAGCCTGGACGCCGCCAGCGGCTTCTCGAGACTGGCGAGGGAGAGAGGCTTCGTGGTGCTTTACCCGCAGCAGACCCACGCCAACAATGCTCAGAAATGCTTCAACTGGTTCCGTCCGAGCGAGGTCGCTCGCGATCGCGGCGAAGTGCTTTCCATCAAGCAGATGATCGACCATGCCCTCAAACGACACCGAGCCGATCGCACGCGCGTTTACATTGTCGGCCTTTCTGCCGGCGGAGCGATGACAGGTTCATTGGTCGCCAACTATCCCGATATGTTTGCAGGCGCCGCTATCGTCGCCGGAATGCCGGTTGGCGCCGTGCGCGATGCAATGTCAGCGCTCCATGCGATGAAGTCCGGCGCGGCACTGCCCGCGGATGGCTGGGGCGCAAGGATTGCCGAAATCTCCCCTCGCCAACGGTCCTGGCCGCCGATCAGCATCTGGCAGGGGACTGCGGATCGCACGGTCAACCCGGCAAATGCGAGGGCTTGCGTCGATCAATGGCTTGAAGCGAACGCTGTCGATCGAAGCAGAGTCCGTGTCGAGAAGAAGCCCTGGGGCGAGTTGTCCTCTTGGAACGTCGCAGGCGCCCGCCCAGTATCGCTCTATTCGATCCATGGCATGGGGCACGGTCTTCCCGTCAAGAGTCGAAAGCCGGCCCCCTCAGGAGCGACAGACCCATTCGTGTTGGCAGCGGAGATCTCGGCTCCGATCGAACTGATGCGTCTGTGGCGTCTGCCGAGGCGGTAAGCATGCCTGGCCACTCCAGCCGATCTCAACACCGGGCGCTGGGTCTTCTTGCAACGAGTGCTATATTCAATTCCGGTCGTTTCACCTGAGACGATCCGGGAAAGGAATTCTTCCATGGGAGACCAGAAGCGCCCGCTGCAACCCGGAAACACCGCGCCCGCGTTTGAACTCGCCACGGCCAATTTCGAAGGAACGGTTTCCTTGGCCGACTTGAGCGGTCGCGCGTTCCTGATCGGCTTCTTTCGCGGGCTGCACTGCCCTTTCTGCCGACGCCAGCTCGAACAGCTTGCCGGCATAGCGCCCATCCTCAGCGCCGCCGGGGTGAAGACCGTTGCCGTTATCAACACGCCGGTGGAACGCGCTCGCCTGTATGTCCGCCACCGCCCGACGCCGGTGACGCTCTTATGCGATCCCGACTGCCACACGCATCGCGCCTACGGCGTGCCGCATGCCGAGTTCCTGCCCGATGGCAGCAGCGCGCAGCCCGAATGGCCTTATCGCGCGACGATGGCGCAGTTCCAGGCGGCGCGCATCAACCCCACGGGCGAGTTCCCGGAACCGCTCCAGCCGATGGAAGCCAACACGGTTCTCAACTCCAAGGATCGCTTCGAGCTTGACGAAGCCGATCATGCGATCTTCGCGAAACACGCCACCCAGCTCGTCGGGCACTTCCTGGTCGATCAAAACGGCACCATTGCCTGGGCACAAATCGAGGCGCTGGATGGACCCAGCAGCCTTTGCATTTTCCCAACGGTAGCGGAGATCATCGCCGCAGTGGGTGAGCTTGGACGCTAGGTTGCAGGGGCGTAGCCGGATGATTTGGCGGATCAGGGCGTTCGCTCCCACCTCTGCGCCCTCACCTGTGCTCGTCACAGGAATGTGGGAGGCCTGCTCGGGCAGTCTCGCAGGTCTTCGGCATGCCGTGTGGCACCCCCCTCTGCCCTGCCGGGCATCTCCCCCACAAGGAGGGAGATCACAAGGGGCAGGACCTTCCGGCCCCTTTATCGTTTCGCCGAGCTGCAAGGCCAGTTGTTTGGGGAAGCCGGCAAGTCCAGCCAATCTCCCCACCTGTGGGGAGATGCCTGGCAGGGCAGAGGGGGGTGCCGCACGGCACACCCTCCCCGTTATTCCTTCTGGACGGTTGACGAAGTAAAAATCAGGGCGTTTAGGTGGCGATCTCTCGGAAGTGTCGAGTTTGCGGCGCCGTAGGGGGTCGCGTCTGCCGCGCCCTATCCCGGCCCTTCGCTTGCGCTCAGGACCTTCCGGCCCCTTTATCGTTTCGCCGAGCTGCAAGGCCAGTTGTTTGGGGAAGCCGGCAAGTCCAGCCAATCTCCCCACCTGTGGGGGAGATGCCCGGCAGGGCAGAGGGGGGTGCCGCACGGCACACCCTCCCCGTTATTCCTTCTGGACGTTTGACGAAGTAAAAATCAGGGCGTTTAGGTGGCGATCTCTCAGAAGTGTCGAGTTTGCGGCGCCGTAGGGGGTCGCGTCTGCCGGACCCTCTCCCGGCCCTTCGCTTTGGGCTCAGGGCGTTCGCCGCTGCAATCGATTCACTGGATCGATTGCTGCCGCCTCTGGCGGCACCGCGGCTCACCCACCCGCAATCCCCAGAAGTTCGGCGTCGAGCGCCTTCAGATAATCGCCGGCGATTTCGGCGCTGAGGCCAAGGTCGTGCTGGCCGTAGCGGGAGGCGACGCGGATGTCGACGAAGGTGGTTTCGGCCTCTTCGCGCAGGCGGATCATCATATCGAAGCGCAGGCCGAGGATCAGCGTGCGGGTGGTGGCCTGCAGCGTCACGCCGTTGGCGCCGCGGATCAGCTTGGCGACATCGTCGTCATAGGGGCGCGGCGTCGGCACCGGGATGATGCCGGGCGCATCGGTCACGGCGTCGTCGCCGGGGGCGGGCTTTGCCGGCCGGTCCTCGAGATCGCGGTCCGGCTCTGATGTGCCGGTGCTCCTGACGATCGTAAAGCCGCTCTGTTTGGCAACCTTGCGCACCGCTTCCAGCACGCGGTCGAGCGCGCCCTCATAACGCCGGCCGGTGAGTTCGGGATAGGCCTCCATCTGCTTCTCGCGATCTTCAGGCGTCACCACCGGATTGCGCTTCAGCCAGATCTGGTCGGATTTCGGCGGCGATAGCCAGTCCGGTGCCGAGACCGGATCCGTGGAGACATCGTAGATCGCAGGCAGGCTGATGTAGCGCTCGGCGGCCACAGCGCCAATACCAAGCGGAAAGGCGGCATAGATCAGCGCCGCCAGCGCGGCGAGCCCACCCTCGGCGCCGGTCATCCAGAGGCTGCGCAAGCCGAGCGCGGCCAGCATCGTAGCGAGCAGCGCGCAACCGGCGGCAAAGATCAAAAGCAGCACCAGATACGGCGTGGCGAGCCCGCCGAAGCGGTGGGCGATCAGCACGGCGAGCGCCAGAACCAGCGAAAACGCCCCAAGCAGCCGCGAAAAGCGGGCGGCGCTGGAAACGGGGCGGTCGTAGCGGATGGCCATCAAACTTACCGGTTGCTCGTCAGCGCCGCGCCAAGAACCACGCAAATCGCCATAGACCTGTTTAGAGCATGATGCCGAAAAGTGTGAAGCGGTTTTCGGACGACATCATGCTCTATTTCTTTGATTTAGATTTTAGGCCGGCCCGGCCTGAAATCATCCGGATCTGGTGCAAGATTCGGCTGAATTGAAACTGTTGTCGCAAGCATATCCGCCGGAATCCACGGCGAAGGCGGAATGGCTATCCGTAAGCCCTTGCTGATATGCCAAAAAAAGGCCATTCTGCCGCGGTTTCATCTCCAGGGTCACGGACAGGAGAGACGGGATGATTTCACCCGAGATAGCAGCAAGGCCGCAGGCGTCTGCGCTTGGCGCGATCGATCACACCGAGCCGTCGCTGCCGATGGAGCTCGTCGAGCTCGAACTGTCGCTCGAAGGTTATGCCGGCGGTGACGCCGGCTTCTGCGAGGCGGTGCGCCAGGCAGCCGGCCGTTCCGGCGGCGAACTGCTGTTCGACCTGCCGGCCGCCGGCCTGATCGAGGATTGCCGGCGCATCGCCGTCTTGCGCATTCCCGATGGCGAGAACATGCGCGTCGTGCTGGCGCTGCTTGACCACAACGGCACCGAGATCCGCATGCAGGCGCCCGACGAGGAGACCGCCCATCTCGTGCGTTTCGCCGATGCCTTCATCGAGGTGTTGGAGCGGATCTGAGCGCGATCGAGATTTCTAGCGCCGCTCGGCCGCGGCTTCCGCCAGGCTGCGGAAGGGAAACTTGCGCCCGCATTCGCATTTGATCATGAAGCTTTCCTGGTGGTTGGAAGCCCGCTGCACGCCGAAGCCGCGCGGCAGGTGATCGACCGTGAAATCCGGATGCTTGCGCTTGGGATCGTCGATCTCCGAGGCCTCGGCAAAACCCGCATTGCCGCATTGCGGGCAGTTCAGTTTCTTCGAGAATCGATCGCGGATGGCCATGCTCGTTTCCAGTGTTTTCCGGCCTACTCATACAGAGGAATCGCCGGCGGCGAAAGTGGAACCATCTGCCTGGGCTGCCGTTCCTTTTTTCAAAAGGAGGCGATCATGCCGAACAGAGACCCGATACCGACACCGACGACTGACACACCGCGCGGCCCGACGCCGACGCCGGGCGTCCCGGACCGCACCCAGGAAAAACCGCCGCTGACCCCGGCCCAAGACCCAGGCGACACCAAGAACCCGCAAGACCCGCCGCTCGACCCGGCGCTCTTGCCGATCGGGGATCCGGCCGGGGCGGCGTGAAGATGCTGCCGTGATTTGCCCCTCACCCTAACCCTCTCCCCGTAAACGGGGCGAGGGGACGTGCCCCGCGAAAGGTTGATGGGAGCCGAGACAGTGCGGCATATCCCCTTCTCCCCGCGCGCGCGGGGAGAAGGTGCCGGCAGGCGGATGAGGGGCAGCTTGACGGCCTCGCCCGAATGGCATTTCCTCAGGGAAAAGCAAGGACCACCCCGATGCGCCTCCCCCTTCTCCTCACCCTCCTCGCCACGCTCGGCCTTTCCGCCTGCCAGACGATGACGCCGGAGGAGCGGCGGGCGGCGGATGAGCAGCGATGCCTGAGCTATGGTTTCCGCCGCGGCACCGATGGATTTGCCACCTGCCTGCAGCGCATCGATCTCGACCGGCGGGCCGAATCGCGGGCTGCGAGTGCCGAGCTGATGCACAGCATGGCCTGGGATCTGAATGGGCCCTATGTCTACCGGGATCACTGGCGCTATCACCACTGACGGCAGGCCTCGCCCGGTTTTACCGGTTTTCCGAAATGACCGCCTGTGCCGCCGCCAATCTGGCGATCGGCACGCGAAACGGCGAGCAGGAGACGTAGTCGAGACCGATCGTTTCGCAGAAGCGGATCGAAGCCGGGTCGCCGCCATGTTCGCCGCAAATGCCGAGCTTCATGTCGTTGCGGGTGCGCCGGCCGCGTTCGGCAGCAATGCTGATCAATTCCCCTACCCCGTCGAAATCGAGCGAGATGAAGGGATCGTGCTCGATGATGCCCTTACGCTGATAGGTGGGGATGAAGGCGGAGGCATCGTCGCGCGAGATGCCGAAAGTGGTCTGCGTCAGGTCGTTAGTGCCGAAGGAGAAGAACTCGGCCGCCTCGGCGATCACATGCGCGCGCAGCGCCGCGCGCGGCAGTTCGATCATCGTGCCGACGAGATAATCGATCTTCATGCCGGCTTCGGCCATGACATTGCCGGCGATGGCGTCGATGCAGGCTTTGACGTAATCGAGCTCGGAACGGAGGCCGACGAGCGGCACCATGATTTCAGGCACGACGGCCGCCCCGGTCTCCTGGGCTGCGGCGACGGCCGCCTCGAAGATGGCGCGGGCCTGCATCTCGACGATCTCCGGATAGGAGATCGCCAGCCGGCAGCCGCGATGGCCGAGCATCGGGTTGAACTCGTGCAGCGCATCGACGCGCTGGCGCAGGACAAGCGGCTCCATGCCCATGGCAAAGGCAACCTCGGCCACCTCGTCGTCGGTCTTCGGCAGGAATTCGTGCAGCGGCGGATCGAGCAGGCGGATCGTCACCGGCAGGCCGTGCATGACAGTGAAGAGGCCGGTGAAATCGGAGCGCTGCATCGGCAGGAGCTTGTCGAGCGCCAGCCGCCTGCCCTTCTCATCCTCGGCAAGGATCATCTCGCGCATGACATGGATGCGCTCGCCCTCGAAGAACATGTGTTCGGTGCGGCAAAGGCCGATGCCTTCGGCGCCGAAGGAGCGGGCGGCGCGCGCATCGGCCGGCGTATCGGCATTGGTGCGCACCGTCATCCGCCTCGCCCGGTCGGCCCAGCCCATGATGCGGCCGAAATCGCCCGACAGCTCCGGCTGGATCATCGGCACCTCGCCCTTCAGCACCTGGCCGGCCGAGCCGTCGATGGTGATGATGTCGCCCTTCTTCAGGGTGACGCCGATGCCGAGCAGCCGTTCGTTGCGTTGATCGATGCGCATGGTGCCGGCGCCGACGACGCAGGGAATGCCCATGCCGCGGGCGACGACCGCCGCATGGCTGGTCATGCCGCCGCGCGTCGTCAGAATGCCTTCGGCGGCATGCATGCCGTGAATATCCTCCGGGCTGGTCTCGACCCTAAGCAGAATGACCTTGCGGCCCTCGGCTTCCGCCTCCACCGCCTCTTCCGCGGTGAAGACGATGGCGCCGGTCGCGGCCCCCGGTGAGGCCGGCAGGCCGGTGCCGATCACCTGGCGGTTGACGCGCGGATCGATCGTCGGATGCAGGAGTTGATCGAGGCTCGACGGTTCGATGCGCAGCACCGCCTCCTCCTCGGTAATCACTTTCTCATCGACCATGTCGACGGCGATCTTCATCGCCGCCCGGGTCGACCGCTTGCCCGCGCGGGTCTGCAGCATCCACAGCTTGCCGCGCTCGATGGTGAATTCGATATCCTGCATATCGCGGTAATGCATCTCGAGCTCGCCGCAGATGCGGGTGAGCTCGCGGAAGGCCTCCGGCATCAGCTTTTCCATCGAGGGCTTGTCGGAGCCGGAGGAAAGCCGCCCCTCCTCGGTGATGCTGTGCGGCGTGCGGATGCCGGCGACGACATCCTCCCCTTGCGCATTGACGAGGAATTCGCCGTAAAGCGCCTTCTCGCCGGTCGAGGGGTTGCGGGTGAAGGCGACGCCGGTGGCCGAGCTATTGCCGAGATTGCCGAAGACCATGGCCTGGATATTGACCGCCGTGCCCCAGCCTTCGGGAATATTGTGCAGCTGGCGATAGGTGACGGCGCGCGCGCTCATCCAGCTGGAAAAGACCGCGCCAACCGCGCCCCAGAGCTGGACTTCCGGATTCTGCGGGAATTCCCGATCGAGCTCCTCCTCGATCAGCCTCTTGTAGAGCGAGACGATATGCTGCCATTCGGTGGCGCTGAGCTCGGTATCGAGTTCGTGGCCGAGCTTGGCCTTCTCGTCTTCGAGAATCTCCTCGAAGGCGTCGTTGCCGAGGCCCATGACGACGTCGGCATACATCTGGATGAAGCGGCGGTAGCTGTCCCAGGCAAAACGCGCATCGCCGGCATCGTGGCCGAGCGCCTGCACCGTCTCGTCGTTGAGGCCGAGGTTCAGCACCGTGTCCATCATGCCGGGCATGGAGACGCGAGCGCCGGAGCGCACGGAGAGCAGCAGCGGCTGGCTGGTGGATCCGAAATGGCGGCCGGTGATGGCCTCGATCGCAGCTATGCCGGCGCGCACCTCGGACTTCAGCCGGTCGTCGATATGGCCGCCATTCGTGTAATAAGTGTTGCAGGCGCTGCTGACGATCGTCAGCCCCGGCGGGACGGGAAGACCGAGAGCGCACATTTCAGCGAGGTTGGCGCCTTTGCCGCCGAGAATCTCATGGTCGCGCGCGCCACCCTCAGCCTGTCCGTCGCCGAACCTATAGACCCACTTGGTCATCTTCCCCCCAACACCACAAAAGGATCAGCGTGATCCCTCAGTTTGCTGACATGTCTTGCTCCCTCGCCGTCATCCTCGGCCTTGTGCCGAGGATCTGCTCCATATCGACTGGCTGCAGATGCTCGGGACAGGCCCGAGCATGACGAAGGAGAAGTTTAACAAACACCGCCAGCGTCTGGGAAATCAGCTTAATGCCTTGGAGTTGAAATGAAAATCGACAAATGCGGCGAAAATGCTGCGTCGCACAATATTTTCACAGTCACTGGCGGCCGAAAGCCATGTAACCCCGCCTGAAGAAGGCATAAAAAAAGCTTTGCGGGACTGCAACAATGTCCCGCAAAGCCTTGTTTCCGTCCGGCCAGGAAAACCGGACGGGGGGTCCCTCAACCCAGGGCGATTCATGGACCCGCCCTGATCTTTGTTTTCCGCAACTCCTCAAGAGACGCTTCGCATTTCCGGGGATTGCTCAAACAGCTTCCAGGTCCTTGCCCTCTACCTGAAAAGCGCATCGCAAATTCGACAAATCCGCAACTTTGACCGCCCCGCTCTTCAGCAAAGTCATCAGGTTGCGTTGAAACAACTTCTAATGCAAGTCAGAGAAAAGAGCATCACCCAAATGGGGTAGGAACCGCAAGACAGCCGACCTTTTTTGGTGTTTATCGCCGAATGCGGGAAAACTGCGCGCGATTTGTGCGAATTCCGTTTCGAGCGCGAGTCCCGACCGACCGGTGAGCAATCGCCTCGTCGTCGAAACGACCCTCTCGAAATGCGGCGAGGCAGATCCTGCACCGATTGCAGACAGCCGTTCCCGCAAAAGCTGACGCCCGACGGCGGTGAATGTCGGAACCCCGTTTGGCCGCACGTCTTCAATGCAGACAAGCCATGGAGAAAACGATGACGATCACCATTACCGCCTTTGAACGTTCGCCCGATCGGGGCCGTGGGCTGGCGCGCGACATGCGGGTTCGCTGGGCGCTCGAGGAAGCGGGCCAGCCGTATGATGTCCGCCTCGTCTCATTCGAGACGATGAAGCAGCCGGCGCACCTGGCGCGTCAGCCTTTCGGGCAGATCCCGACCTATGAGGAAGGCGATCTCACTTTGTTCGAATCCGGCGCGATCGTCCTTCATATCGCCGAGCGTCATGGGGGCCTGTTGCCGCAAGACGTCAATGGACGGGCGCGGGCGATTGCCTGGATGTTTGCTGCGCTCAATACGGTGGAGACGCCGATCTTCGAGCACAGCCTCGCCAGGATTCTCGAGCGCGACGAACCCTGGTATGAGAAGCGCCTGCGTTCCCTGGAGGGCAGCATCCGCAAACGGCTGAACAGCCTTTCGGCCCATCTCGGCGACGCCGACTGGCTCGATGGCGCATTCAACGCCGGCGATTTGCTGATGGCGTCGGTGCTGCTGCGGCTGAAGTCATCCAATATCCTCGACGATTATCCCAGCCTCGCCGCCTATGTCGCCCGCGCTGAGGCGCGACCCGCCTATCAGCGCGCCTTCGCCGCGCAGCTCGCGGTTTTTCAGGCCGCATCGGCGGCGGACTGATCAGGGATCGTGGCGGGTCGGTGAACGGCGAAGGCGTCCCACGGCAGAGAAATAGAAGTCCGCGTGTTTGGCCATGGATCCCAGGGTCAAGCCTGGTCAAGCCCTGGGATGACGGAGAGTGTGGTTGGCGTTCTCACCACGCACCGGCGACGCAGCTTGCGGCTCTGCGCCGGCCGTAGCTTCATGGCGCCCCGCACCAACTCTCATTGGTGATCCGAGGGCTTGACCCTGGGAGCACAGCCTCCTCGCAAGACCTCAGGCAATCTCGCGCAGGCGTTCGGCTGTCTGCAGGTCGACGGAGACGAGGGTGGAGACGCCCTGTTCGGCCATGGTGACGCCGAAGAGGCGGTTCATGCGGGCCATGGTGATGGGATTATGGGTGATGATGACGAAGCGGGTCTCGGTCGAAGCCGCCATTTCGTCCATCAGGTTGCAGTAGCGCTCGACATTGTGGTCGTCGAGCGGCGCGTCCACCTCGTCGAGCACGCAGATCGGCGCCGGGTTGGTGAGGAAGACGGCGAAGATCAGCGCCATTGCCGTCAGCGCCTGCTCGCCGCCTGAGAGCAGCGTCATCGTCTGCGGTTTCTTGCCGGGCGGGCGGGCCAGGATTTCGAGGCCGGCCTCCAGCGGATCGTCGGATTCGATCAGCTGCAGCTCAGCGGTGCCGCCGCCGAAAAGATGGGTGAACAGCCGCTGGAACTGGCCGTTGACGACGTCGAAGGCGGCGACCAGGCGCTCGCGGCCCTCGCGGTTCAGGCTCTGGATGGCGCCGCGCAGCTTGCGGATCGCGTCGATGACGTCGTCGCGCTCCTTGATCAGCGCTTCGAGCTTCTCGCTCAGCTCCTTCTGCTCCTCGTCGGCGCGCAGGTTGACGGCGCCGAGCCGTTCGCGCTCCATCTTCAGCCGCTCCAGCTCGCGCTCGACCTCGCGCGGATCAGGCAGCGCCTGCATCGGCTGCAGGCCGGCGAGCCGCAGCGCCTCATGCGGCGGCACGTTCAGCGCTTCGCGGATGCGGCTTTCGCTTTCGTGCCGTCTCTCGCGGGCCGAAACCAGGCGCTCCTCGGCGCGGCCGCGGCGTTCGCGGTATTCGGCAAGCTCGGAAAGAGCGGTCGCCGCCCTGTGGTCGGCCTCGCGCTGGATGCGTTCGGCTTCGGCGAGCAGATCGCCCGCCTGACGGCGCGCCTCCTCGGCCTTCTGCAATTCGCTCAGCAGAGCACGGCGCTTGTCGTCGAATTCGTCAGGCGCCATTTCGAGATCGGCCGCCTCTTCGCGCGCCTCTTCCTCGCGCTCGCGCAGTGTCGCGACATGATCCTCGCCGCTTGCCGCCCGCTGGTGCCAGGTCTCGCGTTCCTGGCCGATCGCCATGATGCGGCGCTGGCGGGCCTCGTTTTCCCTGGCAAGGCTTTCATGACGGGCGCGGGCCTCGGCGAGCGTGCCGCGGTCGGTCGCCACCTCCGCCTGCTGGAAGCGCAGCCGCTCGTCGATCTCGGTCAGGTCAGGCGCGTCCTCCAGCTCGATGCGGGCATTTTCTTCCTGGACGCCGATCTCTTCCAACTGCGCGCCCAGCTGGCTGGCGGCCTCGCTGACGACATCGCGGCGGCGGATGAGATCGCCGGAAGCCCGCTCGGCCGCAGCCAGCGCCTCGCGCGCTTCGGCCAGATGACGCGCCGACAGCCGGCTCATGTCGCGGGCCTCGGCCAGCCGCCGCTCATCGAGGCGGATCGCTTCGGCCGCCGCTGCCTGCCGCTCTTCGGCCTCGGCAAGCACATCACGGGCGATCGCCGCTTCGCTTTCGAGTTCGGCCAGGCGGTTCTTCTGGGCAAGGCGCAGCGCGGCAGCGCTCGGAGCATCGGCGCCGGTGACATGGCCGTCCCAGCGGTAGACGGCGCCCTCCTTCGTCACCAGCCGCTGGCCGGGCTTCAGCGCCGCCATCAGCGACCGCGCCTCCGCTTCCGCGACCAGGCCGATCTGGCGCAGGCGGCGGGTGAGAGCTGATGGCGCGTTGATATGGGCGATGAGCGGCACGACGCCTTCGGGAAGCGCGGGATCGGCGGCGCCATCCCCGTTCTCCGACCAATGGGCCGGCGCCTCGGCATCGAGCGGCGATTCCAGATCGTCGCCGAGGGCGGCCCCCAGCGCCGTCTCGAAGCCGCGATCGACCTTCAGCTCGTCGGCAACCGGCGAAAATTTGCCGGCGGCCGCACCGGAGGCGAGCATGCGGGAAATGGTGCGGGCCTCGGTCTCCAGCGCATTCAGGCCGGCGCGGGCCTGATCGACCGGGGCGCGCGACAATGCCTCGGTCTGGCGGGCTGATGCCAGCGCCTGTTCGACCGTCTGGACGGCGGCTTCGGCGTCGGCAAGCGCGATTTCGCCGGCCTCGACGATCGCGCGTTTTTCATCCGGATCGGGCAGGCCTGATATCTTCTCGCCGATCGCCGACAATTCCGCATTTGCTTCGTCCATCTGGCGCTCGAGGCGCATGCGGCGGTCGGCCAGATCGCGAATCGCGCGCTCCAGCTGGTTGCGGCCGGCGGCGGCTTCCGCCCGCTCGGCCGTCAGCTGCGTGAAGGTCCGTTCGCTGTCGGCAAGTTTTTCCGCCGCCGCTTCGAAGGCTTTGCGGGTCTCCTCGGCAAAACGGCCGGAATCGGCCAGGATTTCCGATATCTCGGCCTCTTCGGCGTCGAGCTTGGCGAGAATGACGGCATTATCGGCCACCAGCCGCTCCTCGCGGCGGATATCCTCGGCAAGCTGGGCGAGACGGCGGGTCAGTTCGTCGCGGCGGCGCAGGATGCGGCCGGCATCCTCCTCCAGCTGGCTCCTGGCGATCTGCAGGCGCTGCAGGGCGGCGGCGGCGCGCGCCTCGCCGTCGCGCAGTTCCGGCAGCTTCAGGCTGGCGATGCCCTGCTGCTTGGCGGCCTCCATTTGAATCTGCGCCTTTTCGGCGACGATTAATGTTGCCTGATTGAGGGCGCTGTCGGCCTCGGCCTCAGCCTCCTTGGCCTGCACCCAGCGGATATGCAGGAGCATCGCCTCGCGGGCGCGGATATCGGCCGACAGCGTCTTGAAGCGATTGGCCTGGCGGGCCTGGCGCTTCAGGCTCTCGATCTGGCTTTCGAGCTGCGAGGTGACGTCGTCGAGGCGCTCGAGATTGGTTTCGGCGGCGCGCAGCCGCAGCTCGGCCTCATGGCGGCGCGAATGCAGGCCCGAAATGCCGGCCGCCTCTTCGAGCAGCTGGCGGCGGGCCTGCGGCTTGGCCTGGATCAGCTCGCCGATGCGGCCCTGGCCGACCATCGAGGGCGAGCGCGCGCCGGTGGAAGCGTCGGCAAACAGCAGCTGCACGTCCTTGGCGCGGCTTTCCTTACCGTTGATGCGATAGAGCGAGCCCTGCTCGCGCTCGATGCGGCGGGTGACCTGGATCTCGTCGCTGTCGTTGAAGGCGGCAGGCGCGGTGCGCTCGCCATTATCGAGATAGAGCGCCACCTCAGCCGTATTGCGAGCCGGGCGGTTTCCCGAGCCGGAAAAGATCACGTCGTCCATGCCGGAGGCGCGCATGTTCTTGTAGGAATTCTCGCCCATTACCCAGCGCAGCGCCTCGACCAGGTTGGACTTGCCGCAGCCGTTCGGCCCGACCACGCCGGTCAGTCCCCGCTCGATAATGAATTCCGTCGGCTCGACGAAGGATTTGAAGCCGACCAGGCGCAGCTTGTTGAACTTCATGCAGCCGCTCCGGGGCGCTCTGCGGGCGTGCAGCCCCCCTCTGCCCTGCCGGGCATCTCCCCCACAAGGGGGGAGATCGGCAAGTGGCTAGGGCTCCGCCAAACAACTGAGTGCCCATGCAGCGCAGCCGTAAAAGCGACGGTCATGAAGGAAGAGACAGCGCGCCCAGCCGATCTCCCCCCTTGTGGGGGTCCGAAGGACGGGCCGAGACCCGTGGCTCGACCCCGGGTCCGGCAGGACAGAGGGGGGTATCCCCCACGCAGCCACAAAAAAACGGGCGCGCGGCTTTCGCCGTCGCCCGTTGTGGTCGAACGATCCGGTTCAGATGAGGCTGTCGATAAGCTTCGACATGGTGTCAACCGGCATGTCTCCAGAATAGCGCTTGCCATTGATGAGGAAGGTTGGCGTGGCGTTGACGCCGAAATCCTTCGATCCCCTTTCCCGCGTGGCGTTCACTTCATCCAGAAGCTTCTGGTTCGTCAAGCATTTCGTGAAGCTATCCTCAGTAAATCCGGCAAGCTTCGACATCTGCAGCAGTGCGGCGCGGCCGTCATCGGCGGCGGCCCAGACCTGCTGCTGCTTGAACAGCATCGAAACCATCGGGAAATACTGTTCCGGCGTGCTCAACTGCTCCGGATTGGAGGAACTGCAGCGGGCGAGCATGAAGGCGGCCGCCGCACGCGGATCGAAGGGAAATTCGCGGATGATGAACTGCACCTTGCCGGTGTCGACGTATTTCTGCTTGATGGCGTCGAAGGTGGTGTTGTGGAAATGGGCGCAGTGCGGGCAGGTCATCGACATATATTCGACGATCTTGACGGGCGCGTCGGCCTTGCCAAGCGCCATTTCCGGCAGCGCGCCGGGTTTCAGCACCTCGGCCATATCGACATCGCCGTCGGACTGCGGCATGTCCCCTGCCGAAGTGGCCGCCGTCTGCATGGTATCGACATTGGTGCCGTCGGCCATGGTCTTGCCGGAAGACGATGCATCGGCAGCGTCCTTGCTGTCGTTGCAGGCGACAAGCACGGCGGCAGCTGCGGCGATGGCAATACCGCTGAGCAGGCGGCGTTTCGTCAGTTGCATTTCGGACATCTGCATGGGTTCCCCATAACTAATGAGATTGACGGCGTGACTGTGCGATATAACGGCTTGCGGCCGCCCACAAGGCACGGTTCGCCAACTTCCTTCAAAGAATTGTGACCGCGGGAAGACGACTAGACCAAAAATTGCAGGATTGGAGGTTTTGCTTTTCACCACGATGGATTCGGACGCTCATAGTCATCAGCCACGACTTTGCGGTTCTTGTCGACAGCTGCCCCTCACCCTAACCCTCTCCCCGTGAACGGGTAGAGGGGACGAGCCTAACGGAAGGTCGAGATAGAGGAGGCCGGCGCGGCATATCCCTTCGCCCCGTTTACGGGGAGAAGGTGGCGGCAGCCGGATGAGGGGCTGGTGCCCGCAATCTCCTGAGACTAAAGTGACGGAGCGCGAGCTTAACCGCCACTTTTGTCGGCCTTCATCCGTTCGGCATGCCGGCGTTCGAGCCGCTCGAAGACGACATCGGCATCAATATCCGAACCCGGATCCTCGATCGCCTCGTGGATTTTTCGACGCATGATTTCATACGTCTCATCTTTTTTTCGATCGAACACGCGCCGCATTTATCGTCCCCTCCTCCCCATCACCGCCGTGCCCAGTCGCTCAATCGCCTGGCGCAGCTTGTCTCCCTCTATCCCCTCCATCATGCCTTTGAGCTTGCGGGCGGCTTCGCCCTTCAGCGACGGCGGGGTGCGGGAGCGGCGGACGGCTTGCGACACCGGCTTCTGGACGATGCGGATCTGGTGGATGGCGGCGAAGCCGAAGAAGCTGTTGATGCGCTGGATGAGTTCGCCCTGGGCATGAGTGAGGAAAAGAGCGCGCGCGCCTTCGCAGGCGATGGTCAGCACGCCGGGGCGGAAGCTGCCGTCATCGCCGCCGCCGCGGGCCCAGGCGATTTTTTCCGGGCGGGTGCAATCGGCGAAATCCTCGCCGGCGATCTCGCTCCAGGAGCCAAGCAGCGCCGTGTTGATGCCGGCGCGGCGCGCCAGGACCGGATCGATCAGCCCGTTCGCCAGCTCGGAAATCTGTTTCACATCTTTGCGTGGATAACTCATCGAAACCCTTGGACGGCGCCACGAAGTGGCACGGCCGACTTGATCGCGCGCCATTGCTTCGCCAAGTATAAGGCCTTCCCCCCATCGCGGCAAATCATGACGACCACGACACTCGATACGCTCTCGGCAAAGCCCCTCCTCGACTGGTACGACCGCCATCACCGCGATCTGCCCTGGCGCGTTTCGCCCGGCATGGCGGCGCGCGGCGTCCGCGCCGATCCCTACCGGGTGTGGCTGTCCGAAGTGATGCTGCAGCAGACCACGGTGCAGGCGGTCAAACCCTATTTCGAGAAGTTTCTCCGGCGCTGGCCTGACGTCACCGATCTCGCCGCGGCCGACAACGACGAGGTGATGGCCGCCTGGGCGGGCCTCGGCTATTACGCGCGCGCCCGCAATCTGAAGAAATGCGCCGAAGCGGTGGCGAGGGAACATGGCGGCGTCTTTCCGGACACCGAGGAGGGTTTGAAGTTGCTGCCAGGGATCGGCGATTATACGGCGGCGGCGGTCGCGGCCATTGCCTTCAACCGGCGGGCTGCGGTCATGGACGGCAATATCGAGCGAGTGATCTCCAGGCTTTATGCCATCGAAGCGCCGCTTCCCGGCGCCAAGCCGCTGATGAAGGAGAAGGTGGCGCTGCTGACGCCGCCGGGCCGGCCGGGCGATTTCGCCCAGGCGATGATGGATCTCGGAGCGACGATCTGCACGCCGAAGCGGCCGGCCTGTTCACTCTGTCCGTTCCGAGACGCCTGCCAGGCGCTGAAATTGTCCGATCCCGAGCTCTTTCCGGTCAAGGCGGCGAAGAAGGAAAAGCCGGTGCGCCATGGCGCGGCCTTTATCGCGGTGACCAGAGAGGGCGAAATCCTGCTCCGGCGGCGCGGTGAAAGCGGCCTGCTCGGCGGCATGACCGAGGTGCCGACGACAGCCTGGACGGCGCGGCTCGACGGCGAAACCTCGGCGGCGGCCGCTCCTTTCGCCGCCGGATGGCAGGCCAGCGGCACTGTTACCCATGTCTTCACCCATTTCGAGCTCAGGCTTGCAATCTGGCGGGCGGCGATTGCCCAAAAGCCTGACATGGATGACGGATGGTGGGAACCCGTTACAAATCTTGAAGCGCAGGCCTTGCCGACCGTCATGAAAAAAGCGATCGCAGCGGCTATTCCTCTCGCATTCAAAACATCCAGGGCATAAACATGACCACTGAAATAAAGCATATCGTTTTCGACATCGGCAAAGTCCTCATTCATTACGATCCCAATCTACCCTTCGCCCGCCTCATTCCCGACGAGGCCGAGCGCAACTGGTTCTTCGCCAATATCTGCACCCATGACTGGAACGTCGAGCAGGACCGCGGCCGCACCTGGGCGGAGGCCGAAGCGCTGCTGATCGAAGCGCATCCGACGCGCGAGGAGCATATCCGCGCCTTCCGCAAATACTGGCATGAGATGGTGCCGCACGCCTATGAGGAGAGCGTCGCGATCATGGAGGGACTGATCGAGGAGGGCCGTGACGTGACGATGCTCACCAACTTCGCCTCCGACACGTTTCGCGAGGCGCAGCAGCGTTTCCCCTTTCTGACGAAACCGCGCGGCGTCACCGTTTCCGGCGATGTCGGCCTGATCAAGCCTGACATCGCGATATACGAGACGCATACGAAGAGCTTCGGCCTCGATCCCGCCGCGACGATCTTCATCGACGACGCACCGGCCAATGTCGAAGGTGCGAAGGCTTTCGGCTGGAATGCGGTGCTGTTTTCGGGCACGGATAAACTGCGCAGCGATCTCGCCGCCCATGGCGTGAAGGTCTGAGACCCATGGCCTTCGACCCGGCAGAAGAAATCGAACGCTTCCACGCCGCCATCAACGCGCTGGATTTTCCCACAATCGAGGACTATTTCGCCGAGGACGCGACCTATGTCTCGAACGGCGTCGGCAGCCTTGCCGGACGGCCCGAGATCATGGCCGCCTTCCGGCGCTATTTCGACGATTACCCCGATCAGACGGCCGAGAATTCGCTGGTGGAAAACCTGACGCCCCTCTCCGGCCGCGCCGTCTGGTCGCTCCGCGCCACCCACAGCCAGACCGGCAAGCCGCTGCTGCGCGAGGGCGAGGAGACGATCACCTTCAATGAAGACGGCCGCATCACCCGCGTCGAGGTCACCGACTACAAGGCCTTTTGACGAGGCAATCCGGACGCTGAAATAGAAGACGCCCGAGGTCGGAACCCCGGGCGCCTTGGTCTTCTTCCGCAACTGGAGGAAACCGGAAGAAGGTATTTCGATCCCGCGAAGGCGCTGCTCAATCCACCTTTGCCAGATCACTGCGGATGACGGACCTCAAATCGTCGATCGGGCGCAGGGACTGCCCGTCTTCGAAATGCCAGAAGGTCCATCCGTTGCATGCATCGAGCCCTTGCACCTTGGCGCCGAGACGATGAATGGAGCCGGCCTCGCCGCCGGAGGCAACGGTGCCGTCGGCGCGCACGATGGCGCTGTAGCGGCGCTTCGCGTCGGTCAGCACCTGGCCGGGCTTGATCAGGCCGCTTTCGACAAGCACGTTGAAGGCAACGCGCACTTCGGCCTTCTTGCCGGTCATGACGGTCAGTTCCGCCTTCCCGAGCGGCTCGACGGCGGCAATGCGGGCCGAAGCCGCATCGATATAATCCTGCTCCCGCTCGATGCCGACGAAGTGGCGGCCAAGGCGCTTGGCGACGGCACCCGTCGTTCCCGAACCGAAGAAGGGGTCGAGCACGATATCGCCTGGCTTCGTCGAGGCCATGATGACGCGGGCCAGCAGCGCTTCCGGCTTTTGCGTCGGATGCACCTTCTTGCCATCCTCGCCCTTCAGCCTCTCATTGCCATTGCAGATCGGGAAGAGCCAGTCCGAGCGCATCTGCACGTCGTCATTGGCCGCCTTCATCGCATCGTAATTGAAGGTGTAACCCTTGGCCTTGGCATTGGGGCTCGCCCAGATCATCGTCTCATGGGCGTTCTGGAAACGGCGGCCCTTGAAATTCGGCATCGGATTGGTCTTGCGCCAGATGATGTCGTTCAGGATCCAGAAATTCAGATCCTGCAGCGTGGCGCCGACGCGGAAGATATTGTGATAGGAGCCGATCACCCAGATCGAACCTGTCGGCTTCAGCACCCGGCGGCAGGCGAGCAGCCAGGCGCGGGTGAAGGCGTCATAGGCTTCGAAGGAGGCGAACTGATCCCATTCGTCGTCGACCGCATCGACCAGCGACTGGTCGGGACGGTGCAGCGTTCCGCCGAGCTGAAGATTATACGGAGGGTCGGCGAAGATCACATCGACGGAGTGGTTGGGCAAGGCTTCAAGGGCGCTCACGCAGTCGCCCTTGATGATCGTGTCAACCCAGGAGTCCGCCTTGACGGAAGCCTTGAGGTCGGCAAGCGGAAAAACTGACGCCATTCTGATACTCGCTCATACGCTTTACGCTTAACTCTCCGTTATGGTTACCCAACTTAGTTACCAAAGCCTGAAGCGATGACCGAATTCCGGAATTTATTGTGGCGGCGACACCCCTTCCCTCATCAAGCAGCATCGTGAACCCTGCGGCTGTCAGCCGGCGCCTCGTCGCGTTCGAACATGCCGTAATCACGCACGACACTGGCGATCCGCAGGCGGTAATCGGCCAAGACGCCGCCGCGGCCGGCCTGCTGGGCGGCCCGGTGGGCCTCGCGATTGCGCCATTCCTTGACCGCCGCCTCATCACGGAAGAAGGAGAGCGACAGCAGCTTGCCGCGATTGGTGAGGCTTTCGAACCGTTCGATCGAGATGAAGCCGTCGATGGTTTCGAGCTCGGCGCGCAGCTCGCCGGCGAGGTCGAGATATTTGTGGCGTTCGCCCATATAGGGCACGACTTCGAAGATGACGGCGATCATGGCAGCACCAGCTTGGCGTGGGGAGCGGAGACGTTTTTCAGGAAGATGCGGTCCTCCTTGAGGATGAAGCGTTCGCGTCTGGCAAATTCGTAATTCTCGCGGCCGAGTGGGTCGGCGGCCAGCCTGGCGCGATAGGCTTCGTAGGCGGCGAGGCTTTCGATGTTGTAGACGCCGTAGGCCGTCGTCGCCGAGCCCTCATGCGGGGCGAAATAGCCGATCAGATCGGCGCCGTTGCGAGGAATTGCCTGGCCCCAATTCTCGGCATATTCGGCAAAGGCTTCCTTCCTGAAGGGGTCGATCTCATAACGGATAAAGCAGGTGATCATCGGGTTCTCCTTTGTGCTTCCCGTTTTCGCACATTGCCGGACGGCGATGCTTCGGTTACGATCGAAGTATGAAGGAAGGTCCTGATATTGCGCAGATCGGCGCGTTGATCGGCGATCCGGCGCGGGCCAATATGCTGGCGGCTCTGACCGGCGGCCGGGCGCTGACGGCGACCGAGCTTGCCGGCGTCGGCGGCATCACCGTGCAGACGGCAAGCACCCATCTCGCCAAGCTCGAAGCCGGCGGCCTGATCGCCCAGCGCAAGCAGGGGCGCCACCGCTATTTCACGCTGGCCGACGAGGCTGTCGCCCGGCTGATCGAAAGCATGATGGGCTTTGCCGCCGGCCGCGGGCATCTGCGCCACCGGCCCGGTCCGAAGGAGCCGGCGCTGCGCAAGGCGCGCATCTGCTATGATCATCTGGCCGGCGATTACGGCGTGCGCATGCTCGACAGTCTGATCGCCTCCGGCGCGATCGAGGCGGTCGGCGAAGGGCTGGCGCTGACCGAAAAGGGCGAAAGCGATCTCGCCCGCATCGGCATCGACGTCGGCAATCTCCGATCCTCGCGCCGCCCGCTTTGCCGCTCCTGCCTCGACTGGAGCGAAAGGCGCGCCCATCTGGCCGGCAGTCTCGGCAAGGCCCTGCTTGCAAGTTTCCTCGACAGGGGCTGGGCGCGGCGAACGACGGAAAGCCGCTCGATCCTCTTTACCCCGGAAGGCGACCGGCAATTTCTATTGCTTTTTCCGGCTGGATAGACTGGCCGCAGATCTGCAAAAACCTGCCGCGAAGTTGCGGAAACGGCGCGCCATTATGCACTTGCCGTCTTTTCACCTTCCTGCCGTACGTGCGCCCGCAGCGCCGCCAGCGTCAGCGCCAACGCCGCGTGATCGCTCTCGGCTTCACCCAGGACGCTTTGGCCTTCCGCCGTTTCACGCAGTTGAGCACCGTAAAGCGGGTCATCCGGCGTATGTCGGGCGCGGGCGAGGTGCCAGATCGCATCCGGCCGAATTTCCCGGCATATCGATGGCGTGATTCACGTCATGGCTGAACGGCCGCGCCATCAGGAAGCCGTGCTCAGACCTGATGCTGCTCGGCAGGTAGTCGCGAGGGCCGTCGAAATCCTTCGGCTCGGCCGGCCGGAACTGTTTCAGCATAAAGGCGCAGGTGATGAAGGCATCGATCCGGCCGTCCTTTCCAGGGTTTCGATGATATCCTCGATCGTCATACAGTCTTCCTCTTCGTCCACTTTCGGGCATGCCGCGTCCCTCCCACGGCGGCGGTGGTTTCATCTACCCGGAGCGAGTGCACGAAAAGTCCAAAGGTAGCCCTGGCAATGTAGCTGGTTGCCGATCAACCGAATTTCATCGATTTCCCACTCGCCTCGCTTGAGCAGCTGCCCCTGCGCGCCCGCTCCGGTCGAGCCACGCTCGCATTCGGCACGAGTGCGGGCTCCATCCGGCGTCCTTTGCCGGCGCGCGAAGCCATCAAGCTAGCAGCCTTTCTTCCGCATCTTCTTTTCGATCTTTGCCTTCCTTTCAGGCCCGTCGCCGGCATGTTTTCCGCCGGTCAAACCATGATCCATCATCGCCTGCAGCTGCGCACAGCTCTTGTGATTGTGGTGCTTGCCGCCCTTGGCGGTGGCATTGGCGGACGTGAATGCAAATAGCAGCGCTGCGGCCGCCGCTGATTGAAAAAGAGCTGACAGCCTCATGGTCCCTCTCCTCTTGTCGCCCATAGTAGGATCAAGCCCTTGGACCGGCAACGCTGCTCGTGTCGCGCCGCTGCAGAACAGCATTGCTAATTTCTTCGCCGCCAGCCGATCGCGATCGGGATCAGACCAAAGTCGGGGTTTTATCCGACCGAGGGCTTAAGAGAGGAACAGTGAGGTTTAACCGAAGTTTGCCATGGAGCTATCCATCCACTCCGGATGCGAAAGCGCTTCAAGAACAAACGGAGGAATATCCTATGATGAAGGTAACACATCTGGCATTGGCAGCGGCCCTTCTGGCCGGCACGGCGGCGTCCGGCTACGCCCAATCGTCAAGCACGGTCGGAACCGGCGGTTCGTCGGCAGGCGGCGGAACTGCGAGCAGCACCGTCGGTACTGGTGGCAGCTCTGCCGGGGGCACCTGCCCGGCCGGCACGACCAACTGCAATTCCGGCTCGTCCTCGACCCTCGGCACTGGCGGCTCGTCGGCTGGCGGCGGCACATCAAGCAGTTCCGTCGGCACCGGCGGTAGCGCTGCTGGTTCGGGGTCCGGCTCGGGCTCTGCTTCGACGCTCGGCACCGGCGGTTCATCGGCCGGCGGCGGCACGTCCAGCAGCAGCGTGGGAACCGGCGGTAGCGCCGCAGGTTCGGGCGATGCCAATTCCGCTTCGAGTGTCGGAACCGGCGCATCGTCGGCGGATGGAGACAAGACCGGCAGTACTGTCGGCACCGGCAGCAGTGCCGCAGGCTCTTCGCACGACAACAAAGGCAAGAAAGGCTGCGCACCGGGCCAGGTCAAGAAGGACGCCGCCGGCACTAAAGGTTGCTGACGATGTCGGCCGGCGCCTTGATGGCGCCGGCCAAAACCTTTGGAGATGAAAGCAATGACCAGATTTCCGACAATCGCATTGACGGCATCGCTCGTGGCGATCGGCGGGCAGGCCATGGCCGAGGAGATCAAGCTCGACGACGGAACGACGTGCACCGTCGTCCAGTCCCAGGCAGGCGACATGTCCACCACCGTCACCGCCGGCAACGGGCACGTGTCCTCGTCGACCACGACGGGGAGCGGTTCGGCCGGCTCCACCTCGTCATCGGCCTCCGCCGGATCCTCGTCGAGTTCGGGAAGCGTCGACAGCTATTCGACCGCCAGCGTTACCCGGCCCGATGGCACCGTCATCACCAAACGTTCCGATGGAACCTGTTCGGTGACGAAACCGAAAAAATAGGAGATGGCAATGAAACCTATCAATCTTATCGCTGCCGCCTCGATCGCGCTGCTCGCATCGAGCCCGGCCGTTCTTGCAGAAGAGTGTAACGCCGCAGGAACCGTGGGAACGGCGGGAAGCGCTGCTGTCGGCGGCACATCCGCGAGCTCCGTCGGGACGGCCGGCGCCTGCCAGACTGACGGCGGCACGACATCGTCGATCGGATCCGGCGGAAGTGCCGCGACGGTCGACGGAAAGGCGCAAAGCAAGACCCACATCAATGACAATGGCGACAAGCTGAAGGCGCAGACCAAGGCCCAGGCGGTCGACCAGGGCACGTTCAGCAAGTCGCGCACCAAGACCAGCACGGACGGCGACAGCTTGCAAAGCACAACGCGTACGATGTCGCATGTTCCCGGCGAGAAGCCGGTGAAAGGCACCACCACTCAGAAGATCATCTTGCCGCAACAATAAGGTAAGTGGGCTCACCTCTCTTGAACAAGGTGAGCCGTGCCCTTATTCCGGGCAAACGGGGAAAAGCAGTTGTCTTGGCTCGGCGCTTCCTCAGTTCATGGCGTTGTGGAAAGTCTCGAAAATCAGCGCCCGCAGCCAGCGATGGGCGGGATCTGCATCCATGCGAGGGTGCCAGGCCTGGACGATGTTGAAAACCGGCACGGCGACAGGCAGGTCAAAAATCCTGATCCCGCTGATCGGGGAAGACTTGCAATAGGACTTCGGGATAGAGCCGATCAGATCGGAAGCCGCTGCAACGGCGATCACCGCCGGGAAACTCGGGACGATCAGCCTGACATCCCGGTAAAGGTCCAGCTCGGCGAGCGCCCTGTCGACGGGACCGGCATAGTCCGCTTGCGGCGAGAAGACCACATGACCACAGGCGGCATAGCCCGCAGCCGTTAGCCCTGCATCGAAGATCGGATGCCCCGCCCTTGCGACACCGACGAACCGGTCCTCGAAAAGACTCTGGCAACGCAGCTCCCCGCCGTCCCGCGGCAGGACACCGATATCCAAATCGATTGCCGCGTCCCGCAAAGCCTGAACGTGCTTGTCCGATCGCGGCGCAAAACGAAGCCTTATCCCCGGCGCGGCGTTGGTCACGGCGGCGCTGAGGTCGGCGGCGTAGAGAAGCACGAAGGCCTCATTGGCACGGATGGTGAAGTCGCGCCGCACTTCCCGGATTTCCACGGTCGATGGCGGACTCAGCACCGCTTTCACGGCGTCCTTCAACACCTGTACCTCTTCGGCAATCGCCAGGGCATGCGGTGTGGCGACCATGCCGCGCCCGGCCGGCACCAGGATCGGATCGCCGAGTGCCGCCCGCAAGCGCGACAGCGTCCGGCTCATGGCCGATGTGCTGAGGCCAAGCCGGCGAGCGGCGGCCGATACGCTCTGCTCTCGCAGCAACGCATCCAGCGCCACCAGAAGATTGAAATCGAGATCGGACATGGCGCTATTCTATCAGGCATGGCGCTGTATGCAACGGTCAATTGCTTCAGTTGCGTCTGGCGCAGGAGATCGACGAGGGCTAATGAATCGGCCATCCCATAAGCATCCCGGAGTTTCCATGTCCCTCACCTGCACCCCCCCGATCTCTCAAGATGGCCTGGCGTCGCCCCGACGGTACCTGGCTGTCGCCCTCCTGCTTCTGGCAATTGTTCTCGTCGTTCTGGATGGGGCGATCGCCAATGTCGCCTTGCCTTCGATCGCGCTTTCGCTGCACGCGCAAGCGGATAGCACCGTATGGGTCGTCTCCGCCTATCAGCTGGCCGTGCTCGTCGCCATTCTTCCCTGCGGGGCGCTCGGCGAGATCTACGGCGCGCGCAGGGTCTTCCTGATCGGCGTCGCGCTGTTTACCGCGGCGTCCGCAGCCTGCGCCTTGGCGGGCGATCTGCCCGTGCTGATCCTTGCTCGTTTCGCGCAGGGCCTTGGCGCGGGCGCGATCATGGCCCTCGCGATGATGAACCTGCGCCAGGCCCTGCCGCAGCACATGCTGGGTCCGATCATCGGCGTCAATGCCATGATCATCGCCATTTCCTCGGCGGCGGGCCCGGGCCTTGCCGGCGCCATCCTTTCCGTTACGAGCTGGCCCTGGCTGTTTGCGGTCAACATACCGCTAGGCATCATCGTTCTCTTCGGCGGCGGCCTGCTGGGGCAGGTCGAAGGCGCGAAGCGGAAGCTGAATGCGAAGGTGTTGCTGGCCAATACAGCGATGTTCATCCTGTTCTTTTCAGGCGCCGATCGGATTGCGACCGCGCCGGTCAGCGGCGCCGCCCTCATCATGGCGTCGCTCGCCTGCCTGTTCAGCCTGCTGCGCCTCGAACGGAACAGTGACGTCCCGCTCATTCCGACCGATCTCCTGGCCGCACCGGCATTCCGCGTATCGGTCGTCGCCTCGATTTTCTGCTTCTGCGGTCAGATGCTGGGCACCATCGCCCTCCCCTTCTACCTGCAGCACAGGCTGCACATGACGCCGGTTCTGGCCGGTCTCTACATGATGGCCTGGCCGGCCGCGACTGCTGTCATTGCGCCGGTCTCCGGACGCCTGGCAAACCGAGTCAAGACGGCATGGCTTTGCGCCATCGGCGGGGCGCTGTTGGCGCTTGGTCTGCTGGTGGCGGGCCTGACGCCGCCCGATCCGCGCGGCATCGCCTTTGTCGTCGGCACCGTGGTCGCCGGCTTCGGTTTCGGATTGTTCCAGACGCCGAACAACCGCATTCTCCTTCTTTCGGCACCGAAAGCCAGAAGCGGTGCGGCCGGCGCCATGCAGGGCACCGCGCGGCTTCTCGGCCAAACCCTGGGCGGGATCTCCATGTCAATCCTTTTTGCAACATTGCCGTTGTCGACGGCACTCGACTTTGCGGTCGTCATATCGGGCGGCTGCGCAGCCGCAGCCAGTTTGGTCAGCCTGAGCCGGGCGCGCTACGAAGTGGCGGGACAGCCCGGAGCGTCCTGAACGAGCTTCTGGTCGTCCGGGTGGAAGCGGGCTTTACGGAGCCGGTCGCCTGCCGCATCGCAGCCATGCTTGAGATCAGGTTGAGCTTTGGCCGGCCATCGTGTAAAGCCGCAGCATCCCCGGACAAGACCAGATTTCCAGCAAGGCGTGAACAATGGACGGCTTCGATCTCATCATCTTCGACTGCGACGGTGTTCTCGTCGATTCCGAAATCATCGCGGCCGAAGTTGAATCCGCGCTTTTGACGGAGGCCGGATATCCGATCGGCGTCGAGGAAATGGGCGAGCGTTTCGCCGGCATGACCTGGCACAACATCCTGCTGCAGGTCGAGCGCGAGGCCAGCATCCCGCTTTCGGCTTCCCTGCTCGACAAGTCCGAGAAGCTGCTCGACCTCAGGCTGGCGAATGACGTCAAGGCGATCCCAGGCGTCGAATTCGCCGTCTCCAGGCTGCCGATGAAGCGCTGCATCTGCTCGAATTCGAGCATGAAGCGGCTCGACATGATGCTGGGCAAGGTCGGGCTGAAGCCGCTCTTCGCGCCCAACATCTTCTCCGCCAAGGATCTCGGCGCCGACCGCGTCAAGCCGAAGCCGGATATCTTCCTGCACGGCGCAAGCCGCATGGGTGTTTCACCCGACAAGACCGTCGTGGTCGAGGATTCCGTCCACGGCGTGCACGCGGCGCGCGCCGCCGGCATGCGCGTCATCGGCTTTACCGGCGCCTCGCACAGCTACCCCGCCCATGCCGACAAACTGACCGATGCCGGCGCCGAGACGGTGATCTCACGCATGAACGACCTGCCGGGCGTCGTTGCAGCGCTTGCGGCCTGGGAAGGCGTGCTTTAAGGCCTCGGCCATTTGCTCGGCTGCTGGGCCCGATGCGGTCGCGGCACACCCCTCCTCCACGCCGACGGGCGTATGCCTCCCGGCAACGCCTCTCCTCCGTCCCACGGCTTGACCCTGGGATCCATGCGGCGGGCACGGCGTCAGGAGCGATGGAGTGCAGCTGCAGGGAATTACTGAGGCCGCGTGCTTGGTTGTGGATCCCAGGGTCAAGCCCTGGGATGACGGAGTGTGGGGTTGGCGTTCTCGCCAAACGCATCGGCGGCGCAGCTTGTGAGACGTCGCTATTGCCGAGGTTTGTGAAGGACGCTCCTGCCAAACGTACCGCCGAAGCAGCTTGTGACACGTCGCTTTCGCCGAAGCTTGTGGGCGCCGGATCTGGCGTCGCTTCATCGCCGTAGCTGTGCCGATGAGCCCAGACACCACCTCTGATGCGCCGGCGGACTAATGCATCCGGCACCACCTCTCTCCACGCCGGCGGACTAATGCATCCGGCACCACCTCTCTCCACGCCGCGGAGTTATCGATCGCGGCACCACCTCTCCTCCGTCATCCCAGGGCTTGACCCTGGGATCCATGCGGCGGGTACGGCGTGGAAAGGCACGGCATCCAACTGCGGAAAATCACAGAAGCCGAATGCCGGGTCGTGGATCCCAGGGTCAAGCCCTGGGATGACGGAGTGTGGGGTTGGCGATGTTGCCAAACGCACCGGCGGCGCAGCTTTTAAGACGTCGCTATTACCGAGGCTTGTGAGGGGCGCTCCTGCCGAAGCTCGTGCGAATGCAAAATCTAGCTGCTCTTCTTGCTCTTGGCCGGCTGGGTGTCGAAGCCGACGTTGACGCGGACCAGGGCGCCGGCGCCGACGGGCATCTTGATGCCTTCCTTGCGGAAGATGACCTGGGTGCCTGGCGAGCCCGCCGGGATTTCGGTCGCAAACTTGGTGACTTCGGAATAGAGCACGTTCTCGCCGTCCAGGATGGTGACGCGGATCGGCAGCGTTACCGGGCCGGGGGCGCCGGCCGGGCCGGTGATGAGGCGCAGCTGGGCGACGACGGTCATCGTCAGGCTCGTGTCGTTCAGCATGCACTGGCGGGTGTAATCGCCGAACGAGGCCTGGACGACGATCTGCTGCGGATCGTCCTTCTTGCCCTTGGCGTAAGTGCGGAAGATCGCATCCTGGTCACGCATGAAGATCTGCGGGCAGGCGCCCTGGACGACCGGGGCGGTCGTGCCTTGCGCCGTCTTGGCCGTGCCGATCGACGGATTGTTGGAGGAAGGGTTGGCGGGCGCCAGCGGCATGATCTGGGCGGTGCCGTTCGGCTGCGCGGGCGCTGCCTCCGGTTTGCTGTCGCCGCCTATGCCGAGTGAATTGCAGCCGGCGAGCAGCGCGGCAAGAGAAGCGGAGACGATGAGACGCGAGACCTTGCCGAGCACGATTATTCCACCCCTTGCACAAGCGTTTCTTGGAGGCCCCATGTCTTTTGCGTGGGGCCTTTCACGACGGTTTGCGATGGTCTATATCAGCGGCTCAAACAAAAATCGATTGGGTACGCGCCGTTTTGATGCACTTTTCGCCGCCGGATGCGGGCAACTTCAACAAGATAACGGCGATCGTATGTCCGCAGCGCCGCGCCCACTCGGTTTCCGGCAAAGCAAGCCACGGCCGGGCCTGGCCGGATTTCTTTCAGCGATAGATCAAGGATGACCAACGTGGATTATATCTCGACCCGCGGCGAGGCCCCTTCCCTCGGCTTTTGCGACGCCCTGCTGACGGGCCTGGCGCGCGACGGCGGGCTCTACGTTCCCCGTGAATGGCCTCACTTCTCGAAAAAGGAGATCCGGGCGCTGCGCGGCAAGAGCTATCAGGAGGTCGCCTTCACCATCCTGTCGCCCTTCACCAATGGCGAAATCCCCGCGGCGACCTTCCGCGCGATGATCGACGAGGCCTACGGCACCTTCCGTCATCCGGCGATCGCGCCCCTCGTCCAGACCGGGCCGAACAGCTTCGTCATGGAACTGTTCCACGGCACGACGCTCGCCTTCAAGGACGTGGCGATGCAGTTGCTGGCGCGGCTGATGGATTATGCGCTGGAAAAGCGCGGCGCGCGGGCGACGATCGTCGGCGCCACCTCGGGTGACACCGGCGGGGCGGCGATCGATGCCTTCGCCGGGCGCGAGCGCACCGATATCTTCATCCTCTTCCCGCACGGCAAGGTCTCGCCGGTGCAGCAGCGGCAGATGACGACCTCAACCTCTTCGAACGTGCATGCGCTCGCCGTCGAGGGCAATTTCGACGATTGCCAGAACCTGGTGAAGGCGATGTTCAACGATGCGGCCTTCCGCGACAAGGTCCGTCTCTCCGGCGTCAACTCGATCAACTGGGCCCGGATCATGGCCCAGATCGTCTATTATTTTACGACGGCGGTGGCGCTCGGCGGCCCGGACCGGAAGATCTCGTTCACGGTGCCGACCGGCAATTTCGGCGATATTTTCGCCGGCTACTGCGCCAAGCGCATGGGCCTGCCGATCGACCGGCTTGTCATCGCCACCAATGAAAACGACATCCTGACGCGGACGCTGAAGACCGGCCGCTACGATATGAAGGCGGTCAAGGCGACAAGCTCGCCGTCGATGGATATCCAGATCTCGTCGAACTTCGAGCGACTGCTGTTCGAAGCCTATGGTCGAGACGCCTCGAAGGTACGCGCGGCGATGGAAAGCCTCAAGCAATCCAACGGCTTCGAGATCGGCGGCCAAGCGCTGAAGGCGATTCGCCGCGACTTCCGGGCCGGGCGCGCGAGCGAGCGGCAGGTGGCCGAGACGATCCGCAAGACCCATGCCGAGACCGGCTACCTGCTCGATCCGCATTCGGCGATCGGCGTCTTCGTGGCAAAGAAGAAAGAGAAGCCGAACACGCCGATGGTGACGCTTGCGACCGCGCATCCGGCGAAATTCCCGGTTGCCGTAAAATCGGCCAGCGGTATTGACCCGGCGCTTCCGACGTGGCTTGCTGGTCTGATGCAAAGGGAGGAGCGCTTCCAGATCATCAAACCGGAGCTGAAAGCCGTTGAAACCTTTATCGGCCAGCACGCCCGCAGCGAGACGACAGCAGGCGCAGAAAGATAGCCAATGACAGTTGAGTGCACCCGGCTCAAATCCGGGCTGACAGTAGTCACAGAAACCATGCCGCACCTGGAAAGCGTTGCGCTCGGAGTCTGGATCAAATCGGGATCGCGCAACGAGACGGAAGACGAGCACGGCATTGCCCACCTGCTCGAACATATGGCCTTCAAGGGCACGGCGCGGCGTACGGCCCGCCAGATCGCCGAAGAGATCGAGGATGTCGGCGGCGAGGTCAACGCCGCCACCTCGACCGAGACGACATCCTATTATGCCCGGGTGCTCAAGGACCACGTGCCGCTCGCCGTCGACATCCTCGCCGACATCCTGACGGAATCGGCCTTCGAGGAGGAGGAGCTGGAGCGTGAGAAGCAGGTGATCCTGCAGGAGATCAACGCCGCCAACGACACGCCCGACGACGTGGTGTTCGACCGTTTCTCCGAGGCCGCCTATCGCGACCAGACGCTCGGACGCGCCATCCTCGGCACGCCGGAGACTGTCGTCTCCTTCACGCCGCAGCAGATCCGCACCTATCTCGGCCGCAACTACACGACCGACCGCATGTTCGTGGTGGCGACCGGCGCCGTCGACCACCAGGAATTTCTGGGCATGGTCGAGGAACGTTTCGCCAGCCTGCCGACGCAGCCTTCGGCGCCGCCGGTCATGGAAGCGGCCCGTTATATCGGCGGCAGCGTGCGCGAGCCGCGCGACCTGATGGACGCGCAGATCCTGCTCGGCTTCGAGGGCAAGCCCTACCACGCGCGCGACTTCTACTGCTCGCAGATCCTCGCCAATATCCTCGGCGGCGGCATGTCCTCCAGGCTGTTCCAGGAAGTGCGCGAATTCCGCGGCCTCTGTTATTCCGTCTATGCCTTCCACTGGGGCTTTTCCGATACCGGCATCTTCGGCATCCATGCCGCCACCGGCGGCGAAAACCTGCCGGAGCTGGTGCCTGTCATCATCGACGAACTGCACAAGTCGGCCAACGAGATCCACCAGAAGGAGATCGAACGCGCCCGCGCCCAGATCCGCGCCCAGTTGCTGATGGGCCAGGAAAGCCCGGCCGCGCGTGCCGGCCAGATCGCACGGCAGATGATGCTCTACGGCCGGCCGATCTCCAATCCGGAGATGATGGAACGGCTGGAGGGCATCACCATCGAGCGGCTGACCGACCTCGCCGGCCGGCTGTTCTACGATACGGTGCCGACGCTTTCGGCGATCGGGCCGCTGGAACAGCTCGCGCCGATGGAAGACATCATCGCCTCGCTTTCGGTCCCGGCGCCGAAGACGATGCAGGCCAGCTGAGCCGACGTCCGTCTGCCGGGAGTGATCGATGCCAAAATCGGTGTTTCGGTTTCTGTCGCGGCAGCCGGATGCGGTGGAGCTGGAGAATGACAAATATCTCCTGCGCCTGCCGCGCTATCAGGATTTCAATCAGTGGCACCGGCTGCGCGCCGAAAGCCGCAAGTTCCTCGAACCCTGGGAGCCGACCTGGCGGCGCGACGAGCTGACGGAGGGCGCCTACCGCGCCCGCGTCATCCGCGGCAAGCAGGAATATGCCTCGGGACAGTCGATCCCGCTGTTCATCTTCCTCAAGGAAAACCGGACGCTCGTCGGCGGCATCACCATCGGCTATATCAGGCGCGGTGCGGCACAAAGCTGCATGATCGGCTACTGGATGGGCGAACGCCATGCCGGCCAGGGGCATATGTACGCTGCCCTTCAGTTGGTTATTCCTTACATCTTCTCCGGGCTTGAGTTGCACCGTATTGAAGCAGCCTGTATTCCAGATAACGCGCGCAGCATGCGCCTGCTTGAAAAGGCCGGGTTTCAGCGGGAAGGTTATCTGCGCGGATATTTGAAGATCAACGGTCAGTGGCACGACCACGTGATATTTTCACGGCTCGCCACGGATACGGACAAAGGCAGGAAAACCGACAGCCGATGACCAGAAACAGCATGCTGCCCAAGTCACCGTCCGGACGAGTGATCGCGGTGATCGCAGCCCTTTTCCTGGCGGTCTTCGCCCTTTCGGCGGGCGTTGCCCAGGCGGCCGAACCGGTGAAGATTTCCCGCGACGATACCGCGCTCGACCTGACGGCGACGACCGAGATCTACGCCAACCAGGGCGAGGCCTTCCAGGTGTCCACGGCCGCCGGCGCCGACGGCATCCGCCGGCGCATCGAGGTCCGGGCGAGTTCGGACAACCATCAGGGCGACTGGGCGGTGTTTGCGCTCGCCAACGTCTCGGAGGAACAGCTGGAGCGCGTCATCGTCGCGCCGCATTTCCGTCTGGTCAATTCCAAGCTGTTCTGGCCGGATCTCGGTTCGCAGCGCATTATCGCCATTACCCCGAGCGAAGGCTTTGCGCTCGACCGCCAGCCCAGCGACGAGGCCGACGTCTTCCGCATCACGCTCAATCCGGGCGCCGTCATCACCTTCGTCGCCGAACTGTCGACGCCGCAACTGCCGCAGATCTATCTCTGGGAACCGAACGCCTACAAGGATACGATCAACGCCTTCACGCTCTATCGCGGCATCGTGCTCGGCATTGCCGGCCTGCTCGCCGTGTTCCTGACCATCCTCTTCGTCGTCAAGGGCACCTCGATGCTGCCGGCAACGGCAGCGCTCGCCTGGGCAGTGCTCGGCTATATCTGCGTCGACTTCGGTTTCCTCGGAAAGCTCATCAGCGTCGCCTCGGCCGACCAGCGAATATGGCGCGCTTGCGCCGAAGTGGCGCTCGCCTCGAGTTTCGTCATCTTCCTCTTCACCTATCTGAACCTCAATCGCTGGCACGCCCATCTCGGCTACGCCACGCTCGCCTGGGTGCTCGGCCTTGCCCTGCTGTTCGGCGTGGCGATCTACGATCCGTCGATCGCCGCCGGGATCGCCCGGCTGTCCTTCGCGCTGACGGCGGCGACCGGCCTGCTGCTCATCATCTATCTCGGCTTCAATCGCTATGATCGCGCCATTCTGCTGGTGCCGGCCTGGGCGCTGACGCTCGTCTGGCTGTTCGGGGCGTGGCTGACCGTGACCGGCCGGCTGGACAACGACATTATCCAGCCGGCGCTCGGCGGCGGCCTGGTGCTGATCGTGCTCCTGATCGGCTTCACCGTCATGCAACACGCCTTTGCCGGCGGCGCCTTTCAGCAGGGACTGTTTTCCGATCTCGAGCGGCAATCCCTGGCCCTGACCGGCTCCGGCGACATGGTCTGGGACTGGGATGTGGCGCGCGATCGCGTCGTCACCATTCCCGACGTCTCGGTCAAGCTTGGTCTCTCCCCCGGCACCATGCATGGGGCGGCGCGCAACTGGCTGCCGCGGCTGCATCCCGACGACCGCGACCGCTTCCGCGCCACGCTCGACGTGCTGCTTGAACACCGGCGCGGCCGGCTGAACCACGAATTCCGCATCCGCGCCGAGGACGGGCATTTCCATTGGCTCTTGATCCGCGCCCGGCCGGTGCTCGGCTCCAACGGCGAGATCATCCGCTGTGTCGGCACGATCGTCGACGTCACCGAGCAGAAGAATTCCGTCGAGCGGCTGCTGCATGATGCGCTGCACGACAATCTGACCGGCCTGCCGAACCGGCAGGTCTTCCTCGACCGGCTGCAGTCGGTGCTGGCGCTGGCGCCGGGCGGCGAGACGCTGCGCCCGACTGTGATGGTGATCGATATCGACCGCTACAAGCTGGTCAATGATTCCCTCGGCGTTGCCGCCGGCGACAACATCCTGATTGCGCTGACGCGGCGCCTGCGGCGTCTGATGAAGCCGCAGGACACGCTGGCGCGGCTTGCCGGAGACCAGTTCGGCCTCATCCTGGTCTCCGAGCACGATCCGGCCAAGGTCGCCGATTTCGCCGATGCTGTGAGCAAGGCGATCATGGTGCCGATCAATTTCGCCAATCGTGAGATCATCCTGACCGCCTCGATCGGGCTCGCCTCCTGGGTGGACCGGCAGGAGAGCGCCAGCGGCCTGCTCAGTGATGCGGAGCTTGCGATGTATCGGGCAAAACGGGCCGGCGGCAACCGCGTCGAGCCGTTCCAGCCGGCTTTCCGCGACTTCGGCACCGACCGGCTGCAGCTCGAAACCGATCTGCGCCGCGCCATCGAGCGCAGGGAATTGTCGATGGTCTACCAGCCGATCGCCCGGCTTGAAGATGTCGAGGTCGCCGGCTTCGAGGCGCTGATGCGCTGGGAGCATCCGAAACGCGGCAATATCCCGCCGTCGGAATTCATTCCGCTTGCCGAGGCGTCCGACGTCATCGGGGCGCTCGGCATGTTCGCGCTCGAACAGGCGACCAATGACCTGATGAGCTGGCAGAACCAGACCGGCGAACTGCCAATCTTCGTGTCGATCAACCTGTCGAGTGTGCAGCTGCTCAACAACGAGCTTTATGACGATGTGCGCTCGGTTCTCGCCAAGACGCATTGCACGCCCTCGCGGCTCAAGCTGGAACTGACGGAATCCATGGTGATGGAAAATCCGGAACAGGCCCGCCTCGTTCTGCAGAAGCTCAAGGAAGCCGGCATCGGGCTGGCGCTCGATGATTTCGGCACCGGCTATTCGTCGCTTGCCTATCTCACCCGCTTCCCCTTCGATACGATCAAGCTCGACAAGGCGCTGGTGCGCGACAGCAGCGACAAGAAGGCAACCGTGCTCCGATCAGTGATATCGATGGCGGCCGAGCTCGATATGAAGGTGGTGGCCGAGGGAATCGAATCCAACGAGGATGCGATCGAGCTTGCCAAAATGGGCTGCAGCTACGGGCAGAGCTATCTCTTCGGCCCGCCGATGCCGTCGGACTCGGTGCTGCGGCTGCTTCGCGATCGGTTTCCGCTGACGAAACGGGCGTGATCACCGGCAATGATCTCCCTAGAAATGGCGATTGACCGGCGGCCGGCAATATGCGCCACTCGCTTATCATATAAGGAATTTGCGATGCTCAAACTTCTGCTCGCCCTGTCGATCGGCGTCTTTTTCGTTTCGCCGCTTCAGGCCGGTGACGTCCATCCCGTCATGAAAGCCTGCGTGCCTGGGGTGAAGCATTGTGAACGATGGACCCAGGAATTCCAGACGGCGCTGGCGCTGGCACAGAAGGGCGATCATGCCGCACAGCAGACCGTGGCTTTCTGCCTGTCTTCCGGATGCCATGGCGCGGTGGTCGTCGACAAGGTCGCCTCCTGCAGCTGGCATCTCGTCATCACCAATTCAGGTGCGGCCACCGTGCTCGACCGGTCCAACCTCAGGAACACCTGCCGGCCGATGACGCCGGCTCAGAAGGACGAAGCCCGTGCTCACGCCGGCGAGCTCGTCCGCAAGATCTATAATCGTGACATGGCGGCGACCGACCAGATGTAGGCCCGGCCTCCTGCGGCGCTCGGCCAACGACACGTAAAATAAATCTCATTGCCCTTGCGGCTTTGGCCGCTATTCTCCTCTCAAGAAAATCGGGAGGACCATAATGATCCTGCATTGCGTGTTCCTGCGGCTGAAGACGGCGCTGACGATGGACGACAAGCAATCGCTGTTCGACGCGATCGTCGCGCTAAAACAGGTCATCACGGGCATATTGGATATCAAATACGGGCCGAATGTTTCGCCCGAAGGCCTGCATGCCGGCTTCGTCGACGGCTTTGCCGTAACCTTCGAAAGCGCCGAAGCCCGGGACGCCTATCTCGTCCATCCCGAACATGTGGCGGTCGGCGAGCGTATCGTCTCCTCGACGGACGGCGGCCTTGCCGGCATCCTGGTCTTCGACCTCAATCTCTAGCGTAGGAAGCGCGCCGCTTGATTCAAAGCTCCATGCGACGCCCTTTCAGAGCGGCCAGCCTTTAGCTCGACTTCGCCATAGCGGCGGCGAGTTGATCGACATTGTAGCGGAACATCTTCTCATAGGTCGGCGCCGGACCCTTGGCGTCGGAGAGCGATTCGACATAGAGCTCGCCGCCGGGCTCGGCGCCGGTGGCCCTGGCGACCTGCTTGACGAGGCGCGGATCGTTGGAATTCTCGAAGAAATAGGCCTTCACATTCTCGCTCTTGATCTGCTCGATCAGCTTGGCGACGTCGGCGGCAGACGCTTCGCTCTCGGTTGACAGGCCAAGCGGCGCGAGGAAGCTCACCTTGTACTCCCGGCCGAAATAGCCGAAGGCATCGTGGCTGGTCAGCACCTTTCGGCGGTCGTCGGAGATCTTGTCGAATTTCGAATGGGCATAGGCGTTCAGTTCATCCAGCTTCTGCGTGTACTTCTCGGCATTGGCCTTGAAGGCGGCGGCATCGGCCGGATCGGCCGCCGACAGCGCCTTTTCGATATTGGCGACCCAGACCTTGACGTTGACGGGACTGTTCCAGACATGCGGGTCGGTGATCTCAGCACCGTCCTCCTCCATCGTGCGGGTGGCAATGCCTTCGGACACCATGACCGGCTTGCCCTTGTAGCCTGAGGCGGTGATCAGCCTGTCCATCCAGCCTTCCAGCCCTTCGCCGCTGACAAAGGTGACTTGCGCCGCCTTCAAATTCTTCGCATCGGCGGGCGACGGTTCGAATTCGTGGGGATCGCCGTTCGGACCGACGAGGCTCGTCACATGCACATGGTCGCCGCCGACCTCCTTGACGACATCGGCAAGCACGGTGAAGGACGCAACCACCTTCAGCGTTTCGGCGGAAGCCGGCGCGGCCGAGAGCGCCATCAGCGCGGGCAGTGCGGCGGCGGCAAGAAGCAGTCTGGGCGGGTTCATCGAAGTCTCCTTGAAGTCAGCCCTTCAGATGCGGGCGGGGAAAGAGGCGCCGGGCGATGCCGGAGGGCGCGAAAAGGATCGAGAAGGCGTAGATCAGAGCTGCCGTCATGATGATCGTCGGGCCGGAGGCAAGTTCGAGATGGTATGAGGCGATCAGGCCGAGATAGCCGGAGGCGGCGGCGCTCGCGGTCGCGATCAACATCATCACGGGCAGGCTGCGCGACCAGAGCTGGGCGACGGCGGCCGGCAACATCATCAGACCGACCGCCATCAGCGTGCCGAGCGCCTGAAAGCTGGCGACGAGGTTCAGCACCACAAGCAGCAGGAAAAGCACATGATAGGCCGGGCCGCGGCCGCCGACGGCCCTGAGAAAACCCGGATCGAAACATTCGGCAACCAGCGGCCGGTAGATGGCCGCGAGGACGACGAGCGTCAGCGAGGTGATCGCGCCGATCTGATAAAGCGCTGGCGCATCGATTGCCAGGATGGTGCCGAAGAGCACGTGCAGCAAATCGATGTTCGAGCCGCGCAACGACACGATCAGCACGCCGAGCGCCAGCGATGCGAGGTAGAAGCTGGCAAAGCTCGCATCCTCCCGCAGCACGGTCATCCGGCTGACGGCGCCCGACAGCAGCGCCACCGACAGGCCCGCGACAAGGCCGCCGATGCCCATCGCCGTCAGCGACAGCGAGCCGGCGACGAGGTAACCGATCGCCGCCCCCGGCAGCACCGCATGGCTCATCGCGTCGCCCATCAGGCTCATGCGCCGCAGCATCAGGAAGACGCCGATCGGCCCCGAGCCGAGCCCGAGGCAGAGGCAGGCGACGAGAGCCCGGCGCATGAAACCGAAATCGGCAAAGGGCGCCAGGAAGAGATCGTAGGCCGTCATGCCGCCGGCGCCTCTTGGGATTCGCAGGCCGCGGCATCCTCGTCCCAGCGCTCGGCCATGGCGCGCGCCTGCAAAAGGTTGGCCGGCGACATGACCTCGGCGGTCGGGCCCCAGCCGACGAGTTCGCGGGCAAGCAGCAAGGTTTGCGGGAAATGCGCGCGGACGAGCTCGAAATCATGCAGCACGGCAATGACGGTGCGGCCCTCGCCGTGCCAGCGGATGACGAGTTCGATGAGGTCCCGGGTCGTGCGGGCATCGATTGCGGTAAAAGGTTCGTCGAGCAGGATGACGCCGGCATCCTGCAGCAGCAGCCGGGCGAAGAGCACGCGCTGGAACTGGCCGGCCGAGAGCGATCCGACATGGCGTCGGCCGAAGCCCTCGAGCCCGACGGCGGCAAGCGCCTCGCCTGCCCTTTTCACATCGGCCGCAGTGATCCGGCCGAAGGCGCCCGATGTCTTCCAGGCGCCGAGCATGACGGTGTCGATGACCGAGATCGGAAAGCGGCGATCGATCTCGGCCGCCTGCGGGAGATAACCGAATTCCGCCCGCCCGAGCCGATGCTCGACCCTGCCCTCGGCCGGGCGAAGCTCGCCGATGATCGCCTTCAGCAGCGTCGACTTGCCCGCCCCATTCGGCCCGGCAATCGCCGTCAGGCTGCCCGGAGCAAAGGCGCCGGAGACATGATGGACGGCGGGATGCCTGTCATAGGCGACGGTGAGATCGTCGAGACGGATCAACGGCGTCATGGCAGCAGAACCGCCCAATGGATGGCGAGCCAGAGGACGGCAACCACCAGCATGATGCCGATCACCCTCGATAATGCCGATTGTCCCATAAGGCTGACGGAGGGGCGGTCGGGTCTCGGGGGCATGGCGGATCCTACAATGTAATAACATTACGGTTATGTTATAACGATTGCGGCAGGATTGAGGCGGAGTTTAAAGCTGCTCGCACAATTGAAAAAGGCGACCGAACGGCCGCCCTTCATGTGTCGCGATGTCTGTGTAATCTTTAGACGATGGCAGCGCTCGAGTCCGCGGCACGCCCCTCATCCGCCTGCCGGCACCTTCTCCCCGCTTGCGGGGCGAAGGGGATATGCCGCACCTCTCCATTCCCCACCAACCTCTCGCAGGGCACGTCCCCTCTCCCCGTTTTTACGGGGAGAGGGTTAGGGTGAGGGGCAGATCTTGTAGCGACATCAGCAGGTTAGGTGACGGCTTTTCGATCGCTCAGAGCTGTTCCAGCATCGCGGCAGCACCCGAGACGGTGGCCTGGCCGGGGCTTTCCTCGACGTTCAAGGCTTTCACAACACCGTCTTCCACCAGCATCGAATAGCGCTTGGAGCGCAGGCCGAGGCCGCCGGCGGAGAGGTCGGCTTCGAGGCCGACGGCCTTGGTGAAGGCGGCGTCCCAATCGGCCAGGAAGTGGATCTTGCCGAGGCCGCCCGAGGATTGCGCCCAGGCGCCCATCACATGCCAGTCGTTGACGGCGAGAACGGCGATATCGTCGACGCCCTTGGCGAGGATGGTGTCGCGGTTTTCGAGATAACCCGGCAGGTGGTTCAGCGAGCAGGTGGGCGTGAAGGCGCCCGGCACGGCAAAGAGCACGACGCGCTTGCCGGCGAAGAGCTGCTCGGTGGTGATTTCGACCGGGCCGTCGGCGGTCTTTTCCTTGAAGGTGGCGGCAGGAAGCTTGTCGCCGATCGCGATCGTCATGGTTTTCTCCTCGGGTTCTGTGGGTTCGGGCTCTGCGGCGGGCGCCGCCGGGGGATGGGGCGACTATAAGTGCCGGTCAGTCAAAGGCAAGCGTGGTCTCCATCGCCCTGTCGCCATCGATAACAAGCACGTCCCAGCGCTTGCCTGAAATATCGTAATCCTTGGGCAGCCTGCCGATCATCATATCAGTCTTGAAGATGGCGCCATCGCGTTTGCCGCCGCTCTGCTTCGTGAAGGCATAACCGCTCGGACCGGTGACGATGATATCGGGGGCGCCCTTCCCGTCACCCGGCAAAGCGAGCGTCAGCGACAGCGTCTTCCTGTCAGGTGAGATCGCATGCGCCGTCACCTTGAAATCATCCGAAGGCGGCTTCGGCAGCGTCGCATCAGCGGCCGCAAGGATCGCCTCTTCCTGCGGATGCGACTGCATGGCACGGCCGAGCTTCAGGCTTAAATTCGCCTGGAAGGGAATGCAGATATCCTTGCAGATGCCGATGAATACGGCGGCGTCGATCTTCACCTCGCCTTTGCCGGCCGCCCTCATGGACAGCGGCAGCGTCACCGGCGCGTCATAGGCGATATCCTCGATCTCGCCATTGAAAAAATGCTTCGGCACGGGATAGCCAATGGCGTCGAGCGTGACGCCGGTCGCCGGCGCTATGGTGACCTGAGGCGGAATGCCGCTGTTGCCGGGTTCGCGCCAGTAGGTGATCCAGCCGGGTTTCGGCTCGATCTGCAGGCCGGCGCGAATTTTGCCGCCGGCATCCGGCGCCAACGCCACGAGGCGCATGCGGCCGCCCTCGGCCTCGGCCCAGGCGCTCATTTCCGCATGGGCCTGGCAAAGGGGCATAAGAACAGCGGTCCCTGAGACGGCCGCAATTAAAAACCTACGCGGGACCAAGCTAATAATCATCATGGAACAACGGTTTACCGAAAGTGCTCTCCGGCCGCCAGAAGCCGCGCCCATTTAAATCTTCATTTTCGGTTGATTGATTTGTGACATTGGCCCATCTTTCTCTTGTCGGGGCCTTGGTGCGGTCTGGCAGCAGGAGGAATGATGTCCTTATCGACGCTGAAGAACAGACGGGAACGCGGCTTCTTCGATGGCCAGTTCCTCATCGCCATGCCAGGCATGGAAGACCGCAATTTTGCGCGCACGGTGATTTACATCTGCGCGCATTCGGATGCCGGCGCCATGGGCTTCGTCATCAACCGACCGCAGAGCCTCACCTTCACCGACGTGCTCCTGCATCTCGACATGATCAAGCAGGAAGAACCGATCGTGCTGCCGCAGCGGGCGCGCGATTTCCCGATCCAGACGGGCGGCCCGGTGGAGAGCGGCCGCGGTTTCGTGCTGCATTCGGACGATTATGCCAGCGACTCCTCGATCCCGGTCAGCGACGACATCTGCCTGACGGCGACCCTCGATATCGTCCGCGCCATCTCCAAGGGCGCCGGGCCGAAGCGCGCGACCATGCTGCTCGGCTATTCCTCCTGGGCGGCCGGCCAGCTCGAAAACGAGGTCGCCAACAATGGCTGGCTCACCTGCCCGGCCAATGAGGAACTGATCTTTGACCGCAACCTCGACGACAAGTACGAGCGGGCGCTTGCCGGCATGGGCATCAACGCCGCCATGCTATCGGCCGAGGCCGGCCACGCCTGACGGTCGCGGCTCCCTGGCGGTCGCGGGAACGAATAGCCGCCAGTGACGTTCCCTTTCCGCGCGGACGACAGGTCCGACGCCGAAGCATGGAGACATCACAGATGGGTAGCACCAGCGACAAGATTTCAGGCAAGGCAAACGAAATTGCCGGCAAGACCAAGCAGGCCGCCGGCAAGGCCATGGGCAATCGCGACATGCAGGCCGAGGGCGACGTCCAGGAAGCCAAAGGCAAGGGACAGGTCGCAACAGGCAAGGTCAAGGACAAGCTCAAAGGCGCCGTCGACCGGCTCTGAACCACCAGCTCAGCCCGGATGAACCATGCCTGCCGCGCACGCGCGCGGCGGGCATTTTTCATCCGCCCCTGCTTTGCAGAGATCAAAACGATGAAACTCTTTGCCTGCGACAATTGCGATCAGGTCGTCCACTTCGATAACCGGCACTGCGTCCGCTGCAATCACCGTCTCGGCTTCCTCCCGGGCGACCTTGCCATGCATGCGCTGGAGCCGCGCGACGAAATGGTCTGGCAGCTCGTTTCCGACCCCGACCGGCACGTGCGCTTCTGCGCCAATGCCGGCCTCGACATCTGCAACTGGCTGGTAGACGTCGAGAGCGACGGTGAATTCTGCACCGCCTGCCGCCATAACCGGCTGGTTCCGAATACCGACACCCAGGACGGCATCGATCGCTGGCGGCGCATCGGTCAGGCGCAGCGTCATCTGTTCTATTCGCTCTTGCGCTGGAAGCTGCCGCATCCCGATCGCGGCCAGGATCCGCAAGGCGGCCTGGTCTTCGATTTCCTCGAAGATTCCCTGCAGGGCAACGGCAATGTCGTGCCGGCCATGACCGGTCATGAGGAAGGCCTGATCACCATCCGCGCCGCCGAAGCCGACGACGCGACGCGCGAACAGGCGCGCAGCTCGATGAACGAGCCCTACCGCACACTGCTTGGCCATTTCCGCCACGAGGCCGGCCATTTCATCTGGAATAAGCTGGTGCGCGACCAGAACGGCCTCGACGATTTCCGCGCCGTCTTCGGCGATGAGCGCCGGGATTATGCGGCCGCCCTGCAAAACCACTATTCCAACGGCCCGCCTCTGGGATGGCAGGATAATTTCATCAGCGCCTATGCTTCGTCGCACCCCTGGGAGGATTTCGCCGAGTGTTTCGCGCATTACCTCCATATCGTCGACACGCTGGAGACGGCCCGCGCCTTCGGCATCGCCATCGATCCGCGCGGCCACGAGGAAATCGCCGGCGAGGTCGATTTTCTTCCCTATAGGGCAAAGAGCGCCGAGCAGCTCGTCAGCGCCTGGGTGCCGCTCAGCATTGCGATCAACGCCATCCAGCGCAGCATGGGTCAGCCGGATTCCTACCCCTTCGTGCTCTCTTCGCCTGTTGTGGCCAAGCTCGAATATCTGCATCGGCTGATTCAGGGGGCAGCGGCGCGGCAGCCGTGAGAGGCAAAGCCTCTCCCCGAGCTCGTCACCGAAATGAGAGAGCAGGAGGCAACCACCAGTGCAGGGGAACGCCAGATCGGCACCCTGGTTGTCGTGGCGCCCGCCATATCTCCACCCTCATTCCTGTGCTCGTCACAGGAATTAAGCCACCGCGCCGTCGCCGCGGCGAATGACTTCCAAGGCACCTCGAAGAGTGTCTTCCGCGCTCAAGGACTCGGGCGCACCGGATTCCTGCGACAAGCACAGGAATGAGGGAGCGAGGGGAGATGCCAGCCTACCCCTTCGAAAACAGCAAGATCCCTGTCCGCGACAGCAGACTGCGGGCGTCAAACGTGGGGAGAATATCGCCCTTCCTGTTCGACCCAATATTTTATCATCATCATCGCGGCCGCCTTGTTGAGCAACAGATCGCGCTCGTCGGCCAGATCCTGTTCGAAACGCTCGCAGAGCTTTTCATAGACTTCAAACAGCGCCCTGGCCTCATCATGCCCGCGATACCTGCTCTCCAGGCGAGTGATTGTCGACTTTAGCTCGTCTACAGTCGGTATGGACGTCACACTCGCCTCCTGAACAAAAGATCTCTCGCGGTCGAGACAGATATGTGGAGAGTTTCAGGCGTGACAATGTTCTTGTCGATGAAGCCGCCTGGGGTCGCGATTGGCTGCGACGTCACCACACATTCCGTCATCCTCGGCCTTGAGCCGAGGATCCATGCCCTAGCTGGTGGGTGTCGCCTGGATGCTCGGGTCGAGCCCGAGCATGACGGAGATTGGGTTGAGCCGACGGGCGCATTCAAGCCGCGAGCGAGATTGAGACGGCAAACCGCGCACCCTTAAGACGAAACCGCCTTGCCCTTCTTGAAAGGCTCCATGCCCTTGCGGGCGAGTTCGTCGGCGCGTTCGTTTTCGGGGTGACCGGCGTGGCCCTTGACCCAGTGCAGCGTCACCTTGTGGCGGTTGCGGGCCTCTTCAAGCGCCTGCCAGAGTTCGGCATTCTTCACCGGCTTCTTGTCCGATGTCTTCCAGCCGTTTTTCTTCCAGCCGAAGATCCACTTGGAGATGCCGTCCTTGACATAGGCGCTGTCGGTATAGAGGTCGACTTCGCAAGGGCTCTTCAGGGCCTGCAGCGCCGAGATCGCCGCCATTAGTTCCATGCGATTGTTGGTCGTCTCCGCCTCGCCGCCGCAAAGCTCCTTTTCCACCTCGCCGTAGCGCAGCACCGCGCCCCAGCCGCCGGGACCGGGATTGCCGGAGCATGCGCCGTCGGTGAAGATATCGACATGTTTCATAGGCTCAACCCGTATTCGGCGGCCGAACCGATCTGGCGGTGGAAGCGCAGCTTGCGCAGATATTCGAGCGGATCTTTTTTGGTGACCATGGCGCCTTCCGGCGTCATCAGCCAGTCATAGAGCCGCGTCAGGAAGAAGCGCAGCGCCGAGCCGCGCGCGAGCACCGGCAGGGCGGCGATTTCTTCACCGCTCAACGGCCTGACGCTCTGGTAACCCTCGAGCATCGCCATGCCTTTGGTGATGTTGTAGGCGCCGTCTTTCTCGAAGCACCAGGCATTCAGGCAGATCGAGACGTCATAGGCGAGCAGGTCGTTGCAGGCGAAATAGAAATCGATCAGGCCGGAGAGCTCATCACCCAAAAAGAAGACGTTGTCGGGGAAGAGGTCGGCATGGATGACGCCGGTCGGCAGGTTCTTCGGCCAGACGGAGGCGAGAAAATCGAGCTCGTTGCGGATCTCGCCCTGCAGGCCGGGCTCGACCTCATCGGCACGCGCCTCGGATTTCTCCCAGAGCCCCCGCCAGCCGTCGATCGACAGCGCGTTGGGGCGCTTCAGATCGAAGCCCTCGCCCGCCACATGCATCTCGGCCAGCGCCTTGCCGACCTCGCGGCAATGCTTCGCCTCCGGCTTCCTCAGCCACATCCCTTCGAGGAAGGAAATCAGCGCGGCCGGGCGGCCGGAGAGCGAACCGAGCAGCGCGCCGTCGCGGCGCGGCAGCGGCAGCGGGCAGGAGAGGCCGCGGGCCGAAAGATGCTGCATCAAGCCGAGGAAGAATGGCAGGTCGCGCTTTTCCACGCGCTTCTCATAAAGCGTCAGGATCAGCGGGGCCTTGGAAGTATGCAGCAGGAAATTGGAGTTTTCCACGCCTTCGGCAATGCCCTTATAGGAGAGCAGCGTGCCTGCATCATATTCCGTCAGGAACCATTTCAGATCGTCTTCGGCGATATCGGTGTAGACTGCCAAGTGAGGTCTCGTCTCTGTATTGTGGATGGTAGATGACCGGGACGCGGGTGGCGGCCTAGCCGTTGACGAAGGCCATGTCGGCCGCCGTCAGCTCGATGCTGCGCAATTCGCGGTTGACCAGGAAGTTTTCGGTTTCCTGCACCGTCTCTGCCAGCTCGACGCGGGCATCGAAGCGGGCGCGGAAGGCTTCGATGATCTCGTTGACGATCACCTCAGGCGCCGAGGCGCCGGCGGAAAGGCCGAGCGTCGAAATCGCGCCGATTTCCTCCCAGTCGAGCTCGGCGGCGCGCTGCACCAGGATCGATTTCTTCGCCCCTGCCCTCAGCGCCACTTCGACGAGGCGCTTGGAATTGGACGAATTCGGCGCACCGACGATGATGAAGAGATCGCAGCCGGGGGCTGCCTGCTTCACCACTTCCTGGCGGTTGGTCGTGGCGTAACAGATCGAGTCCGCCGCCGGCGCAGTCAAATTCGGGAAGCGCTCCTGCAGGCGGGCAATGACGCCGGCCGTATCATCGACCGACAGCGTCGTCTGGGTGACATAGCCGAGGTTGTCGGGATCGGCGGGGGCGTAGGCGTCGGCATCCTCGATGGTCTCGATCAGCGAAACCGCGCCTTCCGGCAACTGCCCCATCGTGCCGATCACTTCGGGGTGGCCGGCGTGGCCGATGAGGACGACATGGCGGCCAAGGCGATTGTGGCGCATCGCCTGCTTGTGGACCTTGGAAACCAGCGGACAGGTGGCGTCGAGATAGAAGAGATTGCGGCTCACCGCATCCTCCGGCACCGATTTCGGCACGCCATGGGCGGAGAAGACCACCGGCTGGGCGCGATGCTCGGCCGGGATCTCGTCCAGTTCCTCGACGAAGACGGCGCCCTTTGCCTCCAGTCCCTCGACGACATAACGATTGTGGACGATCTCGTGGCGTACATAGACCGGCGCGCCATAGGATTTCAGCGCCAGCACGACGATCTGGATGGCGCGGTCGACTCCGGCGCAAAAGCCGCGCGGGCCGCAGAGCCTGATCGTCAAGGGAGGTTTCGCCGCAATATTCATGTCCGTTCCGTCAAAATTCCGTCCAGCGTGGGAGTAAGGGACCTCTAGCCCAATATGGCCGGGAATTGAAGCGATACTATTGCCGAGGCGCCTTGCCGGGTTTTCGGAACCAGGAGATCGCCACCACGGCGACGAGCACGGCGGCAAGTCCGTACCAGGTCAGGGCATATTGCAGATGATCGTTCGGCAGATCGACCTGGGTGACGCCGCCGATCGGCAGGCCGGCCGGGTTGGGCGTGGAATCGGCATCGACGAAGAACGGGATGACGCGCGCCTTCTCCAGACCGACGCTCTCGGCCATGACGTCGAGATCCTTCCAGTAGAAGATGTTCTTGCCGACGTCGTTGTCAGGCACCAGCCAGGAGGGCTTGCCGGCAAGTTTGGCGCGCGCCAGGCCCGTGACCGTCTGCTGATCCGTCAGCTGGCCCTGCACGCGCATTTCGGGCTCCTTGTTCTCATAGGGAACGAAGCCGCGGTTGACGAAGACGATGCGCCCGTCGGCAAGCTCGAGCGGGGTATAGACGTAAAAGCCCGTCTGGCCGCGCCAAGTGGCGAAGAAGTGCCGTTCCTTGTTGTTGATATAGCGGCCGGTGGCAGTGACCTTGCGGTATTCGATATCGCCGCCGGAGGCCGCCAGTGCCTCGATGTCGGCGAGCGGCACCGGCGCGGCAGCCTGGCGCGCGGCGATATCGGCGAGCAGGCCTTGCTTCCAGTGGAGGCGCTGAAGCTGCCAGGTGCCGAGCGACAGCAGGATGGCAAGCGCAATCAGCACCAGAATGCCGGTTATCACAGGCGGCCGGCGGCGCGGCGCGGCGCGATCGATGTCAGTCACTCAGACGTCCTTCGCGGGCATTGTGGCGGTACTGCATGGCGATGAGGATGCCCTTGAACCAGCGCAGCGTCAGAAGCGACAGGATGATCGTCAGCGGCCCGAAGATGAGGATATGCACCCAGATCGGCGGCCCGTAATTGACCTGCAGCCACAGAACCATGCCGATGATGATGAAGCCGACGATCAGGATGACGAAGACGGCGGGACCGTCACCGGAATCGGCGAAGGAATAGTCGAGGCCGCAGGAGGCGCAGCGCGGCTGCAGGCCCAGCAGGCCATTGAAAAGTTTGCCATGGCCGCAGCGAGGGCAGCAGCCTTTGATACCGGTTTTTACCGGATCGAGAGGGGGAAATTGCGCGCTGTCGTCGCTCATGCTGCTCCTCTGTACGGCCACTTGCGGCCGCGGCATTTTCGATGCTGCCTTAACTCTCCCATAAAGTATTCGCATCCCGAATGGAAATGCCTGCGCGGTTTCGCCGCTGCATAATTCCTCCGATCGGAATCGATGTGAGGAATGACTCAGCAATTCAAGGCGTTACGGCGTCCTTTGCGTGTCTGAGAAGACACGCGGCGCTGTAATGATTCGCGCCAAACAGAAGAAGAAGACTGATGACCAATGACAGCCATGCCGGACAGATCATCATCCTGAACGGGGCGCCGAGAAGCGGCAAATCCAGCATTGCGCGCGCGATTCAGGACGAATTCGAAGGGCCGTGGATCAACCTCGGCGTCGACGCCTATAACGACATGACGCCGAAGCGCTACCTGCCCGGCATTGGCCTGAGGCCCGGCGGCGAGCGCCCGGATCTCGAGGAACTCGTGCCGTTCCTCTACGCAGCCCTTTACGAATCGATCGCCATTCATGCCGGCCTGGGGCTCAATGTGGTGGCCGATCTCGGCCATCACGACAGCTACTCGCAGCCGCTCGGCATTCTCGCCGATTGCGCCCGGCGGCTGGAGGGATTTGCCGTGCTGTTCGTCGGCGTCCGCTGTCCGATCGAGACGGTCATGGAGCGGCGCGAGATCAAGCAAGAGGGGCGCGAGACGCTTTATCTCAAAGCCTCCGCAGACGTGTCGGTCCCCGAACCGGTGCAGCGCTGGCAGGACGAAGTTCACCGCCCCGGCATCTACGACATCGAGGTCGACACCTCGGTGCTGACCGCACTCGAATGCGCCGAAGCGATCCGCCACCAGCTCGACCTCGGCATACCCGCCCCTTCGGCCTTCGAACGGATCGCCGGCGGACGGTGAGGCGATAAAGAGCAGGCACGAGTCTCGCCTCAGGTCCATGCAAAGGCGGAGGCATGCCGCAGCCTATCGACTCCCCCTTCTCCCCAGCGGGGGAGAAGGTGCCCGTAGGGCGGATGAGGGGGCCGCAGGAACAGGTCCTTCCAAACGCGCTATGCGGGGATTCGACCGCGCCAGCATTGTCTCGACTATGTTAGCATGGTGGGATAGGCGATCACGGGCGGAGTGCCGGGCAGCCCCATCCGCCTGCCGGCACCTTTCCCGCTGGCGAGAAGATATTTGCCGCGACCTCTCCACTCCATCGCTCCAATCAGTCGGTTGTGACCAGAGGACGCGCCCATACGGCGTCGATGCCGTGCCAGTACCAGGCTCACGCCTCGAAGTCGAAACGCTGCTTCGGTGTGGAGTCGCCGCGCACGGACGCATCGGGCGACGGACCCAGCTCTCTCTAACTTTGTGATGCGCTCCCTTGCCCCAGGCGCGGCTCCATCCCTGACAGCAGCCGCTGAATGTTGGCGCGATGACGTATGATCACATAAGCACCGCCTGAAATCACCAGCAGCCGATAGGGTAAGGGCTGCTCCAGGCTGCAGATAAGAACGATTGCAGTCAAAGCCGCCAGCATCGACCCGAGGGAAACGATCCTGAAGATGGCGAGCACGAGGGCAAAAACCGCAAGGGCGCCAAGACCGACCGGCCAGGATATTGCGAGCAACAGGCCGAGCCCCGTAGCGACGGATTTGCCGCCTTTGAAATTCAGCCAGATCGAACGGCTGTGACCGAGCAATGTGGCAAGTCCGGCCAGGCAAACGGCCCAGGGCAGCCACGCGTGCAGCTCAAGCGTTGCCGGCAGGATGTCCTGCGGCAATGTATGCAGCCAGGGATAAAACCAGCCGGCAAAGAGGATCGCCCCTGCGCCTTTCAGCACATCCACCAGGAGTACCGCCAACGCAGGCCATTTCCCCAAAGTTCGCAAAACGTTCGTTGCGCCGGTGGATCCGGAGCCATGGTCGCGAATATCGATGCGTCTAAGCAGTTTCCCGGCAAGATAGCCCGTGGGCGTGGAACCGATGAGGTAGCCGATCGCCAATCCAAACAAACTCGCTGCCCAAAAAACCATGGAGCCTCCTCGACGCTCGACCTATCGGCGTATCATCGCATCGCCCTTCGCAATAGTTCAATGGTCTCCGGGACGGACCGGCCTTGAACCGGCGGCGGCTCTGCTCGCTCGCAGAATTCGCGCCAGACGAACAGGGTCAGTTCCGCGCCGTCCGTCGGGGTTTCTCCCGGGCCCTCTGCGAAATTCTGAAGGACGCGATACCGGCTGTCTTTCCAGAACAGTTCCTCCACCCAATCATAGATGGGGATTACGTGGAAATGGATCGGATAGCCGGGAGAATGTCCATACCGGCCGATATAGACGCGTCCAGCATTCAATTCCCGTTTCAGCGCATTCTGAGCTCTCGCCAGGAGTGGCCCGAGTTCGCCTAATGCAGCCTGAGGCAATTCGGACAGATCGTTCGTGTCCGTCTTGGAACTGATCATGAGATAGCCGGGAAGAGCGGAATTGATCCGGTGGTTCACCAGCCACCCGTCCGTCTCGGCAATATGGAAGCGATCGGGGATCTGCAATTGCCATTCCTTCTAGTTCCGGGCTGCAAAAATGCGCGAATATGGCTAAGCACTGCTCGCATCTTGCACCCTGCGGTCTTGCCTCTTGCCAAGCCGGCCCCTCAACCTCCGTCATGCTTGGCCCTGAGCCGAACATCATACGCCGCACTCGCCTGGATGCTCGGGTCAAGCCCGAGCATGACGGAGTATGGGGAAGCTCGCGTGGCAAACGCGCCAAACTGCTCTGCATTTTAGCGCCATGCGCTCCAGCGGACGCTCTTGTCGTCCTCGCCCGGCGACCCATTCATCCTCGGATTTGATGAAAATGCCAGACGATGACGGCGCTCTGCGAAACTGCCAACAAAAAAGGCGGGCACCGAGCCCGCCTTTTGCATTTATTCCGTCCCGATCAGCCTGCGGCCACCGGAGCGCCCCAGCCGCCCCAGACGTAGATGCAGAAGAACAGGAACAGCCAGACGACGTCGACGAAGTGCCAGTACCAGGCGGCTGCCTCGAAGCCGAAATGCTGCTTCGGGGTGAAGTCGCCGCGCAGCGCGCGCAGCAGGCAAACCAGCAGGAAGATCGTGCCGACGAGGACGTGGAAACCGTGGAAGCCGGTCGCCATGAAGAAGGTCGCGCCGTAGATCGAATTCTTGAAGTCGAACGGAGCGTGGGCATATTCGTAAGCCTGCACGCAGGAAAACAGGATGCCGAGCAGCACGGTCAGCGTCAGGCCCTGAACGAGGCCCTTGCGATCGTTGTGCAGCAGCGCATGGTGCGCCCAGGTGACCGTCGTGCCGGAGAGCAGCAGGATGACGGTGTTGTAGATCGGCAGGTGCCAGGGATCGAGGACTTCGATGCCCTTCGGCGGCCAGACGCCGCCGGTATAGGCCATGCGCGAGGCCTGGATCGCCTCATTCGGAAACAGGCTGGCGTCGAAATAGGCCCAGAACCAGGCGACGAAGAACATCACTTCCGAAGCGATGAACATGATCATGCCGTAACGCAGGTGCAGCGAGACGACGCGGGTGTGAGAGCCCTCATGGGCTTCCTTCACCGTATCGGCCCACCAGCCGTACATGACGTAGAGAACCAGCACGAGACCGATGTAGAAGAGCCAGGGATTGGCGAGTTCGGCGCCGGCGACCTTGAAGGAGCCGCCGTTCAGGTAACGCATGTAGCAGACACCACCGATCGCCATGATGAAGGCGCCGAGCGAGGCGAGAATCGGCCATGGGCTCGGATCGATGATGTGGTAGTCGTGGTTCTTCTGATGCGCATCGGCCATGTGGCTATCCCCGGATGTCTTCCTCACTTCGCTCCCGGCTTAGCCGGAAACGAGCCTTGATCAAAGTTTCTTTTCAATCTTTACCGCTCCACCCTCATTCGAAGCGACGGGCTTCGGACCCTCTTTCGGGTAGAACGTATATGACAGCGTCACCGTGTGGATATCCTTCGATTCCACCGCCTTGACGATTTCAGGGTCGATATAGAACACGACCGGCATTTCCAGCTTCTCGCCCGCCTTCAGGTCCGTTTCCGTAAAGCAGAAGCACTGAACCTTGTTGAAATAGGCGCCCGCCTCGCCCGGCGTGACGTTGAACACCGCCTGGCCGCGCTGAGTCTCGTTCGAGCGGTTCTCGGCGACGAAATTGACCTGGATGGTTTCGCCGATCTTCGGATTGACCTCGCGCTCGACCGGCTTGAAATTCCACTGCAGGCCGGGAGCGACATTGGCGTCGAAGGTCACACGCATCTTGCGGTCGAGCACGACACTCGACATCTGCTCGACGCGCTGCGTCGTGCCATTATAGCCGGTCACCTGGCAGAAGATGCGGTAGAGCGGCACGGCGGCATAGCTCATCGCGCCCATGCCGAAGACGAAGCTCAGGCACATCAACACGACGGCGCCGTTGTTACGGCCCTGCTTCCTGGGTGCGGCGGCCTTTTCGCTCATCCGGTCACTCCCCCGCCGATCTTGACGATCGTGATCGCATAGAACAGGACGACAAGGCCGGCCAGCACGAGCCCGAGGGCGATGTTGCGGTTGCGGCGCGACTTCATCTGTTTTTCGGTGAGCTTGACGAGATCCATCAGAACGAGCCTCCTGCTTGCGAGACCAGCATGGCGGCCAGCCGATCGATCATCAGCGCGGAAAAGACGGCGAAGAGATAGAAGATCGAGAAGGCGAATAGCTTCTTTGCCGGGATCATCTTCAGATCGCCGTCGGGCATGCGCCAGACGGCGATGGAACAGGTGATGAAGATCGAGCCGAGAGCGGCGGCAACCAGGCCGTAGCCGAAGCTTGCGAAACCGAGGACGGAGGGCAGCACCGCGCAGATGGCGGTCAGCACCGCATAGGCGACGATCTGATGCTTGGTCATCCGCTCGCCGGCGACGTTCGGCAGCATCGGCACGCCAACGGCCTCGTAATCGCGCATCTTGAAGAGGGCAAGCGCCCAGAAATGCGCCGGCGTCCACAGAAAGATGATCAGGAAGAGAACGGTGCTCTCGATCGTCACCGAATTCGTGACGCAGGCCCAGCCGATCATCGGCGGAAAGGCGCCGGCGGCACCTCCGATGACGATGTTCTGCGGCGTCGAGCGCTTCAGCCACATGGTGTAGATGACGGCGTAGAAAAAGATGGTGAAGGCGAGGATGCCGGCCGACAGCCAATTGACGGCAAGGCCGAGAATGACAACCGAAAAGCCCGACAACACCAGGCCGAAGGCGAGCGCTTCCGACGGGGCGACCCGGCCGGCCGGGATCGGACGTTTGGCCGTGCGGCTCATGACGGCGTCGATATCGGCGTCGTACCACATGTTCAGCGCGCCCGAGGCACCGGCGCCGACGGCGATGCAAAGGATCGCGATCAGGCCGAGGACAGGGTTGATGTGGCCCGGCGCCAGCACCAGGCCGGCAAAGGCGGTGAAGACCACGAGCGACATGACCCGTGGCTTCAAGAGCTCGAAATAATCGCGCGCGCTCGCTTCCGACATTTCGCCGTCCTCTGCAAGCGCCTCGTGATTGTCGATAACCGTCATCATTCCGTCCTGAATTTACTTATGCCGGACGCCGTATCGAAATGCGGCGTCCGGTTTTCCACGCGCCTTACTTGATGCGCGGCAGCTGTTCCCACTGGTGATAGGGCGGCGGCGAAGGCAGTTGCCATTCCAGCGTCGTCGCACCCTCGCCCCACGGATTTTCGCCGGCGAGGCGCTTCTTGGCGAAGGCTTCGAAGACCGACACGAGGAAGATCAGCACGCCGAAGGCCGAGATGTATGAGCCGATCGAGGAAACATAGTTCCAGCCGGCAAAAGCATCCGGATAATCGATGTAGCGGCGCGGCATGCCGGCGAGACCGAGGAAGTGCTGCGGGAAGAACACCAGGTTGACGCCGATGAACATGACCCAGAAATGCAGCTTGCCGAGGAACTCGTTGTACATGTAGCCGGTCATCTTCGGGAACCAGTAGTACCAGCCGGCAAAGATCGCGAAGACGGCGCCGAGCGACAGAACGTAGTGGAAGTGAGCCACGACGTAATAGGTGTCATGCAGCGAGCGGTCGAGACCGGCATTGGCAAGCTGGACGCCGGTGACGCCGCCGACCGTGAACAGGAAGATGAAGCCGATCGCCCAGATCATCGGGGTGCGGAACGAGATCGAGCCGCCCCACATCGTCGCGATCCAGGAGAAGATCTTCACGCCCGTCGGGACGGCGATGACCATCGTGGCGAAGACGAAATAGCGCTGCGCATCGAGCGACAGACCGACCGTATACATATGGTGGGCCCAGACGACGAAGCCGACGGCGCCGATCGCGACCATGGCGTAAGCCATACCGAGATAACCGAAGATCGGCTTCTTGGAGAAGGTCGAGATGATGTGGCTGATCATGCCGAAGCCCGGCAGGATGAGAATGTAGACCTCGGGATGACCGAAGAACCAGAACAGGTGCTGGTAGAGGATCGGGTCACCGCCGCCTTCCGGAGAGAAGAAGGAGGTGCCGAAGTTGCGGTCGGTCAGCAGCATGGTGATGCCGCCTGCCAGAACCGGCAGCGACAGCAAGAGCAGGAAGGCGGTGATCAGCACCGACCAGGCAAACAGCGGCATCTTGTGCAGCGTCATGCCGGGGGCGCGCATGTTGAGGATCGTTGTGATGAAGTTGATCGCGCCGAGGATCGACGAGGCGCCGGCGATATGCAGCGCGAAGATCGCCAGGTCGACCGCCGGTCCGGGCGTGCCGCTCGTCGCCAGCGGCGGATACATCGTCCAGCCGCCGCCGGTGCCGTAAGCGCCTGCCGGCCCTTCGACGAACATCGACAGCAAGAGCAGCGCGAAGGCCGGAACGATCAGCCAGAAGGAGATGTTGTTCAGGCGCGGGAAGGCCATGTCGGGGGCGCCGATCATGATCGGCACCATCCAGTTGGCAAAACCGCCGATCATCGCCGGCATGACCATGAAGAAGATCATGATCAGCGCGTGCGCCGTCGTGAACATGTTGAACATCTGCTTGGCGCCGTCGATCGCGGCATCGCCCTCATAGCCGTAGACCATCGAGGCCAGGCCGTGGAAGATCTGGATGCCCGGCTCCTGCAGCTCCATGCGCATGGCCACCGACAGCGCGCCGCCGATAATGCCGGCGATGATTGCGAAGATCAGGTAGAGCGTACCGATGTCCTTGTGGTTGGTCGAGAACAGCCAGCGATTGATAAAGCTCGGCTTGTGTCCGTGATCGTGGTGATCGTGATCATCATGCGCATGGTCGTGGTGGGCATGAGAATGATCGTCGTGAGCGGAAGGTCCAGCCATTGTCCCGATCCCCTTTAATTACTGTGCTTCGGCAACGTCGACGGTCTTCGCGGGACCATCGGTTGCGGCCATGAGTGTCTTGTAGGCGCCGGGCAGGTCGCTGGCGGCCGTGGTCAGCCACTGCTTGTACTTGTCCTCGGAGACGACGCGGATGGCGATCGGCATGAACGCATGGTCCTTGCCGCAAAGCTCGGAACACTGGCCATAGAACAGGCCTTCGCGCTCGGCCCTGAACCAGGTCTCGTTCAGGCGGCCCGGCACGGCGTCGATCTTGATGCCGAAGGACGGCATGGCGAAAGCGTGGATGACGTCGGTCGGTGCCGCGGTCACGAGAACGCGGACCGTCTTGTTGACCGGCAGCACCAGCTCGTTGTCGACGGCGAGCAGTCTCGGATAGACCGACTTGTCTTCCTTGCCGGCGGCGGCGCGATCCTGATCCTTCAAAAGGTAGGAATCGAAGGCGAGCGGGCTGTCGCCCGAACCCTCATATTCATAGTTCCACTGCCACTGGGTGGCGGTCGCCTTGATCGTCACGTCAGGATTTTCGGGCAGCGTCAGCTGCGCTGTCAGAAGGTTGAAGGAGGGAATGGCGAGGAAGAGCAGCACCAGGACCGGCCCCACGGTCCAGATGACCTCGACCAGCGTATTGTGGCTCGTCCTCGAAGGCACTGGATTGGCGCTGGCGCGGAACTTGAAGCAGACGACGATGAGCAGGATCAGGACGAAGAGCGTGATCGGAACGATAAACCACAGGGTATATTGTTCGAACCAATGAATTTCCCGCATGATCGGCGTCGCCGCCGGCTGCAGCGTCGCCTGCCACGGCGTCGGCTGGTCGGCATATGTGCCGGAAGCAAAAAGCAGACAGACCAGCGTGGTCAGGGCTGCATAAGCCTTCTTCATCACCTTATTATCTCCCTCGAGCGCTTGACCTGCTAAATCGAACGCAGAATCCTTGCCATGTTCAGCGCTTCAAACCACAGTTTGGCATTTGCCGCAACAGGCAGGAGCAATTGTCTATGCGGCATTTTTGCTTAAAGCACAGGCAGGCCGAACGGCAAAACATCCCAAGTTTTTCATCGGCATATGAAAAATGCCCTTTCCGGCCGATCCGCCCGCCGTACATTATATGACAAAGGTCCAATTTCTGCCGCAGTCCCCCGGTTTTCACGGGGTGGGGCTTTTCATTTCCGGTGGGCAGCTTCAACAATAGCCGCAATGATTCGATATCCAGAGGTTTCCATGGGTTTCCGTTCCCTCGCGCGGTCGCTTCTCGTGACTGCAAGCATCGCGGCCGCAGCGACGACGCCCGTCTTCGCGCAGCAACCCGCCCCTTCCCCGGCCACGCCCACCACCCCTGCACCGGCCACCCCTGCACCGGCCGCCCCTGCCCCGGCCCAGCAGCCCCCGGCTGCCAACCCGAATATCCAGGTGACGCCCGGCCAGACCCAGCCGCAGGCGCCGGGCACAGTGAAATCCAATCACGGCGCATGGTCTGTCGTCTGCGACAAGCCGGCCGGTGCGGCGACCGAACAATGCGCGCTGATGCAGAACGTCATCGCCGAGGACCGGCCGGAGGTCGGGCTTTCCGTCGTCGTCTTGAAGACGGCCGACCGCAAATCGAAGATCCTGCGCGTGCTGGCGCCGCTCGGCGTGCTCCTGCCGAACGGCCTCGGCCTCAATGTCGACGGCAAGGATATCGGCCGCGCCTACTTCGTCCGCTGCTTCGCCGACGGCTGTTATGCCGAAGTCGTGCTGGAGGACGAACTGCTCAAGACCTTCCGCAGCGGCGCCCAGGCCACCTTCATCGTCTTCCAGACCCCGGAAGAAGGCATCGGCATCCCCGTCGACCTCAAGGGCTTCGCCGAAGGTTTCGACGCGCTGCCGTGAGGCTGGCGGCCGTCTACCATGGGTCCGCCCCTCATCCGGCTGCCGCCACCTTCTCCCCGTAAACGGGGCGAAGGGACCATGCCGGGACCTCTCGGTTCCCACCTCACCCTCGCAGGGCAACTCCCCTCGCCCCGTTTACGGGGAGAGGGTTAGGGTGAGGGGCAGTCCTCGAGATCGATCGCCAGCCTTGCCTACGTGGATCATCTTCAGCTCGACTATGAGCCCGGAAACCTAATCATACTCGGAAAAGCTGCAAACATATTCGGAATGGTCGCCTGCATCGACGATATAGCCAGGCATCTCATCTGCACTACCGCTACGGGGACGGGTGGGGGAGTATATTTCCAGCCTTTTTCCGGTGCGCCTTTCGATCTCATCCCTGAGCGCCGCACCGGGCTTCGAGAACAGGATGTTATACGATGACGCTGTGAAGCATCCATCATTCGACTGTCCCGAAGCGGGGATTTCGAATATGGAATATTGATTTCCGAAGAACTCACCCGGCTTGTTTATCAATGGCGAAGCAATCCCTGCCCCGCCGTTGCATTCCTCTCGGACGATCACATCCCTGGCCGCGATATGCTTTTGAACTTGAGCCTTTTTATATTCCCTCACCACCAGCTTCGTTCGTCGAAATCGAAATAGATCATTCCGTCGACCGCGAGGCACTCCTCCGGATCGGGAAAGACCTTCTCAAGCCGGGTGTCGGCCGCTAGGCCAGTCACCGGAAAAAGAAGAGCGAGAACGACTCCACTCGCACCACGTCTCATCATTTCAAGCAAATTGGCCCCCCCAACTGATCATCTCAAAACAGCCGCGCCGCCACCCAGCGCGAAACGATAAAACGCTTACATCTCTTTCGAAGGCCATTCCATTTCCAAGATCGCTCTGCCCAACAAAGAATAATTCGAAGACAGGGCTTCACTCCTTATCAGGTTGAGCCCTATCTAAGGCGTAAGCGAACTCCCGAACGCATGCCATTGGAGCCAGACCATGACCACCGATCTCCTGACGCTTTTCGATGCCGACGAGGCCACGATGCGCGGCCTTGTCGCCGAAGCGCTCGCCGGCGCCGATGACGGCGAGCTGTTTATCGAGCATGCCCAGGCCGAGGCGCTGACCTTCGACAATGGCCGGCTGAAGGGCGGCAGCTTCAATACGGAACAGGGTTTCGGACTTCGCGCCGTTGCCGGCGAAGCCGTGGGTTATGCCCATGCCGGCGACCTCTCGGTGGCGGCGCTGAAGCGGGCGGCCGATGCGGTCGGCGCGGTGACGCGCGGCTATTCCGGCACCTATGCCGCCGCTCCCCAGGGCACCAACAAGAAATTCTACGGCGACCAGAACCCGATCGGCCAGCCGAGCTTCGAGGAGAAGGTCAAGGTCCTGCAGGACATCGACGCCTATCTCAGAGGCAAGGACGACAAGGTGCGGCAGGTGACTGCTTCGGTCGCTGCGAGCTGGCAGGTCGTCGACATCCTGCGCGCCGACGGCCACCGTGTCCGCGACATCCGGCCGATGACGCGCATCAACATTTCCGTCGTGGTCGGTGAAGGCGAGCGGCAGGAGAGCGGCTCTTACGGCAGCGGCGGGCGCATCGGCTTCGGCGATTTCATCGCCGAGGGCAGCTGGCAATATGGCGCCGACGAGGCGCTGCGCCAGGCGCTCGTCAATCTGGAAGCGATCGATGCGCCGGCCGGCACGATGGACGTCGTTCTCGGCTCCGGCTGGCCGGGCGTGATGCTGCACGAGGCCGTCGGCCACGGGCTGGAAGGCGATTTCAACCGCAAGAAGACGTCGGCCTTTGCAGGCCTTCTCGGCCAGATCGTCGCCGCGCCCGGCGTCACCGTCGTCGATGACGGCACGATCGACAACCGCCGCGGCTCGATCACGATCGACGACGAGGGTACGCCGTCCGGCTACAACGTGCTGATCGAGAACGGCAAGCTGGTCGGCTACATGCAGGATCGGCAGAATGCCCGGCTGATGGGCATGGCGCCCACCGGCAATGGCCGCCGCCAGGGCTATGCCCACGTGCCGATGCCGCGCATGACCAACACCTATATGCTCGGCGGCGACAAGACGCCCGAAGAGATCATCGCCTCGGTGAAGAAGGGCATCTATGCCGTCTCCTTCGGCGGCGGCCAGGTCGACATCACCTCCGGCAAATTCGTCTTCGGCTGCACCGAGGCCTATCTGATCGAGAACGGCAAGCTCGGCGCGCCGATCAAAGGGGCGATGCTGATCGGCAACGGCCCGGATGCGATGAAGCGGGTGTCGATGATCGGCAACGACATGAAGCTCGATACCGGCATCGGCAATTGCGGCAAGGCCGGCCAATGGGTTCCGGTCGGCGTCGGCCAGCCGCATCTGCGCATGGATCAGATCACCGTCGGCGGCACGCAGACCTGAGGCGGAGTATTTCCTCATGCCAGAGATCGAAATCAGACCCTTTGCCGCCGGCGATGCCGATGACGTGCTGTCGGTGATCCTGCCGATTCAGCGCGAGGAGTTCGGCATCGACATCACAGCCGATGCGCAGCCGGATCTCCGGGTCATCCCGGATTTCTACCAATCCGGCAAAGGTCAGTTCTGGGTCGCCGTCAAGGACGGCGCGATCGTCGGAACGCTGGGCTTGAAGGATCTCGGTAACAATCAGGCAGCGCTGCGCAAGATGTTCGTCGCCGCCGAGGTTCGCGGCCGCGAGCACGGCGTGGCGGCGCGGCTTCTCGAGCGCCTGTTCGACCACGCCAGAGATGCCGGCCTCACCGACATCTTCCTCGGCACCACGGACAAATTCGTTGCCGCCCATCGCTTCTACGAGAAGAACGGCTTTACCGAGATTGCCAAGAGCGCCCTGCCCCGCTCCTTCCCGCTGATGGCCGTGGACACCAAGTTTTACCGGTATAAGGTCGGCTGACTGCGGATGCCGCAAAGGGTCGGCGGCCGATAACGGCCATGTTCCTGTCGCGCCACAACTGTCATAAAACTGTCACAAACCGAAACTCGGCCCTATCTCTTCAACGGGATAGGGTTTAGGACGGCTCGTCATCCATAGCGCAGATCAAAAATCACGAGGTGTTCATGCTGGGTTGGTTTCGGAAATTGATGCCGCGCGAAGACCGGTTTTTCGTCCTTTTCGAACAACATTCCAGAACGATCGTCGGCGCCGCACAGGCTCTGGACAGGTTGCTGTCGGGAGTAGAGATCGAGCATCAATGCGAAACGATCGTGCGGTTGGAAGATCAGGCCGACGATATAACGCGCGAAGTCATGCAGGCCGTCCGGCGTAGCTTCATCACACCTTTCGATCGTGGAGACATCAAGGATCTCATCCAATCCATGGATGATGCGATCGACATGATGCACAAGACCGTCAAAACCATCCGGCTCTTCGAGCAGACCAGCTTCGATCCGGGGATGCAGGAGATGGGCAAGACCGTTGTGGAAGCTGCCAATCTCATCGCCGAGGCCATTCCCTTGCTCGATCGCATGAACGCCAATGCGCCGCGGCTTTCTGCCATCGTCGAACAGGTCACGCGGGTGGAAGGGCGCTCCGACGAGTTGCACGAGCAGGGGCTCAAGGATCTGTTTCGCCGGCACCGCGCCGGCAATGCGATGGCCTATATGATCGGCAGCGAGATCTACGGCGAGCTGGAGAAGGTGGTCGACCGTTTCGAGGACGTCGCCAACGAGATCAGCGGCATCGTGATCGAGAATGTCTGATGGATGCCGCCCTCGCTCTTCCGCTTCTTGTCGGCCTCATCGGCGTCGCGCTGCTGTTCGATTTTCTCAATGGGCTGCATGATGCGGCCAATTCGATCGCCACAATCGTCTCGACACGGGTCCTGAGGCCGCAATATGCGGTCTTCTGGGCGGCATTCTTTAATTTCATCGCCTTCCTGTTCTTCGGCCTGCATGTGGCCGAGACGCTCGGGACCGGCATCATCGATCCGGCGATCGTGACACCGCAGGTGATTTTCGCGGCCTTGATCGGCGCCATCGTCTGGAATGTCGTGACCTGGATCTTCGGTATTCCCTCCAGTTCATCCCATGCCCTGGTCGGCGGGCTGGTCGGTGCGGGCCTTGCCAAAGCAGGGTTGAGCTCGATCGTCTGGAGCGGCCTTCTCAAGACCGCGAGCGCCATCGTCATGTCGCCGATGATCGGGTTCCTGCTGGCATTGTTCCTCATTCTGGCGGTGACCTGGACCTTCATCCGGCAAACGCCTTTTGCCGTCGACCGGTCCTTCCGTTTTCTGCAATTCGTGTCGGCATCGCTCTATTCGCTCGGTCATGGCGGCAATGACGCCCAGAAGACCATGGGCATCATTGCCGTGCTTCTTTACTCGCAAGGCTATCTCGGCGGCAGCTTCCACGTGCCGCTCTGGGTGGTGATTTCATGCCAGGCGGCGATGGCGCTCGGCACCTTGTTCGGCGGCTGGCGCATCGTCCATACGATGGGCTCGAAGATCACCCGGCTGAACCCAATGCAAGGATTCTGCGCCGAAACGGGCGGTGCCTTGACGCTGTTCGGCGCCACCTGGCTCGGCATCCCCGTTTCGACCACCCATACCATTACCGGCGCCATCATCGGCGTCGGCGCCGCCCGGCGCGTCTCCGCCGTCAGGTGGGGGCTTGCCGGCAACATCGTGATCGCATGGATCATCACCCTGCCGGCCGCGGCAATGATTTCGGCAGTTTCGTTCTGGCTCGTGAGCCTGTTGGGCCAGCTCTCTTAGTCGATCGGACAGCTGACGTGGCGCTTAGGTCGTCTGTGCCGGCTGAAACCGCCACTTCCGTTCGACCGCGGCGGCGATGTCGATGTCGTTACGGCGAGCAAACAGCAGGAGGTGACCGAGCAGGTCGGCAGTCTCGTCGGCGAGATCGCGCCTGATATCCTCGGGAGAGCGGCCTTTGGCACGGCCCCGACCGGTCAGCCGGTTCCAGGCCTGGGTGAGCTCTCCCATTTCCTCCTGCAGCTTCAAAAGGAACCAGTCGTCATCCCGCTCGATGCCGCTCTCGGCGACATGGACAGCGGAAGCGGCTTCGAACTGGTCGGCGAGACGGCGCAGCATGGATGTTCTCCTTTTGTTTATGGAGGAGACGCTGATTCCCGCTGCTTGTCCAGAGCCGAGTATGATGCCGCTGGGATCAGCTGTGGTCGGGCAGCAGCACGCAGTCATAGGAGCGCTGCTTCAGCGCATCGCAGGCGGAGGCGGCGGCGTCCTTGCTGGCAAAGCCGACGAAGCGGGCGCGATAGATCCGGTTCGCCCCCTGCCCGACCGCCTCAGTGTAGGGCGAGGCGGAAACCAGCGGTGCGCCGCCTTCCGACTGGGCCTGTGCAAGAAGCGCACGCGCCGCATCGGCGCTGGGGGCCGCCGAAATCTGGATCTGCCAGGTGCCATCGGTTTTCTCGGCCGGTGCCTTGCCGGTCTTGCCGGCATTCAGGATCTCGTCCATGGCGACAGGACGTTCCAGCGGCACGACGGCGTCATCGGCATAAGCCAGGCTCTTGGCTGCGGGATCTTCGTCCGGGCGCCGGGCGTTGAGCGGCACCGGAACATCGGAAGAGTCAGCCGCAGACGCGACTTCGACCGGTTCCCTGGCGGCGACGCTCGCCATCAGCCTGGCGCCGCCGGATGACGAGGCGCGGCCGAGATAGCGGTCGAGCAGCGCTTCCATCCTGGCGTCGCGGCTGCGGGCGGTGCGGCCGCCGAGCACGACGCCGACGACGCGGCGGTTGCCGTCTCTGACGGCGCTGACGACGTTGAAGCCGGACGCGTTGGTATAACCCGTCTTGATGCCGTCCATGCCCTGGTAGCGGTACATGAGATTGTTGTGGCCGCGCACGGTCTTGCCGCGGAAATTGAAGCTTGCCATCGAGAACAGGCGATATTCATTGGGATAATTCTTGATCAGCGCCACGCCGAGCGTCGACATGTCGCGCGCCGTCGTCACCTGCCGGCCGTCCGGCAGGCCGGAGGCATTGACGAAGACGGTGCGGCTCATGCCGAGCTGGCGGGCTTTGGCCGTCATCATCCGGGCAAAGCCGGCCTCCGAGCCGCCGAGCGTCTCGGCCATGGCGGCAGCGGCGTCATTGGCGGACTTGACGATCATGCCATAGACCGCCTCGCGCACGGTGATGGTGCCGCCGGCCTTGACGCCGAGCTTGGTTGGCGGCCGGGCGGCTGCATATTTCGACATTTTGATCGGCGTATCCCAGGCGATCCTGCCGCGTTTCAGCGCCTCGAAGGTGAGATAGAGCGTCATCATCTTGGTGAGCGAGGCCGGATGGTTCAGCGTATCGGCGTTTTCGGACGCCAGGACCTTGCCGGTTCGGGCATCGAGGACCAGCGAGGCGCTGCCGGCAAGAGCCGCAAGCGGCGCCGAAACGACCAGCGTCACGGTCAAAACAGCCGCCAAAAGCTTTCTCATGGAGTTCCCCCTGATGCGCTGGCTCTCGATGGGCCGGCCATGTGTCGTAATGTGACAGAAGCCGGAAGTTTGGCGCGACTTTGCGGCAACGCCTACGATTTTTCTAGTCTTTTCATCGCCTTGGTTAACAGAAAACGAAAGAAGCTGTGTGAAAGCGGGATTCAGCAAGGCTTAAGCCGCCGTTGCTAGTTTGCGGCAAAGGACAATGGGCGACGCATGACGGGGCAATTGAAGCGACTGGCAAAACGCGTGGCGATCGGCGCCGGGCTCGAGGCATCCTCGTTGATCGCAGCGGCCGGCCTGATGCGGCAGGCGCGCGGGCGCGGGGTCATCTTCACGCTGCATCATGTCCGCCCGCACGAGCCCCACGCCTTTACGCCGAACGCGCATCTTGAAATCACGCCGCATTTTCTCGATGCGGCGCTCAGGCGACTGACGCGCGACGGCTATCGCTTCGTGCGGCTCGACCAGCTGCCGGCGCTTCTGGCCGAACCCGAGGGCGGCCGGCCGTTTGCGGCCTTTACGCTCGACGACGGCTACATCAACAACATGGAGCATGCGCTGCCGGTGTTCGAGCGGCATCGGGCGCCTTTCACGGTGTTCGTCACCAAGGGTTTTGCCGAACGTTCCCACAGCATCTGGTGGGAAACGCTCGCCGTCCTGTTGCGACGGCCAAAAGAAATCCGCTTCGATTTCGGCCACGGCAGCGAGCGGCTGGCCCTCGCCAACCCGCGGCAGCAATGGGATGCCTTCGACCGCTTCGCCGGGTATATCCACCGCTTCGACGAGGCGCGCGCCGTTGCCACCCTCGATATGCTGGCCCGGGAACACGGCATCGAGCCGACCGATATCGTGCGCGATCTGGTGATGGGACCGGTGCAGTTGCAGCGGCTCGCCCGACATCCGCTTGCAACGCTCGGCGCCCATACGATCAGCCATCGCGCGCTTGCCCGCCTGCCGGAGGCCGAAGCGCGGATCGAGATGGAAGTTTCGGCCGATTATGTCGAGGCGCTGACCGACGCCCGTCCCGCCGCGATTGCCTATCCCTACGGCACGCCGGAGGCGGCGACCGCCCGCGAGGAGACACTTGCCGGCCGGCTGGGCTTTTCGGTCGCGGTCACGACGCAGCCGGGGCTGCCGGCGACCGGCAAGACCGGCTATCTCCCGCGCATGTCGCTGAACGGCTACTACCAGAAGCGGCGCTACGTCTCGGCGCTTGCTTCCGGCATTCCGCTGAAACTGATGGGCCGGTAGAGGGTGAGCTAAGGGTACATCCGTACCTTTTCCCAGGCCCCGACTGGGGATGGGCGACGAAATTCGATGCGGTCATGCAGGCGGAACTGCTGATCTTTCCAGAATTCGATCGAGGTCGGCCGGATGCGGAAGCCCGACCAATAGGGAGGCCGGGGTATCTCGCCAATGGCGTAGCGGGCGGTGTATTCCGCCACCGCCTTCTCCAGCGCGAATCGGCTTTCGAGCGGACGCGATTGTTTGGAGGCCCAGGCGCCGATGCGGCTGCCGCGCGCCCGCGTCTTGAAATAGGCGTCGGCTTCGGCGTCGCTCACGATCTCGACAGGTCCGCGCAACCGCACCTGGCGGCGCAGGCTTTTCCAGTGGAAACACATGGCGGCTTTCTTCTGCCCCAAGATTTCGCGACCTTTCTGGCTCTCGAAATTGGTGTAGAAGACGAAACCGTCATCGTCGAATCCCTTCAGGAGCACCATGCGGACATTGGGAAGACCATGCTCATCGACCGTCGCCAGCGCCACGGCATTGGGATCGTTCGGTTCGGAGGCCTCCGCTTCCTTCAGCCATTCGGCAAAGAGCTTGAAGGGCTCGCCACTTTCGGTAAAGTCACCGCTTGTTAACTCGTTTGCCGACATATTGGTTCAAATGCCCCGGATTATTCAAAACTCGCCCAGCTTTTGATAACTGGACAGGACGCAGGGTGGAAGTCATAGCAAAGTCATATCGCCATACAAAGGGCCTGCGGCAACGCAGCAGCGTCTTCCTGGTTGTCGGCGCCGCAATGCTGTCGCTTTCCGGCTGCCTCGCGGGCGGGATGGATTTCTTGAGCGAAGCCAAGGTCGACCGGTCGGTGGCCACCGGCACCGTGCCGCAGACGCCGCCGAGCACCGACACGCTTTCGGACGAGATGACAGTGCGCAACGCCGTGACCTCGGCCGATGTGCACAAGCTCGAAGGCCAGCCGCTTCCCTGGGCGAATGCATCGACCGGCAGCGCCGGCGTCATCGATACGATCGTCGAAAACAACGAATCGGGCCAGGTCTGCCGGCAGTTCCGCACGACGCGGCATTCCTATGTCGGGATCGCCAAATTCTACGGCAAGACCTGCCTCGTCGGCGGCGGCAACTGGCAGCTGCTGAGCTTCCAGCCGGAAAGTTAATTTCCGGCGGGAAAGTTAATTTCCGGCGGGAAAGCTAATTTCCGGCGTGAAAGTTAATGTCCGGCGGGAAATTTGATCTGCCGGAACCAATTCGGCGCGCGACAGTTAACGGCCGCCGGCTTTGTGGCGAATGCTTAGCAAACAGCTAACCATTTACGGCAAAACACTCCCCATCTCTCCACGGAAATAAGAAGTGATTAGCAACTCGGCCGCACGATCGGTGTCGAGAGTGGCTCTGCCTGCCTTTGTGGCCGGTGGCGCGTCACATGTTGATATTGGACTTCGATATTGGGCGGGGATGCCGGGCAAGGACAGGCGTCACCCGCATCGCAACACCGGCGGTTTTGACATGCGCGATCCTTACAAAATTCTGGGCGTCAAACGCGACGCGGCGGCAGAAGAGATCAAGGCGGCCTGGCGCAACATGGCCAAAGCAGCCCATCCCGACCACAATCAGGACGATCCGACGGCGACGGCGCGGTTCGCCGAGATCGGCCGCGCATACGAAACGCTGAGAGACCCGCGCAAACGCAGCCTGTTCGACAATGCCGTGCGGGTGGCGGAAGCCAAGAAGCAGGAACAGACGATCATGCAGCAGCGCCAGGCCGCGCGCGAGGCTGCGGCCCGCGCCAAGGCGGCGCAGGCCAATGCCGAGCGGGTGATGGAAGAGCTTGCCCGGGCTGCCCAGAAGGCCGCGGCCGAAGGCCCAAAACAGCAGGCCGGCACCGGCGAAGGTGCCGAGGAGATGGTCGAGCGCATTTTCGGCGCGCAGACACGCGCTGCGGCGGGCGGCCAGGCGCAGGGCCGCGCCCAGCAGACGCAGTCCCAGCAGACGCAGGGCCAGACACAGTCCGAAGCGGGCAAACGTGTGGATGGCGAGGCCCCCGAAGCCGAGGAGGAACCCGGCGAGACATCAAACAATGCCGCCAACCTGTCGCTGCCGCTCAGCATCCTGACATCGCTGGTGCGCCGTTTCACCGGCGCCAAGGATAGCGGCCTCGAGAAAGCGCCGGACGAGGTGACGACGGCGACGGTCACGATCGACGACGTGCTGAAAAGCGGCTGGATCAACGCGTCGTTGCCGGAGGGCCGCGAAATCGGCTTCGCGCTGCCGGCCGGCACCACGGATGGTCACGAGATCAGGCTCAAGGGACAGGGCTTCAAGCTGCCGGGCATGCAGCGCGGCGATGCCGTCGTCAATATCCGCATCGCCCCCGATCCGCGCTTCACCGTCGATGGTTTCGACCTGCACGCCGTGCTGCCGATCAGTATCGAGAATGCCGTGCTCGGCACCGAGGCGCGCATCGACGGCCCGGCCGGGCCGCTTGATATCACCGTTCCCGCATGGTCGGGCTCGGACAAGACGATCGCGATTCCCGGCCAGGGATTGCCGCGGGAAGACGGCAGCAGAGGCGATCTCGTCGTCGAATTGCGCATCATCCTGTGGGAAAAACCCGACGATAAGATCACAGATCTCATGCGGAGCATGCGCGAAGGCCTGTTCCTGTGAAATTTTTATGACATTCGCACCCTTTGTTACGATCCCTAACAGTTGATGATCCAGGCCAAGCTTGAACCGATTAACGGCCTATGCCATAGGCAGGATCGATCAGAATCCTAGGGAGCGAAATATGGCTCAAGCATCCGGCCTCATGGCAGGCAAACGCGGCGTCATCATGGGTGTCGCCAACAATCGTTCGATTGCGTGGGGTATTGCCAAGGCCATTCATGCGCAGGGCGGAGAAGTCGCGCTCACCTATCAGGGCGATGCGCTGAAGAAGCGTGTCGAGCCGCTTGCAGCCGAGATCGACGCGACGCTCGTCGGCCACTGCGATGTCGCCGACGAATCCACCATCGACGCGGTTTTCGAAAATGTCGAAAAGCTGTGGGGCAAGATCGATTTCCTCGTGCATGCGATCGGCTTTTCCGACAAGGACGAGCTGACCGGCCGCTACATCGACACCTCGCCCGACAATTTCACCAAGACGATGCAGATTTCCGTCTACTCCTTCACCTCGGTCGCACGCCGCGCCGAGAAGCTGATGACGGACGGCGGCTCGATGCTGACGCTAACCTATTACGGCGCCGAAAAGGTCATGCCGAACTATAATGTCATGGGCGTCGCCAAGGCCGCGCTCGAAGCGAGCGTCAAATATCTCGCCGTCGACCTCGGGCCGCAAAACATCCGCGTCAACGCCGTTTCGGCCGGGCCGATCAAGACGCTCGCCGCCTCCGGCATCGGCGATTTCCGCTATATTCTGAAGTGGAACGAATATAATGCCCCGCTGCGCCGCACGGTCACCATCGAGGAAGTGGGCGACGTCGGCCTCTATCTGCTGTCCGACCTGTCGCGCTCGGTCACCGGTGAAGTGCATCACGCCGACAGCGGCTATCATGTCATCGGCATGAAGGCGGTCGACGCGCCGGATATTTCGGTCGTCAAGGACTAAGTCCCCCCGGAGTCGAGACCGTGCTCATCTACGTGATCAGACACGGTCAGACCGACTGGAATGCCGAGCGTCGCCTGCAGGGCCAGAAGGATGTGCCGATGAACGCCATCGGCCTGGAACAGGCCCGGCAGAACGGCATCGAGCTGGCCAAGATCCTCGGCGATACGGTTGGCGAATTCGATTTTGTCGCAAGCCCTCTCGGACGCACGCGCGCAACGATGGAAATCATGCGCGCCGCCATGGGACTGCCGCCGCTTGCCTATCGCACCGATCCGAGGCTGGTGGAGATTTCCTTCGGAGACTGGGAGGGCTCGACGCTCAAGGAACTGAGGGCGACGCAGGCCGAGCGGGTGGCCGAACGCAATGCCTCGAAATGGGATTTCATTCCACCCGGCGACGATGCGGAGAGCTACGAGATCCTCTCCTGGCGCACAAGCGCATGGCTGCACTCCGTCGATCGCCCGACTGTCTGCGTCACCCATGGCGGCGTCATCCGCACGCTGTTCCAGGCGATTGCCGACCTGCCGAAGAGCACCGCCGCCGAAGGCGGTATACCACAGGACCGGATCGTCAGGATCGATACCAGCGAGCGGACGATCGTCTGGCTGTAGGCATCGCAGGGCGCGCCTGCGCTCAGCGTTGGCCCGGGAGATTGCCGAGACCGGCCCCTCATCCGGCTGCCGCCACCTTCTCCCCGTAAACGGGGCGAAGGGACATGTCGCGACCTCTCCGTTCCCGCTCGCTCTCGTAGGGCACGTCCCCTCGCCCCGTTTACGGGGAGAGGGTTAGGGTGAGGGGCAGCTGCCTTCTCCAGAGTCCTGCCTACTTAACAATATCGAGATCGTTGATGACGCGCTTGCCGTCGACCTCGGTGTAGAAGACGATGACCTTCACGCCGGCTTCGAGGCCGTCGAAATTGAATTCCTCCGGCGCCTGATAGGTCTTGCCATCGTCGAGCGTCAGCACGAGATTGGCCGTGTCGACCTTCTTGATCGTCGCTTCGACATCGGCGCTCTCGGCAAAACCGCTCATCGGCGACAGGAAACTTGCTGTGGCCAAAAGCGTGGCGACGACGAAACGCATGGCAACAATCCTCTTGAAACGCTGCACGAGAACACTGGCCACAGATAATCTCCTGAATATGGCGAAAATTGCCCGTAAGAATGGCTTTTCCCGCCCAATTGATGAATGGCATTTTAAACATAATCAAGGCGCTGCGTTAACCACGCGCTTCCCTCGCTGATCTCACCGCCGCTGCGGCCGGAACTGGATGGCGGCTGGCTTCGTGACGGCCATGCTGCCGCAAAGGAGCGAAACAGCATTTCCGCCGCTGCCGGTTTGACGCAAAGAAAGGCTTTTGCCTCGGCGGTTTTTTGGCCTATGAGTGTCGCGCCTTTTCAAGCAATGGCGCGGCCGGCGGCGACCGGCGCTCAGGCGCCGCCGTGGGAACAAATGTCACACAATACATTCGGTCACCTCTTCCGCGTAACCACCTGGGGCGAAAGCCATGGCCCGGCGCTCGGCTGCGTCGTCGACGGCTGCCCTCCAGGTCTGCGCTTCAAGCTCGAAGACCTCCAGGTCTGGCTCGACAAGCGCAAGCCCGGCCAATCCCGCTTCGTGACGCAGCGGCGCGAGGATGATCTGGTGAAGGTGCTGTCCGGCGTCATGCTCGATTCCGACGGCGAGACGATGATTACCACAGGCACGCCGATCTCCATGCTGATCGAGAACACCGACCAGCGCTCCAAGGATTATGGCGAGATCGCCCGGCAATACCGGCCCGGCCATGCCGACTATACCTATGACCTCAAATACGGGATTCGCGACTATCGCGGCGGCGGCCGCTCCTCGGCGCGCGAGACCGCCGCCCGGGTTGCGGCCGGCGGCATCGCCCGCCTCGTCGTGCCAGGTGTCACCGTGCGCGGCGCCCTGGTGCAGATCGGCAAACACAAGGTCGACCGCAGCAACTGGGACTGGGATCAGGTCGGACAAAACCCGTTCTTCTCGCCGGATGCGGCAATCGTGCCGGTCTGGGAGGAATATCTCGACGGCATCCGCAAGGCCGGCTCGTCCATCGGCGCTGTTATCGAAGTGATCGCCGAAGGCGTGCCCGCAGGTCTCGGCGCGCCGATCTATTCCAAGCTCGATCAGGACATCGCCTCGCTGCTGATGTCGATCAATGCCGTCAAGGGTGTGGAGATCGGCAATGGTTTTGCCGCCGCCGAAACCTCAGGCGAAGACAATGCCGACGAGATGCGCATGGGCAATGACGGAACGCCGATCTTCCTTTCCAACAATGCCGGCGGTATTCTCGGCGGGATCTCGACCGGACAGCCGATCGTGGCGCGTTTCGCCGTCAAGCCGACCTCGTCGATCCTGACCGAACGCCAGTCGATCGACGCCGATGGCAAGAATGTCGACGTGCGCACCAAGGGCCGGCACGACCCTTGCGTCGGCATTCGCGCCGTGCCGATCGGCGAGGCGATGGTCGCCTGCGCCATTGCCGATCATTATCTTCGCGACCGCGGCCAGACAGGCCGTCTGAAATAGGAGCGTCCATGTCTTACGATCAGAAGCGCGTCGTCGACGCCATCAGGGCCTTCGAGGCCGGCGAAATCGTCGTCGTCATGGACGACAATGACCGCGAGAACGAGGGCGATTTGATCGTCGCCGCCGTCCACACCACGCCGGAGAAGATGGCCTTCATCGTGCGCCACACCTCAGGCATCGTCTGCGCGCCGATGCCAAAGGAAGAGGCCAAGCGCCTCAACCTCAACGCCATGGTGGCGGAAAACGATTCGGCCCACACGACTGCCTTCACCGTCTCGGTGGATTTCAAGCACGGTACGACGACCGGCATCTCGGCCGACGACCGGACGCTGACTGTGCGCAACCTTGCCAATCCGAATGTCGGAGCCGCCGATTTCGTCCGTCCCGGCCATATCTTCCCGCTGGTATCGCGCGAAGGCGGCGTGCTGATGCGCTCGGGCCATACGGAAGCGGCCGTCGATCTCTGCCGGCTCGCCGGCCTGCCGCCGATCGGCGTCATCTCGGAACTGGTCAATGACGACGGCACCGTCACCCGCGGGCCGCAGGTTGTCGATTTCGCCGAGAAGCACGGGCTGAAGCTCGTCTCCGTCGCCGACCTCATCGCTTATCGCCAGCGCAAGGAAACGCTGGTCGAGCACGGCGCGAGCTTCGACATCGACACGCCGTTCGGCAAGGCCAAGGCCCACACCTATGCCCTGCCCTGGGACCCGATGCAGCATCTCGCCGTCGTCTTCGGCGACATCCGCGACGGCGTCGACATTCCGGTGCGCCTGCATCCGGAAAATGTCGCCGAGGATCTCTTCGGCAAGAACAGCCCGGTCGACTTCTACATGGAGAAGATCGCCGCCGAAGGCCGCGGCATCATCGTCTATCTGCGCGAGGGCTCGGTCGGCGTCGGCCATTACGACAATGGCCGCAAGGCGCGCAACCAGGGCCGCGAAGCCCATGCCGAGGCGCAGACGCGCGAGAGCGAATGGCTGGAAATCGGCCTCGGCGCCCAGATCCTCAAGGATCTCGGCGTCAGCTCGATCAAGCTGCTCACCAGCCGCGAGCGCCACTATGTCGGCCTGGAAGGTTTCGGCATCAAGATCAGCAAGACGGAGATCTGCTGAGGGTCAAACGAAAGCCGGATGGCAGCCCCTCATCCGCCTGCCGGCACCTTCTCCCCGCCCGCGGGGAGAAGGGGACATGTCGCACCGGCGTCCTCCATCTCAACGTTTGGCACGTCCCCTCGCCCCGTTTACGGGGAGAGGGTTAGGGTGAGGGGCAATCTGATGCTCTCTCTCGAGGAAATTATCCTCTCCACCCCTCGAGCAACACGACCTTCTCCACGCCAGCAAACCGCGCCACCCGATCCAGCTCCGCCTCCAGCCTCTCCAGCCGCCCGGCTGAAGCCTTGACACCCGGTTCCAGCCAAAGCCGCCTGACATCGAGGGTCGATTTCTTGCGGTCCGCCTTCATGTCGATGCGGCCGATCAGGCGGTCGCCTTCGAGCAGCGGGAAGACGTAATAGCCATATTCGCGCTTGGCTTCGGGCACGAAGACCTCGATGCGATAGAAGAAGCCGAACAGGCGTTCGGTGCGATTGCGGTCGCGGATCATCGGGTCGAAGGGGCTGAGTACGCGGATGCGCGGCGGAGCGTCCGGATAGGTGTCAAGCGTCGAGAGAAAGTCGGCAAAGGCCCAGGAGGGGCGAGGCTTGCCGCCGGGCGCCGGTTCGATCAGCACTTCGGTCAGCTCGTCACGATGGGCTGATACCCAGCCCTTGGCCTCGTCGGGCGAGACCAGGTTCCAAAAGGCTGCGATCTCGCCGTGGGTGGCGAAACCGAGGCGGGCAAGCGCGCTGCGGCAGGCCCAATCGACGAAGTCTTCGCGGCTCACCTCCGGCTCACGGAATTCAGCGGGGATAACGCGCTCGGTCAGATCATAGATCTTCTGGAAATTCGAGCGGCCGGCGATGGCGAACTTGCCGGTGTGCCAGAAATATTCGAGCGCCGTCTTGTTCGGATGCCAGTTCCACCAGCCGCCGGAGACGTGGCCATCGGCCTTGACGTCGCGCGCCAGCATCGCGCCGTCGCGCCTCACACGTTCATAGGTCTCCTCGAAAGCCGCCTCGAAACCCTCGCCGCGCCACTTGCGCCAGCGCTCGACGAGGACTTTCTCCTGGTGGCGGAACTTGTGCTTCCAATAGACGAAGAAGGCGCTGGGCAGGATGGAGGCGTCGTGCGTCCAGTGCTCGAACAGCGCGCGCTCCTTTTCGAGCAGTGCCTTCAGATGCTCGCGCCGATAGGTCTGGTTGCGGGAAAACAGGATCTGATGATGCGCCCGCTCCACCGTCTGGATGCTGTCCACCTGGACGAAGCCGAGATCGTGGATCAACTGCAGCAGGCCGGCCTTGGTCAAGGCACGGTTCGGTGAGGCGCTGAGGCCCTGCTTGGCAAGAAAGACACGGCGGGCATCGGAATTGGACAGCAGATTCGTCATGCATCCATCATAACGCGGAAAATCTTCCTAGCCACCCGATTATCCGCCCAAATGTCGGCATCGCGATTTGCGCTTTCATCATCCTAGCTTCCCCGTATAGAAGCACTGCTGTCGGGTTGGCGCCAATGGCTGCCCCTCACCCTAACCCTCTCCCCGTAAACGGGGCGAGGGGACGTGCCCTGCGAGGGGCCCGCGGGGAACCGAGAGGGCGCGGCATGGTCCCTTCGCCCCGTTTACGGGGAGAAGGTGCCAGCAGGCGGATGAGGGGCCGGCATCGGCAACCCCTCCGGTAGAAAATGCGAGGGAATTAGTTTGGATATTCGCTTCGAAGGCGCCGGTGTCAGTTTCGGGGCGCGGGTGGCGCTCGAGCCGCTGACGCTCGGCATCACCGGCAAACGGATTGGCATCATCGGACTGAATGGCTCGGGCAAGACCACCTTTGCGCGGCTGATCAATGGGCTGACCAAGCCGACCACTGGCCGCGTCATGGTCAACGGCCGCGACACGGCCGACGAGAAGACTGTTGGCGCCGATGTCGGCTTCATCTTCCAGTCGCCGCAGAACCAGATCATCCTACCGATCGTCAAGGACGACATCGCCTTCGGGCTGAAGCGGCGCGGCTTCAGCAAGGCTGAGATTGAGGCACGGGTGCAAGGCGTGCTGGCCCGCTTCGGCGCCGAGGCGCTAGCCGATCGCCGGGCGCACGAGCTTTCCGGCGGCGAGCTCCAGCTGGCGGCGCTCTGCTCGGTGCTGGCGACCGGCCCGGGCATTCTCATCCTTGACGAGCCGACCAACCAGCTCGACCTCAAAAACCGGGCGCTGGTCGAGAGGATCATCGCCGGACTGCCGGAAAGCGCCATCGTCATCACCCACGACCTTGAGCTGATTGCCGGTTTCGATCGGGTGCTCGTGTTTCACGAAGGGCGGCTTGCCGCCGATGCGCCTGCGGCCGAAGCGGTCGCCCGCTATCGGGAGATCGCCGCCTGATGCAGACGCTCTACGTCGAAGGCAACAGCCCGATGCACCGGCTTTCGCCACGGGCAAAGCTCCTGTCGCTGACGGCCTTCGCCATCCTGCTGTTCATCGGCCACAATCTCCTCCTGCTCTCGGGCACCGTGCTGGTGGCGGCGGTGCTCTACGGCACGGTCGGCCTGCCGCTCGGCGAGGCGTTGCGACGGCTGCGGCCGATCTTCCTGACGATTGCGGTCGTCGCCCTCTTCAACTTCATCTTCAATCCCTGGCAGGCGGCGCTCGTGCCCGTGCTACGGTTGACGGCGCTGATGCTTCTCGCCGCCAGCGTGACGGCGACGACTTCAATTACCGAGTTCATCGACGAGGTGACGGCGCTTGCCCGCCCGCTCGAACGCACCGGCCGGGTTCAGGCCGACGATATCGGCCTTGCTCTCGGCCTGGTGCTGCGCTTCGTGCCTGAGATCGTCAACCGTTACCAGGCGATCCGCGAGGCGCACAGGGCGCGCGGGCTGAAGGTCCGGCCGACGAGCCTGCTTGCGCCGCTGATCATTCTGACGCTGAAGGACGCGGATAATGTCGCCGCCGCGATTGACGCGCGCCGCATTCGGCGGCATGGAAGTTAACGATTTTTTAATACGGAGTTCATGATGAGCACCCGCGACCTCGTCCTTACCGCCCTCTTTGCCGCGATCATCGTGGCGCTCGGCCTGCTGCCGCCGATCTCGCTCGGCTTCATTCCGGTGCCGATCACCGCCCAGTCGCTCGGCGTCATGATGGCCGGCGTCGTGCTCGGCGCCCGGCGCGGCGCGATCGCCGTGCTGATCGTGCTGCTGCTCGTCGCGATCGGCCTGCCGGTGCTTTCCGGCGGCCGCGGCGGTCTGGCGATCTTCGCCTCGCCGACAGCGGGCTTCCTCGTCGGCTGGATCTTCGGCGCCTTCGTCACCGGCTATCTCAGCGAGCGCCTGGTCAACCATGGGCAATCCGGCCTGGTGCAGACGGTGAGCTTCTTCCTCGCCGCCATGATCGGCGGCATCGTCGTGCTCTACGCCTTCGGCATCACCTATCTCGCCACCGTCGCAGGCCTCGGCTTCACGAAAGCCTTCGTCGGCTCCATGGCCTTCATCCCGGGCGATGTGATCAAGGCCGTCGTCGCCGCCCTCCTCGGCCGCGCCGTCATGGTCGGCTATCCCCTGCTGCCGGCGCGCGCTTGAGCGTTTAGGGCCTATCCATAGCGTCAGTGGCCGCCTTCCACCGAAGGTGGCCACTGCGTATTAGAGGATGTCGCATGGATGCTCGGGGCAAGCCCGAGCAGGACGGAGAGTGGGGTCAAGGTCGAGGCAAGAGCCGAGAAGGGGGAATTCGGACATCATTGCGCCTCGGGCCTACTCCCTCTCCTCAATTTTACCCCTAGACCCGAGACTCCCTCGCCAGAAAAACGGCAGCCCGTTGCCCAAGCCGATCGAGCAATCCTCGCAAAAGGCTCCGCATCGGCGGCTCTCCCCATTTGCATACGGCAAGCGACATGGCGCAGATGATCGCGACGGCCAAAGCCAGTGCCAGCAGCGGCGCCATTCCGCGGGCGGTCAGCCAGTCGAGAAGGCGGACGCCGATGGCGAGATGCAGGAGATAGAGCGGATAGGTCATCGCGCCCAAGGTTTTCACCGATCGAAGCAACAAGGTTGGCAGACGGCTGATCCGCTTGGCATAGCCGACGCTTGCGACGATCGATATCAATCCAGCCAGCCAGATTGCGATTGCGGGAAAGGAGGAGAAAGAATGACCCGCTGCGGCGAGCGTGCGGTCGCTGCTGTTCTCTCCGGCCATGTAGATCTGGGCGCCCCCCGCCGCCAAGGCGCAGAAGAAGCCCAGCCAGGATATCCCACTCATCCAGCCTTGGGACAGCAGCCAGATATAGATGCCGACGGCAAATTGGCAGCCGTAGTAAAAGGGGATGGCCCGCCAGGCGGTCTCGGTGAACATGTCCTGTATGGCTGCATCGGGAACGGCGTAAGACAGCGCGATGAAAGCCGCGCTGGCCAGCGACAGGCCGAGCGCCAGGGCGGACATCCTCGTCTTCTGCCCGGTCGCGCACATGATGAAGACGATGGCGTAGAAGCAAATCTCGCATGCCAGGGTCCAATACTGGCCATCGATCCAGGGCCCCCCGGGATAGAGCGTGATCGAGCGCAGATAGTTCATGAGGATGCGCCAGTTGACGTCCTGTGTGGCAATGACGATCAGCGTCAGCGATGCGCAGATCCATACCGCCGGATAGAGCCGCAGAATACGCCCCTTGAGAAATGACAGGGCGCTGGCGGAAGCGGCGGAATTGACGATGACGAAGCCCGATATGACGAAGAACAATTCGACGCCGACCCATCCGGGCTGGGCGACATTCTCGATCGCCGGCATTTTGTACGGTCTGAGATATAAAGGCGAGGCCCAGGAAGTAAATCCGAGATGGAACACTGTCACCATCAGGGCACATGCAAAGCGCAGTGCATCGATCCCGTAAATATACGGGTTTCCCGCCGCAGATTTAGCCATATTGATTGTCTCCAACACCTTCGCCCAGCCCGCCTCGACAGACATAGGGCTCAAGTTTCCTGTGACGACCCATAAATTGGATTGCGTGTCGGATCCGTTCGTCTATTCGCCCGTCAGATCAGTTCCGCAATCCTCGAGCGGGCCTGACATTCCGGCCTATTTGGAGGCCTGGTACGGAGTGGAGTTCGGGCAACAAAAAACCGCCTTGAGGCGGTCGGGCATGCTATCGATTTCCGTTTGATCTAGTCTCCTCCACCGTCCCCGCCACCTCCGTCGCCGCCATCGCAGCCCCCGTCATCAGAGACCTCGAACCCAATTCCGCCATCGCTACCCGAATCGGGACTGCGCCTGGTATTTGCGGTGGTCTGGGCAGTTGTTCCGGCTTTTACCGAGGTTACGGCGAAAGCGAGGAGGCCTGCAACGAGCAGGGTCGTCAGAAGATATGAATCCAATCAGTTTCCTTTCGTTTGCTTCAGGAAATCGCGTTTCCTGATCAAAAGTGTAGATTATTTTTCAATCACCGCAATAGCACCAATATGAAACTTTCATGACATTTCAGCTCGGGCCAAAACGAGCCGTGCCCCGTGGTTTCCAGCCTATTCCATGGTCGGCGGGCCGCCGGATCGACACTCCGCCGTGAACCATTCCGCAAAGCGGCGAACCGGCTTCTTCGCCCAGGAGCTGGTGATCAGGTAATAGCCTTGAGTCTCTGCCGTCGAAATGTCCGAGAGCACAACGAGGTCGCCGCGATCGATCTCTCGCCGGAACACTTCGACAGGACATAGTGCGACGCCATGCCCGGCGATTACCGCCGTGGCAAGAATGTTGAAGTCCTGGAATATCGGCCCGCGAAGCGGGTCGGGCGCCGTTATCTCAGCCTTTCGGAACCATTCTTTCCAGCCGTCCATGGTTTCATCGTGCAGCAGTTCGGCTGCCGCAAAGGGAACGCCGTCGGCCGTCCAGTTTCGCTTTGCCAGATAATGAATGCTGGCCACCGGCTGGTTGCGCCTGGAGAAAAGCAGGCGGCTCTCCCGTCCCCCTGACACGTCTTCTCCCATGGTAATGAGAACATCCAGGCTTTCGTCATCGAAGCGCTCTTCCGCTTTTGCATAGACGATCCTGACATCAAGATCAGGATCGCTCTCCCGGAAAGATGGAAGTGCCGGAACCAGCCAGCGCGACGCGATCGAAGGAATGCATCCCACAGTAATCGAACGCATATTGTGGTCTCTGCGCATGTTGCCGGTGGCGTGGGCGATGGCGGCCAGCGAGCCCGAGACGGCCAGATAATATTCGGCGCCCGCCGGCGTCAGTGCAACGCCGCGTCCGGATTTTTGCAGCAGCTTGCGTCCCATCCATGTCTCCAGATGTTTGATCTGGTGACTGATCGCGGCATGGGTCACGTGCAGTTCGTCTCCGGCCTTTGAAAGACTCATGAGCCGGGCGGTTGCTTCGAAGGCTCTCAATGCGTTCAGCGGCGGCAGTTGCATATGTTCGAATTCCTCACATAAGCAGCAGGATTCATTGGCCGCCCGATATGTCAAATCTTTTAGTATCACTCCGAACATACCGGAGAATATCCAATCACTCTCGGCCCGCGCCAGATTATGTGTAGAATATTCTAACAAGTCTCTCAAATTAGATCATTTGAAAGAGTCGCGGCTGCAGTGCCTAATGGATCACGGAGATCAACACATCTCAGCCATTCGCGAGGAGACGAACATGTTTGTGAGAAGCCTGAGTGAAGTCGAGCAGACCGAGCGTTTCGTCGATTGGGGCAATGGCACAAGCCACCGTCTGCTGACCAGGGATGACGGGATGGGGTTTACGGTTTGCCACACCGTTGTTCGCGCCAACACCGAAGCCCTGCTGCAGTACCGCAACCATCTGGAGGCCTGCTACTGCATCCAGGGAGCAGGCGAGGTCGAGGATATGGACGGCAATGTCTTCCCCATCCGCGCCGGCGATATCTACGTTCTCGACAAACACGATCGGCACTATTTGCGGGGTGGCAAGGATGGGGATCTCATCCTCGTCAGCGTCTTCAATCCACCATTGAATGGCACGGAACGTCACGATCTAAGCAATAGAAGCGGTTCGGAATACTGAGCCGGCCGCCCCGCCCGCACACCACGCCGTTCAGGTTTTTTCGCCGCCGCGGGCGATGGTCCGCGGCGGAAAGCGATGGGTTCGGCGGTGGCCGTCAAACCAGCCCCGGCACGACGAACACCAACCAGGCGACGATCGGGCCGATAATGGCAATCAGCGCGCTATAGATCAGCAGCTGCTTGAGGACCTGCTCTCGCCTGTCATCCGGCGCATTGGCGACCACAAGAGCGCCATTGGTGGAGAAGGGGCTGGTGTCGACGATCGTCGTCGAGATGGCGATGGCCGCGACCACGCCTATGGCGCTGACATGTCCCTGCATGAGGAACGGAACCGCAAGCGGGATGATGGCGCCGAGCAGCGCGGTCGAGGATGCAAAGGCCGAGACGATGGCGCCGGTGAAGCAAAGCAGGAGCGCCACCAGCAGCGGCATGCCGAGACTGGATATGCCGTTCGCGACATAGTCGACCGTACCGGCCTTCTCCATGACGCCGACATAGGTGATGATGCCGGCAATCAAAAGCACGGTCGACCAGCTGACCTTGTCGATGGCCGCCTTCTGGGTCTTCGGGGACAGCAGCGCCAGCGCAACGGCGACGGTCATGGCGACCAGACCGACATTGAACTTGAAAACCAGGGCGCCGATGCCGAGCGCCGTCAGGCCGATCAGGGTGGTGATTCTCTCATTGTTCAGACGCAGCGTCGCCGCCGTATCGGCCGCCGTGCCGTAGGCATGGTCCCGGATCGGCTTGGCCGGCGTGCCGCCGTGGCCCCTGATCGAGGCCGACACGCCCTCGGGATGCAGTTCGGGCAAGGGGCCAGGTGATGTTGCCGGCGCGTGCTTCATGACCTTTGCGCCGCCGAAGGCGAAGAACACCAGCACTGATATCGCCAGGTTGAAGAAAAAGCTCGAGAGAAACAACGACGTCGGAGCGAAAGGCAGGCCGGCCTTCGCGACGATCTGGTTGGTGATGCCGCCATAGATGCTGATCGGTGAAAAGCCGCCTGCCTGGGCGCCGTGGATCACCATGAGACCCATCATCACCGGGTGAATGCGGTACTGAATGGCAAAGCTCAAGGCCACAGGGGCGAGAATGGCCACTGCGGCCGGCCCAAGCGCGCCGAAACCGGTGATGACGGCGGCGACGAGGAACATCACCCATGGGATCAGGCCGATGCGTCCACGCACCAGGCGCACGGCGCATTCGACCAGCCAGTCGATGGTGCCGTTGATCTGCGCGATGGCGAAGAGGTAGGTGACGGCGACGAGCGTCAGGAACAGATCGCTCGGGAAGCCGGCAAAAATATCGCCGGTCTTCATGCCGATGGTCATGGAGCCGAGAAGGAAGGCGCCGGCAAAAGCAAGCGCGCCCATGTTGATCGGCTGGATCGTCGCAATGATGAACATCGCGACCAGCAGGCCTATGGCCAGTATTTCAATACCCATGATTCCCCTCCCTCCGGCGCCTCCAGCGCCGTAGCTGTTGCGTTCAAGTTTGATGCGGATGCCGGCGCGCCCTCCTCCCAGAGGGCGGTCGCCTTACGTCCTGGTGTAAAGATCGGCGTATTGCTGCCGCAGGATGTTCTTCTGAACCTTGCCCATCGTGTTGCGCGGGAGGTCGTCGGCGAAGATGATGCGTTTGGGTTGTTTGTAGCGCGCGAGGCGGTCTTGGAGGGCGCTGACAATGCTCTTTTCATCCAGGACGGCGCCAGGCTTGCACACGACGACGGCGGTGACGCCTTCTCCGAAATCGGGATGCGGCACGCCGATCACAGCGCTTTCGACGACACCGTCGATCTGGTCGATCTCGCTCTCGACCTCTTTCGGATAGATGTTGTAGCCGCCCGAAATCACCAGATCCTTGCCGCGGCCGACGATGTGGACATAGCCGTCCCGATCAATCTTGCCGAGATCGCCGCTGATGAAGAAACCGTCGGCGGTGAATTCGGCCGCGGTTTTCTCCGGCATGCGCCAATAGCCCTTGAAGACGTTCGGCCCCTTGATCTCGATCATGCCGGTTTCTTCAGGCGGCAGCACCTGCCCGCTGGCGGGATCGGTGACGCGCACCGTCACGTCAGGCAGCGGCAAGCCCACCGTCCCGGCAATCCTCTTTCCGTCATAGGGGTTCGACGTGTTCATATTGGTTTCCGTCATGCCGTAGCGCTCAAGAATGGCATGGCCGGTCCGCGCCTGGAACGCGTTATGCGTCTCCGCCAGCAGCGGCGCCGAGCCGGAGATGAACAGGCGGATGTTGGCCGCCGCTTCTTTGCCGAATCGGGGGCTTTGCAGCAGGCGCACATAGAAGGTCGGCACGCCCATCAGCATCGTTGCCTGCGGCATCAGCGAAACGACCTCATCGGCGTCGAACTTCGGCAGCAGGAACATCGAGGCGCCGGCGAGCAGGGTGACGTTGGTGGCGACGAAGAGCCCGTGCGTGTGGAAGATCGGCAGGGCATGAATCAGCCGGTCATCTGATGTGACGCGCCAGTAGTCCCGCAGGGTCAGGGCGTTGGAGAGCAGATTTCCATGGGTGAGCATCGCTCCCTTCGAACGGCCCGTTGTTCCCGAGGTGTAGAGGATCGCGGCCAGATCATCGGCGGCGCGCGAGGCATCGACAAAGTCGGCCGGCTCGTCGCGCGCAAGATCGAGCAAAGAGCCGCTACCGTCGGAGTCGAGGGTTTCGACGATCGCGCCGTGGCGTTTGGCGATGGTCTCCACGCCTTCCCGGGCGGCCGGGGCGACGACCACCAGACGCGGCTCCGCATCACCGATGAAATAGTCGAGCTCGGCCAGCGTATAGGCGGTGTTGAGCGGCAGGTAGACGGCACCGCTGCGAAGACAGGCGAGATAGAGGATGAGCGCCTCGACGCTTTTTTCGACCTGCACCGCAACCCGGTCGCCGGGGCGGATGCCGAGCGTGTCCATCGCGCCGGCGATGCGGCCGGAAAGAGCGAAGGCGTCGTCATAGGTCCATATGCGGGTGCTATCGATCCGGATGAACGCTGCGTCGCCGGGCGCGGCGGCCCGCATGGCGTCGAAAAGATGGTTACTCACTTTCGCCCTCCTCCAAGCGTGGAATTCATCAGTTGTACGAATGCTCGAGAGCCCTGCTGGCCATGGCCGCCGCGGCGGCCGTCATCGCTCTGGCTGAGCAGGTTTTTGACGGCGGGCGAGGCGATCACTTCGCCGCGCTGCGCCAGCGCCTCGTGGTTGGCGACGATGTCGTCGAGCTTGTAGAGGTAATTGACCATCAGACCGTGCGCCTGCTGGATAGCCTTGGGCGAGCGGTCGCCGAGGAAATTCAATCGTTCAAGCCGCGCGCCATTGCCGAGATGGAAGCGGGCAACGGGATCGACGGGACGGCCCTCCGGCGTCCGCTCGGTCAGGAAGTAGCGGGCCGCAAGCGGCAGCAATATGCGCTCCACTTCGGCCGCGCCGTTCTCCTTGCCGGGCCAGTTCGGATCGTCGAGCAAGGCCAGCGTTTTCAGGGCCGCTTCGGATAGAACCAGGCCGTCTGCCGAGGCGCGCACCTTGGCAAGCCAACGGGCAAAGCCCGGGACCGGCGACAGTGTGACGAAATTCTTCAGGCCGGGCAGGTCGCGGCGCAGGTCTTCCACGACCTGCTTGATCAGGAAATTGCCGAAGGAGATGCCGCGCAAGCCATCCTGGCAGTTGGAGATCGAATAGAAGACGGCCGTCGTCGCCTCGTCGGCATTGATCTGCTCCCTGCCCTCATCGAGCACATCGGCGATCGCCTTCGGCACGGATCGGGTAAGCGCCACCTCAACGAAGACGAGCGGCTCGTCGGCCAGTCGCGGATGGAAAAAGGCAAAGCATCGACGGTCGGCCGGCGCCAAGCGACGGCGCAACTCCTCCCAGCTGGCGATCTCATGCACGGCCTCGTACTTGATGATCTTCTCCAGGATGTTTGCCGGCGTCGACCAGTCGATGGGTCGCAGCGTCAGGAAGCCGCGATTGAACCAGGAGCCGAACAGATGCGTGAAGTCGGCATCAAGCGCGTCATAGGCTTCTGATCGGTCTTTGGAAGCAAGCAGCTGCTGACGCATGCGAACGAGCGTGGCGGTGCCGTTCGGCGCGTGATTCAACCGGCGCAGAAGCTCCTGCCGCCGCGGCTCGGCTGCCTGGTGGAGCGCAATAACGGCGGCCGAACTCTTGTCGGTGCGGTAGCGTTCAATCGCCTGGTCGAGCTTGCTCGCATCAGGCCCGAATTTTTCGTGAAGCATCTGGAGGAATGCCTGCGCGCCCTCGCTGTCGAGGGCCTCCCAGCGATCGAGTATCTCGGCCGCAAGGGCCATGCCGGATGCTTCGCCCCGGCTCGACAGCAGCATTTCACAGAGGGTCTGAAGATCGGCTTTGGCGGCGGCCTGTGTGTTGCGCGAGCCGGAAAACAAAAGCTGGCGACCGTGATCCGTGATGCTTTGCAGCATGTCGGTGAAGAAAGACGCCTCGGGCATGCCATTCTCCTCTCTTCCGAAGACCAGCCGTATTGTGCGGCCATTCAGACCATCTGCTTCCCATCACCGGGCTTCATCGGTAGTATGTAGAGTGTCATCTTTCGTACACGGCGTCAACATTCGTGTATACAAGAATGGCGATTGTGTATGAAGGGTGCGAGACAAATGTCAGAGAATGCCGGCCGGTGGCTTCGGGATGAGATTGAAAACGCGATACTTTCCTACGAGTTCGCCCCTGGTGAACGGCTTGATGAAACGGTGCTTGCCAATCGCTTCGGCGTTTCGCGAACGCCGGTGCGCGAGGCGTTGATGCAGCTTGACGCCATCGGGCTGATCGAAATCCGCCCGCGCCGCGGTGCGATCGTGATAGATCCCGGGCCACACCGGATCTATGAGATGTTCGAGGTGATGGCGGAACTCGAAGGCCTGGCGGGATCGCTCGCCGCACGCCGGCTGGACAAGGCCTCCCGGGAAGCGATCACCGCCACCCACAGCCGCTGCGAACAATCGGCCGGCGCCGGCGACAGCGATGCCTATTATTACGACAATGAGGAATTTCATAAGGCGATCTACGCGGCAAGCCGCAGCGATTTCCTTGAGGAGCAATGCCAGCAATTGCATCGACGCCTGCGGCCGTACCGCCGCCTCCAGCTGCGCGTGCGCAATCGCCTGTCGACCTCCTTCTCGGAACATTGCGCCATCGTCGACGCGATCTTTGCCGGAGATGGAGATGCCGCCCGCCGCCTGCTTCGAACGCATGTCGGCATTCAGGGCGAGAGGTTCAGCGATCTGGTGGCCAGCATGGCGTCGAGATGACGAGAGGCCCAAATTTCAGCCGGCGGAAAGCCGAGCCGCATCGCGGAGATCAAGGAAACCATCTGCGTAAAAACCGCAAGCACCGGGCTCTTACTCTTGAGGTTCATCTCCACGATGCGGGGAAACGAAAGTTTTTTTCTTATTCGGCCAGGCCGAGCGAAGTGCTTTCCAGAAATCCCGCAGCGCCAGAAGCAGCGCGGCTCTTTGTGTTCCATACATGAACTTCACGACGTCGTCGGCGTCCCACCGACCGGTCTCTCGCTCGTCCTTCATCGCTACCTGCCGCAACGCCCCTAATCCAAAAATCCATAGAGCCAGTCGCGCGTTTCCTCCGGCAGGGAGGCCGGCTGCTCGTCCTCTCTGTTGCGGGCCTGCCATATGATCTCGACCTCGGCGGCGCGCTCCTCCCCCGTGTCGATCGAAACCAAAAAGCCGATGGAGCGCACGCCGATCTTGTCGATGGCGGCGGTGAAGATTGCCGGCTCGTCATGGTGCAGCGGGCGGTGAAGCATGCAGGAGATCTTGCTGGCGCTATAGAGCGGTTCGTCGTCTACATCGGGCCGTGCCGACCAGAAGCTCGCAATGACGGATTCAGCGTAAGAAATATAGGAGGCCAGGAACATCTTGCCGTTCATATCGACATCGCGAAACGGCACGCGTATTTCCGTCACCCCAGGACGCTTTGACTCACTCATCAACAATACTGCCTTACAACATTCCCCCAAACCGACATTACTGCATAATTCATTGGATCGAAACAGATTTGATTCAAAGCGTTAGAGCCTGGCTTGCAGGTTCTCGAAGGCGCGCCGCGGGTATGACGATGCGATCGGAGCAAATATTGCGAGCAACGGTTCGCGTCCCGTAGCGTGCGCAAGCGCCGCGGGAGCACTTGTTGAAATCGGCGGGCGATGCCCCATCTGCTGTGGAACATGACAGAAGCGGCCGATAGAGTGTCTCCATGAGCACCCGTCTTTACGAACACCCGATCTTCCTGGAACATGTGACGCCCGCCGGACACCCCGAGCGGTCGGACCGGATCCGCGCCATCAACGTCGCGCTGGAGCATCCGAATTTCGAACGGCTGGAGCGCCGGCAGGCGCCGCAGGCGAGCGAGGATGCGGTGCTGCTTGCCCATCCGGAGGAGCATCTTGCCGCTGTCATAAGGGAGATTCCCGAGGAAGAGGATCGGATCAACCAGCTCGAAGCCGATACCTATGCCAGCGTCAAGAGCCTGCAGGCGGCGCTGACCGGCATCGGCGGCGCGATGGCGGCGGTGGACGACGTCTTTTCCGGCCAGGCCGACAATGTCTTCGTCGCCGCCCGTCCGCCCGGGCACCATGCCGAGAAGATGACGGCGATGGGCTTCTGCTTCTTCAACAATGCGGCGATCGCCGCCCGCCATGCGCAGAAGAGGCACGGCGCCGAGCGCGTCGCCATCGTCGATTGGGACGTGCATCACGGCAACGGCACTCAGGATATCTTCTGGGACGATGCCTCGGTGCTGTTCTGCTCGACGCATCAGATGCCGCTCTATCCCGGCACAGGCGCCAAGGAGGAGAAGGGCAAGCACAATACCATCGTCAATGCGCCGCTTTCGCCGAATGTCGGCAGCGATCATTTCCGCGAAGCGTTCAAATCGCGGGTGCTGCCGGCACTCGACGATTTCCGGCCGGATCTGATCATCATCTCCGCCGGCTTCGACGCGCATCACCGCGATCCGCTGGCGCAGATCAATCTGACGGGTGAGGATTTCGACTGGGCGACGGGCAGAGTCCTGGAACGGGCCGACCGGCACGCGAAGAACCGGGTCGTCAGCCTGCTCGAAGGCGGTTATGATCTCGAGGGGCTGGCCGAATCGGCGGGCATGCATATTCTGAGAATGATGAAGGGTTGAGAATGACTGACAGCGCCAAGCCTGAAGTATCAGGCCTTTCCTTCGAAAAGGCGGTCGCCGAACTCGAAAGCATCGTTGCCCGGCTGGAACGCGGCGACGTGGCGCTTGATGAATCCATCGAGATCTATGAGCGCGGCGAAGCGCTGAAGAAACATTGCGAGACGCTGCTTTCGGCGGCCGAGAACCGCATCGAGAAGATCAGGCTCGACCGCGCCGGCAGGCCACAGGGCGTCGAGCCGCTGGACGGCGCCTGAGCGTAGCGAACTCGGCACTTGAAGACGCTTGGCGATCGGCTTTCGGTCGATCTATGATCCCCTTCCGACACCATCAGGGGACAGACAATGACGGACAGATTGAAGGGCAAGGTCGCCATCATCTCGGGCGGCGCGACCGGCATGGGGGGTGCTGCCTCGAAGCTGTTTGCGGCCGAAGGTGCGCGTGTTGCGATCATCGACCGCAATGGTCAGGCGGCCGCCGAGACCGTGAAGCAAATCCGTGATGCCGGCGGCGAGGCCGACTGCTGGACGGCCGATGTCTCGGACGAAGCCGCCGTCAATGCCGCCGTGGCCGGCGTCGAGGAACGCTATGGCGCGGTGACGGTCCTCTTCAATCATGCCGGCACCATCGTCATCAAGCCTTTCCTGGAGACGACGCTTCAGGAATGGGACTGGCTGCACGCCGTCAATGTGCGCTCGATGTTCCTGATGACCAAGGCGGTGCTGCCGAAGATGATCGCCGCCGGCGGCGGATCGATCGTCTGCACCTCGTCGATCTCGGCGGTCGCCGCCACACCGATGGAAGTGCTCTACGACACGACCAAGGGCGCGGTGCATATGTTTGCCCGGGCCATCGCCGTCGAATTCCGCGACCGCAACATCCGCTGCAACGCCGTCTGCCCCGGCTTCATCCGCACGCCGCACGGGCTGCGCGAGGTCGCCGACCTGCAGGCGCTCGGCGTCGATGTCTCGGATGCCGCCATCGCCGCGCAGCAGGGACGGATCGGCGAGCCCGAAGACGTGGCGCGGGCCGCACTTTACCTCGCCAGCGATGAATCGAGCTTCGTCAACGGGGCCCATCTCTTCGTCGACAACGGCTTCACCGCGATCTGACATCATGGAGCCTCTTCGGCACATCCTGTTGGACGCGCGGCGCTGCAGGGACTATCTGTGCCTGGTGTCTTTGCGATCGGAGATCCCTGATGTCCTTCTTTCCCGGTAAAGATCCCCTGCCCGGCGATGCTTTCGCCTGCGATGCGATCGAGAACCTGATCATCCCGCGCACCAGCGATATCGGCGGCTTCCAGGTGCGGCGCGCGCTGCCGAGCCGGCAGCGGCGGCTGGTCGGGCCGTTCATCTTCTTCGATCGCATGGGACCGGCGATCCTGAAGCCGAACGAGGCGCTCGACGTCAAGCCGCATCCGCATATCGGCCTGTCGACGGTCACCTATTTGTTCGACGGCGAGATCCGCCATCGCGACAGCCTCGGCACCGAAAAGGTCATTCGTCCCGGCGACATCAACCTGATGACGGCCGGGCGCGGCATCGTGCATTCCGAGCGCACGCCCGACAATCTGCGCGGCCATCCGCTGCTGATGTCGGGGCTGCAGACCTGGCTGGCGCTGCCCGACGACAAGGAGGAGATCGATCCCTCCTTCGCCCATACGGAAAAGTCCGACATGCCGCTGATCGAAACATCAGGTGTGCGCGGCCGTGTCGTCATCGGCTCGTTCGAAGGCATGACGTCGCCGGTCGGCACGTTCTCCGACACACTTTATGTCGATCTCAACCTGCAACCGGGCGCCCGCTTCCCCTTCGGCGCCGGCCATGAGGAGCGTGCCGTCTACGTGCTGTCAGGTGAGGTCGTCATAGCAGGCGACCGTTTCGCCGCCGACCAGCTGCTGGTTTTCCGGCCGGGCGATCCGATCACGCTCGAAGCCGGCAGCGACGGCTGCCATCTCATGCTCTTCGGCGGCGCGGCGCTGAATTCGAAGCGCTACATCTGGTGGAATTTCGTTTCCTCCTCGAAGGAACGGATCGAAAAGGCCAAGGAGGAATGGCGCACCGGCCGCTTCGACATCGTGCCGGGCGACGAAGAGGAATTCGTGCCCCTGCCGGAAGGCTGACGGCGGCGACGCGCCGCCGGCAAACTCTCCCGGAATTCAACCCTTCGCGAAATAACGTGTCAGCGCACCTTTCGTGCGGTTGACGTAGCCGTCCTGCCAGCTGTCGTCGACGTTGAGAAAGCCCGACCAGCCTTTCTTGCCCTGCCGTTTCAGCTCCGCCTCGACCGCGCGGAAGCGGTAGTGATCGTAGACGTCGAGGATATGGACGGCATAGGCTTCGGCAAGCGCGCGGTCGCCTTTGACGATCAGCATGTTCTCGTCATTGGCGTAGGAAGCCTTGAAACCGAGATTATGGCTGCCGAGGACGACGACGCACTCATCCGATAAGGGATCGATCACCAGCACCTTGTCGTGAATGATGGCGCCGACTTTCTTGGCGGTCAGTTCCTCCGCGCCGAAATCCGCCAGGAGCTGACGGTCGTCGATGCGCGAGGCCCGGACGATCGAGACATTGGCCTCGTCGAACGTATGCGGCGAGATGGCGTCGACATCGTCGTCCTCGTCATCCGGGTCGTTCTTCCTGCCGGGAACGTAGTTAGGCATGGCCTGCGGGCTGGAAACGGCGCCGGTCACGATCAGCTTCTGGTCCTTGAGGCCGATGTCGATCGCCTCGCCGACGATGCAATCCTTGCCGGACTGTCCGGGATAGAAGGCCAGAAACAGCACCGCATGCTCGGCGCGGCGCATCAGCCGGTAGACCTCGCGAAGGTCGGGCGGTGTATCCTTGCCCTTCCTTCGGCTCTGCATGTTCGGCGAGAACCATGCTTCCACCGAAGCGCCATTGCCGGTGGGCACAATGGACGGCGTCTCGTTCGAGCGACGGAACGCCTTGCTCTGCTGGTTGTCGGGCATGCCGTCGTCGAATTCGACCGGCTCTTCCAGCGTTGCATTGTCTTCCAGCATCCGCTCCCAATAGGAGACATAGGCCGCGGCAACGGCATCGTTCCTGACGATCAGCGCATTGTTGGATTGGCCGGCAAGGCCCGTCGCCGTCCAGTTGGTGCTGCCGGTGAAGACGCTGCGATCCGCGCCGCCAGGCGGAATATGGACGACGAACTTGTTGTGGCCGATCTGACTCGAATTGTTGAACATGCGGTGGTGAATCTCAGCGCCGGCCTCGATCAACGCGTTACGTGCATGGGCATTGCGCACATCCCAGTTGTCACCGACCTTTCCGGTATTGGCGAGGATGAGGCTGAGCTTGTCCTTGTTGGCAAGCAGCAGGTCGAGCAGTTCCTCATCCTCGAGCTCGTAGAGCGCGACAAGGAACCGGCCAGGCGCATTCATGAAGTCCTTGAGCATGGGAATGACATCGCCGGCAAGATATTTGCGGATGCCGTTTTCCGGATTGGAGATCATGTCGATCAGCTCGTTCGGCTGTTTGACGCCGTCTTCCAAGAGCACGTTTCGCAGCCACTGGGCGGCGAGGATGCCGTTGGTGAAGGTGGACTCGAACTGGCCACGCTTGCGCGTCACATGCACCGGATTGGAGGCGACGGCCGGCCCGAGATAACCGAGCGGCCGCGGAGGCCCCTCATAGGCCTTGACCGCGATCTTCTCGAAGGTGCCGTCGAGCTTTTTGATCGGCCGGCCATTTTCATCCCGCTTGTTGATTTCGACGATCTCAGGCGTCGGATCGGGCGCGGCCTGCATGCCCGGCTTCAGGTCGCCGAGCGGGCGGATTTCATAGCGCACGCGGACCTCGTCCGGTCGGCGCTTCATCTCGTTGCGGCGCTTGCGCAGCGTCAGGTCGCGCCAGGACAGCTTCTGCACCGGCCAGAGCGACGTCGTCTGCGGCAGCCAATGCGGATTACGCTGCCCCTTGAAGGCGACCCAGGCGGCGCAGGTCACCCGGTCCTCGCTGCCGTCGGACCTTATCGACACGTTACCCTGTTCGTCGAGATAGACGCGGACGACTTCGAACCCGAGGCACCCGTCGATCTTGGCATCGATGTCCCAGGCCACATAGGCGACCTCGTTGTTCACATAGGCATGCGCTGCAACAATCGTTCCCATGACCCGTCCCCCAGTCAGTCCGGCAACATTGCTACCATTCCGTGTCATATTCAAGCTGTTCGCCAGCGCTTCGCGCATTCGATCGCCCGGGCAAAATCAGGCAAATGCAACTCACAGAAATAGAAAGTGATATCTTCCGAAACCGCTCACACTTTTTTCCGCCATGCTCTAAGGTGAAAACCTTCGGTTCCTGAAATGCACTTGTTTTGCCCCGATCTAATCGAATAAAGCGAAACGAGGAAAAGCAAGAAAGAGCACCCGCCCGTGACACAACTGCCGAAGACTCCCCTGCTCGACCAGGTCATCTATCCAGCCGACCTGCGCAAGCTCGAGGATCGCGAGCTGCCGCAGCTTGCCCGCGAAGTCCGGGACGAAATGATCGATGCGGTGTCGCGCACCGGCGGTCATCTCGGCGCCGGCCTCGGCGTGGTTGAGCTGACGATCGCCATCCACAGTGTCTTCGATACGCCCAACGACCGGCTGATCTTCGATGTCGGCCACCAATGCTATCCGCACAAGATCCTCACCGGCCGGCGCGACCGCATCCGCACGCTGCGCCAGGAAAACGGCCTTTCCGGTTTCACCCGCCGGGCCGAAAGCGAATATGATCCGTTCGGGGCGGCGCATTCCTCGACCTCGATCTCGGCCGGCCTCGGCATGGCGATCGCCGCCGATCTGGAGAAGACCGACCGCCGCGTCATCGCCGTCATCGGCGACGGGGCGATGTCGGCCGGCATGGCCTATGAGGCGCTGAACAATGCCGGCGCCCTCGACGCCCGCCTCATCGTCGTTCTCAACGACAACGACATGTCGATCGCCCCGCCGACGGGGGCGATGAGTGCCTATCTCGCCCGCCTCGCCTCGGGGCGCACCTATATGGGCTTCCGCGACTTCGGCAAGAAACTGACGGCCTATCTCGGCAAGAACATCGACCGGGCAATCACCCGCGCCGTCGAGCATGCGCGCGGCTACGTCACCGGCGGCACAATGTTCGAGGAGATGGGCTTCTACCATATCGGCCCGATCGACGGGCACTCCTTCGACCACCTGCTGCCGGTGCTGCGCAATGTGCGCGACAATGCCCGCGGACCGGTGCTGATCCACGTCGTCACCCAGAAGGGCAAGGGTTATCCGCCGGCGGAAGCCGCGGCCGACAAATACCATGGCGTCAACAAGTTCGACGTCATCACCGGCGCGCAGGCGCGGGTCAAGCCGAATGCGCCGAGCTATACCAGCGTCTTTGCCGAAGCGCTGGTGCAGGAAGCCGCCCTCGACGACAAGATCGTCGGCATCACCGCCGCCATGCCGAATGGCACCGGCCTCGACAAACTCGCCGAAGCCTTTCCGTCGCGCTGTTTCGATGTCGGCATTGCCGAACAACATGCCGTGACCTTCGCCGCCGGGCTCGCGGCGGAAGGCTACAAGCCGTTCGCCGCCCTCTATTCCACCTTCCTGCAGCGCGCCTACGACCAGGTCGTGCACGACGTGGCAATCCAGGGCCTGCCGGTGCGTTTCCCGATCGATCGCGCCGGCTTCGTCGGCGCCGACGGGCCGACCCATGCCGGCTCCTTCGACACAGCCTTCCTCGCCACCCTGCCCGGCTTCGTGGTGATGGCGGCGGCCGACGAGGCTGAACTCAAACATATGGTGCGCACGGCCGCCGCCTATGACGCCGGCCCGATCTCCTTCCGCTATCCCCGCGGCGAAGGTGTGGGCGTCGACATGCCGGCGCGCGGCGAAATCCTGCAGATCGGCAAGGGCCGCATCGTCAAGGAAGGCACCAAGGTGGCGCTGCTCTCCTTCGGCACCCGGCTTGCCGACTGTCTGCTTGCCGGCGAGGATCTCGACGCCGCCGGGTTGTCGACAACGGTCGCCGACGCGCGTTTCGCCAAACCGCTCGACCACGACCTGATCCGCCAGCTCGCCCGCCACCACGAGATGCTGATCACCGTCGAGGAAGGCTCGGTCGGGGGCTTCGGCAGCCAGGTGATGCAGTACCTTTCGAGCGAAGGCCTGCTCGACAACGGCCTGAAGATCCGCTCGCTCGTCATGCCCGACATCTGGATGGAACAGGCCAAGCCCGAAGCGATGAACGCTCATGCGGGATTGGATCGCGCCGGGATTGTTTCGACGGTGTTCCGGGCGCTTGGACGCGGGGTTGCCGTTGGAGTGGCCGGGTAAGTGATCGGCCGAGGGTGCGCCGCCCCTCATCCGCCTGCCGGCACCGACCGGGGTCGAGCCACGGGTCTCGACCCGTCCTTCGGACCCCCGTAAACGGGGCGAAGGGACCATGCCGCACCCTCTCCGTTCTCCATTAACCTTTCGCAGGGCACGTCCCCTCGCCCCGTTTACGGGGAGAGGGTAAGGGTGAGGGGCAGTTTCTTGCTCGCACCTATGCCAATCTTCTCAATAAAAAAGGGCAGCACATCACTGCGCCGCCCTCTTCCTTAGCCGTTCCTTCCGAAAGCGCGCTCTCAGAACTCCGTCCAGTCCTCCTGAACCGCAACCGCAGCACTCGCCTGTTTGCCGCCGAAGGCCTTGGTGACCTTGCTGGCGAGCGCGCGGGCCGGTGAGGCGATGGGGCGCGAGGCCGGCGTTGCGGCTGCCGTCCTCTGGACCGGAGCGGCAGGCTCGGTTCCGAGCTTGAACTGGCGCAGCAGCTCGTCCAGGGCGCTTGCTTCCTGGGCAAGCGCATGGCTTGCAGCGGTCTGCTGCTCGACCATCGCCGCATTCTGCTGCGTGCCCTGATCCATGTTGTTGACGGCGGTGTTGATCTCCTGCAGGCCGATCGACTGTTCGCGCGTGGCGGTGACGATCGCGTTGACGTTGCGGTTGATCTCCTGCACCTCGGCGACAATGGCTTCCAGCGCCTTGCCGGTTTCGCCGACCAGCGTAACGCCGGTCTGCACATGCGTGCCGGAATTGGTGATCAGGTCCTTGATTTCCTTTGCAGCCTTGGCGGAACGCTGCGCCAGCTCGCGCACTTCCTGAGCGACGACTGCAAAGCCCTTGCCTGCCTCGCCGGCGCGTGCCGCTTCGACGCCGGCGTTCAGCGCCAGGAGGTTGGTCTGGAAGGCGATGTCGTCGATGACGCCGATGATGTTGGAGATTTCGCCGGAGGATTTTTCGATCTGCTGCATGGCCGAGACCGCCTTGCGGACGACATCGCCGGATTTTTCGGCGCCGAGGCGGGTGCGCTCGACGAGATTGCCGACATCCTCGGCGCGCTTGGCGCTGTCGCGCACCGTCGTCGTCACCTGCTCGAGCGCTGCAGCGGTCTCTTCGACGGCTGCGGCTTGCTGCTCGGTGCGATGGGCAAGATCGTCGGCAGCCGAGCGGATTTCGCCAGCGCCTGCATTGATAGCCGAGGCATTGCGGCCGACCGACTGAAGTGCCGCCTGCAGCTTTTCGACGGCGTGGTTGAAGTCGTTGCGCAGGCTGTCATATTGCGGCGCGAACGGCGTCTGGATGCGGGCAGCGACATCGCCGACGGCAAGGCCGGCAAGGCCACCGGCCAGAGCGTCGACGGCATAGCGGAGCTCGCCTTCTTCGCGCGCCTTCTGCTCATCGCTTGCCTGGCGCTGGCGCTCTGCATCGTCGCGCATGCGGTCGGCTTCCCCGGCAAGACGCACCTTCTCGATCGCCGCCTGCTTGAAGACCAGGACCGACTGGGCCATGCGGCCGATCTCGTCGCCGCGTTCGACAGCCGGAACCTCGATATCGTTCTGGCCGCCGGCGAGCCGGTCCATGGCAGCGGTCATGCCGACGACCGGGCGGACGATGGTGCGCGACATCAGCCAGGCAAGAATGGCGGCGGCTAGCGAGGCGACGATGCCACCGGCAAGCAGCGTCGTCGTCAGATCGCTGTTGGCCTCGGCCCGGATCGCCGCGAGCGCATTCGACTTTTCGCGGGCGGTGGCCTTGATCTTGGCGGACGCCTGGCGGAAACCATCGAGCTGACCCTTGGCGGCGTTGACGCCGATCTTGACGACCTCTTCGATCGGCATGTCGGTTTCCTTGCGCGCCTTGGTCTGCGGTTCGGCAAGTTCATGGAAATAAAGGTCGGCCGCCTTCTGCATGCCGTCGATCATCTCGACCAGCTGCGGCTCGCCGGCCGCGGTCTGCTTGGCGGCGGCGATCGCCTTCAGCATGCGCTCGCGATTGGCGAAGACATCGCCATAGGTGCTGTCGCTGCGAAAGAGAATGAAGCCGCGCAGGTTGACCGCCTGCTCGAGCATGGCCTGCAGCGCATCGTCGATCTGGTTGACGAGCAGCTCCGATTTTTCCTGCTCGGCGGACGCGACCGCCGATGCCGTCGCCTTGGAAAAGACGAAAGCCGAAACGGACACGAAGATCAGAATGAGGGCTGCGAACGTGGCCGCAAGCTTCCCATTCAAGGATATGTTTTTAACAGACATCGGTGAGTTCTCCTGGCGACAGTCGGCGCGGCGAGAGACAGTCGCGCGCAAGGCGCAACCGCAGAGACTTGGAATTGGAAACATGATCGGCGGAAGACGCCTGCGCCTTCATGGCACGAAGCGGTTCGGACCAACCGCTGCAATCGTGCCGACCCTATGCGGACAGGCTTTAAATTTGTTTAAATCGCGGATCGGAGGAATTGCCCTGCAACCGGCAGGAATAAAATGCTTGCAAGCGGCGGCTTTGCCGGTCATTCACAGCCGATGTCCGATCAAAACAGCCAACGCCTCGACCAGCTTCTCGTCTCCCGCGGCCTCTTTGCCAGCCGCTCTCGGGCGCGCGACGCCGTGCAGCGCGGCACGGTCCGGATCGCCGGTGAGGTGGTAACCAAGGCCGGCGCGCTCTTCGGCGACGATGCCGATATCGAGATCGACGACCCGGCACAGGCTTACGTCTCGCGCGCCGCCCTGAAGCTTGCGGCCGCTCTCGACCATTTCCGGCTTGATCCGGCCGGCCATCACTGTCTCGATATCGGCGCCTCCACCGGCGGCTTCACCGAAGTGCTGCTGCTCAGGGGCGCCCGGCACGTCACCGCAATCGATGTCGGCCATGGGCAGATGCATCCGCGGCTATCCGGCGATCCGCGGGTGACGAACCGCGAAGGCCTCAACGCCCGCAGCCTCAGCGCCGACGATATCGGCGAGCCCGCCACCTTCATCGTCTCCGATGTCTCCTTCATCTCGCTGAAGCTGGCGCTGGCTCCGGCGCTCGATCTTGCCGCGCCGGGCGCCGCCGCCGTGCTGCTGGTCAAGCCGCAGTTCGAGGCCGGGCGCGAGGCGATCGGCAAGGGCGGGCTTTTGAAGGATCCCTCGTCTGCTCCGGCCGTCGCATCCGAATTGGAGCGCTGGTTCACCGAGGACATGGGCTGGAAAAGCCTCGGCCTCATTCCCTCCCCGATATCAGGCGGCGACGGCAATCGGGAATATCTTTTGGCAGGATTGAAACCGTGAGCACCGAAACCGTCACGATCGAAAAACTCGGCGCCCAGGGCGACGGCATCGCAAGCGACGCCGGCGGGCCTGTCTACGTGCCCTTTTCCCTGCCTGGGGAAACGGTGGCGATCGCCCGCGTCAAGAGCCATGGCACGATCATGTCGATCGCAGCGCCCTCACCCGACCGGCAGGAGCCGCCCTGCCGGCATTTCGGCCCGGAGGGCGTCAACGGCACCTGCGGCGGCTGCACGTTGCAGCATCTGGCCGACGGCCCCTATCGCGCCTTCAAGCGCCAGCTGGTCATCGATGCGCTGAAGTCGAAGGGGTTGACGCCTGATGTCAGCGAAATCGTCCCGGCTCACCCGGGCGAACGCCGGCGTGTGGTGTTTGCGGCGCGCCGGACCGAGAAGGACATGCTGATCGGTTTCAATCAGGCCGAAAGCCACCATATCGTCGCCATCGAGGAATGTCCGATCTCGTCGCCGGGCATCGTCGCCCGGCTGCCGGCGATCAAGGCGATCGCCGCGTCGCTCGCGACCAGCGCCGAAGCCTTCCGGATCGCCGTGCTTGAAACGCTCTCCGGACTCGATGTAGCGGTCGACGAAATCAAGAAACTCTCCGACCCGCAGCGGCGCAAGGCGATCGAGACGGTGCTGGCCTTGCGCGGCATTGCCCGCGTGACGGTGAATGGAGAAATCCTGGTCGAGCCATCGAAGCCGCTCCTCGATTTCGGCGGTGTCTCGGTTTCGCCGCCGGCCGGCGGCTTTGCCCAGGCGACCAAGCCGGCGGAAGAGGCGATGGCGGAGCTGGTGCTTGCCGATGCCGGCAAATCAAAACGGATCGCCGACCTCTTTGCCGGCACCGGAACGTTTTCGCTCCGGCTGGCGCGGATCGGCCGCGTGCATGCGGTCGAAGCCGAGGGCAAGGCGCTTACAGCCCTCGACCAGGCCGCCCGCAAAACTCCGGGCCTGAAGCCCGTGACGATCGAAAGGCGTGATCTCTTCCGACGTCCGCTGATGACGCAGGAGCTGAAGCCCTATGACATGGTCGTCTTCGATCCGCCGCGCGCCGGCGCGGAGTTCCAGTGCAGAGAGCTCGCCCGATCGGCGGTCAAAAAGATCGCGGCCGTCAGCTGCAATCCGCTGACCTTGGCGCGCGATCTCGCGATCCTCGTCGAGGGCGGCTACCGCATCACCGGGGTGACGCCGATCGACCAGTTCCTCTGGACCTCGCATGTCGAGGTCGTGGCGACGCTGGAGAAGTAGAGTTCGCTTCAGCGACGCATGAAGGCCTCGAAAGCGGCCCGCGCCTCCGCACTTTTCAGCCGGGCGGAGAAATGGCGTGCCTCTTCGTCGATACGGGCGATGATTTCTTCCCGCGGCCCGCGGATGAGTTCACGGGCGATCCTCAGCGCTTCCGGCGGCTTGGCGGCAAGCTTTGCGGCGGCGGCCAGCGTCTGGCTTTCAACCTCTTCCGGCGTCGTCACTTTCCAGACAAGTCCGGCTTTCCTTGCATCCTCGGCGCCGAAGGCCTCTCCGGCAGCGAGCATGGCAAAAGCCCGCTGGTGACCCATGATGCGCGGAGCAATCAAGCTGGACGCAGCTTCCGGCACCAGAGCCAAATCGACGAAGGGCGTGCGGAACTGGCTGCGGTCGGAAGCGATCGTCAGGTCGCAATGCAGGTTGAGGGTCGTGCCGATGCCGATCGCCAGGCCGTCGACGCCGGAGACCAGCGGCTTTTCGGATCTGACGAGCGCGTAGAGAAAATCGATCAGTTCCTCTCCCATGCCGCCGCCCATGGCGACGGCCAGAAAATCGCCGATGTCGTTGCCGGCCGAAAAGCTGCCTTCAGTGCCGAGGAAGACCGTCACCCTGATGTTCGCGTCCGCATTGGCGGCATTCAGCGCATCGGCCATTGTCCGGTACATCGCCCGCGTGAAGGCGTTCTTCTTTTCCGGCCGGTTGAAGCGGATGAGCTGGACGCCGGGATGGGCGGAAGGCTGCTCGACGACGATATGATCAGTCATGGGGATCTCCTCAGGCAAGCAGAATGCGAGCGGCGGCAAGGCTTGCCGCGCCGTTGACGATCCGGTCGCGAAGGGCTGCTGTCTCGGCAAGCAGGTTTTCAGCGGCGAAGCGGCAGAGCGCGATGCGGCCCTCGGCTTTGCCGTCGCCGCTCTCTGCCAGGCCACCCTTGGCAAGATAACAGCCGGTGAGCACCAGCCCGAACAGGCGCTGATAGGGCGTGGCGCCGGCGAGCGCTTCCGCGGTCCTGTCATCTGCCAGCGCCTTCAGAAGCCAGGTGGTGGCCTGCTCCAGGTCGGCGATGGCTGCATCGAGCCGCGCGGCCGTCTCGCCGAAACCATCGAAATTCGAGCGGCGGACATCGTCGGCGATCCCCTTCAACTCGGCGATGAAGCCATTTACCTGATCGCCGCTTGAAAGCGGCAGCTTGCGGGTAACGAGATCGATCGCCTGAATGCCGTTGGTGCCCTCGTAGATCGGCGCGATGCGGGCATCGCGGAGATAACGGGCCGCACCGGTCTCCTCGATGAAGCCCATGCCGCCATGCACCTGGATGCCAAGCGAGGCGACCTCGACGCCGGCATCGGTTGAAAAGGACTTGGCGATCGGCGTCAAAAGCGCGGCACGCTCCTGCCAATGGCGGCCGTCGGGTGCCCGGCGGGACATGTCGATCGCATGGGCGCAGGCATAGGAGATGGCGCGCGCCCCTTGGGTCAGTGCCTTCATGGTCAGCAGCATGCGGGCAACATCGGGATGCTCGACGATCGGGCTCATGCCGGCGCCGGTCCAGCCCGGCGCCCTGCCCTGCGTGCGCTCGCTGGCATAGGCCAGAGCCTTCTGGGTGGCGGCCTCGGCGATCGCCACGCCCTGCATGCCGACGGCGAGGCGCGCATTGTTCATCATCGTGAACATGCAGGCGAGCCCCTTGTGCTCCTCGCCGACCAGCCAGCCGATCGCCCCCTTTTCGTCGCCGAACCGGCCGTCGCCATAGATCATCGTGCAAGTCGGCGAACCATGAATGCCGAGCTTGTGCTCCAGCGCGTGGCAGAAGAGATCGTTGCGGGGCCCAAGCGAGCCGTCGTCGTTCACCAGGAATTTCGGCACCAGGAAGAGCGAGATGCCGCGCGTGCCGGCCGGCGCATCCGGCAGCCGCGCCAGCACCAGATGGATGATGTTGTCGGCAGCGTCGTGTTCGCCCCAGGTGATGAAGATCTTCTGACCCGATATGCGATAGCTGCCGTCGGGCCTGCGTTCGGCACGGGCTTTCAGGACGCCGAGATCGGATCCGGCATGCGGCTCGGTCAGGTTCATGGTGCCTGTCCACTCGCCCGACACCATCTTTGCCAGATATTTCTCCTTGAGGGCTGCGCTGCCATGGGTGCTGACCGCCTCGATGGCACCCATGGTCAGCGTCGGAGCGAGCGCAAAAGCCATGGATCCGGAATTCCACATCTCGAGAGCCGCGACATTCAGCATGTCAGGCAAGGCCTGGCCGCCGAAAGCCTCCGGCGCCGTCAGGCCGTTCCAGCCGCCGGCAATCCAGTTGCGGTAGAGATCACGCCAGCCATCCGGCAGCCGGACCTCGCCATCGACGAGGCGGGCGCCCTGGCGGTCACCGATTTCGGCCAGAGGCGCCACCTCCTCTGTGGCAAAACGTCCCGCCTCGGCCAGGATGGCGTCGACGAGATCCTCGCCGAGATCGCCAAAAAGACCGTGCGACATCGCCTCGCCCATGCCGGCTACATGCTTCAATGTGAACGCGATTTCCTCAACGGGCGCCTTGTACATGCTTTCTCCTCCGTCGGGTGCCTGCACCTCATGCAAAGCCCTCCCCGGCAAGGGCTAGTTGATTTTTACGTAAACGTCAATTTTGATTCATACGACGCAATGCGATAATTCCACCCGGCATGGCGCTTTCTTCTTGCGCAGCGGCGCCCATGGACGGCATGGAAAACTGAAGACAATATATCGCCCTCGCAAAGGATCGGCGACCGATGGATACATTGCCCGTCAACATACCCGGTTTCGTCTGGGCCTATCGTTTCTCGCCGGATGAAAAGACGGCGGTGCGGCTGACCAACACCGCGACGGTGGCGGATCTGATCGCCGAGAACTGTTTCTACTGGCTGCATCTCAACCTCGTCGACGCCCGTGTGCCGGCCCTGCTCGAGACGCTCGACGGACTGACGGAGGAGGCGAGATCGGCATTGACGACGCATGACACGCATGCGGCGCTGACCGTCGACGAGCAGATGCTCTACGGCACGCTCGTCGACTGCCAGCGCGATTTCGACCAGGACACCAACAATCTCGGCTGGCTGCATTTCGCCATGTCGGATCGCTTCATCATCACCACAAGGCTGCAGCCGCTGCGCAGCGTCGAGCGGGCGCGCACGCTGATCGAGAAGAATCCGGGCAAATTCTCGCGGCCGGTCGATCTCTTCGAACTGCTTGTGATCGAATTCCAGCGGACGCTGATCGCGATCGTCATCGAGCTCACCGAGGAGCTGAACCAGATCGAGGATATCGTTTACGACAATGCGCCGCGCGACGAGCGCCGGCGGCTGGCGCCGGTCCGGCGGACCGTGGTGCGGCTGCACCGGCATCTGCGCACGGTGCTGGCGCTGATGCGCCGCGCCGGGGCCGCCGACGAGGACGAAATGCCCTTCGGCTTCGACGATGTGGCGCGGCGGCTGACGAGCCGGCTGGAAACGGTCGACCACGATGTCTATGCCCTGCAGGACCGGGCCCGCCTGCTGCACGAAGAAATCGATTCCAAACAATCCTCCGAGACCAACCGCCACCTCTATCTGCTGTCGATCATGACCGCCTTCCTGCTGCCGCCGACGCTGGTGACGGGTTTCTTCGGCATGAACACCGCCAACCTGCCCTTCGCCGTCGGCGATTACGGCACGGAATACGCCGTCATCCTGATCATCGCCTCGATCGTCTTCGCCTGGTGGCTGCTGCGGCGAGTGGATATTCTTTGAGGGTGAAAGGTTCAGCGTGACTCTCGGAGTGCGAGCTCGCTCCTATTCCATCAAACGTCGCGGTACTTGCCACAGAGCTCACCCAACGCTCCGTCATCCCAGGGCTTGACCTGGCTTGACCCGAGGATTCATGTAGGCCTCCTCCACCAGCACCGGGCATGGATCCTCTGCTCAAGGCAGCTCAAGGCCGAGAGTGGGTTAACGCTCTTGCCAAGTCAGCCGCCGACGCAGCGGATGGCGCGGCGTTGCGCCCATCGCATCATGCGGGACGCGGCCACTGTCAGCATTGCGACGCTTCGTCCATCTGATTATGGCCTGGGCGTTGGCGGGCAATCCCGGAGATCGGTGCCCGCGTGATCAGCTGCTTCATGCCACCTCGCGCGGAACGGTTCTTGCACGGTTACTAATATGCTCACCGTGGGGAGGCCTGATGTCATGAAGTGGCACACACCTGGAGAATTCAGCCCGCTGATGCTCGTTGTGAACGGGCCGGAAAAATACAAGCTTGTCGCGAGCCTTTGGGAGGCGGCCCAGATGCTGACGGCTTGCTGGCCGCTCGAAGACGGAGAAGAATATCTGACCGCGGTGAAGGCATGCCGCGATGCGATCCACGGGGACCTTCCTGCTGAGGACGCACGGTACGCGCTTATCCGTGCCGCCAAGGAAGCAGGCATTCCGGTGATCACCGTCGTTCACTGAGTTGTTGCGCCGTTGCTTCGTGCCACGGCCCTCCGCTTCGCTCCCCATGTTTGGCCCTTCCCCTCTTCCGTTTGCGGGAAAGGGGAAGGGTGACGGGCAGCATTCGGGACCTATCGATAAGGCGAATAGCACTGCTGGCGCGGGCCGTTATAAGGCTGGAAGGTGTTGTCGTAGGCGCGGTAGGACCGGTAGCGGTTCGCGCACCAGGCGACATGAGCCGAACCCATGCGCGGCGCGGGCGCGGCGTAGCGCGGAGCAGCAATGACCGCGCCGGCGCCGAAGGCGGCGAGCGGATACCAGTAGCCGTTATAGCGGCGATAGCCGGGGCGGTAGTAGGAATAGCCGCGATAGCCGCCATACCAGCCGGGGCGGTAGTAGGCGCCGGGGCGATAGCCGGGCCGGTAGTAGTCGCGGCGGTAAGGCCGATAATAATCGCGGTAGTATTGGACGTTCTCGACAGCCGAGGTTTTTTCAACCTGCGGCGCGGCCGGCATCTGTATTGCTTGCGACGGCACGAAACCCGTCAGCACGACGGCGGCGGCCAATACCGCGGTCGCAATTTTGTTTCTCAGGCCGATCATTTCTTTCTCTCCATTCAGTAGCGATAACCGCTTGGTCTTGCAACGCTTTCGGGAGAAAATGGTTCCAAAAGCGGCCGGAACGGGCCGCTTTTGGATAAGCGGGGTCAACCGGCGCGCTCAGGCGACGGCGGAGATTTTCGCCGTTTCACCCTGCAGGCGGTTCACCATGAAGTTCGAATACCATTCGAGGAACTGCATGACGCCGCCCTCGTGCAGGGCCGAATAGGGACCGGGCTCATAGGCGGGCGAGTGGATGCCGAAGGCATTTTCCTCGACGATCCGGCGGTCCTGGTCGTTGGTCTCGGTCCAGACGTGCGTCAGTTCCTCAAGATTGTAATCGACGCCTTCCACGGCGTCCTTGTGGACGAGCCACTTGGTCGTCACCGCCGTCTCGTTGGCGCTGAGCGGCAGCACTCGGAAGGAGATAGCGTGGTCGCCGAGCAGATGGTTCCACGTCGTCGGATAGTGGAAGAGCAGCATCGTGCCGATACGATTGATCGAGATGTCGTCGGAGATCCGGCGCTGCACGGCCGGCTTGCCCGACATGGTGTAGCTTTCGGCATCCTCGATCAGCGGCATGCGGGCGGTGCGGAACTGACCATCCGGCGAGATCTGGAACTTGCTCGGCAGGCCGGCGGCCTCGCAGCGCGCCCAATGACCTGCAATCTCCGGATCGTCGGCGCCGCCGTCTGTGCCGGTGACACTCGGCGCTTCCGGATAGGTGCGGCAGAGTTCCGGGTGATTGGCGGCGCAGTGGTAGCACTCGCGGTTGTTTTCCCAGACGAGCTTCCAGTTGCCCTTCTCGATGATCGTGCTCTGGAAAGCCACCTTGGTCTCGCCGATCCGATGCGGCGCCATATAGGGCTCGATCGTGTCGCGCACCGGCTTGAAATCGGGGGCGACGTCGGCAAGGCAGATGAAAATATAGCCTGCGACGCTCTCGCAGTGGACGGGCTTCAGGTTGAAGCCGGTTTTGTCGAAATCGTCGCCCATGTGACGGGCAAAGGCAAGTTTGCCGTCGAGATCGTAAGTCCACTGATGATAGGGGCAGACGAGACGCACGGAGGAGCCGTGCTCCTTGGTGCAGACGCGCGAGCCGCGATGGCGACAGCTGTTGTGGAAGGCGCGGATGACATTGTCACGGCCGCGGACTATGACGATCGGATAGGTGCCGATCTGGACGGTGAAATAGGCGCCCGGCTTCGGCAACTCGCAATCATGGCCCATGAACAGCCAGTCGCGATAGTAGATCATCTCCATGTCGAGTTTGAAATAATCCTCGTCGGTGTAGAACGGCTGTTCGAGGCTGAAGCCCTCGCGGCGGTTCTTGAGCTGACGTAAAACGTTGCTGCGAATATCCATCTTCATGTCCTCGTGCACCGGCTGCCGCCTTCAGCGGAAGGCTATGGAAGCGCGCCTGCTAACCTTCTCCTGCGGGAGAATTGTTGATGGCGCCATTTAATCACCTGGCATTCCTGCCGCTTGGTTGTAATGCGACATCGGCTTCGAAATTGACGACAGGAAGCGCGGAGGCTTCAAAACAGCCCCTGCCGGTCGACCCGATGTCCGACTCTGCAGGCAATTATCGTCAATTGCGACATTGCGTAAAGACCGGATTGGCAAAGAAGGCGGCTCTCCGGTATCGGCGATTGTCGCATTTACGACATTGCCGGCTTCCGGCCGATGCGACGGCCGCATCTTAATGCTGCGTTAAGCATACGCTCTTATCCTGCTTTCGACCTCAGACCGACAAAGCATGTAGACCATGGCCAGACTCCGCTATTTCGACGCGAAAGAAGTAATCCGTCCGCAGGAGCGGCCACTGGTCGCCGCCCATTCCGAATTCCTGCGCACCGGCCGCATCCCCCGCGACCGGCGCCACTGGCTGGCCGAGGAAAGGCGCTACCTCACCCATGACGAGGTCGCCGCAAAGACCGGCCGCAAGCTGCAGGCGGCCGGCGAGAAGACGCATCAGCACATCAACGGCTTCCACCACTCGATCCAGTTTCCGAAGATGATCTTCCACCGGACTCTGGAGGACAGCCCGCACCTCGGCTATTGCCACGTCACCGCAGCGCGCACCAAATTCGCCCGCTACGAGGAGGTCAGCTGGGCTTTCTACATCGCCAATTTCTATTCCGAAATCGGCGACAACGACAACTTCTTCGAACGGATCGACGTCGGCTATTCGCGGATGTATTTTGCCGTCGCGATCAAGCCGGGCGAGGAGTCCTCCGAAAAGATGACGATCGACCGCTCGGTGCGCGGCAACGGGCTGCTCTTTCGCACCCACGATCCGCAGGCAGCGATCCGCAACATCCTGCTGCTCGGCGCCCGCAACGAACAGCTGCGCGAAATCATCCGACAATTGTGAGCGAACAAGGCGATTGATCGCCGGCGACGGAAAGCCTAATGACTGCCGGAACCAGAGACGGGCAGCATATGGCACGCATTATCGATATCAGAGCAGACAGGCAGGCGGCGCTCGAAGCGGCCTGTGCCGCTCTTTCCCAAGGCTTTGCCGTCGCCATGCCGACGGAGACCGTCTACGGCCTTGCGGCCGACGCCACCAATCCGGCAGCCATCACCCGCATCTACGAGACCAAGGGACGGCCGCGTTTCAACCCGCTGATCTGCCATATGGCCGATCTCGATATGGCCGAGCACCATGCCGAGTTCGATCCAGTATCGCGGGCGCTCGCCGAAGCCTTCTGGCCCGGCCCGCTGACGCTGGTGCTCCCGGTGAAGGCTGAAAGCCCGATCCACGCTCTGGCTACCGCCGGTCTCGACAGCGTCGGCGTGCGTGTGCCCAAGGGCTTCGCCGGCACGCTGATCGGCGCCTTCGGGCGGCCGCTCGCAGCCCCGAGCGCCAATACGTCAGGCGCCATCAGCGCCACAAGTGCGGCCCATGTCGAAGCCGATCTCGGGGCGAGAATTCCATTGATCCTCGATGCGGGACCGAGCGCCGTCGGCGTCGAATCGACCATTGTCAAGGCGGAGGGCGGCCGGCTGCGGCTGCTTCGCCCCGGCGGGCTGGCGGCGCGCGAGATCGAGCGCGTCGCAGGCCAGCCGCTGCTGCGCGCCAAAAAGGCATCGGCGGCAATCGAGGCGCCCGGCATGCTCGCCTCGCATTATGCGCCGGGCGCCAGCGTGCGCCTCAATGCGACCAAAGTGGAACCGGGCGAAGCGCTGATCGCCTTCGGCGGTGCGGCGGTCGACGGCGCGCGTAAGGCACGCATCGTCCTCGATCTCAGCCCACGCGGCGACCTGGCGGAAGCGGCGGCCAATCTTTTCGACTATATGAAGCGTGCCGATGCCAGCGGCGTATCGAGTATTGCCTTTTCGCCCATTCCGGACGACGGACTCGGCGAAGCCATCAACGACCGGCTGCAAAGGGCCGCTGCGCCCCGCGCGACTGATTGACCTGACAGAAACCACAGAGGATCGACCTGATGAGCAGCGCCGGCATTTCCACCGATCTTCTCGACCGTTTCGCCGCGATCGTCGGCGAAAAATATGCGCTGCGCGGCGAGGCCGATCTGGCGCCGCACCTGATCGAAAATCGCGGGCTCTACCATGGCTCCTCCCCTCTCCTGCTGAAGCCAGGTTCGGTCGAGGAGGTCTCCGAGATCATGAGACTTGCGACCGAGACCAAAACGGCGATCGTACCGCAGACCGGCAATACCGGCCTCGTCGGCGGCCAGACGCCGCGCACGGGGCAGGCCGACATCATCCTGTCGCTCGAACGCATGACGAGGATCCGCGACGTCGACCCGGTGGCGAACGTGCTGGTCGCCGATGGCGGCGCGATCCTGGCCGATGTGCAGAAAGCGGCCGAAGCGCATGGGCGGCTGTTTCCGCTCTCGCTCGGCTCGGAGGGCTCCTGCCGCATCGGCGGCAATCTCTCCACCAATGCCGGCGGCACGGCCGTGCTTGCCTATGGCAATATGCGCCAGCTCTGCCTCGGCCTCGAAGTGGTGCTGCCGACCGGCGAGATCTGGGACGGCCTGCGCCGCCTGAAGAAGGACAATACCGGCTATGACCTGCGCGATCTCTTCATCGGCGCCGAAGGCACGCTCGGCATCATCACCGGCGCGGTGCTGAAGCTGTTTCCTCAGCCGCTCGGTCATCAGGTGGCGTTTGCCGGCCTCAATTCGGTCGAGGATGCGCTTGCGCTTTTCAACCTTGCCGCCAGCCTCTGCGGCACCTCGCTCACCGGTTTCGAACTGATGCCGCGCTTCGGCGTCGAGATCACCACCCGCCATATCGACGGCGTGCGCGATCCACTGGAAGCGGCTTACCCTTGGTACGTGCTGATCGACATCTCGACCTCGGATTCGGCCGAGACGGCGGAGCGGATGATGAACGGCGTGCTGGAACAGGGCTTCGAGGCCGGGCTGGTGCAGGACGCCGCGATTGCCGCCTCCGTCGCCCAGCAGAAGGCGATCTGGCACATGCGCGAGAGCATGTCGGACGCGCAGAAGCCGGAAGGCGGTTCAATCAAGCACGACGTCTCCGTGCCGGTGTCGAAGATCCCGCATTTCATGGCCGAGGCGGAGAAAGCCGTCATGGCAGCCATGCCGGGCGCCCGCATCTGCGCCTTCGGCCATATGGGCGACGGCAATATTCACTACAATATTTCCCAGCCTATCGGCGCCGACAAGGCCGCCTTCATCGCACGCTGGCGCGAAATGAACCACATCGTGCATGGACTGGTGCTCGCCCATGGCGGCTCGATCTCGGCCGAACACGGCATCGGCCAGCTGAAGCGCGACGAACTGGCGGCAATCCGCCCGGCGATCGAAATCGAGCTGATGCGCCGCATCAAGCGCGCCTTCGATCCGGCTGATATCATGAACCCCGGGAAGGTCGTCAGTCTCGAGATATGAGGTTTGCCCCTCATCCGCCTGCCGGCACCGACCGGGGTCGAGCCACGGGTCGACCCGCCCTTCGGACCCCCGCACGCGGGGCGAAGGGGATATGCCGCAGCCTCTCCGTCTCCCCGACAACCTCATCGCAGGGCACGTCCCTCGCCCCGTTTACGGGGAGAGGGTTAGGGTGAGGAGCAGCCGTCCGTACGAATGGCCGGTCTTGGCTTGAGCCTGCTGATCGTGGGAAACTCGGAGCAATTTCCCGTTGCTCGAACCACCTTACGCCTGCTGCGTGCCGCCGCCGGTCAGGATCTGCAGGGCCGGCGACTGCTGGGTGCTGTTCTGGACGTCGTACATCGCGGTGAAGCGCCGCAGCAGCTTGTCCACCTTCTTCGGATCCTGGAGGTCCTCGAGCTTGACGAAACGATTAATGAGATCGGCCTGCTTGGCGACGTCCATGCCCGATATCTGTGACGGCAGGCTGTAAGCCGTGGTGATGACCTGATAAAGCGCCTTGTCGCCAAGGAGCGAATAGATTGAGGTGATGCTGGAGGCTTTGCGGCTGAAATAGAGCGCCAGGCGGACGCCGTCGTTGCTTTCGCCTTGCTGGGTTTCCAGCGTCTGCTGCAGGTAGAGCTCCTGGGTATTGTCCTCGGCCGCCTTGTTCTGGATGGCGCCGATCTTGGCGCGGGTCAGATTGCCGTCCTTGTCGAAGTTGAAGGCAGCGACGATATCCTTGAAGCGCGCATCGGCCTTGGTGTTGAGGTAGCTCTTCTTGTCGTCGGGATCGGAAGTGAAGATCTTCTTCAGCGTCGCCTTGTCGTAATCCTTCGGGTCGAGGTTGTTCGCCTTCAACACCAGATCGGTCAGGCGGCTGTCAGCGAGGAAATCGTCGAGCGACTGCACTTTCGCCATACCCTTGGCGAAATAATCCACCTCGGCGGTTGCGTCCTTCGATGCCTTGTCCTTTACCGGGCCGGCCTTCAGCAGCATGGTCACATGCGCCTTGTAGTCGGTGGCGTATTTGGCCATGGTCGCGTCGGGCAGCGCCTGGAGGGGTGCGGCCGCCTTGCCGTCGGGGCCGAAATTGAAGGCGCGGGCGAGATTGGTAATTCGCTCGTCCTTGAGCGAGGCGATATAGCCGTCCGGATCATAGGCATCGCTCGTCAGGATCTTGCGCATCATCGAGCGCGGCACGTCCTGATCGGTCAAGCCGAAGGCCTGCAGCGCGACATGATAGAGATCCGGCAGATTGTCGTTGCTCCTGGTGAAATCGGCCGTTCGATTGGTGCGCAGGAAATCATTGACGGTCTTGACGTCGGAAAAGTTCAAGAGGCTGCTGCTGTCTGCCATCATGCTCTTGTAATTGTCGGCAACTTCTTCGATCGCCTCGTCGCGCTCGTCGTCATAGCGCGCCATGTAGTTGTCGTTGGTGGTCTGCGCCTGATCTGCGGTCTGGATCGAGCTGACGACGGGAAGCGATCCGTCGGCGGCAAAATTGAAATCGGCATAGAGGTCGGAATAGCCGGCCGCGGCGGCGGCGGTCGCATCAGTCAGGATGCTCCTGAGATCGGCGTCCGTGATATCGAACGGCAGATTGTAGGTGCTCTTCAGGAAGTTGGTGATTGCAGGATCGGCGATGAGATCATCGACATTGGAGATCGTCGCCATACGGGCGGAATAGTCGTCCGTGCGCGCCGTGGCGGCAATTTTCGTGTTGGTGATCTGGGCGGACGTCTGTGCCGCCGTGCCGTCCTCGAGCGAACCGTCCGCCTTGAAGTTGAAGGCGGCAGCGACGTCGGCATAGGTGCCGGTGCCGCTCTGATCGGTCAGGATAGCGCGCAGATCGACATCGCTGACGGTCGAGGGGATGCCGTAAGCGTTGCGGATGAAATTATTCAGCCGCCGGTCGGCCAGCAGCTGGTCGACATTGGAGATGCCGGCGATGGTTGCCTGGTAATAGACGGCGGCATCGTCGGCCTTGCTTGCCGTGCTGGCGCTTTGCGCCGCGCTCTGCGTGGCATAGAGGGTCGCGACCGAGCCGTCCGTTTTGAAATTGAACAGATCGTGGACGTCGCTGTAGCCCTGGGCGCTGGCCGCCGAGGGATCGACGAGGAAGCTCCTCAGCGTTGCGTCGGAGACGCTGTCGGCGATCTGCATGCTGGTTCTGAGATAGCTGACGGCGACGGGATCTGACATGATGTCGTCGACATTGGTGACATTGCCGATCATGCTGTTGAAGTGCGTTGCGTTCGCCGCCGATTTGTCGGTGGTCGACTTGCGCTGCGCGTCGGTCTGAATCACCGACCCGTTGATCGAGCCGTCAGCCTGGAAGTTGAAGTCGGCATTGAGATCGGCATGCCCCTGGGCGGCGGCATAGGTCGAGTCCGTCAGAATGCTCTTCAGCTCGGCATTGCTGAAACTGCTGCCGAGGCCATAGGCATCCTTGATATAGCGTGCCAGAACGCTGTCGGCGAGCAGGTCGTCGACATTAGTGATGCTGCTCGACCGCGAGGTCACGCTATAATAATTGGCGGTGCTTGCCGCCGCGTCCTTCAGCTTGTTCGACTGGGCGATCGTCTGTGCACGCGCCGTTGTCGATGTCGTGCCGTCGGCCTTGAAATTGAAGGCGTTGTAGACATTGGTGAAGCCCATCAGCTGGGCGTAGCCGGGGTCGGTCAACACCATGCGCAGCGCCGGCGCGGTGAAATCGGCGCCCATGCTGTAGGCGGTCTTGATATAGGACGTCAGACGACTGTCGGCGACGAGATCGTCGACATTGGTGATCGTGCCGATCTTGGCAGTATAATAGGCCTGGTTGTATTCGGCCGCCGTCTTGCTGACATAGACGACATCGGAACCGACGGAATTGTCGATGATGACGGACTGGTTATTCAGCGTATAGGTCTCGATGATCGACGCCTTCTGCGTCGCGGTCTGGGCGCTGCCGTTGACCGTACCGTCGGCATTGAAGCTGAATTGGGCGGCAAGAGCCTTGTACTTGTCGCCGCCCTGCGCGTTCACGACGCTTGTCGGGTCGCTGAGATCGCTCGTCAGCACCTGCCGCAGGAAATCCTTCGAGGCATAGGTGGGATCGATCTTGAAGGCCTTCAGCACATAGGTGCGCAGCCGGGTGTTGTTGACCAGGTCGTCGACGGTCTGCACGCTGTCGATATTGTTGCTGTAATAGGTGCTCTCGGTGGCCGCCGCCTTGTCGGCATCGACGAAGGACTGCTTGTAGAGGCCGATGAGCTCGTCTTCCTGCGCGTCGGTCTGCACGTCCTTCTCGGGCGCATTGAAGTTGAAGGCGGCCGCGAATTCACGGTAGCGCGTATCGGAGAGCTTGTTGGCGTAGCTGTTCGGGTCCGTGAGATCGCTTTCGAGCACCTTCTTCATGAAGGCCTTGGCATAGGTCATATCCTCGAGGCCATAGGCCTTCATGGCGTAGCTGTAGAGCTTGTAATCGCCGAGAAAGTCGTCGACGTCTTTGACCTTGTTGATATTGTCGGCGTAGTACTGGGCATCCTTCTTGACCGTCGCCTGCGAGGCGACCTTGTTCAAGCTCGACGTCATGTCCTTCGACAGGATCGTGTAAGCGAGGGAAGCCGTGATCATGAAAAGCGCCCTTTTCGGCAAAATCTCTAAAAGAACGACGAACTGCTGGTGCGTCCATTTTGCCACGCAAAACTTACCCGAGACTTACCTTTCGACTGCGCCATTTCAGGTCAGCGAGCCGTTCACCTTCCGGAAACCCTGCCGGATTCGGTTTTGATAACCATCAGGGGAGGCAAAGTTTTCTTAACCGCAATTTTTAAGCAGTACGGAAGGGGGGCCGCCTATTGTCGGCCATAGAGGACGAAAAGTCCCGAGGAGAAGACCGCAAACCGGCTCTCAGGTAAGACAAGGGTAGAATGAAATGAACAATCCCGTTTTGAAGCCCGTTTGGGCTGGCACGACGCTGCGTCTCGATCCGTCCCGCTTCCCGCAGCAAATCAGCTACGCCATCCATGATTGTTCGGATGATGTCAGCATCACGATAGACGAACGCGGCGCAGTGCTGCGGAAAGTCCTTCCCTCCAGCGGTCTGCCGCTCTCGATTGCCCTGCCGAGGCGCGTCTTCAAGGGTGTCGCCGCCCGCGCGATCGACCATGGCGACGGCGAGGTCACCGTCACGCTCGAACTTCACCATGCGGATCCGGAACTCTGCATTCCGCTGCTCGTCGCCCACGATCTCAGCGACATCGCCGCCGACTGGCGCAGCTGGTCGGAGGCCTTCCGCATTCCGATGCTGATGGTCGAGGCAGATGGCGTCGCCCGGCCGCTCGAAGACCATATCGGGGCGCTGCGCACCAGTGACCTCAAGCCGCGTCGCCGTCATTCCTACTTCGCCAATCGCCGTCCGCGCTTCCTCGTGCGTCGCACCACTGGGCAGCTGGGGGTCGCCATGAAGATCGAAGGCAAGGAAATCATTGCCCGCAACTGACCGAAATCGCGACTGTGCCATCTCGGCAGGAAGATCTGGAAGAAGCGAAACCCGGCCCTCGTGCCGGGTTTATCGTTTCACGAACCATTCCATTCAGGGAATGGCAAAGAGCAGCGAAAAGAACAGCCCGGCGAATATGGTCAGGCCGACGCGGTTGTTCGACTTGAAGAGCGCCAGGCATTGGGCGGGATCGTTGATATCAAGGCGGATGATCTGCCAGGCGAACATGCCGGCCGCGCCGAACAATGCCAGAAAGGCGATCAGATTGGCGCCGGCGAGCGCGAAGGCCGCAAACATCAGCACCAGCGTCAGCCCATAAAGGCCGATCAGCCATTGCCTCGTGTTATCGCCGAAGAGACGCGCGGTGGAGCGCACGCCGATCAGCTCGTCATCCTCCTTGTCCTGATGCGCATAGATCGTGTCGTAACCAATCGTCCAGGCGATGGAGGCGGCATAAAGCAGGAGGGCGGCAAAGGAGAGGCCGCCCAGAATGCCGGCCCAGCCCATCAGCGCGCCCCAGGAAAAGGCAAGGCCGAGATAAAATTGCGGCCAGTCGGTGAAGCGCTTGGCATAGGGATAAAGTGCCACGATGCCGAGCGAAAGCAGGCCGAGAAAGACGGTGAACCAGTTGAACTGCAAGAGCACGAAGAGGCCGACCAGCGCCTGAATGCCGATGAAGATCTTCGCGCGTCCGCGGGTGACGCGGCCGGAGGGCAGCGGACGCGAACGGGTGCGCGCCACTTCCATGTCGATCTCGTGATCGACGAGATCGTTATAGGTGCAGCCGGCGCCGCGCATGGCGACGGCACCGATAAAATAGAGGAAAAGGTGGGACACCAGCAGGCTGCCGGAATAGAGCCCTTGGCCGATCGCCGCGTTGGAGGCGAGCGTGGCCGACCAGAAGCACGGCCACATCAAGAGCTCCCAGCCGATCGGGCGATCCCAGCGTGCAAGCTGCGCATAAGGCCAGAGCCATGGCGGCAGGGTCCGGTAAACCCAGTTATCGGAAGGTGCGTCGGAGACGCGATCGTTGAACTCGCCGGTATCTTGCATGCCATCCATCTAGCGGCGGGCTGGCGATCCGGTCAAGAAGCGATCGCGACGGCGCCAGAAGCGTGTCGCATCAAATCTGATTCCTGTAATGCGCTTTGGCTCTTTGTGATGCATGACGCCCGGAACCGCGGCACACTTCCGGGACATGATTTGATCACTGCAGAGAGAAATTGAACCTGTAGGTCGCCGAGACACCGATGAGCACCTGGTTCTTCGAGCCGCGCTGCCGCACGAGACTGCTGTCGGCCGCCGGACCCGCCAGTCGCTTATATTCGAGGAAAGAGCTGGCCGACAGGTTTTCCGTCGCCTTCCATGTCAGAGCCGCACCGGCGCCATAGGACTGGATGCCCGACGACGGCTTGTATTGATCAAGCCCGCTCGCCGCCGCCTGTTTGGCGTTGACGCCGTAATAAGCGTCATAATAGCCGCTGGTGGCGAATGTCGCGCGCGGACCGCCTGACAGTTGCAGGTTGGGGGCGATATCGGTGAAGGCATCAACGGCGAGATCGGCAACGACGCCGTCATGCGAGCGGATGCCCTGGCGAACTTCGGCGCGGGCGCGCAGGAAATCGGTCGGATAAACTTCGACGAAGCCACCGGCTTCCGCTCCCCATTTGACCTTCTTCATGCCCTTCAGCTCGTGACCGTCGCCCTCATCGCGCGAAGGCACGAATTTGCCGACGATGCCGGCGCGGAAGGTGCCATTATCCATGAGGGCCAAGGACGGATTGTCGTTGCGCGAGGAAAAGCGTGGAGCCGAGCCCTGCCGGCCGGCCGAAATCAGCGGGCTGAACCGAAATTCATAACGCCGTGAACCCTCGAATTTCGGCGCAGAAAAGCCGGCGACACCAACGCTCAGATACCAGTCGCCGGACCAGAAATGCTGGCCGCTTTCCTGCGCGGTGGCCGAACCAACGGATGAAAAAGCAATAAGAAAAGAAATCGATACGAGTGATCGATGAGACACGTCCGCACTCCAGGAAACGCAAAAACAAAGCCGCGGAGAGCGGCGGCCGCTAGACTTATCCTGATGTCGTTACCCCAATGTTAACCACAGTGAAACTCATGAAACTCATGCCGTGCGGCCCCCTCATCCGCCCTACGGGCACCTTCTCCCGCTTGGGGGAAGAGGGGATTGAGACCTCGCGACACGTCCCCTTCTCCCCAGCGGGGAGAAGGTGGCCCGAAAGGGTCGGATGAGGGGGCCGCACGGGCCGACGCCAGCTATGGAATTTGCCCTATCTCTGGTTCCAGCGGCGGATGACCGGCTCGGCCAGGTCGTGCTCATAGCCGAGCACGCTGATGCTGGCTGTATCGAGCACGAAGTGCGCACCGCCTTGCGGTGGCAGGCCGAGCCAGCGGGCGGCCAGCACGCGCAGGAAATGCGAGCTGGAAAAGATCAGGATGGGCGCTGCCGCTTGGCGAAGCGCATGGATGACGGCATCGGCGCGGGCACCGACATCGGCAGCCGTTTCGCCGTTCGGGCAGCCGTCGCGAAAGAGCTGCCAGCCGGGACGTTCCGCCAGGATCGCCTTTGTCGTGACGCCTTCATATGCGCCATAATCCCATTCGGCGAGATCGTCGCGGATCAGAGCGCCCGCTCCGAAGCCGGCGAGCGCGCAGGTGTTGCGGGCTCGCGTCGACGGGCTCGACCAGACGGCGGAAAAGGAAAGGCCGGCCAGCCGCTCGGCAAGTTTTCGAGCCGCAGTCTCACCATTCGCCGTCAAGGAAATATCGCTGCGCCCGGTATGGCGCCCGGACAGGCTCCATTCGGTTTCACCGTGTCGAACCAGATATATTTCGGGAAACGCACTGCTCATCCGCATTCCCTTTCATTCCAAATGCTGCGGCGGTTCAGAACGTCACCTTTTCCAGCGGCGCCCGCCGCGCCTCGAATTCCTTCAGCTTGGCTTCATTCTCGGCGATGTAGTTGCGGTTGTCGGGAACGGCGAACTGGTTCTTGGCGATCTGGATCTGCAGGATGAACAGCTCATCCCAGCGGAAGCCCATTTCGGAACCGGCGAGATAGAATTCCCACATGCGGAAGAACTGTTCATCGTAAAGGGCCACCGCCTCGGCCTTGCGCGCCACGAAACGCTCGCGCCAGTGGCGCAGCGTATAGGCGTAATGCATCGGCAGGATTTCGACATCCTTGACCAGCAGCCCGGCCTTCTCGAGCGGCGGCAGCACCTCGCCGACGGAAGGGATGTAGCCGCCAGGAAAAATATACTTCTCGATGAAGGCATTGGTGCCGAAACTCGGCTTCGGACGGCCGATCGAATGCAGCACCATGACGCCATTGTGGTCGAGCAGGTCCGAGACCTTGCGGAAGAAATTGCCGTAGTTGCCGATGCCGACATGCTCGAACATGCCGACCGAGACGATGCGGTCGAACTTCCGGCCGTTCATGGTGCGATAGTCCTGCAGCTCGAAACGAACACGCTCGGACAGACCGCGTTTTTCGGCGCGTGCGCGGGAGACCTTCAGCTGCTCTTCGCTCAGAGTTATACCGGTGAAATCGGCTCCCTCCGTCGCCTCCGCCAGATACATGCCCATGCCGCCCCAGCCGGAGCCGATTTCCAGGATGCGCTGGTTGGGCTTAAGCAGCAGCTTGGCTGCGATATGGCGTTTCTTGGCGAGTTGCGCCTCGTCGAGACTGATGTCCGCCGGGTTAAAATAGGCACATGAATATTGCCAGTCCTCATCCAGAAATAGATCGAAGAGCTTGGCCGAGAGATCGTAATGGTGGGCGACGTTGCGTTTGTTGCGATTGACCGGCACGCGGCTCTTCAATTGCTGCCAGGCAATGCGGCCGACGAGCAGTGCAGCCATCTTGAAATCGAAGATCTCATTGGTGGTGTTCTGCTTCACCAGCGACAGGAAATCATAGATGTTGCCCTGTTCGAGAATGAACCGGCCCTGCATGTACATCTCGCCGAGCTTCATCGTCGGGTCGCGCCGGATGGCGTCTTCAGCCTCCTGATCGGCAAGCCGGGCGACCACCATATCGCCGGTGCCGTCGCCGATCACGTGGGTCTCGCCGTTGGCAAGGGTAAGCTTCAACGAACCCTTGCGGATGATTTGCTGGACGATCGATAAGAAAGCCGACGCCATGGACGCCTCGCAAATGTGACAGGATGGTCACATCAACTTAATAGCTCTCACTCGCCTTACAAGCGCCGGATTTAGCAGTCAGCGCAGAACGCTGCCAAACTGTGGCATTTTTGCCAGAATCCCGGCTAAATCCTTATTTTCGCTTCATGGCTTCAGCGAGTGCAGCGCCGAAAGCACCCTGGCCCTCCGCTTTCGGAGCTGCGGGCCGGCGCTCATTCTGCGGCCGGGCGCCCTGACTTGCGCGGGAATCACCCCTCGGCTGAGACGCAGAAGAACCATCGTCGCGGCGCATCGAAAGGCCGATGCGCTTGCGCTTGGCATCGACTTCCACCACCCGCACCTTGACGACATCGCCCGCCTTGACCACCTCATGCGGGTCCTTGACGAAACGATCGGCGAGCTGCGACACATGCACCAGACCGTCCTGGTGCACGCCGATATCGACGAAGGCGCCGAAGGCGGCGACATTGGTGACCGTGCCTTCCAGCACCATGCCGGGCTTGAGGTCGGAAATTTCATTGACGCCCTCGGCGAAGGTCGCGGTCTTGAAACTCGGACGCGGGTCGCGGCCGGGCTTTTCCAGCTCAGCGATAATATCCTTGACCGTTGGCAGGCCGAATTTCTCATCGATGAACTGGCGCGGATCGACCGATTTCAAGACGGCGCTGTCGCCCATCAGGGCGCGCAGGTCGCGGCCGCAGGCGGCGACGATCTTCTTAGCGACGCCGTAGGCCTCCGGGTGGACGGAGGAGGCATCGAGCGGCTCCTTGCCGTTCGGGATACGCAGGAAGCCGGCGCATTGCTCGAAGGTGCGGCCGCCGAGTCTTGCGACCTTCAGCAGATCACGGCGCGTCTCGAAGCGGCCCTCGCTGTCGCGGTGGCGGACGATGGCCTCTGCGATCGACGGGCCGAGGCCGGAGACGCGGGCGAGCAATGGCGCCGAAGCGGTGTTCAAATCGACGCCGACGGCGTTCACCGCGTCTTCGACGACGGCATCGAGCGAACGCGACAGCTTCTGCTGATCGACATCGTGCTGATACTGGCCGACGCCGATCGATTTCGGCTCGATCTTGACGAGTTCGGCGAGCGGATCCTGCAGGCGGCGCGCGATGGAGACGGCGCCGCGCAGCGATACGTCGAGATCGGGAAACTCCGCCGCACCGGTCGCGGAGGCGGAATAGACCGAGGCGCCCGCTTCCGAAACGATGACCTTGGTCGGCTTTGGGGCCGGCAGCTCGGCAAGCATGTCGGCGACCAGCTTTTCCGTTTCGCGGCTGCCGGTGCCGTTGCCGATCGAGATCAGCTCGACATTGTGCTTGCGGATCAGCGAGGCGAGTTCGATCTGGGCGCCGCGCACGTCGTTCTTCGGCTGGAAGGGATAGACGGTCGATGTCGCCACCACCTTACCGGTGCCGTCGACGACAGCGACCTTGACGCCGGTGCGAATGCCGGGATCGAGCCCCATCGTTGCGCGCGAGCCGGCGGGTGCGGCCAACAGCAGGTCCTTGAGATTGCGGGCGAAGACATGGATCGCTTCCTCTTCGGCCCTTTCGCGCAGCTCGCGCATCAGATCGAGCGACAGCGACATGGAAAGCTTAACCCGCCAAGTCCAGCTGGCGACCTCCATCAGCCAGCGGTCGCCGGGGCGACTCGTGCCGATCTCGTAGGCAGCGGCGATCATCCGTTCGACCGGCTTATTCGGCGAGGCGGTCTCGGCATCAGCCTCGATCGTCAGCGTCAGCACCTCCTCGTTCCAGCCGCGCAGCATGGCAAGCGCCCGGTGGCCGGGCGCGGTCGCCCAGCGTTCCGAGTGATCGAAATAGTCGGAAAACTTCTCACCCGTCGCCTGCTTGCCGTCGACGACTTTGGCTTTCAGCAGCGAAGCCTGGCGCATATGGGCGCGCAACTTGCCGAGCAGGTCGGCATTTTCGGCAATGGCTTCGGCGATGATATCACGCGCGCCTTCAAGCGCCGTCTTCACGTCGGGCACATCAGCCGTGACGAAGCCTTCAGCGAGCACCGCTGGCTCCCGGCCGCGATCGGCAAGGATCGCCTCGGCAAGCGGGCCGAGGCCGCGTTCCCGGGCGATTTCGGCGCGGGTACGCCGCTTCGGCTTATAGGGCAGATAGAGATCCTCGAGCTCCGCCTTGGTTGCGGCACCCGCGACCTTGGCCATCAGCTCCTCAGTCATCTTGCCCTGGCCGGTGATCGATTCGACGATCGTGTCGCGCCGGGCCTCGAGCTCGCGCAGGTACACCAGCCGCTCGGCGAGATCGCGCAGCTGCGTGTCATCGAGCCCGCCCGTCACTTCTTTGCGGTAGCGGGCGATAAAGGGCACGGTGGCCCCCTCGTCGAGCAGCTCGATGGCGGCCTTGGCCTGGTCGGGCCGGGCATTGATTTCGGAAGAGATGCGGGCTGCGAGAAAACGGAGGTCTGCGGCCATGGGATTCCCTATGTCGACGAAAGTTGCGGGACCATAGCGGCGAAAAGCGGCAAGGCAATGCCCGACTGGGGTTTCCACAGCGGAAGTTGACGGGTTGGGGCTACACGGCACAACGCCAACCGTTGCCCACTACCCCATTGCTCTCTTCCGTTTTTGCGGTTGTGCAGATGCGGCATTCTTTGATAGCAGAAGCAACGTTTTTGGATCGCCCTGCCCGCGGGCGCAAGGAAAAGAGTGACATGCCAAACCTTCTTCTCGAACTTCGCTCCGAAGAGATTCCGGCCCGCATGCAGCGCAAGGCTGCGGGCGACCTGAAGAAGCTCGTCACCGATGCGCTCGTCGAAGCCGGCCTGTCCTATGAAGGCGCGCGCGAATACTGGACGCCACGACGGCTGGCGCTCGACATTCACGGCCTGACGGCGCGCTCGGCCGATGTGCGCGAGGAGCGCAAGGGGCCGCGGACCGACGCCAACGAGAAGGCGATCGAGGGCTTTCTTCGCGGCGCCGGCCTTTCGTCCGTCTCCGAGGCCCAGGTGGTGAGCGACCCAAAGAAGGGCGATTTCTACGTCGCTGTGATTTCCAAACCCGGCCGCGCGACGGAAGAGATCGTCGCCGAAGTGATGCCCGGCATCATCCGCGATTTCCCCTGGCCGAAATCGATGCGCTGGGGCAAGGCTTCCTCCAAGCCCGGCGCAATGCGCTGGGTGCGGCCGCTGCAGTCGATCGTCTGCACCTTTGGCCCGGAGCATGAGGAAACCACCGTCATCCCGTTTGAAATCGACGGCATCACCGCCTCCAACATCACCTACGGCCATCGCTTCCACGCGCCCGAGGGAATCACCGTCCGGCGTTTCGACGATTACGTGGCGAGCCTGGAAAAGGCGAAAGTCATCCTCGACGCCGAGCGGCGCAAGGACATCATCCTGCATGACGCGCGCGACATCGCTTTTGCCAACGGGCTCGAACTGGTGGAAGACGAAGGCCTGCTGGAGGAAGTCTCCGGCCTCGTCGAATGGCCGCAGGTGCTCATGGGCAGCTTCGAGGAGGATTATCTCTCCATCCCCTCGGAGATCATCCGGCTGACGATCAAGACCAACCAGAAGTGTTTCGTAACCCGCAGGCAGGGTGAAGAGACGCTGTCGAACAGGTTCGTTCTCGTCTCCAACATCCAGGCGAGCGACGGCGGCAAGGAAATCGTCCACGGCAACGGCAAGGTGGTGCGCGCCCGGCTTTCGGATGCCCTGCATTTCTGGAAGCGCGACCAGGGCGATATGCCCGATCTCGATACGCTGAAAGCATCTGCGGCAAAATTCGGCCTCGACCTGATGAAGCCGCTCGACCAGCGCATGGCCAAGCTCGACGCGCTCGAGGTGACGTTCCATGCCAAGCTTGGCACACAAGGCGCGCGCGTCGCCCGCATTCGCGCGCGGGCATCGGAGCTCGCGAAAATTATCGGCGCCGACGCGGCTCTCGTCGATCGCGCCGCCGTGCTCGCCAAGGCGGATCTGCGCACCGAAGCCGTTGGCGAGTTTCCGGAACTGCAGGGCTTGATGGGCCGCAAATATGCGGTGCTGCAGGGCGAGAACGCCTCCGTCGCCGCGGCGATCGAGGACCATTACAAGCCGCAAGGCCCCTCAGACCGCGTGCCGGACGACAAGGTGGCGATCACGCTGGCGCTGGCCGACAAGCTCGACACGCTGACGGGCTTCTGGGCGATCGACGAAAAGCCGACGGGCTCGAAGGATCCCTTCGCCCTGCGGCGAGCAGCCCTCGGCGTCGTCCGCATTCTGCTCGAGCGACGGATCCGCCTGCCGCTGTTGGCGACGACCAAGGATGGTGATCTGCTCTCCTTCTTTCATGATCGTCTCAAAGTCTATCTGCGCGATCAGGGCGCCCGGCACGATCTGATCGATGCCGTGCTGACGCCTGAAGCCGACGACCTGTTGATGGTGGCGCGCCGCGTCGAAGCGCTGACGGCTTTCATCACCTCGGAGGACGGCGAGAACCTGCTTGCCGGCACCAAGCGCGCCACGCAGCTGCTCGCCGCCGAGGAGAAGAAGGGCACCGTCATCGCCGACGGCGTTTCGCCGGCGCTCTTCAGGCTCGATGCCGAGAAGGAGCTGTTCGCCGCCATAACGAGTGCCTCGGAGGATGCGGCGAACGCCGTTGCCGCGGAGGATTTCCGCTCGGCGATGGAGGCGCTTTCCAAGCTGCGCGGCCCGGTCGACCGCTTCTTCGAAGAGGTGCTCGTCAACGACGAGGATGCCGCGATCCGCGCCAACCGTCTTGCCCTGCTGCGGTTGATCCGCGAGGCAACGGGAACGGTGGCTGATTTCTCGAAGATTTCGGGGTGAGCGGATTTTGAGCTGGGTGCTCTCGCCAGTGCTAACGCGAACGCTGTGCTTGCCGCATGGATCCTCGGGTCAAGCCCGAGGATGACGGAGTGGGGAGTGAGCACTGCGCCAAATGCGGCGCCGCAGACGCAATACGATCAGCGACTTCGAATTCAGTTTCCCAGAGCGCAGCCAGCTTTTCATGGGAAAGATGCAGACGTCCTTTCTTGCCAACAGTGCCGCCCATCTCTCCGTCATGCTCGGCCTTGACCTGCCTTGACCCGAGCATCCATGCCAAGCACTCTGCTTGTGCGGTTTGTTTTGGTCGGTCACCATACATCGATGATCCAACCCTAGCATCACCGCCCCAATGCGGTTACTCAAGCAGCCATGCAAAACAAGATTCTCGTCAGCGCCTGCCTCGTGGGGCACGCCGTCCGTTATGACGGGCGGGCGAAGCCGTTGCTTCACCCGGCGATCGAGAGATGGCGGGCCGAAGGGCGGTTGGTGACGATCTGTCCGGAGATATCCGCGGGCATGCCGGTGCCGCGGCCGCCGGCGGAGATCGCGGATGGAGCGACCGGCGAAGAGGTTCTGGCCGGCACGGCTCGGGTTATAGAGCTGACGGGCGGCGATGTGACGGAAGAGTTCCAGCAGGCGGCCGGAAATGCCGTGGCGCTCGCACGCCAGACCGGTTGCCGCTTTGCGCTGCTCATCGACGGCAGCCCGTCCTGCGGGTCTGGGTTCATCTATGACGGCACGTTTTCCGGCCGCCGGCAGGCCGGCAGCGGCGTCACGGCGGCAGCACTGAAAGCGGCCGGCATCGAAGTGTTTTCCGATCGGGAGATCGAGCGGCTGATCGAGCGCATCGCACGATAGGCCTCCAAATGACACGGCCGCCGGAGAACCGACGGCCGCTAAGAATTTCGTGATAAAAAAGCTTGTTGCCTCCGCGCCGTTTAGGCCGCGCGGCGACCCTGATGTGCAACGGGAGCAGCGCCGGCATTGCCGACCCGGAAGCCGCGGATGAGATCGATCAATTCGTCGGTGTCGCTGGCGAGCGTCTCGGCCGATGCAGTGGTCTCTTCGGCCATGGCGGCGTTCTGCTGGGTGGCGGCGTCGAGCTGGTTCACCGACGAGGAGATTGAGCGCAGCGTCGTGTCCTGCTCGGAGGCGCTGTGGGCGATCTTGGCGACGATCTCGTTGGCGGCCTTGATCTGGTCGGAGATGCGCTTCAGCGCCTCGCCTGCCTCGCCGACCAGACGGACGCCGTGTTCGACCTGGCTGGAGGAGCGGGCGATCTGGTCCTTGATCTCCTTTGCCGCGGCGGCGGAGCGCTGGGCAAGTTCGCGCACCTCCTGGGCGACGACGGCAAAACCCTTGCCGGATTCGCCGGCACGGGCAGCCTCGACGCCGGCGTTCAAAGCCAGGAGGTTGGTCTGGAAGGCGATCTCGTCGATGACGCCAATGATCTTTGATATCTCCGAAGACGATTTCTCGATGCCGCTCATCGCCTCGATCGCCTGGCTGACGATCGCATCGCTGTGGGTGGTCTCGGCACTGACGGCATGCACGCGCTTGCTCGCCTCATGGGCGCCATCGGCCGTCTGGCGGACGGCAACCGTGAGCTCATCGAGGGCGGCGGATGTTTCCTCCAGGCTTGCGGCCTGGCGCTCGGTGCGCTGCGACAACTCGTTGGAGGCGCGGCGGATCTCTTCCTTGCTGATGCCGATATCACTGCCCTTGGCGCTGACCTTGGCCATGGCAGCCTCAAGATGCGACAGCGCATCGTTGAAGTTGTCGCGAAGGGCGGCGTATTTCTGGCCGAGATCGGCGCAGCGGACCGTCAGGTCGCCGCGGGCGATCAGTTCCAGCGCCTGGCCGATCGTCGCCACGACGCGGGCCTGGAGGGCGGCCTCGTCCTGTTGCTGGCGCAGGTTGTTTTCGCGCTCGCTTTCCAGCGCCAGCTGCTGGGCCGCCTCGCGATCGGACATCTGATGGCGTTCGCGGATCTTTTCCTGCAGCGACAGCGTCGCCTTCGCCATCATGCCGACCTCATTGTTCATGCCGGTATGCGGGATGGCGATGGAAACGTCCTCTTCGGAGACCGCCTTCAGGGCGGCATGGACATTGTTGAGAGGGCCAGAAATGCCGCGAATGACGACGTAGGCAGCCGCCATGGCAAGGACGAAGAGAACGATGCTGCCGGAGAGCGCGGTCAGGATCGTACCGTTAATCTGGGCATCGAGATCATCCATATAGACGCCGGTGACAACGACAACCTTCCAGGGGTCGAAGGCCTGGCCATAGGCCGTCTTGCGATAATCGCCGGCCGGCTGGCCCGGCTTGCTGGTGGAATAAAATTCAACGAGACCGCCACCCTGCCGACCGAGCTTGACCAGCTCTTCACGATAGAGCTTGCCCTTGCTGTCCGGCTGCCCCTTCAGGTTCTGTCCGACCTTCGAGGCATCGTAGTGAAACATCATCTGGACATCGTAGCTATAGCCGAAGAAATAGCCGTCAGGATCGTATTTCATGCCGTTGACGGTGGCGTAAGCCTGCTTCTGGGCATCCTCCAGCGTCATTTCGCCTGCGGTGACCTTGGCCTGGTAAAGCTTGAGAACCGAGATCGCCGACTGAACCTCGGCACGGAGCATGTCGTAACGCTCCTTGTAAATCGCATCGACCGAGGAGCGGATCTGCAGGGACGTGGCGATCGCAAAGGCCGCCATCAAGCCGACGATCAGCAATATGAGCTGCTTCGATATCTTTAGATTTTTCATGATTCCTCGCAAAGGGAATGAGCGAATACATTCCGGTGCGGTCTTCTACCGCCTGTGCGAGCGCATCTGAGAAGGACGCGTCTACCGCTGCTAAACAACATGCTGCGACCGGCGAATAAGAATTGAAGGTGACTCAATAAGAAAGCTTTAATTTTATTCGAACTGACGCGAATTTCCCTAAAAATCAGGGGGCTGAGTTACTAAGACAATCGGTGAGTTTCACCTCATAGTCGAATATCGCTCGTTTTGGCTCTGCGGATCTGCCGGGTCCTCAAAGCAGGAATGCACCCCCGCTTCTCTTCGAGGGTGCATCCGCTCCACCGCAGTGGAACCCCAAGCGATCGAAACTTTGATCGGGCAGGGGCAGGGAACTGTCGCAGCGGCTCAAATTGGCTTAGGGGCACACAGCCCTCTGATGCCGTGGTTTTTTAGAAACGCAGCTTGAATTCGGAAACATCGGGAGCCGGCGGCTGCTCAACCATGCCGGCGGCAACCGGCCGGGCATCGCCGCCAATGACGGCTGCAGTCATTGCGTTCATGTCGATGCCTGGCGCGGGCGAGATCGAAGGTTCGGCGGCAGCCAAGGCTTCCGGCGTTGCCTTGCTGACAAAGACGACGGGCGAACCGCCCATCCAGGCTTCGGTGCGGAAGATCTTCGTTTCGCCGCCGACGTCGCGAACTTCGCTCGCCTGGAGGACGCCGGGTTTCAGTTCCGGCACCGTATAGTCCTTGCGGCTTTGCTCGGCCTGTAGCGGCGGGCAAGCAGTGCAGCGTTCAGTGACGATGCTGCCTTCGGCACGCCCTGCCGTTTTGCCGATCACCTCGATCGAGGAGGCCATCGCCGAGCCTGCCATCAGCAGGACTGCCGCACCGAGGAAAATCTGACGCATCAACGCACCTCCGTCTCACTACGACAGCGGTATAGCGCAGCTTCGTTTCCATCCCGTCAGGGGAAAGGATAAAAATTTAAGGAACGCGACGATTTATGCGTCGCGCGAGGCTTTTTCGCGCTCGATCGCGCGCCAGCCGATGTCGCGCCGGCAGAAGCCGTTTTCCCATCGAACCCTATCCAGCAGGGCATAGGCGCGGCCCTTCGCCTCGGCAACCGTGCCGCCCGATGCCGTGACGTTGAGCACGCGGCCGCCGGTTGCGACCAGCACGCCGTCCTTCATGCCCGTGCCGGCATGAAACACCTTCTCGCCCTCGCCTGCCTCCGGCAGGAATTCGATCGGCGTGTTCTTCTCATAGGTGCCGGGATAGCCCTTCGAAGCCATGACCACCGTCAGCGCCGGATCGTCGCTCCATTCGGCCTCCACCTGATCGAGCGTGCCGTTGGCGGTGGCAAGCAGCAAGGGCAGGAGATCGCTTTTCAATCGCATCATCAGCACCTGGCATTCGGGATCGCCGAAGCGGACATTGTATTCGATGAGCTCCGGCCCCTTCTTCGTGATCATCAGGCCGGCGAAAAATACGCCGGAGAAGGGATGGCCGCTCTCGGCCATGCCGCGTATCGTCGGCTTGATGATCTCCTTCATCGTCCGCTCGACCATCTCGGCCGTCATCACAGGCGCCGGCGAATAGGCGCCCATGCCGCCGGTATTGACGCCGGTATCGCCCTCGCCCACCCGCTTGTGATCCTGGGCGGTCGCCAGCGGCAGCGCATGTTTTCCATCGCAGAGACAGAAGAAGCTCGCTTCCTCGCCATCGAGATAGGCTTCGACGACAACTTCGGCGCCAGCGGCGCCAAAAGCGCCCTCGAAGCAGTCGTCGACGGCATCGAGCGCTTCGTCGAGCGTCATCGCAACAGTCACGCCCTTGCCGGCGGCCAGCCCGTCGGCCTTGACGACGATCGGAGCGCCCTGGGCGCGAATATAGGCTTTGGCTTTCGGCGCGTTGTTGAAGCGCTGGTAAGCGCCGGTGGGGATGCCGTAGCGGGCGCAAATATCCTTGGTGAAGCCCTTGGAGCCCTCGAGCTGGGCGGCACCGGCGGAGGGCCCGAAGACTGCCAGGCCGTCGGCGCGCAGCCGGTCGGCGAGGCCGGCGACGAGCGGCGCCTCGGGCCCGACGACGACGAAGTCGATCGCCTTGTCCTTGCAGAAAGAGGCGACCGCTTCGTGATCCTCGACATTCAAGGGCGCGAGGATCGCATGTTCGCCAATGCCGGGATTGCCGGGGGCGGCGTAGAATTCGCTCATCAACGGCGATTGCGCCAGCTTCCAGGCGAGCGCGTGCTCGCGTCCGCCCGATCCGATCAACAGAACCTTCATGCGCGATCCCTTTCCTGTTCCGTCAGGCGGTTAAGGGCCGAGGGCCGAAAGGTCAAGCGGGAAAGCTTACCAGCCCCCGCCTCCGCCGCCGCCTCCACCGCCGCCGGAGGAGCCGCCGCCGGAAAAACCGGAGGATGAACTCGATGGCGGCGGCGAGGGTATCGTCGACGCGATGGTGGAGGCCATCGACGAGGAGAAGCCGCCGACGCGATCGGAGAAGCTGCCGCTGTTGAAATCGCCGGAATACCAGGAGGGCGCATAGGCTGCGGCCGCGCCGGCGGCAGCGGCCGCAAGCCAGGTCTCGAAGGTGCGCGACCAGGGCTTTTCGACGCCGAGCGCCACCGCATAGGGCAGCAGCGTCTCGAAATGCTGCGGCGACATTTGTGGGGCGCCGGCCATATTCATGCGATCCTTCTCGGCCAGCGTCAGATATTGTCGCAGGCCGTCAATGCCGTCCATCATTCTGGCGCCGAGTGGGGTCGGCGCGCCCATGATGAAGAAATAGAGGACATTGAGCAGCACGATGCCGCCGACGGCAAAGAGCATCGGCGTCTCGTGCAATTCCACCAGCGACGAGGCAAGCGTCAGGACGATAATGGAAAGAATGCCGATGCCGACAAAAACGCCGACCGCTGCGGCGATGACGGCCATGACCTTGGCGAACAGCGATCTGCCCTGGTGCAGCGACTTGACCAAACCGGCGATGAAGACGGCAATAAAGACGGAGATGCCAATCGGGATCAGCATCAGCGCGATCGTATCCGGCTCCAGTGAGCCGAAGACGAACAACGCCACCAGGGCGGCGGCGCTCAGCGCAACGCCGCCGGTGGTGTAGCCGATGTTGGAATTATAATATTTGCCGCGATGCTCCCTCTCGATCGCCGAACGGAAGGACTGGCCGATCGTTTTAACCCGCTCACCATTCGCCTCATCGATCGTCAGCGTCCGGCCTTCGCCGCCGGCGACTTTCAGGAGCTCGGCCTCGCCAGCCTGAAATTTCTCCTTGCCGAGCGGTTTGCCGGTGCCGCGGATGATGATCGAATCCTTGAGGTCGTCGAGCTTGACATAGCCGCGCACCGCAAGATTGAGCGCGGTTGCGGCAAGCGCCGTCCAGCCGCCGCCGGAGAAGCCCTTATTGTCGATATAGTTGACCAGCGCCGGCGAGATGCCGTCTGGCGCATCCCAGCGCGGCACGACGACGCCTCGGGCGGGGTCGCGGCCGACCTTCAGCCAGGATCTGAGGTAGTAGGCAAAAACCAGGATCAGGCCGCCGAAGCCGATGAAATAATTGCGGTTGTCCTTCAGCCACCAGGTGCTTTCCATGTCCGCGCCCGGCGGATCGATCGAGCCCTTCGGCATGCGGATCGCAAAGGTCAGGCCTTCTTTGGGGCCAAGAGGCGCGGTGGTGGAAAAGACGATGCCGGCGCCGCTTTCGCTGACACGGGCATCCTTTCCCCTGGCGCCCTGCGGGCCGGTAAAGAAGGTCGTCTCGGTCGCGCGAACATCAGGCGGCAGGTTCACGGTTGCGGTGACTGACCGGATCGGAAAGATCCAGCCATTGCCGGTGACGTTCCAGTAGAGTTCGTCGTGATCGTCGAAGTAGCGGATCTGGCGGTTGGTCCGGTATGTGAAGACGTAGCGATGACGGCCCGGCGTCACCGTCACCTCGGCGGAGCCGGCATAAATGCGGATACCGCCGGATATCGATTCCGTGTGCCAGGGCTCGTTCGCGCCATCGCGCGTGACCGAGACCATGTCGAAATCGACGCTGCGGCGACGGCCGCCGGCGTCGGTGAAATAGAGCGGGAAATCCCGGAAGATGCCGTGGTTGATCCGGTTACCCTCGGCATTGACGGTGATGGTTTCCGTCACCGCCATCACGCCGCTCTTTTCGAGCGCGATCTCGGAGGCGAAACTGTCGATCACCTCGGCTGCAAAGGCCGCCGGGGCGGCGACCATCAGGAGCAGCGCCAAGCAAAAACCGAAAAACCGACGCCCCATCCCTGTCTCCCCGCCGGCTGCCCCGGCTGCGCCTTGCTTCAATCCTTATCCCGATAGGTCACGCCAAGCGCGGCAAGCGTCCGCCAATAGGCGGGGAAGGTCTTGCCGACGCAATCGGGGTCGAGAATGGTGATGCCGTCGATCTTGAGGCCCGCAAGTGCGAAGCTCATCGCGATGCGGTGGTCGGCAAAGGTGTCGATCTCGGCCGGCAACGTCTGACCGGCGAGAGCAGGATCGGAGTGGACGATCAGATCGTCCCCCTCCTCGACCGCCAGACCTTCGCGGATGTTGTTGAGTCCGGTGGACAGGGCGCGGATGCGGTCGCATTCCTTGACGCGCAGATTGGCGATGCCGACGAAGCGGACCGGCGTCTCGTTGAAGGCGGCCAGCACGGCGATGGTCGGAACGGCATCCTGCATCTGCGAGCCGTCGATCTCGGCCGGCAGATGCGGAAATTTGGCGATCGTCTCGTAGGCCTTGGCATCCGGCTGGGTGAAGGCATCGTTCGGCACGCCGAGATCGATCCTGCCATCGCTCAGCACTTCGGCCGCCCAGAGATAGGTCGCGGCGGATGCATCCGGCTCGATGACGAAATCGGCGGCGCGATAGCCGGTCGGCTCGACGCGCCAGGTGACGGGGCTGGTCTTTTCGACCTTGGCGCCGAAGGCCTTCATCGCCGCGGTGGTGAGATCGATATAGCCAAGCGCGCCGATATCCTCGCCGACAAGTTCGATGTCGACCGGACGGTCCCCGCCGGCCGCCATCATCAGCAGCGCCGAAACATATTGGCTGGACAGCCCACCATCGATCAGGATTCGATCGGCCTCAAAGCGGCCGGTGCCTCTGACGGTGACCGGCGGGCAGCCGGTGTCGGCGCTCGCATCGATGCCGAGCTTGCGCATCGCTTCGACCAGCGGACCGATCGGGCGCTTGCGCATGTGCTCGTCGCCATCGACGATGACGGTGCCGTCGACGAGAGCCGCAGCAGCCGTCAGGAAGCGCGTGGCCGTACCGGCATTGCCGAGGAATAGCGGCGCCTTCGGCGGCGTGAGCCTGCCGCTGCCGGTGACAACGAAGGTGGTGTCGTCGGGCTCGTCGATCGTAACACCCATGGCGCGCAGCGCATCGGCCATATAGCGCGTATCGTCGCTCTTCAGCGCGCCGGTCAGCCTGCTCGTGCCCCTGGCAAGACCGGCGAGCAGCAGGGCGCGATTGGTGATCGACTTCGAACCAGGTGGCATCGCGCGGCCCGAAAGCGGCCGGCCCGGCGGGATGATCGTGAGTTTGGCTGTGCGTGTCATGCTATGTCTTCCGTCCATGAGCGAAGCTAAATCGCGTCGCCATCTGCCTTTGCTCTTAACCGCTTTCTCGCAAAGGCAAAATGGCGGATCGTCAGAATTTGACGCTGGGGACGGCGCGATCGGCCTCGTTGGTGATTTCGAAATACTCGCGCTTGGCAAAACCGAACTGGCCGGCAACAAGATTGGAGGGGAAGCTTTCGACCTTGACGTTGAGGTCACGGGCCGCGCCATTGTAATAACGCCGCGCCATCTGCAGCTCACCTTCCATGGTTTCAAGCGACGCCTGCAGCTCGGCGAAATTCTGGTTGGCCTTGAGATCGGGATAGGCTTCGGCGAGCGCGATTACCCGGCCGAGCGCCTGGCCGAGCAGCCCTTCCGCCTGCGCCCTGCCGGCGACATCGCCCGATGGCACGGCCTGCGCCTTGTTGCGCAGCGCAACCACCTCCTCGAGCGTCGATTTTTCATGGGCGGCATAACCCTTGACTGTCTCGATCAGGTTCGGAATCAGATCGGCGCGGCGCTTCAACTGCACATCGATGCCCGACCAGGCTTCCTCCGCCATCTGCCGAGAGCGAACCAGGCCGTTATAAATGAAGACGATGTAAAGCGCGATGACAGCGATAAGCGCGAGTATCACATACATGCAGATGGGCTCCCCGATTTGATGATCACACGTTAGTGATTCGGCGTAACAAAGTCATCGTGGTGCGGTCGTTCTCCGGCCGATTTCAATCAGACCTTTACATCACTGTTTCTCTAAGAACTGCTCCGCCAATCCGGAGCATAGGCCTCCATCTTTTCGCTTTCTCGCCAAAGATTGAACCGCTCGGTCCAGCGTTGCTCGGCGTTCAGGGCAACAGCGAAAGGAAGATAGTGCTCGTAGCATTCGACCGACATTGCCGGACCATCTATCTCGCCGTGAAAATAACGATTCAAACTAAGGATGTTGTTGCGGATCCGCCGCTGCTTCGACGTTGGCATGCGCGACATCGCCAAAACGGCGATAATGCCGGCAATGTGCAGCAAGATCGCCATCAAAAATGGCCACTGTTCGCTGATCACCTCAGTCGTACCGATATAGACAAGTGCGACGATCACCATCACCGGAAGACCCACCATCAAACCAAGCGCCTGTTTGAACTGCTCGGCGGTGCCGGTCGCCACGGGAAACCGCTCAGGATGGCGGAACATGGTTACAACTAGAAAAACAACGAACAATAACCCTGAGATGGCGGCGGAAAAGATCAAAAGGCCCGATAAGGAAGCGACGGCAATGCCGAGAGCCAAAATCGATGCTGCAGCCGCCAGGCTGCAGCGATCTTTGCCTCTGATCTTCTGATATTCCTCAGTGACTGTTCTGTGCAATTCATCCCTCACATCAGGCCGGGCATTTTTAACTCTGCGCCGATCGCCGGCCGACGGTTCCTTTGCAATGCCCTTGAATACCAAGCGCGTCGCAGCCGGAAGATCATACCATTTGGCGCGACCCGCCTTGCTCTTCCTTCGGTCTTGCTTCGCCAATAAGTCCGAGGCCTCGGCATCCTCACCCAGGCTGGAAATGCGAAGCGTTCGCTTGACCGCGAGATGGCAGACAGACGCCATGAAAGCCGCCTTTCCCGCGTCTGCCTTCCAATTCCGGAACAGATAGGCTGCCAGAGCGGGGGATATGCTTTGCGTTATTTTGGTGTCGGCAGTTATCGATGGTGCAGGCACAAGCCAGTACGGTCGAAATTTGAGGATAGCGACCAGACCGACGATCAGCGGCCCTAAAATGCTTATGAAGGGGAGAAAGTGGTCGGAAAGCCACCACTGTATCCGCTTGCCGCTCGTGACGGTCACAAAGGTCCCTGCGGGATATTCGATCTCGATATCAGGCAGGACTCGATCCCCTTTGCCTGCTGGAATAGACACCAAGAGCTCATTCGGTGCGCTGCGCGTGACGTCATAGGCCGCCGCCCGGTCCTGTTGCGAAGGGCGCAACGTTCCGCCCGGCGGCAGCTTCAGAGTAAGCGTTTTTTTCGCGCCCTGGCCGTGCACGCGGCCCATATAGGCCGGCAGGAAGAGAACCTCGCGGTCGCCTTCCTGACGAACCAGGCGTCCGAGCCAGTAAGCGATCTGGATCTTTGTAAGACCGGTGGGCAGATCTGCAGAGCAGTCTTTGCAGTGCTCCGCTCCTATGTAGATCGAATAGCCGGGCACATTATTTTCCCGGGAATAATATTCGTCGAGTCCGTCGCGCCGGGCTGCGGCCAATTGGAAATCTCGCCAGTGAACACCACCCGCAGCATCCACGAAGCGTTGAGGGATATCGACGTAGACGCCGCCGTAATTCATCGCCAATTTTACCGCGATGTCGAAGTGCTCCGACACAAAGGCAGTGCCGTCGGTGTAGACTTCAACCGTACTGTTTGCCGACCGGACGGTGAACTCCTTGTCAAAATCGCTGCACGAGGTCAGCAGGCCCAGCATCGAGCATAAGCTGAGCCATGCTAAAAGACGCAACATCCTGGCGGCGGAATTCTCATCTGAAAATTTAAAGTAAAGAAAATCGTTCTTCAAAAGAGATACCGAAGCTTGCATTGTCGCAACAGCTGACAACGTAGTGATGGTTTGCGCAATACAAAAGAAGTCTGGCCTTGGAGCGACGGAAATTTTCGAGAGTGCTTACGCCGCCTCGCTCGTCAGTGAGGCCGCCGGCATCCTCGGCTGTCGTCAAACACCGATATGCGTGAGAATTCGAGCCGCCGTCTGCTCGGGCGAAAGGTCCGTCGTATCAATTTCGACCGTGTGTTCAGCCAGTCCGCGCAACAGTTTATAGTTTGCCCGGAGCTGTTGCAGCTTCACCGTATCCGTCAGCTTGAGCGCCTCGGATCGGCCGGGAGAGATGAGGCGCCTGGCATTCTCCTCCGGCGCGCAATCGAGGAGAACCGCGACCAGATCCGCGCCTCTGGCGGCAGCAAGATCGCGATACCAGGAGAACATCGCACTATCATGCTCGTCATCGGCAAGAGCATCGGTAAAGACGAAACTTTCAGCCGGATCAGCGCGCACGGCATGGTCGAAAAAAGCTCGCCGAATCTGCTCACGCAGAGATAGATGCAGAGGGTTGCTGCGGGCGAAAAGCGCTTCGGCTGGATTAAGCAGCGTGTGATTGTCGATAAGCCGCGCGCCGATTCTTTTCGCCAGCAAGCGGCCGATGGTCAGCTTCCCGGTGCCTGGCCAGCCGTTGATATGGACGATACGGCCGGCAGGCTTTTGCGTCATGCCGCCTCTTTCGACAGGTTGACGCCGCCGGCGTCGGTCAGCAGGAAGGCTTCGCCGCAGGCCTTGGCGAGCGTGCGCACCCGCAGGATGTAGCTCTGGCGCTCGGTGACCGAGATGACGCCGCGTGCGTCGAGCAGGTTGAAGACGTGGCTGGCCTTGATGCACTGGTCATAGGCCGGGAAGACGCATTTGTGCAGGCGCTGATTGTCGCTTTGGCCCGGCGCGCCGGCATCGAGCAGCGCCCGGCATTCCTTCTCGGCATCGACGAAATGGCGATGCAGCATTTCGGTATTGGCGAATTCGAAATTGTGACGCGAATATTCCTGCTCGGCCTGCAGGAAGACGTCGCCATAGCTGATCTTCTCGTCGCCTTCGCGGCCATTGAAATTGAGGTCGTAGACATTGTCGACGCCCTGGACATACATGGCAAGGCGCTCGAGGCCGTAGGTCAGTTCGCCCGCGACCGGCGCGCATTCGATGCCGCAGACCTGCTGGAAATAGGTGAATTGCGAGACTTCCATGCCGTCGCACCAGCATTCCCAGCCGAGGCCCCAGGCACCGAGCGTCGGGCTTTCCCAATCGTCCTCGACGAAACGGATGTCGTGCAGCAGCGGATCGAGGCCGATCGCCGCGAGCGAACCGAGATAGAGTTCCTGCAGATTGGGCGGATTCGGCTTCAGGATGACCTGATACTGGTAATAATGCTGCAGCCGGTTCGGGTTTTCGCCATAGCGGCCATCCGACGGGCGCCGGGAGGGCTGGACGTAAGCCGCTTTCCACGGCTTGGGGCCGAGGGCGCGCAAGGTCGTTGCCGGGTGGAAGGTGCCGGCGCCGACCTCCATGTCGTAGGGCTGCAGCACCGCGCAACCCTTATCCGCCCAGTAGCTATGCAGGGTCAGGATCAGCGCCTGAAAGGAGCGCTTCGGGTTCATATGGTCTGGGAGAGCTGACATGGGATGGCACCGCTGGCTTGGGAATTATCGGCGCGACAGGTGCCATGGAGGGCGGCAGGGGTCAAGGGTTTTGCGGCGGTCGGGGTCGAACGTCGATGTGGAAGCGGAACCTAACTGCGCCTAACCTCAATCCAGCGATGGTGGGCTAGGCACCCCCCTCTGTCCTGCCGGACATCTCCCCCACAAGGGTGGAGATTGGCAAGAGGCTTGACCATCGCTCCCTCTCTAACGGCAGCGACAATCACAATGCTCAGTTGGTTGGGGAAGCCGTCACGCCCAGCCGATCTCCCTCCTTGTGGGGGAGATGTCCGGCAGGACAGAGGGGGGTGCCCAGCCCACCTACGTTTGCGCGGCGGACCCGCAGCCGGATGACGCAAATCCAAGGCTGTATCTATTCCTCATCCCGCTTCAGCCGGTACTCCCCGGTCACGGGGTCCTTGACCAGCGTGCCGATCGCGCCGGTCTGGCGTTCCTTTTCGGCGCGGCGCGATTTTTCGGCGAGCTTGCGGGCATCGGACACGAAGCGGCGGTAGAGCCACCAGGCTGAGAACACCAGGACCAGGATCGTGATAAGCTGTGCCATGCCCCTCTCTTGCTCCTCTCAAAGCCCGAAGCGGCTCCACAATGCTCTCTCTTCCGCCGCTTCGACAAGTCCTGTTGCGAGACCTGCCCCCGCGCCTTCGAGTGTAACAGGCGATACGCCGGGAATGCGGCGGCCGAAGAGGCCGCGGCCGGCGGTGACGAGTTCCAGCCGGGTCTTCTGGCCGTAGCGCCGCTTCAATTCCTGGCGCATGTCGCCGAGGCCATCGATGAGGCCAAGCTCGAGGCCGCGGGTGCCGCTCCAGAACAAGCCGGAAAACACCGTCGCATCATCCGTCAGCTTGCCGGCGCGGCGCTCGCGCACCATTGCGATGAAGACCTGGTGGATTTCGAGCTGCAGGCTCTTGAGGTACTCGATATCCTTTTCCTTTTCCGGCTGGAACGGATCAAGGATCACCTTGTTTTCGCCGGCCGTATAGACGCGGCGCTCGACGCCGATCTTCTTCAGGAGTTCGGGAAAGCCGAAACCGCCGGAGACGACGCCGATCGAGCCGACGATCGAGGTGGCGTCGGCGATGATCTCGTCGCCGGCAAGCGCGATCATGTAACCGCCGGAAGCGGCGACATCCTCGACGAAGACCAGCACCTTCTTCTGCTTTTCGCGGGCGAGCTCGCGGATGCGGGTGAAGATCAGTCGGGACTGGACCGGCGAGCCGCCCGGCGAATTGATTGTTATGGCAACGGCCGGCGCCTCCTTCATGGCGAAGGCCTTTTCCAGGACGGGGGCGACATTGGCGAGATTGAGGGTGGGGCGGAACTGGCCGCCGCCGCTGATGATCGCGCCCTGCAGCCTGACGACGGGGATGGTGAGGCCCTCCTTGCGGAACCGTTTCGGCAGCAGCTTTCTCAAGAATCCGGCCATTTCCCATCCTTCGCTTCGGGTCGCACGATCGTCATTTCGCAATCGCATCCATGTATGCGCTGGAACGACAAACGCAATGGCCGCGTTCCTGAAAAACACCGGATTGATTTTCTTGTTGCGAATGACTTGCATTATCATTCTAATCGGTCATAGTGCACCGACGATAAACAGGTGGAAATGGCATGGACGCCCTCAATCCCAATGCAAACAGCGGCTGGCGGCACGAACGCGGCGAGGCGTCGCTGTCGGATGTCTACCGCACTGTCGGAACGGGGCGTCACAGCTCGATGTGGCGCCGGGCGGCGGCCTTTGCCGGGCCGGGCTACATGGTCGCCGTCGGCTACATGGACCCGGGCAACTGGGCGACCTCGCTCGCCGGCGGCTCGAAATTCGGCTATGCGCTGCTCACCGTCGCCCTGCTTTCCAACCTGATGGCGATCGTGCTGCAATCACTCTGCGCGCGCCTGGCGATCGCCTCCGGCCGCGACCTCGCACAGGCCTGCCGCGACGCCTTCCCCAAATGGGTTTCAGTGCCGCTCTGGGCCTTTGCGGAAATCGCCATCATCGCGACCGACATTGCCGAGGTGATCGGCACGGCAATCGGTCTCAATCTGCTGTTCGGCATTCCGCTTGAGCTCGGCGTTCTCATCACCGCCCTCGATGTCTTTCTGATCCTCTTCCTGCAGAGACTCGGCTTCCGCTGGGTGGAAGCCTTCATCATCGCGTTGCTTGGGGTAATCGCGCTCTGCTTCGGCGTGCAGATCTTTCTTGCCGATCCGCAATGGGGCGCCGTCATCACCGGCTTCTTCCCGACGACCGAGATCGTCACCAACCCGGAAATGCTCTATCTGGCGCTCGGCATCCTCGGTGCGACCGTCATGCCGCACAATCTCTATCTGCACTCCGGCATCGTGCAGACGCGGGCCTATGGTCACACGATTCCTGAGAAGAAGGAGGCGCTGACCTATGCGACGATCGACTCCACCGTCGCGCTCTGTTTCGCGCTGCTGATCAATGCCTCGATCCTGATCCTTGCAGCCGCCGCCTTCAATGCCAATGGCAAGACCGATGTCGTCGAGCTCGGCAACGCCTATGCGCTGCTGTCGCCGCTGCTTGGCCTCGCCATCGCCCCGACGCTCTTCGGCATCGCGCTTCTCTGCTGCGGCCTCAACTCGACGGTGACGGCAACGCTTGCCGGCCAGATCGTCATGGAAGGCTTCCTCAAGATCCGGCTGAAACCCTGGGTGCGCCGGCTGATCACCCGCGCTATCGCCATCGTGCCGGCGGCGGTCGTCACCATCTGGTACGGCAATCAGGGCACGGCTGAACTGCTGATCCTCACGCAGGTCGTGCTCAGCCTGCAGCTTTCCTTCGCCGTCTTCCCGCTGGTGATGTTCACCGCCAGCCGGGCCAAGATGGGCGAACTCGTGGCGCCGCGCTGGCTGAGCGGCATCGCCTATGTGATCGCGGTCGTGATCGCTGGGCTGAACGTCAAGCTGCTCTTCGACTTCGTCACCGGCTAGGGGTTCGAAGCCTGGGATAGGCCGCCCGGCCATTGTTGAAATCGTCGACCAGAGGGGAGAATTTGTGGCTTCCCTCTTCGTGCATGACGAGGGCCGCGCGCAGCGACAGCCGCGCCCGTGAGCCCTTGATGGCGGTCACCAGGATGCGGACGGCATTTTCCCCGGGGCGCGGATGGATGGCCGTCACTTCGATGCCGCCAAAGCGCCGGCCGCAGGCATCGATGATCTCTGCTATCGATTGGGGTCTGGCGATCAGCGACAATTGCCCGCCCGGGATCATGATGGCGCCGGCCGTGCGGATCCAGCTTTCGAACAGGCCGTCGGTCATCGCATGGGCTTCGGCCTTCAGCGCATCGGGGGTGCGCCGGTCGCCGGCATCGTTGAAGGGCGGGTTCATGATCACGTGATGGAAGCTTTCATCGGCAAGGCCGGCATCGTTGCGCGCCTTGGCGGTCAGCGTCACATCGGCCTCGACGACACTGAGGCGGGCGGCGAGATGGGCATTTTCCGGCAACAGGATGCTGCGGCGGGCATAATCGGCCATCTCGGCAGAGCGTTCGAAGAGCACCACTTGCGCCTTAGGAAGGCGCGAGGCGACGGCAAGGCCGGCGGCACCGGCGCCCGCGCCGAGATCGGCCACCCTGATCGCGCGATCGTCGGCAACGAGGGCGGCCAGCAGCATCGCATCCATGCCGGCGCGATGGCCCCTGCCCTTCGGCTGCACCAGATGAAAGGCGCCGCGATGGAAGGCGTCGATAGTTTCAGCGGGGCCGATGGTCATCGTCCGCTCACGTCCTGTCGCGCAGTTCGCCGCCGAGGCCGGCATCGATCAGAATGCGGCGGGCCCGGTCGGCCATATCCTCATCCACCAGCAGGCGGCGCGGCAGCATGCCGAGTGAGCCTTCCAGCACGCTCATGCCCTGATCGGCGATGAAGCAGTGAATTCCGGCATCCTTCATCAGGCTCTCGGCGAAGGAGAGCAGAACGGGATCGTTAGCGCGGATAAGTTCATGCATTTGCCGTCTTTTTCCTTCCAATTTCGGCTAACGCGACAATTCACCCCTTGCCGCGTCCATCGCCCCTTTCTATTGTCAGATGCAATGAGTGAACAGGAGTCCGGGTCGTTGGGCGTGGTCATACCGCTTGAAGAAAGCAAAAACAAACTGGCATCCATCAAGCCGTTGGTCGATCTCACCCGGGCTGACATGGAGCGGGTGAACCAGCTCATTCTGTCCAAGGCCGGCTCCGACGTGCAGATGATCCCCGAAGTGGCGAACCATCTGATCTCATCAGGCGGCAAGCGGCTGCGGCCGATGCTGACGCTGGCGGCCGCCTCACTGTTCGACTATCGCGGCGAAAACCACATCAAGCTCGCCACCTCGGTCGAATTCATGCATACGGCGACGCTGCTGCATGACGACGTCGTCGACGAAAGCGACCTGCGCCGCGGCAAATCGACGGCGCGGATGATCTGGGGCAACCAGGCAAGCGTGCTGGTCGGCGACTTCCTGCTCGGCCAGGCCTTCCGCATGATGGTCGATGTCGGCTCGCTCGATGCGCTCGACGTCCTGTCTTCCGCGGCATGCGTGATCGCCGAAGGTGAAGTGCTGCAGCTTTCCGTCGCCAAGAACATGGAAACGACGGAGGACGATTACCTCTCCGTCATCCGCGCCAAGACGGCGGCTCTCTTTGCGGCCGCCGCCGAAGTCGGGCCGATCGTTGCCGATGCCGGCCGCTCCGGCCGCAATGCGCTGAAATCCTACGGCATGAATCTCGGCCTCGCCTTTCAGCTCGTCGACGACGCGCTCGACTATGGCGGCAAGGCCGCCGATCTCGGCAAGAATGTCGGTGACGATTTCCGCGAAGGCAAGATCACGCTGCCCGTCATCCTCGCCTATCGCCGCGGCACGACGGAAGAGCGCGCATTCTGGCGTGATGCGATCGAGGCCGGCAACAGCAGCGACGCCAACCTGGAAAAAGCGCTCGGGCTGATCACCAAATACGGCACGCTGAGCGACACGATCGGCCGGGCGGTCCATTACGGCACGATCGCGCGGGACGCGCTGGCGCCGCTACCCGATACGGTATGGAAATCCGCTCTGATGGAAGTGATCGACTTCTGCATCGAGCGCGTCAATTGATCGAACGCCGCGATCGAGGCTGATTTTCTTGCAGCGCCGCTCCAAAAAAGCCATCCTGTTATGACTCAGTGATGACGACTGATTTGCGACCGGCAGCGGCCGGACGCTCTCGAAGAAAGGTTTTCTAATGCGGCAGAGAATTGCCATCCGTCTCCTTACGAGCGCAGCGCTGGCGGCTGTCCTTTCGCTTGGCGGCGTCGCCGGCGTGAGTGCCGAAGATGCGGCCAAGGCGGGCGATGCCGGCAAAGCCGAGAGCTTCTTCGATGCCGATAACGTCACCACGTTCTCAGGCGCCTTCCTCGCCGCGCGCACAGCCGATGTCGATCACGATTACGAGACCGCGATCGCGCTCTACAAGAAGGCGCTGCAGATCGAACCCGGCAATCCCGAGATCCGTCAGCGGCTGATGATCTCGCTGCTGCTCAACGGCGACATCAAGGAAGGCGTCAAATACGCCAATGATCTGAAGAGCGATCCTTCGGTCGAGCGTATCACCACGATCGTGCGCGCCATGGATGCCGTGCGCCGCGACGACTACAAGACAGCCGAGTCGATCCTGAAATATAAGGGTCCGAACGATCTCGACCGGATGATGAACGACCTCCTGCTCGCCTGGGCCCGCGTCGGCGCCGGCCGCGGCAAGGAAGCGCTCGCCATGGTCGAGAAGATGAAGGGGCCGGACTGGTTCCGCATCTTTCAGAACTACAATGCCGGCGCGATCGCCGTCGTTACCGGCGATGTGAAGTCGGCCCGCCAGCATCTCAACGACGCCGTGCTCGACAAGGAAGGCGGGGCGACGGCGCCCGACACCTTCATGCGCGCGGTGATGGCGCTTGCCCGCCTGGAGGCGGCGCAGGGCAACAAGCAGAAGGCGCTCGATGCGGTTTCCGTCGGCGATAATCTGCTGCCGAACTACGCGCCGCTGAATGCGCTGCGCGACAGCATCGAGAAGGGCGAGAAGCAGGAGCAGCAGGTCAAGACGGCCGAAGAAGGCGCCGCCGGCGTGCTCTTCTCCGTCGGCGGTGCTCTGAACCGCGATGGCGCCGAGGATATCGTCTCTCTCTACCTGCAGACCGCGAAGGCGCTCGACCCCAACAGCGCCGATACACTGGTGCTGCTCGGCGGCATCGCCGAAAAGCAGAACCAGATGGACCGCGCCATCTCCCTCTATAAGAAGGTGCCGGAAGATTCGCCGATGCGACGCATCTCCGAGCTTCAACTCGGCCTCGCCCTTGCCCAGGGCGGCAAGGTCGACGAGGCGCGCAAGCACCTGCAGGCGCTGATCGCCTCCGATCCGAAGGATATCCGCAGCTACCTCGCCTATGGCAGCGTGCTCTCCGACGCCAAGGACTACGAGGCGATGGCCGCCAATTACGACAAGGCGGTCGAAGTGATCGGCCCAATCCCCGGCCGCGCCAACTGGAGCGTCTTCTTCCAGCGCGGCATTGCCTATGAGCGGCTGAAGAAGTGGGACCAGGCCGAACCGAATTTCCGAAAAGCCCTGGAGCTCAACCCCGACCAGCCGCAGGTGCTGAACTATCTCGGCTATTCCTGGATCGACATGAACCGGAATCTCGACGACGGCCTCGCCATGATCAAGAAGGCTGTCGATCTTCGCCCTGACGACGGCTACATCATCGATTCGCTCGGCTGGGCCTATTTCCGCCTTAACCGCTTCGACGACGCCGTCGACGAGCTGGAGCGGGCTGCGCAGATCAAGGCCGGCGACGCGACGATCAACGACCATCTCGGCGATGCCTACTGGCGGGTCGGGCGCAAGCTCGAAGCAGTCTACCAGTGGAACCGGGCGCTCGCCTCCGAGCCTGAAGCGGCCGAAATTCCGAAGATCAAGGAAAAGATCGCAAACGGTCTGCCCGCTAGCGACGATGCCAAGGCGGCCGACAAGAAGCAACCGGATCCGGCGCCGGTCACCCCGCCGCCGGTCGACAAGAAGTCCTGACGGGCGCGACCGATGCCTGAGCAGGGCTTGGCCGACGCTTTCGGCGTCACCGAAGAGGCGCGCGCGAAGATCAATCTCGCCCTGCATGTGACGGGCCAGCGGCCGGACGGCTATCACATGCTCGATATGCTGGTGACCTTCGCAGATTGCGGCGACCGGCTGGGCTTCCTGCCCGCGCAGGCCGACGCCTTCACCCTGTCGGGCCGCTTCGGAGAGACGCTTGCCGGCGACGGCGACACCAACCTTGTAATCAGAGCGCGCGATCTCCTGCGCGAGGCTGTCGGCGCCCTTGCCTTCCCTGTTCACATCCATCTCCAGAAGAACCTGCCCGTTGCCTCCGGCATCGGCGGCGGCTCGGCCGATGCGGCGGCGACCCTGCGGGGGCTGATGCGCCTCTGGGGCTTGCGATTGCCGGTGGAACCGCTGGCGGCGCTGGCGCTGAAGCTCGGCGCCGACGTGCCCATGTGCCTCGAGAGCCGGCCGCTGATTGCCCGCGGCATCGGGGAGGAGATCGAAGCCGTGCCCGATCTGCCGGCCTTTGCCATGGTGCTGGCCAACCCGCTGAAGGGCGTTTCGACGCCGGAGGTTTTCCGGCGGCTCACGGCAAAGAACAATTCACCCCTGAGGCTCGCACACACCGAAGGCTGGCTTGCGGCGATCGGCGCGGCTCGCAACGACCTGGAGCCACCGGCACGCGAAGCCGTGCCCGAAATCGCGGCGATCTCGGCGATGCTGCAGGCTGAGGGCGCTCTTCTTGCCCGCATGTCCGGCTCCGGCGCCACCTGCTTCGGAATCTTCGCCAATATGGCCGCCGCGCGCGATGCGACGGCGGCTCTTCACGAGGCGCAGCCCGACTGGTATTTCCAGGCGACGGAAACGGTTTCGGGAGGCATGTGATGGCAGGTTTGGACGAAAAACGGCCCTTCATCGCCGTCGGCATAGCCGTCCTCACCGTCTCGGATACGCGCACGCCGGAGACGGACAAGTCCGGCGATACGCTGGCGGCGCGGATCGCCGAGGCCGGCCACAGGCTGGTCGAGCGGGCGATCGTGCCCGACGACCGGGAGAAAATCGCCGCTCAGGTCAAAGCCTGGACCGAGCGGGATGAGATCGATGTCGTTATCACCACGGGCGGCACCGGCTTTACCGGCCGAGACGTGACGCCCGAAGCGCTGGAGCCGCTGTTCGAAAAGCGCATGGATGGCTTTTCCGCTGTCTTCCACCGTATCTCCTATGACAAGATCGGCACGGCGACCATCCAGTCGCGCGCCACCGCGGGCGTTGCCAACTCCACGTTCATCTTCGCCCTGCCCGGCTCGCCCGGAGCCTGCCGGGACGCCTGGGACGGCATATTGAAAGCACAGCTCGACTATCGGAGCGTGCCTTGCAACTTTGTCGAGATCATGCCGCGCCTGGACGAGCATCTGAAACGCGGCGCAAAGAAATAGACTGGCGCTGCCGTTACAGTGCCGCGATCGCGCCGTCGAAAACCCGATTTAGACTTTCGAGGCCGACGCGCTGGCCTTTGTTATGTGGCAATGCCCGGCAGAGCCGGCATCGAATCCCAGCTATCACCCGACAGCAGAATGCAACTTATGCCGTGGACATCCGTGACGACGAGCGTCCAGGTGCCGCTTTTGGCGGCATAGACCTCGAGAACGGCGTTTTGGTTGATCAGGCCGACGGCGGTGAGCTTCTCACCGAAATTCCTGTCGAGGAAACTGACGACGTCGGATCGGCCTGCGCAACTGAGCATCGTCTGCGATGCTGCTGAATTCGGATGCGCGATCACCAATGTCGGCAATATGACGGCCAGCAGGCCGTAGATCCTACCGCGTACGCCGTAGATCCTACCGCGCATGCGGTAAATCCTACCGCGTGGCATGACGCACCTCCTTTCGCCGGAAACCCGGCAGAAGAGGAGATTTTTCGCCGACCTGTTCTGCCGTTCACCGGCATTCCACGGCACCCGTTGCGAAGCGCGGCGCTTCGGCGGCGCCATAGGTGAATTATAGCGCGAAATTCTATTGGACGCCATCTTTGCGCGATGGCGGGAAGTAATCACCAAAGCGCGCTTGCGACGAGACCAGCCATCCGGCTGCCGCCACCTTCCCGCTTGCGGGCGAAGGGGATATGCCGCGCCGGCTTTCTCCATCTCGACGTTGCATTGGGGCACGTCCCCTCACCCCGCTTCTACGGGGAGAGGGTTAGGTGAGAGACAATCTCTCAGACAGGGTCGATGCAGCGACGGGCATTCTACCGCGTGGCACGCGCCACCCAGGAAGGAATCAATTCACTTGCAAGCTTGCGCGGCTTCTGGCCCTTGGCGAAGTCGGCAACAGGCATCCCGCTTCTGGCGGCGGCGAGCGCCAGGTTCTTCGGCATCAACAAGCCAAGCTCCAGCGGCGGTCGACCGCGGGCAACGCGCTGGAAGAACGGGCGGCGGTAGCCGCGCGACGCGGCAAAGCGCGCTGGTGTCTTATTCAGCGCCACATATTCGGCGATCTCATCGATCCAGCCGGCCTGCGGCCTGGCGCCCGGCTCGATAAAGAGCAGCCATTCGCCTCGGGCGGAGCGCACGATGTCCTTGATATCCCATTGTGAATGGAACCGGCAGCCGGCGGCGTCGGCGACCCGCGAGGTGCCGTCGCGCGAGCCGTGATCGAGCACGATCACATCGCTGACGAGCCCTTCCACCGCGCCTGCCACCAATACCGATAAGGTCTGCGCCAGTTCGGATTCCTGATCCTGGCATTCGAGAACAACCGTCAACATCGACTATTCATAATGCGCCGCACAATTTTTTGCCAGCACCGTTTTACGTATTTTGTTCTTGCATTGTTCTCGTTTTATCGATAGGAATTTAATCATCACAAACGGGCGGAGACAACGGCTTTCCGCTGCGGGAGAATCCGATGAGAGAGCAGTCCCTGGCAGGGCAGGCCGCATTCGCGCCTGCCAATACGGCAGATATTGCCGATGCGATGATCGTGTCCTCCGGTCTTCGGGTCGAGGTTGACCGGCGGCGCGGGCGTGGAGCGGGACTGAACCCAACAGGCCGGTTCGAAACGCTGCAGCGGGAGACCTTCGACGACGGTTGGCAGACGCTGGAAGAACTGCCACCGTTCAAGACCGTGGTTCAGATCGAAAAGCCGCGCACCGCGATTACACGCAATGAATCGCCGGACCTTTCTTTCGACCGCTCGATCAATCCCTATCGCGGCTGCGAGCACGGCTGCATCTATTGTTTCGCCCGCCCGACGCACGCCTATATGGGGCTTTCGGCGGGGCTCGATTTCGAGACGAAGCTCTTCGCCAAGCCCGATGCGGCGAAGCTCTTGGAGCGGGAGCTCGCCAAGCCGGGGTACAAGGTGAGGGTGATCGCGATCGGCACCAATACCGACCCCTATCAACCGATCGAGAAGGAATGGCGCATTATGCGCGGCATCCTCGAGGTGCTGAACAAGGCGAACCATCCGGTGTCGATCGTCACCAAGTCGGCGATGATCCTGCGCGATCTCGACATTCTGCAGGAGATGGCCGGCAAAAACCTGGTGCGCGTCGGCATCTCGGTCACCACGCTCGACCGCAAGCTTGCCCGGGCGATGGAACCGCGCGCCGCCACGCCGCCGCGACGGCTGGAGACCATTCATGCGCTGTCTGAGGCAGGGATCCAGACTGCCGTCATGGCCGCTCCGCTGATCCCGGCGCTGAACGATCACGAATTGGAGCGCATTCTGGAATCGGCGAAGGCTGCCGGCGCGACCGGGGCGAGTTATGTCATCCTCAGGCTGCCGCTTGAAGTCAGCCCGCTCTTTCGCGACTGGTTGCTGCAGCACTATCCCGATCGTTACCGGCACGTGATGTCGCTGGTGCGCTCGATGCGCGGCGGCAAGGATTACGACGCCGAATTCGGCAAGCGCATGAAGGGCGCCGGCCCCTATGCCTGGCAGATCGCCCGGCGCTTCGAAATGGCGGCGAGACGCTTCGAGCTGACACGCCGCAGCGTGCCGTTGCGCGACGATCTGTTCGTGCCACCGGATGGCAGCGGCGTACAGCTGTCGCTGCTCTGATTTTTTAAGCTTGCGCATCGGCTGCTCAGAAAATCCGCCCTGTTTTCGAGCCCCGAGCGCAATTTCCGCGGATGGCCCTGACCGCCTCCATCCGCCGGACCGTCCCCGGCCGCCGCCCTGATCCGGGGACTTGCGGGAAATCGGGTTGGCGTGCGAGGTTCAGCCGCATGAAACGTCGCACGCCACCCGATTCTCCCCTGCTTTTCGACACGGTCCCTCTCGTGCCGGATTTCAAGCTCGAGCTCAAAGCACGCAAGGCCGGCCACTGGCCGGTCGCCGGCGCCGACGAGGCAGGCCGCGGGCCGCTGGCGGGGCCCGTGGTGGCCGCTGCGGTCATCCTCGATCCGAAGCGCATCCCTGAAGGCCTCAACGATTCCAAGCAGCTCTCGGCCCAGCGGCGCGAAGAACTCTTCGCGCAGATCCTGGCGACGGCGACGGTTTCCATCGCCTCCTCCAGCTCGACCCGGATCGACGAAACGGACATACGCAAGGCAAGCCTTGACGCGATGCGCCGCGCCATCTGCAGCCTCGCCATTCCCGCAAGCTACGTCCTGACAGATGGGCTTGATGTGCCGCCCGGCCTCGATTGCCCAGGACAGGCCGTGGTCAAGGGTGACGCCCGCTCGGTTTCTATCGCCGCCGCCTCTATCGTCGCCAAGGTGACGCGCGATCGGATGATGGCGCGGGCGCATCATGTATTTCCCGATTACGGTTTTGCGGCCCACGCCGGCTACGGCACGGCGCAGCACCGCGCCGGCATTGAACAGCACGGCCCCTGCTCCCTGCACCGGATGAGCTTTCGGCCACTGCGGAAGGACGGCGACGAGCCTGAGATGGACGAACTGCTTTCGGAATAGTCGCCGAAAAAAGATCGGCATATTCCGCCTTTGGACTGGCGATCAGCCCCTCATCCGGCTGCCGCCACCTTCTCCCCGCATGCGGGAGAAGGGGATATACCGCACCCTCTCCGTTCCCCTCTTAGTCTAGCTCTCGCAGACACGTCCACTCGTAAGGCCATCCGAGAGCGAGCTGCAAAAGGACAGAGTGGAGGGGACAGAAAGGTTGCTGCATGTCCCCTTCTCCCTGCAAGCGGGGAGAAGGTGGCGGCAGCCGGATGAGGGGCGGACGCCGGAGCAGGGACGCTACGCTGCCTCCGCACGAGGCCAAGCAAAGAACAGGCCTTATCACCAAAGAAAAAGGCCGGGACATGCCCGGCCTTTCCTTATTCCAGTTGATACCGCTCAGTTGAGCCGTGTCTTGACCTGTCCGACGGCGTTGCCGAAGAGCTCGGACTGGACCTTGCCGTCGGCCTTCTTGGCCAGCACCGTTTCTGCGGCCGCGATGGCAAGGTCGACGGCGGCGGAACGCACCGCCTTCATCGCATCGGCCTCGGCCTGCTTGATCTTCTGCTCCGAGAGCGCCGTGCGGTTGGCGACGAATTCTTCCGTCTTCTTCTTCGCCTCGGCGGTCAGCATCTCGGCTTCGCGCTCAGCGGCGGCAACGATATGGGCCGCTTCCGCTTCCGCTTCCTTGCGCTTGCGCTGGTATTCAGCGAGCAGATGCTGGGCTTCCTCGCGCAGGCGCTTGGCTTCGGCTAATTCATTACGGATCTGGTCGGCGCGGTCGTCGAGCGAGCGTGCCATCATGCCCGGAACCTTCAGATAGACGACCAGCGCCAGAAAGAGGACGAGGCCGACAAAGGCGAAGAAAGTCGCGTCGAAATGAAATTCCATCGATCAAGCCTCCTTCTTGGCGGCCGCGACGGCGGCGGCGACATCTGCCTGCGCAGCGCTGCTGCCGATCAGCTGTTCGACGACGGCGGCTGCCGTTTCCTCGGCAATGGTGCCGACGTCGGCGAAGGCCTTGGCCTTGATGTCGGCGATCCGGGCTTCCGCAGCCTTGATCTTTTCCGACAGGCTGGCCTCGACGGTGCGGCGATCCTCTTCGGCCTTGACCTTGGCGGCGTCGCGGGCGGCGGAACCGATCGCGTGGGATTTGGCGCGGGCAGCGGCCAGTTCGCCTTCATAGGTCTCGACGGCGGCATCGGCTTCCGCTTTCAGGCGGCCTGCTTCTTCCAGGTCCTGGGAGATGCGCGTGTGGCGCTGGTCGAGGATGGCCCCGATGCGCGGCGCAATGACCTTTTGCATAAGGAGGTAGAAGACGCCGAACGTAATCACCAGCCAGAGCAGCTGGGAGGCGTAGGTCGTCGAATCGAAAGGCGGGAACGGGCCGCGGGCGTGTTCGCCTTCGGCAACACCGGTCTCGGTATGGACCTCGCCTGCGGCCGGAGCGGCATGCGCATCCGTGCCGGTCGCTGCCGCCGGTGCTTCTTCAGCGTAAGCCGGGGTCACAAAAAACATGCTCACCTCCAGGTGGACTGCAAATGCAAAGGATCACGGCTTGCGGTCGCAGGCCGTGATCCATCTATTCGCCGATATCAGACAGCGAAGAGGAGGAGGAGAGCGACGAGCAGCGAGAAGATGCCCAGAGCTTCCGTAACGGCGAAGCCGAATACCAGACGGCCGAACTGGCTGTCAGCGGCAGACGGATTGCGCAGAGCGCCGGAGAGGTAGCTGCCGAAGATATTGCCGAGGCCGAGAGCCGTACCGGCCATACCAAAGCAAGCCAGGCCTGCACCGATGAACTTTGCTGCTTCCGCTTCCATGTTGAACTCCTTTGAAATGGTTGTTGCGGCGAATGACTGACGCCCTGGAGACGTCGTTGTCGTTATCCTTAGTGCCCGCCCGGATGGATTGCGTCGTTGAGGTACATGCAAGTCAGCACCGCGAAGACGTAAGCCTGAAGGAAGGCGACGAGGAACTCGAGACCGGTCAGGGCGACGGTCATGATGAGGGGAAGAACGGCGCCGCCGACACCGACCGCACCGAGGGTTCCAAGCGAGGCGACGAAGCCTGCGAACACCTTCAGCGTGATGTGACCGGCGAGCATGTTGGCGAAAAGACGAACGGAGAGCGAAATCGGACGGGACAGGAAGGAAATGATTTCGATCGAGACGACCAGCGGCAGCAATATGCCGGGCACGCCCGAGGGCACGAAGACATTCAGGAAGTGGAAACCGTGCTTATAGAAACCGTAGGCGAGCACCGTACCGATGACGAGAATCGCCAGCGCGAAGGTGACGATGATCTGGCTGGTGATCGTGAAGAAATAGGGGAACATGCCGAGCAGGTTCGCCGTCAGCACGAACATGAAGAGCGAAAAGACCAGCGGGAAGAACTTCATCCCCTGCTTGCCCGCGCCCTCCTTCAGCATATTGGCGATGAATTCATAGGACATTTCCGCGACCGACTGCGAACGGCCGGGCACGATGGCGCGGTTCGAGGTCGAGAAATAAAGGAAGCCTGCGGCAACGGCTGCCGAAGCGACCATGAAGAGCGATGCGTTGGTGAACGAAAAATCAATTCCGCCGATTTCGATCGGCACAATCTTCTGGATCAGGAACTGATGAGTCGGATCGTTAGACACCGCTTGTTCTCTCTCTTTGGCCCGCAGGACGCGGGGTCATTGCACTGGACCGGGACCGGCCCCCTATTTCTTGTCGTCCTTGTCCAGAGGGTGGGCCACCACCCCCGCAGAACGCAGCACGTTCAGAACGCCGGCACAGAATCCGAGAAGCAGAAGAACAATCAACCCCCAAGGCGCCGTGCCAACAAAACGGTCGAGAAGATAGCCAAGGACGGCGCCGACGACGATCGCGGAAATGAACTCGCTGGAAAGCTTCATCGCCTGGGCATAACCTTTGCGGCTTTCCTCGGCGCGGGCTTCGCTTGCCTCTTCCACTTTCGCCTCTACGCGCTTGGTCGCGAGTTCCGCTTCCAGCTGCGCACGGCGCTTCTCAAGACTTTCCTCGCGGTCGTCCGCCATGGATCTCTCCTCGCCTGCCCGTCGCCCGCACTCCCGCTACCCCGGTCATTCGGACCCCGGACGCGAAGGTTGAGACCCTTCCGGCCCGTTCTGAAGTCGCGCGCAACATAGTTTTAGGGCTTGGTATAGTCAAGGCGTAGACGGCTTCTGTCCAGCCAGAAAATAAATTTGTAAAATCAGATGGTTAAGTCGATTTCCGGTCGAGCGCGCAAATTCGACGGAAAGAATCCGCTTTTGGGGGCGGAAAATCGGCATCCCCCAACGCTTTCTCTCAGCTCCAGCCGCCGCCATAGGTGCGATAGAAGACGTGAAGACCGATGCGCCCGACCTTTTCCATGGTCTTTGCCCATTTCGGGCAGACGTAAACGGCATGGTAGTGCGTCGCCGACCCCACCTGCGGCAGCCAGATCCTGCCTGATGTCACCGCCATGGCCACGTCGCGGGCGACCCGCCAGTGATATTGCGAATTCACCCGGTCCTTGATGGCGTCGCAGGCGAAGGAAAACTGGCAGCGGTTGCGCCAATCCTCGTTCTGGTAGACGACGCCGCAGATGCTCTTGGGATAGGCGGGGTTGCGAACGCGGTTGAGTATGACCTGGGCGACTGCCGCCTGGCCCTTCACCGATTCCCCGCGCGCCTCGAAATATATGCCTGAGGCAAGGCATTGCTGCTCGCGGGCGGAAAAGACGCTCGGCGGCAGCACGCTTGCCGCCCAGGCGTGGTCGCCCGGACCGATCTGGGGGACGAAGCGGCCGCTGTCCGGTTCGGTCAGGATCGAATCGAAGGGCGACTGGCGGGCATAATCCGGTGCCGCCGGCGCATAGGCGGTGGCAAGCACGTCGGCCTTGTTGCTGGTGACGAGGCTTGCGAGCATCGCCGGCACGCCGACCTCCGGCCTCACCGGCTGTTTCCTATAGAAAGAGGTGGCGATCTCGATTTCCCTACCCTGGATCTTCGGCTTGACGAAAGCCGACCTGTCCTTGAGATCGAAATTCGGAGTGAACAGCATCTTGGTGCGCTCAAGAATGGAGCCGGCGGAAAAGTCTTTCGGCGGCTGCATCTTCTCGATGGCGACGACGCGGCCCTTCTTCGTGCCGCGAATGACCCGGTCCTCGTCCGGCGTGTCCTCGTGCCCCTTGTCCTTGGCCGTAAAAGCCACCTTGCGGCCGTCGGGCAGCACCATGCCGGCGCCCGAGGCGATTGAGCCGGTCGCTGCCGGATCGGCGAAGGCGAGCTCGGCCTGATGGATGGAGCCGGCCGGCGAATTGGTCAGCACCATGCGCCAGCTCTCCCCCTCACGGTCGAGACCGGCAAGCATGGTGGCGAGATCGGCGTGGGAGGCAACGCTCGGGAAGATCAGCCAGCCGGCAAGCCCGAAGATGGCGGGCGACACCCAGTTCTCGGGAAGAAGACGCAGCTTGCTACGGGAAGGGCTCTTTCGACGCAACACGAACTCCGGGCATGGAACGCGGGAACATGCCATGGAAAATCTCTCATTAACCTTGATGCCTGGTTAACGAGGCGTGCCGGAAAGTAGCAGTGTGAGTTTTTGGATGTTCTAATATGGCTGATAACTTCGTCCACCAGGAGCCGCTGCGCTCGTGGTGGCGCTATGCCTGTTGACCCGAACCTGCGGGGCGAGTTCGACGGAAACGAATCCCCAATCTCCGTCGTCCTCGGACTTGAGCCGCGGACCCATGCCTCAGCTGCTGGTGGGTGCGGTGTAGATGCTCGGCTCAAGGCCGAGCATGACGGAGGTTAGGTGGCGGAAGGGCAAATCGAAAGCGCGGGCGCTGAGTCAGCAATCACTTCCCATCCATCAAATAATAACGTGCGAGCCCAGCTCCACCACCCGGTTGGCCGGCAGGCGGAAATAGTCCGAGGGGTTGGCGGCGGCGTTGGCCAGCGCGATGTAGAGCCGGTCCTGCCAGTAGGGCATGCCCGACTTGGCATCCGGCACCAGCTTGCGACGGCCGAGATAGAAGGAGGTCGACATGATGTCGAACTTCAGTCCGGTCTTGCGCAGCGTCGCGAGCGCCTGCGAGACGTTCTGCGATTCCATGAAGCCGAACAGCAGTTCGACACGGGAGAAACGCGGGGAAATCTGCTCGACCTTGTAGCGGTCCTGGCTCGCCACCCGCGGCTTATTGACGGTGCGGATCGTCAGGATGACGTTGCGGTCGTGAAGCACGTGGTTGTGCTTGAGATTGTGCAGCAGGGCGGCGGGGGCCGATTCCGGATCGCTGGTCAGGAAGATCGCCGTCCCCGGAACCTGGGCCGGCGAATGCTCGCTCTTGCGCTCGATGGAACTGACGAAGGAGGCGAGCGGAATATCGGTGTGCCGGGTCTTCTCCATCAGGATCGCGGTGCCGCGGCGCCAGGTCCACATGACGACGGTAAAGGCGGTGGCGATCAGGATCGGGATATAGCCGCCATCGTGGATCTTCAGAAGGTTGGCGCCGAGGAAGATCATTTCCAGCACGACGAGTGGCGCGAGCGCGATCACGGCGACCGGCAGCGACCAGTTCCAGCGTGCTCGGACGAATTCGAAGGCCATGATCGAGGTGACGACCATGGCGCCGGTGACTGAGATGCCGTAGGCGGTCGCCAATGCGTCCGAGGTCTTGAAGCTCAGCACCAGGAAGATGACGCCGAAGAACAGCACGGCGTTGACCGACGGCACGAAGATCTGTCCCGTGTTGGTTTCTGAGGTGAAAAGGATTTCCATGCGCGGCAGGAAGCCGAGGTTGATGCCCTGGCGCACCAGCGAAAAGGCGCCCGTTATGACGGCCTGGCTGGCGATGATCGTCGCCGCCGTCGCCAGGATGACGACCGGCAGCAACGCCCATTGCGGATACATCAGATAGAAGGGGTCGGACATCGTCATCGGATTGCCGAGGACGAGCGCACCCTGCCCGAGATAATTCAGCGTCAGCGCCGGAAACACCAGCAGGAACCAGGCCCATTGAATCGGGCGGCGGCCGAAATGGCCGAGGTCGGCATAAAGCGCCTCGGCGCCCGTTACCGTCAGGAAGACGGCACCGAGCACGACGACGCCGTAAAAGCCCTCATGCAGCAGGAAGCTGACAGCATAATAGGGGTTGAAGGCGGCGAGGATGCCGAAATCGTCTGAGATATGGGAGATGCCGGCGGCGGCCATGACGAGGAACCAGAGAGCAGTGATCGGCCCGAAGAACTTGGCGACGGCACCGGTGCCGCGCGATTGCACGACGAAGAGCAGCGCCAGAATCACCACCGAGATCGGCACGATATATTCCGCCAGGCTGGGCGTGACGAGTTTCAGACCTTCGACCGCCGACAGCACCGAAAGTGCCGGCGTGATCATCGCATCGCCGAGGAACAGGGCAGCGCCCATCAGTCCGAGCAGCATCAGCAGTGCGGTATGGCCGTTGGCGGTCTTCATCAGAAGGGCGAGCAGCGACAGCGTGCCGCCCTCACCGTCGTTGTCGGCGCGCAGCAGGAAGAGGACGTATTTGATGGTGACGATAATGGTCAGCGCCCAGATCATCAGGGAAATAAGACTGATGATCTCGAAACGGGTGACGCCGTCATGGGCGACGGGCTTCAGCGCTTCGCGAAAAGCGTAGAGCGGGCTCGTGCCGATATCGCCGTAGACGACACCAACGGAACCGAGCGCGAGATAGAACAGCTTGCGCGGCGTCATGTGGCGTTCGTGCGGATCGCTCTCTTCGGACATGAAATTTCAACAGGCTCTTCAGAGCCAGCCTTTCCAGCGAAAAAAGAAAAAGGGGATGACGGCTGATATTACCATCAAGGCCAGCGAATAGGGATAACCCGCCGCCCAGGCCAGTTCCGGCATGACCTGAAAATTCATGCCATAGATGGAAGCGACCAATGTCGGCGGCAGGAACACGACGGAGGCGATCGAGAAAATCTTGATGATCGAGTTCTGTTCGATGTTGATGAGGCCGAGTGAGGCGTCGAGCAGGAAGGTGATGTTGCCGGCGACAAAGGAGGCATGCTCCGACAGCGATTGAATATCGCGCGAGACAGTGCGGCAGAGCTCCTTCGCCTCGCGGTCCTGCTGGATCGCCGGGACCGTGTAAAAGAACGTCAGAAGCCGGGAAAGCGAGCCGAGACTGTCGCGCAGCTTGCTGATCATGCGGTGATGACCGGCGATATCGCGCAATTTCTGCTCGAGGTAGTTCGAAGGCTTGCGGACCTTATTCGCCCTGCCGAAGACATGCGTCGACAAGATGTCGATGCGCGAGACGGAGGTTTCGAGGATTTCGGCGGTCCGGTCGACGATCGTCTCCAGCAGCTTGGCGAGAAGGGCCGCGCCGCTGCGCCAGTTTTCCGGCAGCCGGTGAAGGGCGGCGATGAACAGCGCAAAGGATTTCGGTTGGGCGTAGCGGATGGTGACCAGGCGGTTTCCGGCCAGGATGAAAGCGACATCAGTCAGCGTCGGCGCGTCGGTGTCAGCCTTCCAGACGAGCGAAGCGGTCATGAAGACGGCGTCGTTTTCGATATAAAGGCGAGCCGACGGTTCGATGTCCTTGAGATCGTCGCGAGTCGGCACCTCAATGCCGAGAACCTTCTCGACATAAAGCTCCTCCTCGCGGCTCGGCTCGAGCATATCGATCCAGACGACATCCTCGGGAAAAGCTGCCGGCTGCGAGAGATCGCGGATCTCGACCGATTTGCAATTGGAACGGTAAGCGGTGATCACCGGCAGCGTCTCCGATGCTCACGACACTTCGTGGTCATCATCTTCATTGCAAGCCTTTCCATCCGTCCGCCATCGCGGCAATGCGAGGGTGGCTCGTTCCAGGCCCAAACGGAAGCGGATCAAGAAAGTTCATACAACTCCGGCTGCATCCGGCCTCGAAAGCCAGCATGCGCATTGTGCTCCACCGCATCGCAGTTACCAATCCCTTCGACCTTGCAGGCGGTCCGGGACCTTCGAAACGAAGACGGCCGTCATTGAGCATCTGCAGCAATGCCATCATGGCGCCGCGGCATATGAAGCAAAGCCGTGAAATAATCAAGACATCTTCCGTGAAGCGCGGCTTTTCACCACATTTCCCGCACAATTCGAGGTGGTCGCAACGGTGATTCGGCGCTTCAGCGCTTTGCTGTCATGCGCTCCGGCCCGGAAGTCCTGCCCATAAACCGAGACGTCATTCAAAGACGATCGCCGGCGCCGCGCGCTGGGGCTGGCCGCCGAGCTGCTGCCACACCTTCGCAGCGATGCCGCGATAGATGCCGGCGACGACGCCGTTCGGATCGGAGGCGACGAGCGGCGTGCCGGCATCGGACGTTTCGCGGATGTTCATCGTCAGCGGCACTTCGCCGAGGAAGGGCACGCCGATGCGCTCGGCCTCCTTGCGGGCGCCGCCATGACCGAAAATGTCGTAACGGGTGCCGGTGTCGGGTGCTATGAAATAGCTCATGTTTTCAACGATGCCGAGAACCGGCACCTCGACCTTGCGGAACATGTTGAGGCCCTTGCGGGCATCGATCAGGGCGAGATCCTGCGGCGTGGAAACGATGACGGCGCCGGCAAGCGGCACCTGCTGGGCCATCGTCAATTGCGCATCGCCGGTGCCGGGCGGCATGTCGACGACGAGAACGTCGAGCTCGCCCCATGCCACTTCGCGCAGCATCTGCATCAGGGCAGACTGGACCATCGGCCCGCGCCAGATCATCGCCGTCTCCTCGTCGACGAGGAAACCCATCGACATGACCTTGAGGCCGTAATTCTCCATCGGATTGATGATACGGCCATCGATCTGCGTCGGGCGGCCGGAGATCTTCAAGAGCCGCGGCATCGACGGGCCGTAAATATCGGCATCGAGAATGCCGACCCGGAGACCGTTGGCGAGCAGGCCGAGGGCCAGGTTGACGGCGGTGGTGGACTTGCCGACACCGCCCTTGCCGGAGGCGACGGCAATGATGGCGCCGATACCGGGGACACCGATCTTGCCGGCGCGGGGCGGCTGTTGCTGCGGCGCATGCGCGTGGCTCCCATGATCATGACCGGCATGACCGTGGGGCGGGTTCGGCGCCGGGCGGGCAGCGGGCGCCGCGGCGGCCGCCTTCTTATCCGCCGTCAGCGTGACGAGCGCACCCTTGACACCCGGCATCTCCTTGATGACGCGCTCGGCGGCGAGCCGCATCGGCTCCAGCTCCTTGGCGCGTTCGGCCGGAACGGTGATGGAAAAATAGACCTTGCCGTCGGAGATGAAGACATCGGAGACCATGCCGAGCGCGACGATGTCGTGTTCGAGATCCGGTCCGCGCACGGTCTTCAGCGTTTCGAGAACCTGTTCCTTGGTGACGTCGGTCATTCCACCCTCATTGCTTCTTCTCGCAGACTACGGCGCCACGCGTCTTTCAAGGCGCGCACATGATTTTGGCCTCGGCCAATTCCGGCCAAAGCATGAAATCATGCGGTAGAGATAGTGGAGCCGCACGTCTTCGCCAAACAAAATCATCGGGAGGAAAATCAATTTGCCGGCTGCGAAAAACGCCGGCGGGGACCCCGCGAATCCGCTGCGGCCATCAAGTCCGCCGGGCTTTTCGCCCTGATGGCCGCAACGGTCTCTCTCCCCAAGAACCGGCGCAATGCGGGGCGAATTAGCGCAAGCCGAAAAAAAGGCCAGTGAAAAGTGACCGGGAAGGGGAAATCGTAAACAGCTGCGCAAGAAGCGGTGCCAAAAGGCAACAACCGCCACCGACGCCGAAGGCCGGGAGAGAAGCGGCGTCGGCGTCGGGCAGCGGTGTGTCGGCCGCGCCATTTCCTGGCGCTGGTCATCAAAGTCCCCTCTGGACCTCTGGCAAAGGAGATGCAGAAAGCGTGCCAGATGAAAAAATCGGGAAAAGCGCCGAGAAGCGCCGCGGCAACATCCCGGTTCTGCCTAAGAGCTGAGCGGACGGCCACGGCGCGCCACCATCTTTGCGACTTATTTGATCAGGCCGATCCGCAGTGCCTTGGCGACCGCCTGGGTGCGGTTGACCGTGTCGAGCTTCTTGGTGGCGCGGTTGAGGTAATGATTGACCGTATGCTCCGACAGCGCGAGGATTTCGGCAATCTCGGCGCTGGTCTTACCGGCCGCCGTCCAGTTGAGGCAGTCGATCTCTCGGTCGGTTAGCGAATCCGTCATGCGCGTATCGAGGTTGCGGATTTCGGCAAGCCTGTCAAAGACATGGATGGCGATATAACAAAGCTCGCGCATTTCGGCGGCGCTGAAGGGTTCGCGGTCGCCGGAGAAGGAGACGGCACCGCGCAGGCCGGAGGCCTCGTGGGTTGGGAAATAGGCGCCGCGTATCATCCTGAAACGCTCGAACAACCCCGTGACCAGGACGGACTTGCCGTCGTCCCGCGCCCAGGCCTCCCGCGACATGTCGTAAAAGAAAGGCCGCGTCGATGTTCTAAGCCGCCTCAAAACCGGGCTGTTCACCATCAGCGCTTCCTGGTCGTAGAGCGCCAGAAGCTCGGCCGGCCAACTGGTGATGACGGTGTTGGCCTGCAGGTCGAGAGAGGTGATCGGCGGCAGGTTGAGAACCATGAAGGCGCGACTGCGATAGGCTTCCGTGACGCGTTTCAAGAAACGGAAAATATCGAACTGCGTCTTCAGACCGGCGATTTCGTTGATATAATCGTCTTCTTCCGTGGAGGTTTGCGACAAGGGTACCATCACAGTTTTCATCTTCGGCGCCGCGGCCGGTTCGGTTGCATCGAGGCGTGACGAGCGTGTATTGGATTACGTGGAAGCGGTCTCGGCAGACAGGCTTCAGCCAATGCGTGGTTGTAGATTCGCGGGTCATTCCACTTGGCGTGATTCGCCCCCAAATCTCAATATTTCGCTCATCATAAGCATGCTTAGCGAGCCGTCCAGCAAAGGTGATAGCGATACCGTCACCGGCGCGGGCCGAGGCGGACGCGCATGCCCTCCATAATCCTCGCAGCCGCCAGCTGTACGGGAACGGCCCACTGACGCAGAAGTTCCATCGACAGCCGGTAGGCCGGGCCCGTGACCGAAATGCCCCCGATGAAGGTGCGATCCTCCGACCAGACGGGCGCGGCGACGCAGCGGATGCCGGCCTCGTGCTCCTCGAGGTCGAAAGCATAGCCCTGTTCGGCAATCTCGCGGATTTCGGCGGCAAGCGTCTCAGGCGAAGCATGTGTCGAGGCGGTAAAGCTGGTGAAGTTCAGGCCGGCGAGGAGATCGGCAAGAGTTTCGGGCGGAAGCAGCGAAAGAGCGGCCTTGCCGACGCCGGTGCAGTAGCAGGGCGAGGCGTTGCCGATCTGCGAATACATGCGCACCGGCTGACGGCCTTCGACCTTGTCGAGATAGATGATCGACTGTCCCCGGAGAACGCCGAGATGCACCGTCTCGCCGGTCGCCTGCTGGAGTTCGCTCAGGTGCGGTTCGGCAACCAGACGGAATTCGTTGCGCGCCCAGCTGCGCGCGGCGAAATCGAGCAGGCGCAGGCCCGGCGCATAACAGCCGTCACCATCGAGCTCCAGCAACCCCTCCTCCACCAGGTGGCTGAGCTGGCGATGCAGCGTGCCGCGCGGCTGGCCGGCGAGCGTCAGGATATCGGTGAAGCGTAGTGGCGTATCCGCATGGGTGACGAGATCGAGGAGAACCATCAATTTGCCGAGGGTGCCGGTCTCGCGGGCCTGGGCCATGCCGTCGCTTGAAGTCATTGTCTATGTGCCATCGAATCGATCCGCGCCGGCAAGCGTGCGCCCTTGACAGGTAGACCAGCATAATCCGATAATTCCACATAGTCAAATTAAGTTCCGAATAATGGAACATCTGGAGGAAACGGTGAGCGCAGTGGCAGCACAATTTCCCGAGTTCAAAGATCGCGCCGTGCTCGTGACCGGCGGCGGATCGGGCATCGGTGCCGCGATCGTCGAAGGTTTCGCACGCCAGGGCGCTAAGGTCTCCTTCATCGACATTGCCGAGACGGCCGGCAGCGAACTCGCGGAAAGACTGTCGCGGGAAACGGCGCATCCGGTGCTGTTCTACCATGCCGATCTGCGCGACATCGAGGCGATCCGGCGCACGGTCGATGTCGTCGTTCAGACATCCGGGCCGATCCGCGTGCTTGTCAACAATGCAGCGTGGGATGACCGCCACGAATTCGACGCGGTGACCGAGGCCTATTGGGACAACAATCAGGCGGTCAATCTGCGGCATGTGTTCTTCACCTCGCAGGCGGTGGCGCCGTCGATGCGGGCAGCCGGCGGCGGCGCGATCGTCAATATGTCATCGATCGCCTTCAAGCTGAACATGGGCGGCTTTCCTTCCTATGCGGCGGCGAAGGCGGCGGTCGTCGGACTGACGAAGAGCATGGCCGGCCGGCTCGGGCCGGAAAATATCCGGGTGAACTGCATTCTGCCCGGCATGGTCGTCACCGAACGGCAGATGCAGCTGTGGCTCACCGAGGAAAGCATCGCCCGCTCGGTCGAGCAGCAATGCCTGAAATTCCCGCTCAAGGCGGATGCCATCGTCGGTCCCTGCCTGTTTCTTGCATCCGACTGCGCGGCTGCGATGACCGCTCAGTCCCTGATCGTCGATGGAGGCGTTTTGTAATGGCTAATCCCGCTTACGTCGCGGTGGACTGGGGCACCAGCAGTTTCCGGCTCTGGCTGATCGACAGGGACGGCGGCATCCTTGCTGAACGCCGCAGCGGCGAAGGCATGACGAGCGCGGCTAAGATCGGCTTTTCCCAGGTGCTGTCGGGCCATCTCACCGCTGTCGAAGCGCCGCAAGGTCTGCCTGTCATCGTTTGCGGCATGGCCGGCGCAAGGCAGGGCTGGGTCGAAGCCGGCTATATCGACGTGCCCGCGCCGCTCGCCTCGATCCTCACCGCGGCGGTCCGCGTGCCGGGTGAAAGCCGTGACATCCGCATCCTGCCGGGCCTTGCCCAGCGGGATGTGGCGAGGCCCGATGTCATGCGCGGCGAGGAGACCCAGCTTCTCGGCGCGCTCGACCGCGCGAACTCCGCGGCGCAGGCAGTCTGCATGCCCGGCACGCATTCGAAATGGGTGCATGTGGCGGACGGCAAGGTCGCCGGCTTTTCGACTTTCATGACCGGCGAACTTTTCGACGTGATCAGCAAAAACACGATCCTGTCGCATGCCGTGGCAGGTGCCGAACAACAGCCGGCGGATGCGGCTGCCTTCGAGGCGGCCGTATCGGCGGCCTTTGCGCATCCCGCACTTGCCTCCAATCTGCTGTTTACCGCCCGTTCGGGCCAGCTGCTGCACGGGGTCTCCGCCGCGGCCGCGCAGGCCCGGCTTTCCGGCACGCTGATCGGCCTCGAAATTGCCGGCGCGCTGCAGGATGCCGCCAACGGCACCGATATCACCCTCGTCGCCTCCGGACGCCTGCAGGCGCTCTACGAGCAGGCCTTCAACACCCTCTCCCTTGCCTTCACCGCCATCGACGCCGACGCGGCCGTGCGCCGCGGCCTATCGGCAGCCGCCGAAGCCATCTGGCCGAATTGAGAAAGCTGACACGATGAACCGTATCCCCTTCCCTGACATGAAGCGCCCGCTGATCGCCATCCTGCGCGGCATCCGACCCGACGAGACCAAGAGCATCGTCGGCGCCCTGATCGAAAACGGCCTGACGGCCATCGAGATTCCGCTCAATTCGCCGGAGCCGTTCAAATCCATCGAGATCGCCGCGAAGATGGCGCCGGCCGAGGTGCTGATCGGCGCCGGTACGGTGCTGACGGTCGAGGCTGTCGACAACCTGAATGCGGCCGGCGGCAAGCTGCTGGTGACCCCGAATGTCGAACCGGACGTGATCATCCGGGCGCGCGAATATGGTATGGTGACGATGCCGGGCGTCTTTACGCCGACGGAGGCCTTAGCGGCCGCACGCGCCGGCGCCACCGGTCTCAAATTCTTCCCGGCGAGCGTGCTTGGCCCTTCCGGCATCACGGCGATCCGGGCGATCCTGCCGCCGGAACTGACGATTGCCGCCGTCGGCGGCGTGTCGGACAAGAATTTCGCCGATTACACCAGGGCCGGCATCTCAGCCTTCGGCCTCGGCACCAGCCTCTACAAGCCCGGAATGACCGCGGCAGAGGTTGCCGAGCGCGCCAAGGCGACCATTTACGCCTATGATGCAGCCATGGGAGCGTGAACGTATGACCGAGATTTACGAGTTCGAAGGCAAGACCCTTTGCAACACCAATTCCGTTCTCGGCGAAGGTCCGACCTATGATCCGGACAGCGATACCGTCTGGTGGTTCAACATCCTCGGCAAGGAGCTGCACGAGCTCAACCTTTCGACACGCGCCAAAAAGGTCCATTCGCTGCCGGTCATGGCAAGCGTGCTGGCCCGCGTCGATACCGGACGGCAGCTCATCGCGACCGAAGAAGGGCTTTTCGTGCGTGACGTGGTGAGCGGCAACCTCACCTTCTACGCCGCACTCGAAAACGACAGACCGGAGAACCGCTCAAATGACGGCCGCACCCATCCGTCGGGAGCGCTCTGGATCGGCACGATGAGCAAGCGGGCGGAGAACCAGGCCGGCGCCATCTATCATGTCGCCGGCGGCAAGGTGACAAAGATCTTCAGCGGCATCAGCATTCCGAATTCGATCTGCTTTTCCCCGGATGGCACGGTCGGCTACTACACGGATTCCCGCATCAACCGGCTGATGCGCGTCATGGTTGATCCGCAGACCGGTCTGCCTGCGGGCGAGCCGATCGTGCTCGTCGACAGTATGAACGAACCCGGCGGTATCGACGGTTCGGTCGTCGATGCCGACGGCTATATCTGGAATGCCCGCTGGGGCGCCGGCGTCGTCGATCGCTACAATCCCGATGGCTTACGTATCTCGCGCTACAAGGTTCCAGCCGTCCAGCCCTCCTGCCCGGCCTTCATCGGCGCCAATGCCGACCGGCTGGCGGTGACGACGGCCTGGGAAGGGCTTGACGAGGATGCCCGTTCGGCTCAGCCAAGCGCCGGCGCGCTTCTGGAACTCGGCATCGAGGTCAAGGGCGTGTTCGATCCCGTCTATGTGCTCTGACAGCAACTCGGCCAGCCGCCATGCAAGGCGCTCCCGAGTGGGGCGCCTTTTTCGTTTCCGGGCCGTTCGCCAATAAAAGTTCCGTGATAATCGAGAAATTTTCCGTGTTTTCAACCGGAACCAATCGGCGCACCACTCATTTTCCCTTCGAACCGGCGCGGCAAGGATGATGCATTGCCGGGTCAGCGATCACTCTAGGGAAATGAAAGTAGGTTCGAAATGACACGCAAACTTTTGACGACCGTTGCCGCTGGCGCGCTGTTTGCCACGGCTTTCGCACCGGCGGCATTTTCGCAGACGGCGCCGCAGCCTGCCGATCCCGCCGCGACCAATCAGGCAGCGCCGGCCGATCCGGCTGCCCCCAAGCCGGTCACCCCTGATGTCACCAAGCCCGCAGGCGACGCTGCACAGGCTCCGGCTGCAAAACCGAGCACGGATGTAGCTCAAGGTACCTATCTGACGGAGCAGGCTCCGGACCAGGTCAGCGCCAACACCTATATCGGTCAGTCGGTCTACAACGCCAACAATGACAGCATCGGTAGTATCAACGACCTGATCATGAAGAAGGATGGCGGCATCGTTGCTGCGATCGTCGGCGTGGGCGGCTTCCTCGGCATCGGCGAGAAGGACGTCGCCGTTCCGATCGAAAAAATCACCATCGCCCAGAACACTCAGGACGGCAGTCTCAAGCTGACAACAACCGAAACCGCTGAATCGCTGAAGGCTGCGCCCGAGTTCAAGACATTGGCAATGCAGTCTGCAGAGAAGGCCCCGGCCGCAACCGGTACCGACACGACGGCAACCGGCTCGACCACGCCGAAGTAAACCGCGCGCGGTAGTACAGCGTAGGCGATGGCGCTCCTAGGGGCGCCATTGCTTTTTGCATGTTTCATGCAGTTCACCGCGCAAAACCGCTGCGCACCTGCGCTGGTATTGGCTTTTTGCTTTGCGCAATCCCGGACGCAAAACCGCTGCGCACTTTTGCTGGTATTGGCTTTTTGCTTTCCGCAATCCCGGACGCAAAACCGCTGCGCACTTTTGCTGGTATTGCTTATGCGCTGACGCGCTCGGCGGGCGCCATATCGTAATAGTTCTCGTGCAGGAAGCGCAGCGTGGCGATGCCATCGGCCGGGCGGCCGAAATGGTAGCCCTGGCCCATGCCGCAGCCGAGCGTGCGCAGCTTCACGGCTTCGGCATAATCTTCGATGCCTTCGGCCACGACTTCCAGTTCCAGGCCTTCGCACATGGAAAGGATCGCCTTGATGATGTGTTCGGAGGCGCGGTCGGAATTGATGCGCGAAACGAAGGCGCGGTCGATCTTGATCTTGTCGAAGATGAAGTCGCGCAGACGACCGAGGCTCGACTGGCCCGTGCCGAAGTCGTCGAGCGAGATGCGAACGCCGGCGGCACGCAGATCGGCGATGATGCGGTGGGCGGTGTCGGCCGAACCCATCACCGCCGTCTCGGTGATTTCCAGTTCCAGGCGGTGCGGATCGAAGCCGACGCGACCGAGGATCGACAGGATGCTGCCGCTCGTGCCGGGATCCATCAGCTGCGCCGAAGAGAGATTGAACGACAGAAAGAGTTCACGCGGCCAGGATAAGGCTGCTTCAGCAGCCTTGCGAAGCAGGGCCTCCGACAGTGCGTCGATGAAGCCACGCTCTTCGGCGAGCGGCACGAAGACGCCGGGGGACACGAAACCGAGATCGGGATCGTTCCAGCGGGCGAGCGCCTCGAAGCCAACGACCTGATTGTTGGCAAGCGCGACGATCGGCTGGAAATGAACGTCGATGGCGTCCGAGATGATGGCGTTTCTGAGCGCCTGCTCCAGCTGTGTCGCGCGCTTCATCTCCTGGGCGATTTCACGCGAATAGACGGTGATCTGGCCGCGGCCGCGGCGCTTGGAACGATAGAGGGCGGTTTCGGCGCTCTTCAACAGTTCTTCGCAGTCCTCTCCGGCGAAGGGATAGATGGCGAAGCCGAAGGAGGCGGACAGTCGGACATTGCGGTCCCCGAGGTCATAGGGCGCCGACAGCACTTCGCGGATCATCTGGCCGAATTTCTCGGCGCTCGCCCGCTCGAAAACCAACGGCAGCACGAAGGCGAATTCGTCGCCGTCGTGACGGGTGACCAGCGCCCCGTCCGGAATGCAGGCCCTGAGCCGGTGGGCGACCTGGCAAAGAATCTCATCGCCGGCCGAGGAACCAAAGAGATCGTTGATCGGCTTGAAGCTGTCGAGATTGGCGATGCCGATGGTAAAGGGAGCGGGATCGCTGGCCCGCTCGGCGGAGATCTGCAGCACCTTGTCGCGCATGCGATTGCGGTTTCCCAACCCGGTCAGCGGATCGGTGTAAGCCATCGCCTGAAGCTCATTGTGACTCACGGTCAAGAAAGCTGTTTCCGCCGATTTCATCATCCAAAACCCAAGCTTCCCTCCGCAGCCGGAGAGAGAATGACCGGCATTTCTTAACAATTCGCTAGTAAATCAGCCGCCTTGACGGGCTGATCTACCCCAGATTTGGGGAGGTTGCGTTATACCGGAGGAGGCAAGCGGACTTCGTCTCATCCGCTCGCTCGAACCGGCGCGGCCTCTTCCGTCAGGTATTTCTGAAATATCGTCTCCAGCATGTCGGGACTGACGGGCTTCATGATGACGTCGTCCATGCCCGATTTGGCGCATTCGGCGCGATCGCGCTCGAAGGCCTGGGTCAGCACGCCGATGATCGGGGTGCGGCCAGCGCCGCCGGCTTCCTCCATCTGGCGGATCAGGCGCGCCGCCTCGAAGCCGTTGAAGCCCGGCAGCGAAATGTCCATCATCACCACGCCGGGCCGGTGTTCGGCCCAGAGGCGCACGACCTCGTCGCCAGTCGCCGCGATCATATGACGATAGCCGAGGCCCTCGAGGATCTGTGAAAACACGATCTGGTTGATATCGTTGTCTTCGGCGACGAGAACCTGCAGGCCGGCCGTATCGTCGGAAGTACTGATTTCCCAATCCGCGTCCGCCCCGTCACCGCTATTGCGGCTGTTGCGATTGAAATGACGGGCGATCTGGAAGGTGAGCTCGTTGGCGATCTGAAAGCCGTCCATGACCAACGCCGGAATTCCGTATTGCTCGGAAAGCTCGAGGCAGCGCATGCCCATCTGATTGTCGATGATCAAGAGATCGAGCGAAATGCCGGAGGAGGTGGCGATTTCCAGGAACCGCTCCTCTTCATCCTCACCACGCACCGAGCAGGATTCGAAACCATATTTCGACAGCGTCCGCAGAGCGGCTGTCTCGGCGGCTAGGTCGGCGGTGACGACGAGGATCTTGCGGCCGGAGAAATTCTCCGGAACGATCGCCTCCATCGCCGCCGGCTCGCGGCGCTCCACAGCGCTCGGCACCGGCACATAGGCGCGGCGATAACTCTGGTTGGCGGAGGCGGTGATCGCCGAGGCGCGATCGAAGTCCTCGAGATCGGCACCGTCGCGCGGCAGGTCCTGCATGGTCGATACCAGGAAATAGCGGCCGGGCTTGCCGATGCGATGCTTGCGGCTGACGATGTCGCGCTCGATGCCGTCGCGGGAGATCTGCCGCTGGCGGGAGATAGACATTTCGCCGGTCTCCAGCACATGACGATCGCTTTCTTCGAAGCGCTTGGCGATCTCAGGTGAGAAGAGATCGCCGCTCTTGCGCCCGAGCACCTCGTCGGCGCTCCTCTGATATTTCTCACAAAAGGCGAGGTTCACCGCAACATAGGTGAGGTTGCGATCCTTGACGAAAAGCGGGAACGGCAGATTATCGAGAATGTCTTCGGTGAGCTGCACCCGCTCCAGGTCCGAGCGCCACTGCGCCTCGCGCTTCTTGTCCTCGGAGATATCGGAAACGACGGTGACGCCGTAACCGCTCGGCAGCCTGCGCTTGACGAAGCGGACCCAGCTGTCGGCGCCATGTCGCTCGACGGATTCGAAGCGCTCGCGCCAATGCGAGGCGATTTTCTGCGACAGCCAGTCCTCGCGGCTCATCGAGCCGCTCTGCCTGATATCATATTGCTGGCGAACGCCGGTATCGTAGATCGCGCCCAGGAAATCGCGCAGCCGGATGCCCGGCTTCAGCATCTCGGGCGGCAAGGGGAAGAATTCGAGAATCTGGCGGCTTGCGAAAATCAGATGATCGTTCTTGTCGTAGATGATGAACGCTGCCGAAAGGCTGTCGCACACCGCATCGAAGAGCGCCGTCTGCAGATCGGCCCCGGCGAGCGTCCCGTCGGTCTCTGATGATGTGTCCGCCTTTTCGAAGCCGGCACTCATTCCATTTCGTCCCACATCTGTTCGATTTCGCGGCTTCTGGAGGTGTGTGATTAAAAATGCCATTTTTCTGTTAAAACCGGCTTAACACTACCGATCCCTGAATGCGGGGGAGCCGCGGATCACAGTTCCACCAAGCGGTCGGAAACCCCTTCCCTCCCGCCCGCGAATCCTCGAAAATAGCTCATGGCCATCAGACAGCTTTCCGAAACGCTCATCAACCAGATCGCCGCCGGCGAAGTCATCGAACGGCCGGCGAGCGCTGCCAAGGAATTGATCGAGAACGCGCTGGATGCCGGAGCGACGCGCATCGAGATCGCCACGGCAGGCGGCGGCAAGGCGCTGCTGCGGGTCAGCGATAACGGCTGCGGCATGGACGCGGCCGATCTGGAACTGGCGATCAGGCGCCACTGCACCTCGAAGATCTCCGAAACGCTCGAGGATATTAGAACGCTCGGCTTCCGCGGCGAGGCACTGCCTTCGATCGGGTCCGTGGCGAGGCTCAGCATCGCAAGCCGTAAGCGCGACAGCGCCGGCGGCCACGAGATCGCCGTTGCCGGCGGCAAGGTCTTGCATCTGAGGCCGGCCGCCGCCAATCCCGGCACGATCGTCGAAGTCCGCGACCTGTTCTTCGCCACGCCGGCGCGGCTCAAATTCCTGAAGACGGAAAAGGCCGAGGCGGGTGCGATTACCGAGATCGTCAAACGCATGGCGATCGCTTTTCCCGCCGTGCGCTTCGTGCTGTCCGGCTCCGACCGTGCGACGCTGGAATTTCCGGCAACGGGCGACGATCATCTGGCGCGCATGGCGCAGGTGCTCGGCAAAGACTTCAGCGACAACGCCATTGCGCTCGACGCCGTACGCGAGGAGACCACGCTGACCGGCTTTGCCGGCGTGCCGACCTTCAATCGCGGCAACTCCGCCCATCAATATGCCTTCGTCAACGGCCGCCCGGTGCAGGACAAGCTGATCCTCTCGGCGATCCGCGGCGCCTATGCCGAGACGATTCCGTCCGGGCGCTATCCGGTGGCGGTGCTGTCGATCGCTCTCGATCCGGCCCTCGTCGACGTCAACGTGCATCCGGCCAAATCCGACGTGCGGTTCCGCGATCCAGGCCTGGTGCGCGGCCTGATCGTCGGCGCCATTCGCGAGGCGCTCGCGCGCGACGGCAGCCGGGCGGCAACGACCGGCGCGAGCGATATGCTGCGCGCCTTCCGCCCCGGTTTCCAGCCCTTTGCCCAACGCTCGCAGGCGCCATGGTCGGCGGAGACCTCGCCATCCCGCCCCTATCAGCCAGCAACGGGTTTCAGCGAACGATCCCAAGCCGCTTTCGACGGACTTTCGATGCCGACAGCGCGGGCCGAGACGCAGTCTTCGCCACAGCCTGCTGCGCCTGAACCGGCCGGGCGTTATCCGCTCGGCGCGGCACGGGCGCAGATCCACGCCAATTATATCGTCGCCCAGACCGAGGACGGGCTCGTCATCGTCGATCAGCATGCGGCGCATGAGCGGCTGGTGTTCGAGGCGATGCGCAAGGCGCTGCATTCAAAGCGGCTGGCCTCGCAGGTGCTGCTGATCCCCGAGATCGTCGACATTCCGGAGGAGGATTGCGACCGGCTGATGCAATATGCGGCAGAGTTTGCCGAACTCGGTCTGGCGATCGAGCGCTTCGGTCCCGGGGCGATCGCGGTGCGCGAAACGCCGGCCATGCTCGGCGAGGTCGACGTCCATGGCCTGATCCGCCAGCTCGCCGACGAGATTGCCGAATGGGATACGGCGTCGGGCCTGTCGGCCAAGCTCGAATATGTGGCGGCGACCATGGCCTGCCATGGATCGGTTCGCTCCGGCCGGCGGCTGCGGCCGGAGGAAATGAACGCGCTGCTGAGGGAAATGGAAGTGACGCCCGGCTCCGGCCAGTGCAATCACGGCCGGCCGACCTATATCGAATTGAAGCTCAGCGACATTGAGCGGCTTTTCGGCAGAAGCTGAAAAAGCTGGCAAAGCCGCCTTTGCGGGAGTATGGCAGACGGATGACAAGTTGCAGGGAACGGAGCGCATGAATTTGTTCGAAGGGCACGGAAACCGCGAGGCGAAGATCCGTTATCTCGACGGCGATTTCCAGATTCTCTCGCCCGGCTCCTATGTCGTCTGTGCGATGACCGGAAAAAACATCCCGCTCGACGAACTGCGCTACTGGAGCGTCGCCCGCCAGGAGCCCTATGCCGACGTTATTTCTGCAATCGAAGCCGACAAACGTGCCGGCATGCTGCCGAACCAGCGGCGTTAGCTCTTAACTTTCATTTCCCTTAAACGCCGCTCGCGACAGGCGACGATCGCCCGGTCGATGATCAGGCTCGGGGCGAGATGATCCTCGAAGACCATGTCGACTTCGATCACCCGGCATTTTTTCGCCAGTTGCTCCGCCTTGCCGTGATGGCCGGAGAGACGAACGAAATCCTTTGACGTGGTGACAATCAGGAGATCCTGGCGTTCGGCGGTCGTCAGGATGTCGTCGATCTCCTCCTCGGTCAGATGCTCGTGGTCGCCGAAGCTCTTGGCGAGGGCTATTTCGGCGCCGCGCGATTCGACGGTGCGGAAGAATTTGGCGGGATCGGCGATGCCAGCGAAGGCGAGCACCTTGATGCCGGCAAGTCGGTCGTCGCCGCGCACCTTCAGCGATGCGTTGAAATAGGGCTTTGCCGCGCGTGCCGCCATGCGAACGATCGCGTCGGCAGCATTGCCGCCGCCGACCTTCAGCAGCGCCGTCGCCGAACGCAGCTGCTGGCGGATCGGCGCACGGACCGGGCCGGCCGGCACGATATGGCCATTGCCAAGGCCGCGCGTCGCGTCGATGACGAGCAGCGCATAGTCGATCGCCAGCCGGGCGCTCTGAAAACCATCATCCATGATGATGAGATCGGCGCCTTCCGCCACCAGACGCCGAGCACCGTCGACGCGCCGGCGGGAAATCACCGTCAGCGCCTCCTGGGCGAGCAACAGCGGTTCATCGCCGACGGCGACCGCCCGGTGATGATGGGGATCGACCACGGTCGTCACGTCGAGCGAGCCGCCGTAACCTCTGCTGAGAAAGCCGGGTTTCAGGCCTTTCGCCTTGGCGGCGCGGGCGAGCGTCAACGCCGTCGGCGTCTTGCCGGCGCCGCCGACTGTGAAATTGCCGACGCAGATGACTGGAACGGAAACCGAGGCGCGGCGCGCATGGACCATGCGATGGCCGGCGACACGGCCGTAGACAAAGGAAAGCGGCGCCAGCAGCCAGGCCCGCCAATCGGCTTTCCTCCACCAGAACGGCGGCGCTTCTGAAATCATTTTGCCGTCCCGCTCCCCGCCGGCCAGAGAATTTCGTCTTCCCGGCCGGATTGAGAGATTAAAATCGATGAAAATGCAAGCCTTTACCGATCAGGCCGGCTGCAGATCAGGCAGCAGCGTCTCAAGGGCGGTGATATCGTCGAGCACATGATGGGCAGCCGCAGCAAGTGAATCGCGCGAGCCGGTTCCCGTCAACACGGCGATCCTCAGTCCCGCGCCGGCATTTAGGCCCATGTGCAGATCGTGATTGTTGTCGCCGACCATGGCGACCTCTTCAGGCAGAAGACCGGTCGCAGCGCAGAAGCCGAGCACCATGCCTGGCTCCGGCTTGACGCCGAAGCCGCTGTCGTAGCCGGCGATATAATCGACATAGTGGGCGAAACCGAAGCGCTCCGCCGTCTGGCGGATGGAGCGCTCATTGTCGCTGGAGGCGACACCGAGCTTGAAACCACGCCGATGCAGCCTTGCGAAGAAGCCGGCAAGGTCGGTCACCGGCACGGAAAATTCAGCGGCGCCGGAAAAGAGGTCGTCGAGACGGATCGTCAATTCGTCGATGTCGACCATCGACCCGGCGGCGACGAGTCCCTCGGCGATCTGCCTTGTATTGCCGGCGGCGAGCAGGCTGTCGGGGACGATATGACCGCTCACCGGATCCATGCCGCAGGCGGACAGCAGCCGGTCGGCCAAAAGCGGGTCGCCCTCAGCAGCGATGCGGGCAAGCTCGCGATTGACCGGCAGCCAGCTCTCATCATAGTCGAGCAGCGTGCCGTCCTTGTCGAAGAGGATGCCTTTGATATGCGCCGGGCCCGACATCGCGTCTCCTCAAACCTGGGCTGCGGTCCTGGGCAGCAAACGCGCCTTGACCGTCAGCGGATTGATATAGGGTTCGAGCCCCTTCACCGTCGCCGACAGTGCGCCGCGCATCTCGTGCACGGTGGCGACGCCGGCCTCGATCATGTTACGGCGGGCTTCATCGTTGGTCAGCAGGTAATGCACGCCCTTGGCCAGCATTTCGGTATCGCGCACCATTCGGGCGCTGCCGCTGCGGGCGAGCTTCTGATAGGCCTCGCGGAAATTCTGCACATTGCCGCCGGAGAGGATGGCGCAGCCGAGCATGGCAGGCTCCAGCGGGTTCTGACCACCCTCGGCAAAGAGCGAGCGGCCGACGAAGGCGATTTCGGTCAGACGGAGATAAAGCCCCATTTCGCCGATCGTATCGCCGAGAAAGATATCGACATCGGCGGAGAGGACATCGTCGCGGGTCCGGCGGGCGACTTTCAGCCCCTGCTTGACGAGCGCCGCCTCGATCTCGTCGCTGCGCTCGGGATGGCGGGGCACGATGATCGTCAATTGACGATCGCGCTCCTTCAGGGCGCGATGGACGATGCCGGCGGCATTTTCCTCGCCGTCAAAGGTGGAGATCGCCGCCCAGGTCTTGCGATCGCCGATCTGCTTCTTGTAGCGGGCGAAGACAGCGCTGTCATAAGGCGGCGCATCGGTATCGACCTTCAGATTGCCCGAGGTTATGACGGGAACGGCACCGAGATCGCGAAACCGCTCGGCATCGACATCGGATTGGGCGATGACGAGAGCGAGGTTTTCGAACAAGGCCTCAGCAATCGACGGGCGGCCGCGCCAACGGGCAAAGGAGCGGTCCGACATGCGGGCATTGACCAGGATTTGCGGGATGCGGCGACGGCCGAGTTCCAGCACCGTCGCCGGCCAGATTTCGGATTCGGCGATGATCGCGCAATCGGGCTGCCAATAATCGAGGAAGCGGCTGACGGATGGCTTCAGATCCAGCGGCACATATTGATGGATCGCCTCCTGGCCGAGGCGCTCGGCGGCGAGTCTGGCGGAGGTGATGGTGCCGGTGGTCAGGATGACATGAATGTCGCGGCGGCGAATTTCGCGGATCAGCGGTATGACCGCATTGGTTTCGCCGACACTTGCGGCGTGGAACCAGACGAGCGGACCCTGGGGCCGATTGGCGCTCGGATAGCCGAAGCGTTCCAGGCGGCGCGCACGGTCTTCCTTGCCCTTGGCCGTGCGGTAGGTCAGATAGAGGCCGACGACCGGGGAAGCCACGGTCCCCGCCAGACGGTATGTGCTCAGACCGAGCCGCGCCATCCGGGAGCTCATCGCGCCAGCCTCCGACCCAAGACGATCGACATCAAACCCATTCCCTTATTATCGTTGCGGCCGGAATGGCCGATCAATTTGTTCAGAATGCGTCAAACGATCCGGATCGACGGGCGCCCGATGCACGAAGGCCCGTTCGGCTGGCTGCGGCTGCCGAGGTCAGTTGCCCCCAGCCTTTTGCTGCGGATCGAGCAGACGGTGCATGTGGACGATGAAATAGCGCATATGTGCGTTGTCGACCGTCTGCTGGGCTTTCGCCTTCCAGGCCGTCAGCGCCGAGGCATAGTCGGGAAAAATGCCGACGATATCGAGGCCGTCCAGATCACGGAACTGGACATCTTCGAGGCTTTCGAGTTCGCCGCCGAAAACGAGGTGCAAAAGCTGTTTCTTGTCACCGGAGTCAGTCATTTTCTTGTTCTCTTTCTGCCTAGTTCCTCCGCCACCTCATCTGCGGGATTTTGACGGAAACGTCAACTGTCTCGTCGCCCGGCGAAGGCCGCGAGGAACTCATCAATACGGGGCGCCGGCGCCGCACAGAGGACCTTATGGGTGACGTCGGCCCTGTTATAGACGATGGACTTGCCGTCGAGGTCTACAAGCCCGCCGCCGGCGCAGGCCAGAACGAGATCGGCGGCGGCAAGGTCCCAGTCATGCGAATTGCCCTTGACGAAGGTGGCTTCCAAACGGCCGTCTGCCACCATGGCGATGCGATAGGCCAGCGAGGGGACATATTTTTCGCGTCTCACCCGGTCACGGAACGCCGGCGGAAAGGTCTTCAACAGGTCTTCGCCGATCGCAAGCCGGCTCATCTCGTCCGGCCCGGCGGCGGAAACAGTGAAGGGCGTGCCGTTCTTCAGCGCCACGCCGCCGTCGACGGCCTCGTAGAGCTCTTCGAGCGCCGGTGCATAGAGCACGCCGGCAACCGGGCGGCCGCGATGCACGACCGCGACGCTGACACACCAGACTTGCTGCCCGCCGAGGAAGGCGCGCGTGCCGTCGATCGGATCGACGATGAAAAGCGTCTCGCGCGACAGGCGGTCTTCATCGTCCTCGGTTTCCTCAGACAGCCAGCCATAATCCGGCCGCGCCTTACGCAGGATTGTTTCAAGCGTCTTATTGGCGGCGAAATCGGCGGCGCTGACTGGAGAGCGGTCGCCGTTCTTCCACCAGACCTCGGGAGACTGGTTGAAGAAGCCGTAGGCGACCGCGCCGGCCTCCTTCGCAGCATCGGCGATCAAGGCGAGATCGCTCTGCCAGCGCAGCTTTTCCCTATCGCTCATCCCGTCATTCCATTCCTGCCCGTTTTTACTGCCCGGCGAGCGTCATGCCTTCGATCGCGAGGGTCGGAGCCGCGACGCCGAACTTGCGGTCGATGTCGTTTGCCGGCGTCAGGCGCATGAACATCTCCTTGAGGTTCGAGGCGATCGTCACCTCGGATACCGGGAAAGTGAGTTCGCCGTTCTCGATCCAGAAGCCGGTGGCGCCGCGGCTGTATTCGCCGGTGATCATGTTGACGCCGTGGCCGATTAGTTCGGTGACGTAAAAACCGTTGCCGATGCTGCGGATCAGTTCCTCCGGCGAGATCTCGCCCGGCTCCAAGGCGAGGTTGGTGGAAGATGGCGTGACGGCGCTGCCGCCGCGCACGCCGCGGCCATTGGTCTGCAGGCCGAGCTCGCGGGCCGTCGAGGCCGAGAGGAACCAGTGCTTCAGGACACCGTCTTCGATCATGACAAGCCGCTCGCCGGACACGCCCTCACCGTCGAAGGGACGCGAGGAAGGCCCGCGCACGATCAGAGGATCGTCGGTGATCGAAAGGCCCGACTTCAGCACCTGCTGACCCATCCTGTCACGCAGGAAGCTGGTCTTTCGGGCGACGGCGGCACCGTTGATCGCACCGGCGATATGGCCGACAAAACCACGGGCGACGCGCGGATCGAAGACGACGGTGACGTTCTTGCCGGTCGGCACCTGGCGCGGATTGACGCGCTTGACCACCCGTTCGCCGGCGCGGCGGCCGATTTCGGCGGGATCGTCGAGCTCGGCGTAATAAAGCCGGCTGTCGAAATCATAGTCGCGCTCCATGCCCGTGCCTTCGCCTGCGATGACGCTGACGGAATTGCCGAAACGGGAGGCCATGTAGCTGCCTTGGAAACCGTGCGACGTGGCGAGAACAAGACCGCCCATGCCGGCCGACGCGCCGGCGCCGGAGGAATTGGTGACGCCCTTGACCGCAAGTGCGGCCGCCTCGGCGGCAAGAGCCGCCTCGCGCAGCATCTCGGAGGACACGTCGGTGGCATCGAGCAATTGCAGGTCGGGATAGGACTTGGCAAGGTTCGCCTCGTCCGCCAGGCATGCGAAGGGGTCTTCCGGGGAAACGTTGGCCATGGCGACGGCACGCTCGGCCAGCGCCTGGAGATCGAAGCCCGGATTGGCCGAAACGCTGGCGACGCGCTGGCCGATGAAGACGCGCAGCGAAAAATCGTCGCTTTCCGACAATTCCGTCCCCTCGACCTTGCCAAGCCGGACGCTGACGGATTGCGAGCGAGAGCGAACGACCACGGCGTCGGCAGCGTCGGCCCCTGCCTTCCTTGCCAGATCGATCAATTGACTTGCGCGGGAAAGAAGTGTCGAAGAATCGATTTCAGAGGACATGATTTGGCCTTTCCTTCGGCTTCCATTTATTGTGCACTCTCCTTGGCATCAAGGCCGCCGCCGCCGATTCTTTGCCGGGGCTGCCAGGATGTTTCCCGCCGTCGAAAGAAATTGCCAGCATGTCAGCGCCCAACGACCTTTTCTCCGAAACGATCCTGCTGCTCGGCGGCGCGGTGGTCGCCGCTCCGATCTTCAAGAAGCTGGGGCTTGGCACGGTGCTCGGTTATCTCGCCGCCGGCATCGTCATCGGCCCGGTCTTCCACGGCATCACCGACGGCGAACAGATCCTTGCCGTCGCCGAGCTCGGCGTCGTCTTCCTGCTCTTCATCATCGGCCTGGAGCTGAAGCCAAGCCGCCTCTGGCAGATGCGGCGCGACATCTTCGGCCTCGGCACGGCGCAGGTGGTGGTGACAGGGCTGGCGCTGACCGCGCTCGCCTGGTTTTCTGAAATTCTCGATTGGCGCGGCAGCATCGTCGCCGGCTTCGGCCTGGCCCTGTCCTCGACGGCCTTCGCCATGCAGATCCTTGAGGGCGATGGCGACGTCAACACGAGATACGGGCAGCGCTCCTTCTCGATGCTGCTGTTCCAGGACCTGGCGATCGTGCCGCTGCTCGCGCTGATCACCGTTCTCGACGGCAGCGGCAAGGGCAGCAATACGCCGCTCACCGATTTTGCCGTGGCCGTCGGCGCCGTGGCGGCGATGATCGTCGCCGGGCGTTATCTATTAACGCCGCTCTTCCAGATCATCGCCCGCACAGGGGCCCGCGAGGCCATGATCGCGGCCGCCCTTTTTGTCGTCATGGGATCGGCAAGCCTGATGCAGCTTGCCGGACTATCGATGGCGATGGGCGCCTTCCTCTCGGGGGTGATGCTGGCCGAATCCTCCTACCGGCACGAGTTGGAGGCCGACATCGAGCCTTTCCGCGGCGTGCTGCTCGCCATCTTCTTCATCGCCGTCGGCCTGTCGCTGGAGCTGGACGTTCTCGTCGACAATGCGCTCTTCGTCATCGTCACGGTGCCGATCGTCATGGCCGTCAAGGCGATTATCATCTATGGTCTCTGCCGGATATCGGGATCTCCGCACAATGACGCGATCCGCATCGCCTTCCTCTTGCCGCAAGGCGGCGAATTCGGCTTCGTGCTGTTCACCACTGCGGGCGTCGTCGGCTTGATGTCGACGAGCACGGCATCGCTGCTGGTGGCGATCGTCACGCTGTCCATGGCGCTGACGCCGATCGGCGCGGCGCTGTCGAAGCGGCTGCTCAACGGCGATGAACAGGAAGAGCTCGACGAGGATTTCGAAGGTGCGGGCGCCGACGTGCTGATGGTCGGTTTCTCACGTTTCGGCCAGATCGCCGCCCAGATCCTGCTTGCCGGCGGGCGCAGCGTCACCGTCATCGACTTTTCCGCCGACCGCATCCGCCAGGCCTCCTCCTTCGGCTTCCGCATCTATTTCGGCGACGGCACCCGCAAGGACGTGCTGCGCTCGGCCGGCATCGACCGGGCGAAGATCGTCCTCGTCTGCACACAGAAGAAGGAGATCACTGACAAGGTGGTCGAACTGGTGCAAGCGGACTATCCGCAGACGCGCCTTTACGTACGCTCCTATGACCGAATCCATTCGATCGAACTGCGCAACAAGGGGATTGATTACGAGCTGCGCGAAACGCTGGAATCGGGCCTGCTGTTTGGACGGCGGACGCTGGAGGCGCTCGGCGTCTCGGAGGTCGATGCCTATGAAATCGGCGAGGATATCCGCAAGCGCGACGAGGCGCGGCTGGTGCTGCAGGTCTCCGAAGGGCTGCAGGCGGGGCGCGACATGCTGTTTTCCCATCCGGTGCGGCCCGAACCGCTGGTCAAGCCGAAGCGCACCGCCGATCCTTTCGAGGACGATCCGCTGGCGGGAGTCGCGAATGCGGTGGCGGACGCATAAACCTGTTGCCGGAGCTGCGACGGTCGAGCAGTTCAAAACAGTGGGGCTGCTGCCAGAATCTGTCAGCATGTCTCTCTAAATATTCTCCTGCCCAACATACAGGAGGTTTATCGTGTTCGACAGCAACAGCATTCTACTTTTCGTAACCGACGCGCCGAAGAGCGCCAGCTTTTATGCGCGGCTGCTCGGGCAAGATCCTGTGGAGGCCAGCCCGACCTTCGCAATGTTCATTCTGCCTTCGGGCCTGGCGCTCGGACTGTGGGGCCGGACGGGCGTCCAGCCGGCGCCGGCTGCTGCGGGCGGCGGCTGCGAGGTCGGTTTCAAAGTCGCGACAGCGGACATGGTCGATAGGCTCCATATCGAATGGCAGGGCAAGAGCGCGGCGATCCTTCTGCCGCCGACCGACCTCGATTTCGGCCGCAGCTTTGTTGCTGCCGATCCCGACGGGCATCGCTTGCGCGTCTACAACGTCGCGGAGGACTGAACCATGTCCCGCAGCTGGATTGCCGTCGCATCAGCAAACCACGTCCGCATCGGGCGCGCAGCCGGGTTCATGCAAGTCTGTCACGGCAAGGCCGCTCCGCTCAAGCGGAGCGCGCCAGGGGACCGCGTGATTTACTATTCGCCGACTGAAACGTTTGGCGGCAAGGATCGCCTGCAGGCGTTCACGGCCATCGGCGTGGTCGAGGAAACGGCGGCATATCAAGTGGAGGCTCACCCCGGCTTCCGCCCTTGGAGGCGGGATGTCGTCTGGTGGCGGGCCATTGAAACGCCCATCCGGCCGCTGCTCGATCGGCTATCTTTCACGAGCGATCGGACAGGCTGGGGCTATCGACTGCGCTTTGGTCTCTTTGAAATCGACAATGACGATGCCGACCTCATAGCCGAAGCGATGCTCGCTGAACCGCTGGCGCATGTCTCGCGGACGCCGGCAACGGTGCCCGTGCAAGGTTCCTTAGCGTTTTAGCCGCGCTTCGATCTCGCGGTCGAGGGCGAATTTCAGATCGTCCTTGACGCCGACGGACATGGCCAGCACTTCGCGAGCCTTGAGGAAATCCATCACGCCGGTGCGGCCGACCGTCGGGCGCAGGAAGATGTGCGGCTGGCAAAGCTTCAGCTTCAGGGAGATCGCCGTCTGCATCATCAGCTGTCCGGAACCGAAGATGCTCTCCATGCGGTTCGGGATATGGGTGCCGTCGCCCTCGGGAGCGCCGACGACATCGACGCCGACGACGATGTCGGCAAGATCCATCAGGCACTCATAAGGCACAGGATTGCTGATGCCGCCATCGATCATCACGCGGCCGCGCAGGCGCACCGGCATGAAAACGGCGGGGATGGAGGACGAGGCGGCCAGTGCGGGAAACAGCTCGCCCTCTTCGATGATCACCTCGTTCTGCCCGTAATAATCCGTGGTGATGACCTTCATTGGCACCAGCAGATCTTCAAATCGGGCCGGCAGCTCCGACGGCAGAAAAGCTTTCAGGATCCGTTCCAGATTGAACTGGCCGATGCGGATGCCCTTGGCCACCGCATCGCGCACTGTCGTCGGCCTCATGCCCCAGATGCGGGCAACGACGGCGGTCTTGTTGCCGACGGTCGCCAGCGCATGTTCACGGATTTCGGCGCCGGACATGCCGGCGGCCATGCCCGCCCCCATGATCGCGCCGATCGACGAACCTGCAATCGCCACCGGGCGGATGCCGAGTTCGTCGAGGGTTTCGATGATGTGGATATGGGACAGGCCGCGTGCGCCGCCGCCGCCGAAGGCGACAGCGACCGTCGGCAAATCGCTGATCGCAGGCAGTTTAGGACTGATGATCTCTGCCTGCTGCACGCCCCGCCCCTGCGCCTATTGCGGCTGATATCGGAAGAAATGCACCCTGGTGTCGCCAAAGATGCGGCTTTCGAGAAAAACATAGGAAGGGTGGACCGAAACGACAATGTCGGCGCGTTCTTCGAGTACCGCGATCGCCCCCGGCCGCAGCCAGCCGCCAACGGCGGCCGCCGCCATCGCCTTTTCGCCGAGGCCCTTGCCATAGGGCGGGTCGGCAAAGAGCACGTCGAAAGGCTCGAGATTGCCGACGCTGCCGAGATCGGTCGCATCGCGGCGCAGGATGCGGGTGCGGCCATGCAGACCGAGCGCATCGATGTTTTCCCAGAGCAGCGCCCTGCCCTCGACGCTGTTTTCGACGAAGAGCGCATGACGACAGCCGCGCGAGACGGCTTCGAGGCCGACGGCGCCGGTCCCGGCAAAAAGATCGAGGATCCGGGTGCCGTCGACACATTCCGGATAGGCATGGCTCAAAATATTGAACAGGCTCTCGCGCGTCCGGTCGGCGGTCGGCCGGATGTCGTTGGATTTTGGCACGGCGAGAGGCCGTCCGCGAAACTCACCGCCGACGATCCGCACCGCGCGTCATTCCCTTTCCTCGAGCACCACCTCTGGACGGACCGCCCGCCGGCCTGTCCCCGGCCGGCCTTTCACCGCCTGGCTTGGCGCCCTTAGGTTTGCCGGAAAAATTCTTGGGTCCACCGGGCTTGCCAGCAAAGCCCTTGCCGCGCGGCTTATCGCCCGAAGGCTTGCCGCTCACAGCCTTGTCGCCGAACGATCTTTCGCCGCGCGGACGCTCGGAACGCCCCTCGCCGGCAAAGCTTCTGGCTGTCCGCGGGCGCTCGTCACCCTCCTCGCGCGGCTTTCGATCGCCACGCGGCTTGCCGGCGAAAGGTCGATCGCCACGCGAAGGTCGATCGCCGAAGGGGCGGTCGCTGCGCGGACGCTCAGAACGACTCTCGCCGGTGGACGCTCTGGCGGCGCGGGGACGCTCATCACCATCCGCGCGCGGCTTGCGATCGCCGCGCGGCTTGTCGCCGAATGGCCGGTCGCCGCGCGAACGCTCTGCACGGCCTTCGCCACGCGCCGGGCGGTCGCCATAACCGCGGTCTTCGCGGGCCGGGCGATCGCCGAACGAGCGCTTGTGGCCGCGGCCTTCGCCCTCATCCTTGCGGTGGGGCTGCTCGCTCGAGCGGATCCATTCGCCGTCCTCTTCGCGCACACGGTTGATCGGCGTGCGCGGACGATCCTCGATGCGATCGAAAGCATTGGTCTTTGCCGCCGGCTGTTCGCCGCGCCGGCGCGCGGTCTGCGCATTCTTGGCGGCCTTGGCTGCCGCCTTCTCGCCGAGGGGCCGGGCGCCGGGCGCCATCCAGACATTGGCGCTGCGGCGCTGGCCGAGCGGCTGGGCGCGCTTGGGCTTTTCTTCATCCCTGCGGCCGCCGCGACGATCGTCGTCTCTGCGCCCGCCGGGGCGATCGTCGCGCTTGGTGTCGAGGCGGCTCAGCGCCCGTTCGCGCTTATCCTCCTCGCGTCGCGGCCGCTCGCGCTTTGCTGGTGCGGCCGGTGCCGAAGCCTCTTCCTCTTCTTCGGCAGCGACTGCGGGCGCATTGTAGATCGGCGCGTCGAAATTCGCCTTGGCTTCCTCGATCAGGCGCGGGCCGAGTTGGTCACGCAATGTGCGGCCGCGCACCTCGACGACATGGCCTTCCGGCAAGTCACCGAGCTGAAACGGCCCATAGGAAATGCGGATCAGGCGGTTGACATCGAGACCGAGCGCGCCGAGCACATTTTTGATTTCGCGGTTCTTGCCTTCGCGAAGGCCCATGGTGATCCAGACATTCGAGCCCTGGGTGCGGTCGAGGGTCGCCTCGATCGATCCATAGAGCACGCCGTCGACGGCGATGCCGTCCTTCAATTTGTCGAGCGCTTCCTGATCGATCTCCCCATGGGCGCGAACGCGGTAGCGCCTCAGCCAACCGGTCGCCGGCAGTTCGAGGGCCCGGGCGAGGCCGCCGTCATTGGTGAGCAGCAGCAGGCCTTCGGTGTTGATGTCGAGCCGGCCGATCGACATGACGCGCGGCAGTTCTTCCGGCAGGTTGTCGAAGACGGTCGGACGGCCTTCCGGATCGGCATTGGTGGTCACCAGGCCTGCCGGCTTGTGATAGAGCCAGAGCCTGGTTCGCTCGATGCCGCGGATCGGCACGCCGTCGACCTCGATGCGGTCTGCAAGCGTGACGTTGACGACGGGGGTTTCGAGAACCGTGCCGTTCAGCGTCACACGGCCTTCCATGATCATGCGCTCGATGTCGCGGCGGGAGGCGACGCCTGCGCGCGCCATCACCTTGGAAATGCGTTCGGCCTTGGTGTCGCTGCCGGTTTCGGCCGCCGCCGGACGCGCGGCTGCAGCCTTCGCCGGCTTCGCGCCGCCCGCCTTCGGACCGGCCTTCGGCCTGTTATCCCGTGAAAGGGGCTTTGCGCCCGGGCGTTTTGGCTTGTCTTTGGGTGTCATTTGCTGTTTGCCTGCCTTTTGGGCCTGTCTATCAGGTCACGCATCTGCGGTTAAGTGGAAATTCTTGCGATCGTGAAGACAAATCGTTTCATGGAGATGGCGCTTGAAGAAGCGCGTGCCGCCGGAGAACGCGGCGAGGTGCCGATCGGCGCGGTCGTCGTTGTCGACGATATTGCTGTTTCACGCTCGGGAAACCGCACGCGCGAGCTCAACGACGTTACCGCGCACGCCGAGATCGCCGCAATCCGGCTCGCCTGCGAGGCACTTGGGCAGGAGCGCCTTACCGGCGCCGATCTCTATGTGACGCTGGAGCCTTGCACCATGTGCGCGGCAGCCATCTCGTTTGCGCGCATCCGCAGGCTCTATTACGGCGCCGAGGATCCGAAGGGCGGCGCCGTCGACAATGGCGTGCGATTCTATGCGCAACCGACCTGCCATCACGCGCCGGAAGTCTATTCGGGAATCAATGAGGTGCAGTCGGCCGAGATTTTGCGGCGATTCTTTGCGGAACGAAGAGAGGCGCCGTAATCTCAGGGCCTGCACAACACCGTCATCCCGGCAGGCGGATGAGGGGCCGGTCCGGTGATATCGATGAACTCGAACCAACCAAAAAGCATGGGCTACAGGCCGGTAAAAGCTGCTACTGCAGGAAGTTCCACCACTGCTTGCCGGAATTGGCGATTGCCGCGTCCTTCTTGCGCTTCTTCTGCTTCTTGAGCTCCGGCTCGCCGACGTCATCGAGCTTGGCCGGGTCGTCGACGGTGCGGTAACCGGGCGGCGGATCGGAAATGTAGCGACGCTGATCGACGTAGGAGCCCTTCTGCAGGGCGCGGGCCTCGCGATAGGCCTGGGTCTGGGCTTCGGTCGTGCGGCGGCCGCCTTCGATGGCGGAGCTTGCCAGCGGCGAGCGGTAATTCGGATTGTCCGAATTGGCGTCAGCCTCGGAGACGAGGCGGGCGCGGGTCTCCTCCGGCGATTCAAGCCATTGCGGATTGTCCTTGTTGGCCACCGTCGGCTGCGGCGCGACGAGGGTCTCTCGCTGGCCCTCAGCCGGCAGCACCAGCGTCGGGCGCGGCGTATATTTGACGCCCTTGTTCTTCGGTTCCGGTCCGGTCAGAGACACGGACTGGCCAAGATCGTCGGTCAGCTGCTCCATGGCGGTCTTGTCGGTGCCGTAGGTCGGGCTGCTGGCGCAGCCGGACACAAGGGAGCATCCCGCCATGACAACAGACAGGCAGGCGCCCATACGGAACCAATGCGTTGCGAACATGAAAACCCTTCCAGCCACCGGTGCAATCGTCGCCCTACCGGACAACCGTCCCCCTGACGCAAAAATCCGGCCATTTTCAGGCAGCTTTTACCGGATGAACGCCGCAATGGCAATTCACCCGGCAAATATCTTCAGGCGCGGATGCCGAGTTCGCGCAAGGCGGCGGCGTCGCGCGCCGAGACGTCGGGATAGTCCGGATCAGAACCGACATCGGTGGTGATGCGCCAGGAACGGGCGCATTTGACGCCTTCGGCAGGCTTCGGCACTACGGCGACGTCAGGCACCTCGGCCAAGCGGAAAGCGTCGGCCGGGCCGGCATCTGACTTGATCGTGATGCCAGAGGTGATGCAGACTTCGCTGAAATCCTGGCCCTCGAGCGCCTTGCGAAGCGCGGCATCGGCGACATAGACAACGGGCGCCGCCTCGAGCGAGGAACCGATGCGCTTATCCTTGCGCTCGATTTCGAGCGCGCCGGTCACGACGCTGCGGATCGCGCGGATCTTCCTCCACTTTTCGGCCAGCGCATCGTTGCGCCATTCCTTGGCGACCGGAGCGAACTGCTCCAGATGGACCGAGATAGCCGAGGGATTGCGTGAGAGCCATGCCTCTTCCGTCGTAAACGGCAGCATCGGCGCAAGCCAGGTCACCACGCAGTCGAAGATCATGCGGATGACATAGAGCGCCGAGCGACGGCGGAGGCTGGATGGCGCATCGCAATAGAGCGCATCCTTGCGGACGTCGAAGTAGAAGGCCGAGAGCTCGACATTGGCAAAGTCGATCAATGCGCGGGCGATCTTCTTGAAGTCGAAGGCATCGTAATTCTCGCGCACGAGCTGATCGAGCTCGGAGAGACGGTGCAGCATCAGCTGCTCCAGCTCCGGCAGATCGGCAAGCGCGATGACCTCCCCCTTGTCGTGGGCAAGCGTGCCGAGCATCCAGCGGATGGTATTGCGCAGCTTGCGATAGGCATCGACATTGGTCTGGATGATCGTCTTGCCGACGCGGAGATCATCAGCGTAGTCCGAGGTCATGACCCAGAGACGCAGGATGTCGGCGCCGGCATCCTTCATCACCTCCTGCGGCGAGGTGACGTTGCCCTTCGACTTCGACATCTTCTCGCCCTTCTCGTCCATGGTGAAACCATGGGTGAGGACGGCGTTATAAGGCGCGCGGCCGCGGGTGGCAGCCGATTCCAAGAGCGAAGAATGGAACCAGCCGCGATGCTGGTCGGACCCTTCGAGATAAAGGTCGGCCGGCCATTTCAGGTCCGGGCGGTCTTCCAGCGTGAAGGTGTGCGTGGAGCCCGAGTCGAACCAGACGTCGAGGATATCCATGACCTGGGTCCACTTGGCCGGGTCATGCTCGTTGCCGAGGAAGCGCTCCTTGGCGCCTTCCGCAAACCAGGCGTCTGCGCCCTCGACATCGAAAGCGTTCAGGATGCGCTGGTTGACGGCCTCGTCCTTCAGGACCTCGCCCTGCTCATTCACGAAGACGCAGATCGGCACGCCCCAGGCTCTTTGACGGGAAAGGACCCAGTCCGGGCGCTGCTCGATCATCGCGCGCAGACGGTTCTGGCCGGCGGCCGGCACGAAGCGGGTGTCGTCGATTGCGCCGAGGGCCCGATTGCGCAGCGTCGTCCCGTCCGGCAGCGTCTTGTCCATATAGACGAACCACTGCGGCGTATTGCGGAAAATGACAGGCTTCTTCGAACGCCAGGAATGCGGATACTGGTGCTTCAAGCGGCCGCGGGCAAAAAGCGCATTGCGTTCGATCAGCGCCTTGATGACACGATCATTGGCATCGCCCTTCTTGCCGTTGTCGTCGATGACGCGTGCGCCTTCCAGACCGGGAGCATCCGCCGTGTAGAAGCCGCCGTCGTCGACCGGGAACGGGATCTTGGTCTCGATGCCGCGCGCCTCGATCTCCCGGGCATGCGCCATCCAGGCGTCGAAGTCTTCGCGGCCGTGGCTCGGCGCGGTGTGCACGAAACCGGTACCGGCATCGTCGGTGACGTGGTCGCCGTTGAGCAGCGGCACAGCAAATTCGTAGCCGCCTCCGAGACCTTTGAGCGGATGCGCGCAGGTGACGCCGGCGAGATCGTCAGCCGTGACATCGGCAAGGCGCTTGTATTGCAGCTTCGCCTTGGCAAAGGATTCCTCAGCCAGCTTGTCGGCAAAGATCAGTTTTTCACTCGGGCGCGGGCCAAAATCGTTCTCGGCAGCCGTCACCTCATAAAGGCCGTAGGCAACACGTGAGGAATAGGCGATCGCCCGGTTGCCGGGGATTGTCCAAGGCGTCGTCGTCCAGATGACGACTGAAGCGTCTAGAAGATGAAACTTGGCTTCGGCACCATCACGCAAGACGAACTTTACCGGGAATTTCACCCAGATCGTGTCGCTCTCGTAGTCCTGATATTCGACTTCGGCTTCCGCCAGCGCAGTGCGCTCGACGACCGACCACATGATCGGCTTGGAGCCGCGATAGAGCTGGCCGCTCTGGGCGATCTTCAACAGTTCTCCGGCGATGCGGCTCTCCGCATGGAAGTTCATCGTCAGGTATGGGTTTTCGAAATCCCCGATGATGCCGAGGCGCTGGAACTCGCCACCCTGGATCGCGATCCACTTTTCGGCATAGGCGCGGCACTCCCGGCGGAATTCGATCATCGCCGACGGCTCGGTCAGGTCAGGCTTGGCCTTGCCCTTGGCTCGATAATTTTCCTCCTCGATCTTCCATTCGATCGGCAGGCCGTGGCAATCCCAGCCGGGCACGTAGTTGGCGTCATAGCCGCGCATCTGGAACGAGCGGTTGATGACGTCCTTGAGGATCTTGTTCAGCGCATGGCCGATATGGATGTTGCCATTGGCATAGGGCGGGCCGTCGTGAAGGACGAACTTCTCGCGGCCGGCGGCAGAGGCGCGCAATTTCTTGTAAAGATCCATCTCCTGCCAGCGCTTTACGAGCTCCGGCTCCTTCTGCGGCAGGCCGGCGCGCATCGGGAAATCGGTTTCAGGCAGATAGAGGGTCTTCGAGTAATCGATCTTTTCGGCTGTTTCGGTCATGTGTGACAATCGTTTCTGGCGGCCCAGGGAGGGGCGCAACGGACGTGAAAATAGGTGGCGGCGGAAGCGCCTGCTCGCAAGCGCCAAAAACCCGGACCTCCCGGCCGCTTAGCGCGCGCGGAAGGCCGGGCCGATAATTCGTATCGTCATTGCCAGCCGAGGTTTCGTCATAGCGCCGGTTCATAGGCGTTTTTGCCGGGAAAAGGAAGAGAGGAAATTGCGGCCCGCAATCGGCACCGGTGACTGGAATTGCCAGCGCCGCATCCTTCCGGGAAAGCATCGGACTGGAAAATCCTCTTCGCTCGAGATATAAATCTGACTATCTGACCAGATTCGATCGAGAGATGAATGGCATGAAAAAAATCACGAAGCAAAGCTGGAAGCTCGAGGACGCGAAAGCGCGCTTCAGCGAGGTGGTTCGCCGCGCCCGCAGCGAAGGACCACAGCGCGTGACGGTTCGCGGCCGGGACAGCGTCGTCGTCATCAGCGTCGAAGAGCTCGACCATCTGACCAAAGCTGAGCCGAAGAAGCCTTTCGTCGCTTTCATGGAAAGCCTTGACCTCAAGGAGCTCGACCTTGAGCGAGAGGCCGATTACGGGCGGGATGCCGAGCTGTGATCGGCTGGCTGCTCGATACGAACGTCATTGCCGCTCTGATCAACCCGAACGGTGCCCCCTCCGTCAAATCCTGGGCTGCGGCTCAAGACGAGGAGAGGATGTTCATCAGCATCCTCACGCTGGCGGAATACGACAAGGGCATCGAAAATCTGCCTGAGGACGATCAGAACCGCTATCGCTATGCTGCCTCCCGCGATGCACTGGAAGAGAGGTTTTCGCAACGCGTTCTTTCGCTGAGCGACACAGCCGTCAGGCATTGGGGCGCCATTTCCGGGCGCGTGAAACTGAGGACCGGACATGCACCGTCGGTTGTCGACACGATGCTGGCCGCCACGGCAATCGAGCACAATCTCTATCTGGTCACGCGAAACGTCCGAGATACGCGCTTCTCCGGCGCAGCGGTCTTCGATCCGTGGACCAGCGATCCAGATCAATTTCCGCTCAGCCGGAGATAACTCGAAGCCACTCAGGCGAAGCAAAGCTTCCGATCGAGCTCGCCGAGCGGCGTAACGCCCGCCAGCAGCGCCCTCGCCTCCTCTTCGTCGCGTTTGATCTGGGCGACGAGCGGATCGAGCCCGTCGAATTTCAGCTCGGGTCTAAGATAGCCGAAGAAGGAGACGGCGCAGAGCTGGCCGTAGAGATCGCCGTGAAAATCGAACAGATAGGTTTCGAGCAGCGGCGCGCCGTTTTCCGTCACCGTCGGGCGGCGGCCGTAGCTCGCGACGGCATCGTGGAGCGTTCCGTCCCGGCGGCGGAAGCGGACGGCGTAGATGCCGGCGGCGAGTTCGGCCTCGGGCGGCAGGCGCATATTGGCGGTGGGAAAACCGAGCTGCCGGCCGAGCTTTTCGCCGTCGATCACCTCGGCTTCGACCGTATAGCGGTAGCCGAGCATGCCGGCGGCTTCGCTGACATTGCCGTCCTTCAGGAGCGCCCGGATATGGCTCGATGAGACGACATCGGCGTTCTCGTCGCGGAAGGCGTCGATCAGGGTGACGCCGAAACCATAGGTCTGGCCGGCATTCATCAGGAAGGCAGGCCCGCCTTCGCGGCCGCGGCCGAAATGGAAATCGAAGCCGGTGACGACTTCGGTGGCGCCTAGCCAATCCTTCAGGATCGAATGGATGAAATCGTCGGCCGAGCGCTGCGAAAATTCGTAGTCGAAAGGATATTCGATGACTGCGTTGAAACCGAGCGTTTCCAGAATCCGGGCCTTCAGCGGCGCGGGTGTCAGCCGGAAGACCGGTGTCAGCGGCCGGAACACCGTGCGCGGATGCGGCTCGAAGGTCAGCACCAGGGCAGGAATGCCGCGCGCCTTCGCTATTTCGAGCGCGCGGTTCAGCACCGATTGATGGCCGCGATGCACGCCGTCGAAATTGCCGATGGCAATGACCCCGCCCTTCAGATGGGCAGGCAAGGCTTCGCGGGTTTCATTGCGGTGGAAGACGGTCATCGGCTGGCTTCTCTTCATGCAAGGCGCGGCATCCACCACTTCGGCGCGGCCTTCTCCCGCTCGAGATAGGCGTTGAGGATCGCCTCGTCGGTCTCGCCGTTCAAGGTGTATTCCTTGGCATGGATCCCGCCGCTGATGTAGAGAAGATCCAGGCCGAAATTCAAGGCGCCGCGCACATCCGTCGGCATACCGTCGCCGATCGCCAGCACACGGTCGGCGGAAAAATCGCCGCGAAGCTCGCGGGCGGCCGAAAGTGTCGCCTCGTAAATCGGCCGGTGCGGCTTGCCGGCAATGCGGGTTTTACCGCCGAGCTGCTCGTAATAGGCAGCCATGGCGCCGGCACAGGGGATGATGCGATGGCCGCGTTCGACGACGAGGTCGGGATTGGCGCAGATCATCGGCACGTCGCGCGCCTGGAAATCGAGGAGCATGTCGGTGTAGTCCTCGGGCTTTTCGGTCTCGTCGTCGAAAAAGCCAGTGCAGACGAGCGATTGCGCTTCACCGGCCGGCCGGCGCTCGACGCCGATGCCTTCAAGAAGCGCCTTGTCGCGCTCGGGGCCGAGCAGAAAGACCGTCTTCGGCCCCTCGGAAATCAGCCCGCGGGTGACGTCCCCCGAGGTGACGATCCGGTCATAGGCGCCGTCGGGAACGCCGATATGGCGCAGCTGCTCGACCACTTGCCAGGAAAGGCGCGGCGAATTAGTGATGAGGACGACGGCAAGGCCGCTCTCACGCGCGGATTGAAGGGCGGCGGCGGCCTTCGGAAACGGATCGACGCCGTTATGAACGACGCCCCAGACGTCGCAGAGCACCACGTCATAGCGATCTGTGATCTCCGAGAAGTTTCCTATCCGCCTGGCCATTCCAATTTCCCGATTTGCTTCAGTCACCGGTGACATTGCAAAGGCGCAAGGCGATGGCAAGGCATTTTCTTCACCTTGGCAGACAAGATCCTCGGCAATCCCGGCGAGAGGGTACGGCAAGGTCTGGCAACGTTGCCATGCCAGACAAGATTTCGGCGGGAACCTCCGATAATTCGCCGCCTCTTCACAATTCCGGCACAAAAATTCGTGATTGCTCTCATTGACTCCTCTCGGAGCCATCCCTAAATGCTCGAGCGCTAGTACTCACCAGAGAGGAGTGCTAACACTTATCCATGCGGGCCGCTCCGGTCCGCGAATGTCATTCGATCGAGGGATTAGACAATGGCAAGCACCAATTTCCGTCCGCTTCACGACCGCGTCGTCGTTCGTCGCGTCGAGTCCGAAGAAAAGACCAAGGGCGGCATCATCATTCCCGACACCGCCAAGGAGAAGCCGCAGGAAGGCGAAATCGTCGCCGTCGGCTCCGGCGCTCGTGACGAGTCCGGCAAGGTCGTCGCTCTCGACGTCAAGGCTGGCGACCGCGTTCTGTTCGGCAAGTGGTCCGGCACTGAAGTCAAGATCAACGGCGAAGACCTTCTGATCATGAAGGAAGCCGACATCATGGGCATCATCGGCTGATCGGCCGATCCGCTTTCCCGAAATGGCTGACGGGCTTTTTGCCCGAACAAATCGAATTCAGGAGACACAAACATGGCAGCTAAAGAAATCAAGTTTGGCCGCACCGCGCGCGAAAAGATGCTGCGCGGCGTCGACATTCTCGCCGATGCAGTGAAGGTCACGCTCGGCCCGAAGGGCCGTAACGTCATCATCGACAAGTCCTTCGGCGCTCCGCGCATCACCAAGGACGGCGTTTCCGTCGCCAAGGAAATCGAACTTGAAGACAAGTTCGAAAACATGGGCGCCCAGATGGTCCGCGAAGTCGCTTCGAAGACCAACGACATCGCCGGTGACGGCACCACGACTGCAACCGTTCTTGCCCAGGCGATCGTTCGCGAAGGCGCCAAGGCCGTTGCCGCCGGCATGAACCCGATGGACCTGAAGCGCGGCATCGATCTCGCCGTTGCCGAAGTCGTCAAGGATCTCCAGGCCAAGGCCAAGAAGATCAACACTTCGGAAGAAGTCGCCCAGGTCGGCACGATCTCCGCAAACGGCGAACGCCAGGTCGGTCTCGACATTGCCGAAGCCATGCAGAAGGTCGGCAACGAAGGCGTCATCACGGTTGAAGAAGCCAAGACCGCCGAAACCGAACTCGAAGTCGTCGAAGGCATGCAGTTCGACCGCGGCTACCTCAGCCCCTACTTCGTCACCAACCCGGAAAAGATGGTCGCCGACCTCGAAGACGTCTTCATTCTCCTCCACGAGAAGAAGCTCTCGAACCTGCAGTCGATGCTCCCGGTTCTCGAAGCCGTCGTCCAGACCGGCAAGCCGCTCCTCATCATCGCTGAAGACGTCGAAGGCGAAGCCCTTGCTACGCTCGTCGTCAACAAGCTGCGTGGCGGCCTGAAGATCGCTGCCGTCAAGGCACCCGGCTTCGGCGACCGCCGCAAGGCCATGCTCGAAGACATCGCCATCCTGACCGGCGGCACCGTCATCTCCGAAGACCTCGGCATCAAGCTCGAGAGCGTCACGCTCGACATGCTCGGCCGCGCCAAGAAGGTTTCGATCTCCAAGGAAAACACCACGATCGTCGACGGTTCGGGCGCTAAGTCCGACATCGAAGGCCGTGTTGCCCAGATCAAGGCCCAGATCGAAGAAACCACCTCCGACTACGACCGCGAGAAGCTGCAGGAACGTCTTGCCAAGCTCGCCGGCGGTGTTGCCGTCATCCGCGTCGGCGGCTCGACGGAAGTCGAAGTGAAGGAAAAGAAGGACCGCATCGACGACGCCCTCAACGCGACGCGCGCTGCCGTTCAGGAAGGTATCGTACCGGGCGGCGGCGTTGCCCTGCTGCGTTCTTCCGTCAAGATCTCCGCCAAGGGTATCAACGACGACCAGGAAGCCGGCATCAACATCGTTCGCCGCGCTCTGCAGGCTCCGGCCCGCCAGATCGCTGAAAACGCTGGTGACGAAGCTTCGATCGTTGTCGGCAAAATCCTCGACAAGGATCAGGACAACTACGGCTACAACGCCCAGACCGGCGAATATGGCGACATGATCGGCATGGGCATCATCGACCCTGTCAAGGTCGTTCGTACCGCCCTGCAGGATGCCGCTTCCGTCGCATCGCTGCTGATCACCACCGAAGCCATGATCGCCGAGCTGCCGAAGAAGGACGCTCCGGCTATGCCGGGCGGCATGGGCGGCATGGGTGGAATGGACATGATGTGATAGGCGAAAGCCGTCACTGACATCCATTCCGGCACATCCGGAACAGGAAGGGCGGCCCCGGGTCGCCCTTTTCTTTTGTCCGCTGCGATTCGTTCCGTTGCGCACTATTTTATCCCGTGCAGCGCGTCAGCCGACCTCGAAGCTTTCGTCAGGCTTGCGTCGCTGCTCTTTTTCCAATGCCGGAAAGTGCGCGGGAGATTGCTTCCCGGGGAAGGTTTCTCACGCAATAGATGCTAAACCGTCCGAAAAACGCCGAAACTGGTCACTTCTGGCTGAAGAGCGTGGTGATGCCGACATCTCTCACAAACAATGCCGATCCGAACAGGCTCAAAAAGCCGTTGCCGTTTGTGCAAAAGCTCCTATAAATCCGCGGCTGCAATCGAAGCGCGCCCGGCGATCATTTTCGCTGTCAGACGAGCGCGGGAAGGCGATGCCATAGATGCGTGTTCGAAGGGCTCAGGTCCGGAGACTCGAATGGCTGCAGCGATCGCCGATGTAGGCGCGGGCATCATGCCCGCCGTCCCATGATCCTGTTTCTTTGTGTTTGCCGAGCGTGCGGCGGAGGAGCCGCATCCGAACTGGGGAACGCCTTGTTTAAGATCGCCAAAGCCAATGCAGCCGTGCCCTTGATGACCGGCTCGCTGAACGACAACCATCAAAATCACCAGATGCTGGCGCAGTTGTCGGTTTCCGAAAGCTGGACCGGAGATTTTTCGAGCGGCCTGATCCGTCTCGGCAAATGGAGCGCGATGCTGCACGGCCTTTCCGCCGAGGAATGCGGGCTGCTGAACCTAATCCGCTGCTACGATAGCAAGGATCGAGCCCGCGTGCTGGAACTGTTCGAGCAGGTGGCGACGCACTGCTCCTCCTTCTGCTTTTCAACGACAATCATCATGCCGAACGGCTTGCGCCAGCCACTGTTCTGCATGGGCGAGTCGAACGGGCTCGAGGAGAAATACAGCGGCAGCATAACCGGCGTCTTCATCTTCCCTCGCTTCAAGCTCGAAGGCGCAAGGCAGATCACCAGCCGGCAATAAGACCGGCGACGCTAGATAGAGGCCGCTCATGGCCCGGCCATAACGTAAATGTGGAATCGCTAAATTTTGCGGTTCCACATTTTCAGCCCACGACCGACGGGCCCATTGCAGCTATCCGTACTATCGCATCAAGCGGTCCGGCGGCCAATTTGGATTGGGTAGCTTCATCACCCGCCCGCAAGCGGCCGCCGGCCGCAAAATCAAAGAGGAATCGCAGCGTACCCTTTGGCATAGCGGGAATAGTCATGTTTTACGAAACGTCCGCAAGTGGCCGCGCATAGCGGGCCGCGAGGAAGCACGTCTCGACCAGTATCGGTCACCGCGATGCGGCCGGCATGACATCAGCACCATCCATGACATAGGTCGCATAGCGATGGTCGCGGATAAGGCTTATCTCTTGCCCCCGCCATTCGAGCAGCATGAAATAGGAAGGCCCGCTCGCCGGTTCGGCCGAAACCAGGAATATTTCCCTGCCTTCCAGCCAGGCAGGTTCGACCCTGACGCGCGGATATTCGGCATAATAAGTGAAAAATCGACCCACATCGGCGGCACCCGAGATTTCAGGCCGTCGCGCCTGGCGAAGCCGAACGTCATCAGCCAGCAAGCGACGCAGCGTGTCCCAATCTTGGGCATTGAAGAGCGCTGCAAAGTTCAGGGCCTCGGGACTTGGCAACGGCGCAACGTCAGACCGCACGTCGGAGATCGCACGCAATCTCGCCCTACCGCGCGACAGATGGGCCTTGACGGCGTCGACACTCAGTTCGAGCAGCGCTGCGATATCCGCAAGCGACTCTCCCAACACATCCTTGAGGATTACCGCGCTGCGTTGCGGCACCGGCAATTCTGCAAAATGACCCAGGGCGACTCGCACCGTGTCCCGCCGGATCAGCGCGTCCTCCGCGCCGACTGCGCTGATATCGGGCAGATCAAAGGCCATCTCAAGCGGCTCCGACCGGCGCGTACTGCGCTGGCGCAGGGAATCTATGGCTCGATTGTGGACGATGCGAAACAGCCACGGTCGCAGCGACGTGCCTGGTGGGATCGAGCCAGCCGTCGCAAATACCTTGGCAAACGCGTCCTGAATCACGTCCTCGCCGTCGATCACCGAACCCACGAGACGAGCAGCGTAACGATGCAGTTGGGGGCGAAGCGCGTCCGCTTCCCTGGCCAGGTCTGCAAGCAGAGTTTTCCTCTCTTCAGTCCCGAGAGCTGGGTCTTTCGTCATTCGATGACCGTCACACCCGTATCCCCACGCACGGCATAGACCATGGCCTCAGCGAGGCCGGAATCGCCGATCAGTTCGGCGACCGTATCACCGAAAGCCCGCGGCGTCATGTCCGGCCAGGTGGCGGCCTGTTCGGCAAATGTCCGACTCGCCTTCGCAGCATAGGCCCGGATTCCGGTATCGCCCACACCAGTTCCAACGAACATCTGCCGGGGAACGATGACCCGGAACCGCAAGCCGAGGCCGAGTTCCGCCGACAAGTCGTCGGCATATTTTGCAATGAACCACTGCGCGCGCTTGGCGCCGGCATAACCTCCCGATAGCGGCGACCCCTGCACGGCGGCTCCGCTGGAGACCAGCACGACGAGCCCGCCCGGCGCCATTGGCAAGGTCAGGGCAGCCTGTACCCAATGCAGCGCAGCCTTGACGTCTACATTCCAGTTGGTCGTGAATGCCTCCCAGCCAATCCGGTCGATCCGCTCCATGGACGGTTTCGCACCGGCATTCATGATGACGACATCAGGTCGCGTCTGCTCCATGATCCGCCACGCCGCGTCGGCATCAGTTGCATCGGCCGACATGGCGGTGACGGCCAGTTGCTCAGCTGGTCCCTGCACAGCCGTCGCGTTTCGGGCGACCACGGTGACTTCGGCCGCGCGAGCAACGAATGCCTCGGCAAGCCCACTTCCCAAGCCGCGGCTCCCGCCGACGACCACAATTCGCTTTCCTTCCAGATCCATTTCTCAGTCCTCGTTCATTCGACCGCTCGACGACGGTCGCAACAACGACGGTTCAAGAAGGTGAAAAGAGTCATCGCCATCTGCGATTTGTGGAAGCCAGCGTCAAAAAAGTCTGGCTCGACCGAATGCCGCCGTGATTGCGGTCGCCAGGCGAAGCGGATCGCGCCCTTGATACGAGGTTGCTTGTTCCGGTTGACCTATCGCGCCGATCCTCCACATCTGAGGCGATCCCGAATTTCGGCCGATGCGGGTTCTTGCAAAGGTTGACGTTCACTCCCCGGAAGGGACAGGCAATCGAAGCCGCCTTGAATGTTTGAGGAAATCTCCGGCATGAGTAATGCCCCGACCACCAGCGTTATTGGGGTTTTGCTTAAGATGGTCCTCACGATTCCACGTTAGTGGCCGGCGGCAGGGCGGCCTTTTGCATTTTCCGGCGGATCGTCCGTTACTCCGGTTTGATAGGAATGTTGAGGCCTCTGGTGCTTGCCGGGCGCGCGATGCAGCGCTCCAGCCAATCGGAAACGGCGGGGAATTTCGCATATTCGAGAATCTCACGGCCGCCATAGAAGATATCGGCGCCGCGAATCCAGGTGAAAGTGGTGATGTCGGCAATCGTATATTGATCACCCATGATCCATTGGCGGCCTTTCAGCCGGCCTTCGAGCACGCCGAGCAGCCGCTTGGATTCATCGCGGTAGCGCTCCACCGGATAGGAATTATTGGCGACCTTGTCGGCGGCGAATTTGTAGAAATGCCCGAACTGACCGAGCATTGGGCCGATCCCGGCCATCTGGAAAAACACCCACTGGATGCATTCATAGCGGCCGGCGGCATCGGCGGGGATGAGCTTTCCGGTCTTTTCGGCGAGGTAGAGCAGGATGGCGCCGGATTCGAACAGCCCGATCGGCTTTCCCCCAGGCCCGTTCGGATCGATGATCGCCGGAATGCGGCCGTTCGGATTGAGCGATTCGAATTCCGGCGACTTCTGCTCGTTGGCGGCAAAGGAAATATAGTGCGGCTCGTAGGGGAGCCCGAGCTCTTCGAGGGCGGCCGATACCTTCACCCCGTTCGGCGTCTGCAGTGAATAGAGCTGGATGATATCGGGATTTTTCGCCGGCCAGCGCGTGGTGATCGGAAATGCGGAAAGATCTGCCATAAGAGACTCCATATCATCGGCCGACCATAGAAGACGATGCTCCGGAAAGGCAAGCGAGGGTATTGTTCCATATTGTTGAACGAAGCGTCCCCTTCTGTTTATCTTTCCATGACGGAAGAAATCGGCGACATAGGGGTATCAGAGATCCACAGCGTGCCGGGGCACCAAGATCTCCCGAGCCTTCAAACGGAGACAATATCCATGTCGAACGCCATCATCCTGATTGCCCGCATTCTTCTGTCATTCATGTTCATCCTTTCCGGCTTCATGAAGCTGACCGATCCCGCCGGTACTGCGGGCATGATCGCCGGTGCCGGCTTGCCGGCGGCAACCCTGTTGGCCTATGTCGCAGGCCTTTTCGAACTGCTGGCCGGCCTTGCGGTTCTCGCAGGCTTCCAGGTCCGTATTGCCGGCTGGCTGCTCGCTGGCTTCTGTGTCTTTACGGGCGTTGCCTTCCATCTGCCCTACGCTAGCGGCACGGAACTCGTGAACATTCTCAACCAGATCATGGTTATGAAGAACATCACGCTGGCCGGCGCGTACATCCTGCTCGCCACCGTCGGTGCCGGTGCCTATTCGATCGACGCACGCCGTGGTCTGCAGGCCGTCGCTGCCCGTTAATTCCATCTCCTCCCAAGCATGCAAAACCCGCCGTCATTGAACTGACGGCGGGTTTTCTTGCGCGTTGATAGTAGAGATTAGAGGGCGGCGCGCACCGCGTCGACGATCGCCTGCACGACCGGCGAGTCCACGTGGCTCTCCTTGCGGGCGCGCACGAGGCAAGCCTCTGAATGCAGGATGACACCGTCTTGGAGCACCTTCAGATGATTGGCCCGCAGCGTCGAGCCGGTAGAGGTGATATCGACGATGATATCGGCCGAACCGGAGGCGGGAGCGCCCTCGGTCGCACCGAGGCTTTCGACGATGCGATAAAGCTGGATGCCGTGCTGGCTCGAAAAGAACTGCTGGGTCAGGCGCCAGTATTTGGTGGCGATGGCAAGCCGTCGGCCGTGGCGGGCGCGGAAATCGGCGGCGACATCGCCGAGATCGGCCATGGTGTCGACATCGAGCCAGATCTCGGGCACCGCGACGACGACATCGGCGTGGCCGAAGCCGAGCCGGGCGCAGAATTCGACACGCTTGTCGACCTCGGAAAAGCCCTCGCGCATGAGGTCCTCGCCGGTGACGCCGAAGTCGATGGTGCCGTTGCCGAGTTCACGGGAGATTTCGGAGGCCGAGAGAAAGGCGATTTCCACATCGTCCCAGCCTTCGACGCGGCCGCGATAGGAGCGGTCGTTGCCAACCGCCGAGATCGGCATGCCGGCCCGCTCGAATATCGCCGAAGCGTCGTCCTTCATCCGGCCCTTCGAGGGAAGCGCGATCGTGATGGTCATGCGGCTGCCCTTTCGGTTTCGATGCGGTCGAGCCAGAAGGAGAAGCCGACGGCCGGAATGCGGTCCGTCGCGCCGAGGAAGGTTAAGAGCCGGTCGAAGCGGCCGCCGCCGGCTAGAACCGCGCTCGAACCTTCCACCGTCACCTCGAAGACGAGACCGGTGTAATAATCGAGCGGACGCCCGAAAGCGGCGCGATAGTCCAGGCAGGACAGATCGACGCCGGCATCGGCAAGGGCGGCAACGCGGCCGTTGAAGCGCGACAGCGCATTGCCGAGCTTCAGGCCGGCAGCGTCGGCAAAGCCGGCAAGTGCTGCGGACGCATTGACGAGCGGTACGTGCAGCGACAGGAACTCTTCCAGCACATGGAAGGCGGCATCGTCGAGACGCGTCTCGGACAGGATGAGCTTTTCCTTGAGGCGGCGGGCGATCTCCAGCGGCGAGCGGCTGGCATTCGTCGAGTAACCCGTCGCCTGCATCTCGTGCTCGATATGGGCGACCAGCGCCTGATCGTCGCCTGAGGCAACAATCCTGGCGATATCATCGTCGAGGCCGGTGACGAATTGCGGGCTGACGAGGCCGGCCAGCAGCGCCTCCAGTTGCCTCATGTTGCCGAAAGCGTGGATCAGTCGCTTCTGCCAGCCGAGCGGCAGGCCGAGCGCCTGGACGACCGCCTCGAACACCGCCTGATCGCCCAACGTCACGGCTAAGCGCCGGCCCGGCAGCAGCCGGGCGAGAATGCCGGTGGCGTCGCCGATGGCGCGCGCATCGGCGCCCGGTATGTCGATGTCGCCGAGATCCTCGATGCCGGCCTGATAGAATTCATTGGCGCCGTCGCGGCGCTGGCGGAAGACCTCGCCGAGATAGGCGTAACGCTTGGGCGTGCCGGTCGCCGTCTCGATGTGGCGCAGACAGACGGGGATGGTGAATTCGGGCCGCAGGCAGAGGCTGGCGCCGGTTTCGCTCTCGGTCATAAAGATGCGCCGGCGCAGATCCTCGCCGGCAATATCGAGGAACGGCTCGGCCGGCTGAATGACCGGCGTATCGATGCGCTCGGCGCTCCGGGCGGCAAATTCGGCAAGCAGCTCGCTGGAGAATTCGGGGAGGTTGATCAGGGGCATGCCGAGCTCCAAATAATAGGTGAAGGGCGTGTCTGAAGGCACCCCCCTCTGCCCTGCCGGGCATCTCCCCCACAAGGGGGGAGATCGGCAAGACGCACCGGTTTCCCAAGATATCGACCGCCCGGACATTGGCTTCGGCTTTCTAAGGCCGTTGATTGAAGCGAGAGGCCGCTGCTATCCGATCTCCCCCCTTGTGGGGGAGATGCCCGGCAGGGCAGAGGGGGGTATGCCTCAGACATCACCATCAGCCCTCTTCCGATCCTCAGCCTGGGCGGCAAGGATTTCCTTCACCTTGGCGACGAGATCGGCTTCCGCCACGGTCTCCTGCGCCACGCGGGCTTCGCGCCAGCTGGCATTGTCCTCGATCTCGCCGGAAAGCCGCTTGCCCTCGATCAGATCCTTGATCTGGACGACACCGCCGGCGCGCTCGTCGCCGCCCTGGATGATCGCCACAGGGCAGCCGCGGCGATCGGCATATTTCAACTGGTTGCCGAATTTCTTCCAGTTGCCCTGGAACATCTCGGCGCGGATGCCGGCGGCGCGCAGCTGCTGGGTCATCCGCTGGTAGCGGCCCATCGCCTCGACGTCGCCGTCCATCACGGTCACCAGCACCGGCTCGATCACCGCGCTCGCTCCGAGCTTGCCGAGGTTCTTCAGCGCCGTCATCAGGCGCGAGACGCCGATCGAAAAGCCGGTCGCCGGCACCGGCTGGCCCATGAAGCGTGAGACCAGGCCGTCATAACGGCCGCCGCCGCCGACCGAGCCGAAGACGACCTTCTCGCCCTTTTCATTGGTGACGTCGAAGAGAAGCTCGGCCTCATAGACCGGGCCGGTATAATATTCGAGGCCGCGTACGACCGAAGGATCGATCTTGATGCGGTCGGATCCGTAGCCGGCGCTCGTGACGAGCGCACCGATGAAATTCAACTCCTCGACGCCTTCGCCGCCCTTCGAGGTTCCCGCGACGAGTTCGGCCAGGCGGCCGGCGCTTTCGGCGTAATCCCTGATGCCGACGAAGAACAGAACCTTGTCGATCTGCTCCTGGTCGAGCCCGGCGCCCTTGGTGAAGTCGCCGGATTCATCCTTGCGGCCGGGGCCGAGCAGCAGCGAGACACCTTGCGGCCCGAACTTGTCGAGCTTATCGATGGCGCGCAGAACGTTGAGCCGCTGGCCGGCCTTGTCGTCGCCGCCGAGGCCGATCGCCTCCAAAACGCCGTCCAGAACCTTGCGGTTGTTGACGCGGATGACGTAGTCGCCGCGCTTGATGCCGAGGGCCTCGAGCGTATCGGCCATCATCATGCACATTTCGGCATCGGCCTGGACGCCGGGCGCGCCGACCGTATCGGCATCGAACTGCATGAATTGGCGGAAGCGGCCGGGGCCCGGCTTCTCGTTGCGGAAGACGTAACCGGCGCGATAGGTGCGGTAGGGAAGCTGGATCTCGTTGAAGTTCTCGGCGACATGACGGGCGAGCGGCGCCGTCAGATCGTAGCGCAGCGACATCCATTGCTCGTCGTCGTCCTGCAGCGAGAAGACGCCCTCGTTCGGCCGGTCGCTGTCGGGCAGGAACTTGCCGAGCGCATCGGTATATTCGAACAGCGGCGTTTCGACAGGATCGAAACCATAATGCTCATAGACTTCCCGGATCTTTGCCGTCATCTCGTTGACGGCGCGGATATCGGCGGCCGTCCGGTCGACGAAGCCGCGCGGCAGGCGGGCCTTGAGCTTTTGCGGTTTCTTCTGCTTGTCGTTCATTTCCGGCAATTCCGCTGACTGTGACAGTGGCGGTGTCCTAGCGGATTGGGCGGGGAGCGGCAAGGGCGAAGGGCCTTGATGCCGCGGCCAGAATCGATTGAACAAGAGGCATTGTCTAGGATGCGGATAGGCTCATGATCATCGAGGCGCTTCTCTATGCCGCAACATTGCCGCTGACCGGCAAGGCCCACCGAAAATTCATCGGCTATTCCGTCAATCTCTGGTCGCGGGCCGGGCGTTGCGCCAGGGATTGGGCCGACCACGAGGAGAAGAGCCGCGACGCTATCCGCGCGGCGGCGGCCGGGCTCCGTCAGAAACGGACCGCCGTCGTGCTCGGCTCCGGCCTGCTGCGGGATGTGCCGATCAACGAGCTGGTACGCGATTTCGACACCGTTGTGCTCATCGATCTCGTTCATCTCGCCTCAGTGCGGCTGTGGCTTGCGGCCAAGGGCTATCGCAACGTCCGGCTGATCGAGCGCGATCTCTCCGGCTATGACGAACTCGCGGCCGGGCAAGAAGCCGAACCGCTCGGCTTCCTGCGTAGCGTGCCCTATCTCGATTTCGTGGTTTCCGCCAATCTCTTGTCGCAGATCGGCCGCGGCGTGAAACGGCGCCATGAGGCAGAGGCGGAGCGGATGCCTGACGATACGGTGGAAAGGCTGATCGCGGCGCATCTTGACGGGCTTTCGGGCATCTCCTGCCGCAGCTGCCTGGTGACCGACATCGCCTATGCGGTCATCGACCGCAACGGCAAAACGCATGAGGAGGCCGACCTGCTGCACGGCGTTCCGCCGCCGCCGGCAAAAGCCGCCTGGACATGGCCGGTCGCGCCGCTCGGCGAGGAGAGCAAAGACTATAAGATCGAGCACAAGGTCATTGCCGCCTGGTGAGAGGCATGACGGTGCCGTCACCGAATGTTCACCGTCAGCCGGATTGGCTTACGCCCGGCATTCACCTATATGAAATAGCATGCGCACTTTCCGCCTCATGACGATGTTGCTCGGCTGGCTGGTCTACAGCGCCATGTCCGCATGGGCCGGCTGTCCGACCTGTGCATCGATGAATGCGCCCGCCGCCGTCGAAACCGGCATGCATCATCAGATGGCAGGCATGGATATGCCCGAGACGGCGGACAAGACTGCTCCCTCGAAAGATCCCTGTGGCAGCGGCAATGCCGCGCATATGCCGCTTTGCGCCGCCTGTCTGCTGCTGCCGCCGGCGGTCGCAGTCACGGATGGCCAAAAGTCGGTCTTCGGCTATCCCGCCCCGGCGCTTGCCCGCGCCCTCGATGACAACAGGCCCGTTCCGCAGCCTCCCCCTCCCCGGCTGTCCTGACACCATACAGTCCATGCCAAACGGGTGGCTCCGCCGCCCGGCACACCTTTTTTCAGACAGAGGAAGGACCTCTCATGTCTCTGAAAATCATCGCCCTCACCGCAATGCTCGCCGCCATTGCCGCTCCCGGCCTTGCCGAAGACAAGCCCATGGATATGAGCAAGCCGATGGGCAAGCACGACGCCGCGAGCCTCGCCTTCAGCGAGGCGAACGCCAAGATGCACAAGCATATGATGATCGAATATACAGGCGATGCCGATGTCGATTTCGTCCGCGGCATGATCCCTCACCATCAAGGTGCGATCGATATGGCCAAGATCGAGCTTCAATACGGCAAGGATCCGGAGATCCGCAAACTTGCCGAAGCCGTGATCAAGGCGCAGGAAGCGGAGATCGCCGAGATGAACGCCTGGCTCAAGGCTCACGGCAAGTAACCGCTCGTTTTTGAAAGGGGAACGCCGGAGATGTCAGGCGTCCCCCGCCTCTTTCGTCATGCTCGACCGCCCCTCATCCGGCTGCCGCCACCTTCTCCCCGCAAACGGGGCGAAGGGACCAAGCCGCGACCTCTCCGTTCCCACTTCGCTCTCGCAAGGCACGTCCCCTCTCCCCGTTTTTACGGGGAGAGGGTTAGGGTGAGGGGCAGAACCGGACAGCGGCGACGCAACGCCGGTGATATCAATCCTTCGGTTCGAAGTCGGCCGGCCGGCGGCCGGCGCCCTGGCGTGACAGCATCCAGCCCGGATATTCGGGGGCAAGGGCGCTGACCTCGTCGAGCTTCTTCAAATCGTCTTCATCGAGCTTCAGCTTGACGGCGGCCAGATTCCGGTCGAGCTGGTCGACGCGCTTAGCGCCGATGATGACCGAGGTGACGAAAGGCTTTGCGAGGATGTAGGCGAGCGCAACGGTCGCGACGCTGACGCCATGCTTTTCGGCAATCTCGCGCATGACGGCGACGCAGGCCCAGGCCCTGTCCTTGTCGACCGGCGGGAAGTCGAAATTGGCGCGGCGGCCCTCGCCGTTGCCGGGGGCGCCCGGACCATACTTGCCGGAGAGCAGGCCGCCGGCGAGCGGCGACCAGACCATCAGGCCGAGCTTTTCCTCCTGCATCATCGGCACGATATCCCGTTCGAGATCACGGCCGGCGATGGAATAATAGGCCTGCACCGTTTCGAACCGGGCAAAGCCGCGGCGTTCGGAGAGACCGAGCGCCTTGGAAATGCGCCAGGCCTGCCAGTTGGAGACGCCGATATAGCGCACAAGACCACGCGAAACGAGATCGTCGAAAGCGCGCAACGTCTCCTCGATCGGCGTCACCGTATCTGTCGCGTGGATCTGATAGAGGTCGATATGATCGGTCTGCAACCGCTTGAGGCTCGCCTCGACCGAATCCATGATATGGCCGCGCGAGGCGCCGCGGTCGTTCGGCTTGTCGCCCATGACGCCATAGACCTTGGTGGCGATGACGACGTCCTTGCGGGGGATGTCGAGGTTCTTCAGCGCTTGGCCGAGCAGCCTTTCGGACTCGCCTGATGAATAGACGTCGGCAGTGTCGATGAAATTGACGCCTGCTACAAGCGAGCGCTCGACGATCCGGTCGGCGGCATTCTGGTCGACATCGGCGATAGCGCCCCACATGCTGCCTTCTTTGGCTTCGCCGAAGGTCATCGTGCCCAGGCAGATTTCCGAGACGAAAAGTCCCGTATTTCCAAGTTGATTGTAACGCATGGTCGAAAAAATCCTTTGTGTCTGCCGCAAGAGGGACTTGCGAACGGAAGAACTTCATCTTTTGATTATTGGCCTGCGCGCGACAGGCACAGCCGTGGCTGGCTGCTGGGTGAGGCCCATTCGATGTAGTGCGACGGCGGCGCTTTTCAACGCCAGGCCTTGTCGCATCGAAGGCTGACGCCCTTGTCTCGACTTAGCCCTTGTCTCGACACAGGCGGCCGATAGATTGCCGGCCATAGTTCAAGAGGTGCACATGTGACGACGCGAGCACTGACGACGATCGGCTTCGACGCCGACGACACGCTTTGGCAGAACGAACAATTTTACCGACTGACGGAAGCTCATTTTACCGAGCTTCTTGCCGATTTCGCCGAAGGCCCGAAGATCTCCGAGCGGCTGCTGGAAGCCGAGAAACGCAATCTTCGCCACTACGGCTTCGGCATCAAGGGCTTCACCCTATCGATGATCGAGACGGCGATCGAGATCACCGAGGGCAAGGTGCCGGCGAGCGTCATCGCCAAGATCCTCGACACTGGCCGCGACCTGCTCAGCCATCCGGTCGAGACGATGCCGCATGCGCGCGACACGCTGGAGGCGCTCGCCGGCAAGTATCTGCTTGTCATGATCACCAAGGGCGATCTCTTCGACCAGGAGCGTAAGCTCGCCCAATCCGGGCTCGGCGACTTCTTCGATGCCGTCGAGATCGTGTCCGACAAGACTGCCGTCACCTATCGCCGCATCTTCTCCAAGGTTGGCGACGGGCCGGAGCGAGCGATGATGGTCGGCAATTCGCTGAAATCGGATATAGTGCCGGCGATCGCCGCCGGCAGCTACGGCGTCTTCGTGCCGCACGAACTCACCTGGGTGCTGGAACATGTGGACGAACCGACGGAAGCGCCGCGCTTCCGCAAGATCGGCCATCTCGGCGAATTGCGCGAACTGATTGACGGGCTCGCATAGTGGGCCGCGCCTCACTTCGCCTTGGGAGGCGCCTTCGGAAACAGTGAGGGCGATTCCGGCTCAGCCGGCGGCTGCTGCGGGGCTGCGGTCAAGGGCTCGATCAGGATGCTGAAGGGGGCGCCGAGGCCGCGGCGCGGCGAGACCTTGGAGTAATAGGGACGCAGCAGCCAGGTGGTATTTTCCTTCACCGTCGTCTGGTAGCTCATGCCGTCCTCATCGGTGCCGAAGAAAGCTTCGTCATCGGGTTTCGACAGGTCGAAGATCGCCAGGAAGGCGAACTTGCTCTTGGTGGAAAAATCGATCTTCACGTGCTGACCGGCGCGCACCGGCAGCGTGTAAACATGGCTATTGCCGAATTTCGTCCATCCCTTGAGTTGCATCGTGACGGCCGGAAACTGCAGCTTCTCCAGCTTCTCGCCGGGATCGAGCTGCGGCGTCTGCGCCGCGGCAAATGCCGGCAAGAAGAACAGGGCAAGGGCAGCGAACAATATTTTCACGGACAGATCTTTCATGGTCGAACCAGTACGGCGCGCATCGCCTCCACCTCGGGCCGGCAGAAACAACCCTCCAGATGATCGTTGACGAGGCCCATCGCCTGCATGAAGGCATAAATTGTGGTCGGGCCGACAAAGGTCCAGCCGCGTTTCTTCAGATCCCTCGAAATGACGACCGATGTCGGCGTCGTCGGATTGGCGACGATGTGGTCGCGATCGACCACAGCCGGCCGCTCGTTGTGGCCGGGTTCGTAGCGCCAGAAATAACCGGCGAGCGAGCCGAATTCGTCCCGAAGTTCGATGGCGCGCCTGGCATTGTTGATCGTGGAGACGATCTTGCCGCGATGACGGATAATGCCGGCATCGGCCAGGCAGCGGGCCACATCCTGCTCACCGAAGAGGGCAACCTTCTCGAAATCGAAACCGGCGAAGGCGGCGCGGAAATTCTCCCGCTTGCGCAGGATGGTCAGCCAGGAAAGGCCGGACTGGAATCCTTCGAGGCAAATCTTCTCGAACAGGCGGATATCGTCGGTGACCGGCCGGCCCCATTCCTCGTCGTGGTACTTGAGATAGTCCGGCAGGTTGGCGTGCCAGTGGCAGCGGCTCCTGCCGTCCTCGCCGATGATGATGCCATTCGTGCTCATGTCCGCTTCATTTTCGGGGATCCGCTTCGCTGTCCAGTCATGATTCCGGCTTTACCATTTGCAAACCGTCTTTCCAAACCGATCGGTAACCCTGACGAAAAGTTTATTCGGCCCGTCGGTTTTTCACGGATCGATATTTACCATTCGCTGGCGGATGGGGTGGCAGCGTCTGTGCGAGCGGATCCGTCCCGCCAGTCCATTTTCGGTCATTTGTAGAGAGTTCGTCCGATGATGAAACACCTTTTTCTAGCCGCAGCCTTCTGCGGCATCTTCTCCACGGCCGCCGTTGCGGACGACCGCTACGCCACCCGTCCGCCAGTCATCCTCAGCCCCGATCTGACCGCACCGTGGATCAATCAGCTCGGCGGCAAGGTCCGGCCTGTCGTCTATCAGCGCCCGGTGGTGCAGCCGCAGCAGCGTGGTCTTTTCCAGCGCCGCATCATGCGTCAGGCGCCGCAGCCGGCCCCTCAGACCGTTTCGGCGATCAATCCCGGCATACCGGCGATCCGCCATCCGATCGAGCCGCAATATCTGCCGCAGATGGTCGATTACGACACCACGGAAAAGCCCGGGACCATCGTCATCGACACCAACAACCGCTTTCTCTATCTGGTCATGGACGGCGGCAAGGCGCGGCGCTACGGTGTCGGCGTCGGCAAGCCGGGCTTCGAATGGGCGGGCGTCCATAAGATCACCCGCAAGACGGAATGGCCGGACTGGACGCCGCCTTCCGAGATGATCAGCCGCGAGGCGGCCAAGGGCCATTATCTGCCGGCGCGCATGGACGGCGGCCCGGAAAACCCGCTCGGCGCGCGCGCCATGTATCTCGGCTCGACGCTTTACCGCATCCATGGCACCAACGCGCCCTGGTCGATCGGCAGCGCCGTTTCTTCCGGCTGCATCCGCCTGCGCAACGAGGACGTCGTCGATCTCTACGACCGCGTCAACGTCGGAACCCGCGTTATCGTCATGTAACGGCACACGCAAAAGCTGGAGCACCAGCAAGAGTGTTCAGCGGTTTTGCGTTGGGAATTGAGTAAAAACAATGAGATGGAGCATATTCGTGTTTCGGAGAAATACGGAAATGCTCTATGACGCCGCTAAGACAGGCGGCTTCACTCGTCAAAATTGCTTTATCCGGCCATGTCGATCTTGAATCGGGCAGAAGATCATGTAGCTTCGGGCGGACTTGCTTGAGGGGAATCGACTATGATCAAAGTGATGCCGGGACTGGCCGCGGCCGGACTTGTCCTGTCCTTGATTTCTACATCAGCCTTCGCCGCGCCGGTCGGCTCGGCTTCCGACAATGCACGGCAGCCGGCGCAGATCGTGCGCGTGGCGCAGATGCCGAAGTACGTAAAGCCGCAGTTCAAGCGCAAGAAAGTGCGCCTGGTGACGACGGAAGCGGCTGGCACCGTCATCATCGATACCAACAACAAATATCTCTACCTGGTCGAAGGCAACAACCGCGCCACCCGCTACGGCATCGGCGTCGGCCGCGACGGCTTCGGCTGGTCGGGTATCGTTAAGATCGGCCGCAAGGCCGAATGGCCGGCCTGGACGCCGCCGGCCGAAATGCGCCGCCGCGAAGCCGCCAAGGGCCACATCATCCCCGCCTACCAGGAAGGCGGCGAGGACAATCCGCTCGGCGCCCGCGCCATGTATCTCTATCAGGGCGGCCGCGACACCATCTTCCGCATCCACGGCACCAACCAGCCCTGGACGATCGGTCTCAATATGTCTTCCGGCTGCATCCGCATGATGAACGAAGACGTGATGCATCTTTATGATCGCGCCCCGGTCGGCACCAAGGTGATCGTCATCGGTCCCGGCAACAAGCAGGGCAACGTGGCGTTCGAAGACAGAGGCATCGACGTGTTGCGCACGATGTTCGGCGGCTGAGCAACACTTTAGAAAAAAACGAAAGGCGCCATTGGAGGCGCCCTTTGTTTTGCTTAGACATTGCGGCGGAAAACTGCCAAAGCTGCCTCAGAGTCGACATATTGCAATTTGGGGTTATTCAATGACGTCTGCGCTGCGCTCCTCCGCCTCCCTGTTTGCGGGCATCGCGCTTTTCACCATCTGTTCAGCAGCCTCCGCCTCGGCGGAAGACCTGGAATTCTCCATTTACGGCGGCTATCAGACCGCGCCGCACAGCGGCGTCGACGTCTCGGACGGCACGCATTTCACGGCCGGCTGGGAAGGCAAATCCTTCGGCGCCCCGCCCTATTACGGCGGCCGCGTCACCTGGTGGCTCGAGAATTTCAACAAGCCGAACTGGGGTATCTCGCTCGATTATACCCATGACAAGGTCTATGCCGACGACGACACGCTCGCCAAGGCCGGCTGGTCACATTTCGAATTCACCGACGGTCTGAACCTGCTCACCGTGAACGGTCTCTATCGCTTCCAGGATCCGACTCGCCGCTGGACGCCCTATCTCGGCGCCGGCATCGGCGTCAACATTCCGCATGTCGAAGTGATTCGCCCCGAGGGCAAGACCTGGGCTTATGAATTCGGCGGCGTGACGCTGCAGGCTCAGGCCGGCGTCGACTTCAAGGTGACCGACCGCTGGTCGACCTTCGTCGAATACAAGGGCACCTATTCGCGCGTCGACGTTCCGATCGACAGCGGCGACCGGCTGAAGACCAACATCTTCACCAACGCCGTCAATGTCGGCGTATCGTTCCACTGGTAATGAATTGAAATTCAGCTGCGGCGCTATTTCGTGCCGCAGCTGACCTTGCCCTCGGCGGCGTAAGGTTTGCCGCCGCCCTCGATCGTCAGGGAATAGGTGCCGCTGAAATTCGCCGCCGGCTTGCCACGCGCGCCGGCGACCACCACCAGATCCAGCGTTGCGCCGCCGGTGTCGTCACCGCCGCCGTCGAAGACTTCCAGGAGCAGTTCGCCATCGCGCGACCAGTGATTGCTCAGATGCTGTGATTCGAACACACGTTTGGCAAAGGCCGCTTGTGCGGGATCCTTGACAATAAGCGCGCCGCGGAAATGGTTGAGCCTGTGGCCGGCATCGCTTGCGAAACCGCTTTCGAGGGTGAACCGCGCCTGCGCGTCATCGGCGGAACAAAATAGGCGGCTGTCGGCACGGGCCGCGCCTGCCGCACCGAGCACTCCCGCAAGTACAATCATTCCCCGCCACATCGCCCAACCTCCCGGGAGCGGCCCGAATGGGCCGGCATTCCCTTCAGCCTAACGACAAACCAGTTAATTTTTCCGGCATAGCGCCGCCATAGGCCCAATCGAGAAGTTCGACCGTATGCAGGATCGGGATCTCGGTTCCGGTGGCGATCTGGGTGATGCAGCCGATATTGCCGGTAGCGATGACATCGGCCTTGGTGGCTTCGATGTTTTTGACCTTACGCGCCTTCAGCGCCGCCGAAATCTCCGGCTGCAGGATGTTGTAGGTGCCGGCCGAGCCGCAGCAGAGATGGCCTTCGGCCGGATCGCGCACGGTGAAGCCCGCCGCCTTCAGCAGTTGCTTCGGCTGAAGGGTGATGCGCTGGCCGTGCTGCATCGAACAGGCGGAATGATAGGCGACCGTGATGCCCCTCGGCATATGGGCCGGCAGGTCGAGGCTCACCAGATATTCGCTAATGTCCTTTGCCAGCGCCGAGACCTTGGCCGCCTTTGCAGCATAGGCGGGGTCGAGGCGCAGCATGTGACCGTAGTCCTTGATCGTCGTGCCGCAGCCCGAAGCGGTGATGATAATCGCATCGAGGCCATGACTCTCGATCTCGCGCGTCCAGATATCGACGTTGGTGCGGGCGCTTGCGAGCGCCTGCTCGGCCCGGCCCATATGGTGGACCAGCGAACCGCAGCAAACCTCGCCTTCCGGCGCCACGACCTCGACGCCGAACCGCGTCAGCAGCCCGATCGCCGCCGCGTTGATGCCGGGATCGAGCACCGGCTGGGCGCAGCCGGACAGGATCGCCACCCGGCCGCGCCGCTCCGCCTCGGGCCGATATGTGCCGGGTTTTGAAAAATCTGAAGGCGCGGGAACGCGGCGCGGTGCAAGCGCCAGCATGGCGGCAAAGGGTTTCAGCGCTGCCCCCCGCATCAGTGCGGAAAAGGGGCGGCCGAGACGGGCGAGATGGAGCGCCAGCCGGAACCGGCCGGGAAAGGGCAGCACGGCCGCGAGAATGGCGCGCGTCAGCCGGTTCATGAACGGCCGTCTGTAAGTCTTTTCGATATGGGCGCGGGCGTGATCGACCAGATGCATATAGTCGACGCCCGAGGGACAGGTGGTGACGCAGGCAAGGCAGGAGAGACAGCGGTCGATGTGGGTGACGACCTCGGCATCGGCGGGCCGGCCGTTTTCCAGCATGTCCTTGATGAGATAGATGCGGCCGCGCGGGCTATCGAGCTCGTTGCCGAGCGTCACATAGGTAGGACAGGTGGCGGTGCAGAAACCGCAATGAACGCATTTGCGCAGGATCTGTTCCGATTCGGCGACATGGGGATCGGCGAGCTGGGCCGGGGTGAAATTGGTTTGCATCTAGCGGGGCCTCCGCTTAGGGGGCGCTGTGCCTGGGGCACCCCCCTCTGTCCTGCCGGACATCTCCCCCACAAGGGGGGAGATCGGCAAGACGATCGGCCATCGGTCCCTCTCTGCCGTGTTCGACCGGCATTGCCCCCGTTGTTTGGGGGAGCCGTCGCCCCGATCCGATCTCGCCTCTTGTGGGGGAGATGTCCGGCAGGACAGAGGGGGGTAACCCGTGCGCAGAGCCATCTTATCCCTCACCCATCTTCCCCGGATTAAAAATCCCAGCCGGATCGAACTTTTCCCTCACCCGCCGCGACAGCATCGCCACCGCCTCCGGCTCCGGATGGAACGCCGCCGTTGCCGCCCTCGCTGCCTCCGATGCACGGATAAGTGTCGCATGGCCGCCGCCGAGCGCCTTGATGAAGCGGCGGACCAGATCTGCTTCAGGATCCGCCTCCATCCTCATCCAGACGAGACCGCCCTGCCAGTCGTAGAAGGCGTCGACGCCGGCTTCGAGGCGGAGTGCCGAGACCAGTTGATGGCCGGTTCCCGGCGCAACCGAAACGCGCCAGACCGGCCGCGTCGTGCCGTCGGCATAGGGTAATACATCACGGATTTCTCGCCAGAGTCTGCGGCTTTCCGGCTCATCCAGCCGCGTCACCGTGGCAAAGGCCGACATCGCGGCCGCAAGCTTCTCGATGCGCACGTCGACCGAACCGGGCAAGCCTTCGACGCGCAGAACCGTCGCCTCGCCCTCGGGCAATTTGCCGGCAAGGAATTTCCAGGTCACCGTCAGCGGCAGATGGGCAGCACCGGAGATCTCGACCGGCAGCGCCATCGCCGCCGCCATGGCATTGGCCGCTTCGGCATCGTTGAGGCCGGAGAGCACCAGCGTCTGTTCCGTCTTCGGGCGCGGCGGCACGCGGAAGGTCAGTTCGGTGATGAAACCCAGCGTGCCGTGCGAGCCGGCGATCAGCTTGACGAGATCGAGGCCGGTCACATTCTTCATCACCCGGCCGCCGGCCTTGATGATCTCGCCCCTGCCGTTGACGAAGCGCACGCCGAGCAGGCTGTCGCGGGCAGCCCCCGCAATGAGGCGGCGCGGGCCGGAGACATTGGCGGCAAAGACGCCGCCGATCGTCGGCTCGCCCGATCTGCGCATGATTGGCCGATGATCCATTGGCTCGAAGGCAAGCATCTGGCCGCCTTCGGACAGTGCCGCCTCGACCTCGGCAAGCGGCGTACCCGAGCGGACCGTCATGACCATCTCGCCGGGATTGTAGGCGATGATGCCGGAAAGCCTGGTCGATCGCAGCCGGTCTTCCGATGCAACGGTGTTGCCGAAACCCGAGCGCGTATCACCGCCACAGATAGCGAGCGGCCGGTTCGTCTCCGCATGTGTGAGGACGATCGCCGCCGCCTGTTCCTCGCTTGTGGGCATCAGATCGATCATTGGGCCGGGCGCCCTTCGAGCGGGAAGACCTTCGATGGGTTGAGGAGCCAGCCCGGATCGAAGGCGGCGCGCACCGCCATCTGCTGGGCGAGATCGGCCTCTGAATACTGATGGCGCATCAGGTCGCGCTTTTCGATGCCGACGCCATGCTCGCCGGTGAGGCAGCCGCCGGCGTCGACGCAGAGCTTGAGGATATCGTTGCCGGCGGCTTCGGCGCGGGCGGTATCCTCGGGGTCGTTGGCATTGAAGAGGATCAGCGGATGCATGTTGCCGTCGCCGGCATGAAAGACGTTGGCAACCCGCAGGCCGTAACGATCGACGATCTCCGTGGTCTTCTTCAGCACATGGGAAAGCTGGCTGAGCGGCACGGTGCCGTCCATGCAGATATAGTCGGCGATGCGGCCGGTGGCGCCGAAGGCGGATTTGCGCCCTTTCCAGATCAGCGCGGCCTCGGTAGCCGACTGACATTCGCGTACGGTCTTCACAGCATGGCGGCGGGCGATCTCGACGATATCCTTCAGGGTGGCGTCCATTTCGGCTTCCGAACCCTCGACCTCGACGATCAGCAGCGCCCCGACATCGAGGGGATAGCCGGCATGGGCGAAGGCCTCGCAGATCTCGATTGCCGGCTTGTCCATGAATTCGATGGCAACCGGGATGATGCCGGCGGCGATGATATCGGCAACGCAGGCGCCGGCCTCTTCTGAGCTTTCGAAGCCGAAGAGCACGGGACGGGCACCTTCCGGCTTGGCGATCAGCCGCACCGTTGCCTCGGTGACTATGCCGAGCTGGCCTTCGTGGCCGCAGACGAGGCCGAGCAGGTCGTAACCGGCCGCATCCAGCGCCTTGCCGCCGAGCTCGATCACCGTACCGTCGACCAGCACCATTCTGACGCCGAGCAGATTGTTGGTGGTAACGCCATATTTCAGGCAATGGGCGCCGCCGGAATTCATGCCGATATTGCCGCCGATGGTGCAGGCGAGCTGCGAACTCGGATCGGGCGCATAGAAAAAGCCGTCCGCGGAGACGGATTCGGAGATGTTGAGATTGGTGACGCCGGCCTGAACCACGGCGACACGGTTCGGCAGATCGATTTCAAGAATGCTGTTCATCTTCGACAGGCCGAGCACGACGGCATCCTCCTGCGGAATGGCGCCGCCGGAAAGCGAAGTGCCGGCGCCGCGCGGCACGACGGGAATGCCGTAGCGGTGGCAATAGCGCATGACGGCCGCGACCTCGGCCGTGGTGCGCGGCAGGGCGACGGCGAGCGGCAGGCGGCGATAGGACACGAAGGCGTCGGTTTCGAACGGCACCAGCTCGCGCGCCTCATGAACCAGGCATTCGGGCGGCAGAAGATCGGCGAGATCGGCAACGATCCGGGCGCGGCGCGCCAGCACATCGGCGCGCGGGGCGAGAAACGGAATGGCGTCGGACATGGTGTCCTCCCTGACCCTGACGACCGGAAATCGCAGCGGAAAGATGACAGCGGGACGGCCGCCAGCCTCTGCCGCCGGTGAACCGGCTTAGCACTTTCCCGAAAGTGGCGCAAATGCTAAGCACTTATGTCAAAAGGGAAAAAGTCTGAAAACCTTATGACCAATCTGGGTGATCTCGAAATCTTCGCCAAGGTCGTTTCGACTGGCAGCATGTCGCTCGCCGGGCGGGCCCTCGGCTTTTCGCCCGCGGTCGTCTCCAAGCGGATCAAACGGCTGGAGGACCGGCTCGGCACCCGGCTTCTGCAGCGCACGACGCGGCAGATCTCGCTGACGGAAGCCGGACAGGGTTTTTACGACCGTGTCCTCGGTATTCTCGCCGGGTTGGAGGAAGCTGAATTTTACATTTCCGGCCGCTCGGCGCAAATGCAAGGCACGCTGAAGATCTCGGCGCCGACCTCCTTCGGCCGCATGCATATCGCGCCGCATCTGAAGGCGTTCATGCAGGCGCACCCGGAGCTTGCCATTAACCTGGTGCTGACGGACGAATTCTCAGACATCGTCGGAGGCGGCTTCGATCTGGCGATCCGCATCGCCGAGTTGACGGATTCGAGCCTCGTTGCCCGGCGGCTGGCGCCGGTGCGACGGGTGCTCTGTGCCTCGTCGGACTATCTCGCTGCGCATGGCCAACCGGGGGACATCGAGGATCTGAAACACCACCGATGCCTTCCGGCGCACAACAACGACACGTGGCGGCTGATCGGGCCGGAGGGTGCGCTCAGCCTGCGGCCGGAGGGCATGCTGATCACCAATTCCAGCGAAGTGATCCGCGAAGCGGTGATCGCAGGCCTTGGAATTGCCCTGCGCTCGACCTGGGATATCGGCAAGGAACTCAAGTCCGGCCGACTGGTGCAGGTGCTGCCGGCCTATGAGGGCTCACAGAACGTTGGCCTGTCGGCCGTCTATCCCAGCCGCCAGTTCCTGCCGGCCAAGGTGCGGCTGTTCATCGACTATCTGGCCGAGCTTTATGGTCCCGTCCCTTATTGGGAGCTCTGACGCAGATCCGCTGCCTCGGCTTAAAAGCGCGCCGCGATCTTCTAGATCCGCTCGGCCCACGCTTTCAGTCTTGATTTCCCGACATGCTCTAACGCCAGAGATCGAGATAGGCGCTCGCCACCATCGCATCGATATCGGAGGGCACCGGCACCACGCAGGCTTCGGCACCGGCCTCGCCTTTCGCGATCCGCTCCAGGCAGCGGGCCTGAAGCGTGAAGCCGAGGTCCATCGACTCGGCGGAATTGCCGAGCGGCCGGGGACCGGCCAGGTTGGCCATATGGCCACGGCCAAGCACGTGGAACGAACGGCCATCCTTCAGATGGAAGGTCTCGATATGCTCGGCCTCATATCGGTCGATACCGGCGACATCGGGATGGCGCCAAAAGGCTTCGACATCGATCTCCAGCGGAAAATGGCCGCCATTCATCAGGATCGCCCCATCCTTGAGAAGCGGCAGATCGGCCGCCGTCACAATAGCGGGAAAACCGGTGACGGTGATGAGGATATCGGCCGAGCGGATCGCGGCGTCGCGCAAGGGCGTCACGAAACCGTCGAGATGGGCTTCGAGCGTCGTCACCGGATCGATGTCGACAACGCTGACGGTGGAAAAAGCATTGCGAAAACAGGCGGCCGTGCCCTTGCCACAGGCGCCATAGCCGAAAACCGTCACCCGTTTGCCATTGGTGGAGCGATTGGTGAAGCGAAGATAGCTCTCGAACAGGCTCTGACCGACCGCATGCCGGTTCTCGGCAAACTGCTTGATCGGGCTGTCGTTGATGACGAGGATCGGCATGTTCAGGCGTGCGCGCATCGGCAACAGCCGCGTGCGGCCGGACGTCGTCTCCTCGGTGCCGCCGAGAAGATTGGCGAAAGGCTTTTCCACGGCGATGGCGAAAAGATCGCCGCCATTATCGAGCAGCAGATCCGGCCTTTCGGCGATCACAGCTTCCAGGCTCTGGTGATGGGCCGCGGCATCGGTCGTCAGGGTCGCAAAGACGGTGATGCCCTGTGCGCGCAGGAACTCGACCGTCGAGGGCTGGGTGCTGTTGAGATTGCCGGTGCAAACGAGGCGCGCTCCGCCGGCACGAAGCGTCATGAGAAGCGCCACCGTCTTCGGCTCCAGATGGATGCCGGTGCCGATCGACAGACCATCGAAAGGGCGCGTGCGCTCGAATTCCGCCGCTGTTGCCTTGAGCAGCCGACAGCCGCTGCCGATCCAGTCGATGCGGGTTGCGGTGCTTTCCATCTTCTCTTCCTTTTTCCGTTTCCGCGCCTGTATTAGCGCAGCGGCAGTAAGGCGGACATGGACGTAATTCTGGCGCTGGAGCAGAAAAACTGCCCTTTCAGGCCAGTGTTCCGCAGCGAAGCAGCCAGGCGGACAAGGCCGCTAAGGCCGGCCGCCTGGCATCCGGCGTGCGGCAGCAGAGACTGTAACCCGACGGCCGGGAAATGAAGCCGAAGGGCGCGGCCAGTTGCCCACGTGCGAGGTCGTCCTCTATCGAGGCGCGCGGCGCAAGCGCGATGCCGAGCCCGGAGCGGGCAGCGGCGAGCGCCAGCAGCAGATCCTCGAATTCCTGCCGGCGGGAAAAGTTGACCGGCGGCGTGCCGCTTTCGGCGAACCAGTCGTCCCATAACCGCGGAACGCTGCGGCTGACAAGTTGCGTCAGAGCGCCCATCGCGCCGAGTCCTGCGGACAATGTCGCGGCAAGGGCCGGGATGGCGACGGGACCGAATTCGTCCTCCATGAAGCGCAGCGCGACAATCCCTGCAGCCGGCCGGTATTCGCCGCCCATGATCACCGCATCCAGTTCCGGGTGCATCTGCAGCGGCTCGGCCACGGCCATCGGCACGATGTCAATCAGAGTATCGCCGAGGCTTGCCTGCATATCCGCAACGCGCGGCATCAGCCACCAGACCGCGAAGGCGGAAGGCACGCCGAGGCGAATACGGCCAGGTGCGGCACCCTCGAAATCCAAAGCGGCCCGCTGCAGAATATCGAAAGCCGCGCTCGCAGCCTCGGCGAACGCGCTCGCCTCTGCAGTCGGGACCAGCCTGCGGCCGTCGCGCGTGAAAAGCTTCCGGCCGAAGTGATTCTCCAGCGTGGCAATCTGCTGGCGCACGGCGCCGCGCACCACGTTCAGCTCCTCGGAAGCCTTCAGAATGCTGCCATGGCGGCAGACGGACACGAAGGCGCGGACGGCATTGAGAGGCGGGAGACGCTTAATTACCACATTGGCAAAATGATAGGGGAACAATTCGTCCCGGCATTGATTAGGGGTCCGGACCGACTCATACTGTACACCTGTGCAATATGACGCATTCAAGACAGGTCGCGACGGATTTCTGAGCCTGCCCCAGCTCGTTTTCCCCTAAAAACGGCGGCTAATCATGTTTTGGATCGCCCGCGGCTTTGGATTGCGTCAGGGTTCCGTGATACACGTATATGAGTGATTCCTAACAACCATGCAAAGGTGACCCGACAATTGACTCTTCTCGCCCGATTGGCATCCGATGTGCAACTGATGTTCCGGCGCCCGCCGCGACAGCAATATGGTGCCATCTGTTACCGGGTGAAGAAGAAAAGCGCTGAGGTCGAAGTTCTGCTGATGACGAGCCGCGACACGGGCCGCTGGGTCATTCCCAAGGGCTGGCCGATGAACGGTAAGTGCGCTCATGAGGTCGCGGCGCAGGAAGCCCTGGAAGAAGCCGGCGTACGCGGCGCGGCCGAGGCGGAAACGCTCGGTTCCTACACCTATCAGAAGGTGCTGCGTGACGGGGTGCAGGTCGTCTGCAAGGTGCAGGTCTATCCGCTTGAGGTTACCGACTTGGCGAAGAACTTCAAGGAAAAGGGCGAGCGCACCATCGAATGGGTCTCATGCGACGAGGCGGCGAGCCGCGTCCGCGAACCAGAACTTCGCAATCTCTTCCTCGCCTTCAAGCAAAAGATGACCGATAGACTCTCGGCCAAGGCGACGAAACAAATTCCGGCGGAATGAATCCTGCCATCTTGCACTGCTAGGAAAGCAGCGTAGAAGCAGATTTCATCCTTCAGGAAAAAGAATGCCGCCCCGTCCCGCAGTTCTGACGAAACGCACGCTCGACAAGGACCTCGATAAGATTACCTATGTCGAGGACGCGGCAAAGCATGTTGCGCGGCGGCTGGTGGCGCCTGGGCTCGGGCTGATTTTCGTCGGCATCGTCATGCTCTTTGCAGGCGTCTACGTCTTCGACCGTCCGGGCGCCGTGCTCGTCGTGGCGGCAGCGGCCCTTGCCGGCTACATGGCGATGAATATCGGCGCCAATGACGTGACCAACAATGTCGGTGCGGCCGTAGGCGCACGCGCCATGACGATGGGCCAGGCGCTTGTCATCGCTGCGATCTTCGAGGTCTTGGGCGCTACGATCGCGGGCGGCGAAGTGGTCAAGACGATTTCCTCCGACATCGTCGATGCCGGCCAGGTGTCGCCGGCGGTGCTCGGCTGGATCATGATGGCGGCGCTGACCGCAGCAGCCCTTTGGATCAACCTTGCAACCTGGATGAATGCGCCGGTTTCCACCACGCATGCGATCGTCGGCGCAGTGATCGGGGCCGGCATCTCAGCTGTGGGGCCGGAGCCGGTGAATTGGCGGGTAATGTTTGAGATCACCTCGAGCTGGATCACCTCGCCGCTGCTCGGCGGACTGATCGCGGCCGGTCTGCTCTATCTCGTCAAGACCCTCATCATCTATCGCGACGACAAAATCGCAGCGGCGCGGCGCTGGGTGCCGGTGTTGGTTGCGGTGATGGCCGGCGGCTTCATGGCCTATATGCTGCTGCAGCTGTCGCCGATCGGCAGATTTCCGCCCTTCACCGTCATTCTGATCGGAATCGGCATGGGGCTGGTGAGCTGGCTTGCCGTTCGGCCGCTCGTCCTCGCCCAGGCGCGGGATCTCGAAAACCGCAACAGCTCACTGCGGGTGCTGTTCCGGCTGCCGCTGATCGGCTCGGCGGCGCTGCTGTCATTCGCGCATGGCGCAAACGACGTTTCGAACGCAGTCGGGCCGCTTTCGGCGATCGTCCATTCGGTGGGTATCGGCGGCGACGGCGTCGGCCATCCGCCCCTCTGGGTAATGCTGATCGGCGCCTTCGGCATCTCCGTCGGCCTGCTGCTCTTCGGGCCGCGCCTCATCCGCCTCGTCGGCGAAGAGATCACCAAGCTTAACCCGATGCGCGCCTATTGCGTCGCGCTGTCGACCGCTTTCACCGTCATAGTCGCCTCCTGGCTCGGCCTGCCGGTCAGCACCACGCATATTGCCGTCGGCGCCGTCTTCGGCGTCGGCTTCTTCCGCGAATGGTACACCCGCCGTTCCAAGCGCCGCATCGCCTATATCAGGCGCAAGGCCGAGAGCTGGGAACTGGATGAACCGGAGGAGCCGAACATTTATGAAAGGCGGCGGCGCTACCTCGTCCGCCGCTCACATTTCATGACGATCATCGCGGCCTGGATCATCACCGTCCCGGTTTCGGCGACGCTTGCAGCGATGATTTATTGGGTTATGTTCGCGCTCTTCATCTGAGGCTCCAGGTTTTTCGAATGCGCGCCAATTTCCGCATGCAACGGCTTTTCGTCGACGCGCCCCTTTCCAGCGGCGCCGTCGTGGAGGCGAATGCCGATCAGTTCAACTATCTCGCCAATGTGCTGAGAATGGAGAACGCTGCGGAGATCCTGCTCTTCAACGGCCGGGACGGCGAGTGGAAGGCCTCCCTCTCCTTCCCCACGCGCAAACGCATCCAGCTGACGGCGATCGAGCAGACGCGGCCACAGCCGGCGCCTTGCGACCTGCATTATCTCTTCGCGCCGCTCAAAGTCGGCCGCATGGATTATCTCGTGCAGAAGGCTGTCGAAATGGGCGCCGGCTTACTGCAGCCCGTCATGACCCAGCACGTGCAGGGGAAAATCACCAATCTCGACAAACTGCGTGCCAATGTTGTCGAGGCAGCCGAGCAATGCGGCATTCTCGGCATTCCCGATGTGGCCGAGCCGGCGAAGCTTTCCGACCTGCTCGACCGCTGGCCGAAAGAACGGCGCGTCATCTATTGCGACGAGGGCGATGCCGGGCAAAACCCGCTGCCGGTGCTGGCAGCCATCCAGGAAAGGCATCTCGCTCTGCTCGTCGGGCCGGAAGGCGGCTTTTCGGAAGAAGAGCGGGCGCGGCTTCGAAGCCTCGATTTCGTCACCGCCATTCCGCTCGGGCCGCGCATCCTCAGGGCAGATACGGCGGCCGTTGCGGCGCTGGCGGTGGTCCAGGCGGCGATCGGCGACTGGACGTGACCGGGAAAACGGTTGACGCGGAAATCACTGCTGTTTTTTTGATGCGTCGTTGAAAGAATTTCACTTGCAACAAACGTGGCTTGGGTCCTAATCACCTTCCAACTGCCCGCCCCCCTGGGCGCCTTCTTGAATACAGGTACCCCGCATGGCCCGCGACACTACCGACCAGACGCCGCTCTCTTCGGTTCAGGATCTGACCGATTACATCGCCGCGGGCAACAAGCCGCGGGAGCGCTTCCGGATCGGCACCGAACATGAGAAGTTCGCCTTCTTCCGCGCCGACAACAGCCCGGTTCCCTATTTTGGCGATGAGAGCATTTCTGCCCTGCTCACCGGCCTGCAGAAAAAGAGCGGCTGGGAGCCGATCGTGGACGGCGGCAACATCATCGGCCTTGCCGAACAGAACGGCATGGGCGCGATCTCGATCGAACCCGGCGGCCAGTTCGAACTCTCCGGCGCGCCGCTGGAAACGATCCATCAGACCTGCAAGGAATCGAACCAGCACCTGGCGACGCTGCGCGAGATCGCCGAACCAATGGGCATCCGTTTCCTCGGCATCGGCGGCAGTCCGAAATGGACCTATGCCGAGACTCCGCAGATGCCGAAATCGCGCTACGAGATCATGACCCGCTATATGCCGAAGGTCGGCACCAAGGGTCTCGACATGATGTATCGCACCTGCACGATCCAGGTGAATCTCGATTTCTCCTCGGAAGACGACATGCGCAAGAAGATGCGTGTCTCGATGAAGCTGCAATCGCTGGCGACTGCGCTGTTTGCCTCCTCGCCCTTCACCGAAGGCAAGCCGAACGGTTTGCTTTCCTGGCGTGGCGATATCTGGCGCGATGTCGACAACCGACGCGCCGGCCTGCTCGACTTCACCTTCCGCGACGACTTCGGTTTCCGCGACTACGCCGAATGGGCGCTCGACGTACCGATGTATTTCATCGTCCGCAACGGGCGCTATCACGACTGCACGCACGTCACCTTCCGCCAGTTCATGAACGGCGCCTTGAAGGGCGAGGTCGCCGATCCGGAGCCGACGATGGGCGACTGGACGAACCATCTTTCGACGCTCTTCCCCGACGTGCGGCTGAAGCGTTTTCTCGAAATGCGCGGTGCGGACGGCGGCCCGTGGCGGCGCATCTGTGCACTGCCGGCCTTCTGGGTCGGCCTGCTCTATGAAGATGCAGCCCTCGAGGCAGCCGACCAGCTGACCAAGGATTGGAGCTTTGCCGAGGTCAGCGCCCTGCGCAACGCCGTTCCGGCCGAAGGGCTGCAGGCTGAATTTCACGGGCACTCGCTTCTCGAGACGGCACGCGAGGTGTTGGGCATATCGAGGGCCGGCCTCAAAGCCCGCGGCAAGCTCAACGGCGAAGGGCAGGACGAGAGCATCTTCCTGGCGCCGCTCGACGAAGTGCTCGCCAAGAAGGCGACGCTCGCCGAGGATCTGCTGTCGCTCTATCACGGCCGCTGGCAGCTTTCCGTCGAGCCGGTCTTCGAGGACTACCAGTATTAGGTTTGCCGCACCGGCACTCTCCAGCTTGGATACCTCGCTCCGCGCCTTTGCCGGAACGGCTTTAAGTTCTTATGGCAAAAAGCCGTTTGCACATTACCTTTTCCGGATATAGTGGCGTTACACGCGTCACGACTCGGGGAAAGGGACCTCCATGCTGCCACTCTTCGACATGATGATGCAGGCGCAGAACGGCGCAGCGATGGAAGCGGTCGCCCGTCAATTCAACTTGGCTCAGGAGCAGGCAACGAAGGCCATGGCCGCGCTGATGCCGGCCTTTTCCGCCGGCCTGAAGCGCAGCACCAGCAATCCTTACGATTTCGTCGGATTGATGCAGGCCGTCGCCTCCGGCAATTACGCACGTTATTTCGAAGATATGAGCCGGGCTTTCACGCCTGAGGGCATTTCCGACGGCAACAGTATCCTCGCCCAGCTCTTCGGCTCCAAAGAGGTTTCGCGGGCGATCGCAGCCCAGGCCGCCCAGATGACCGGGATCGGGCAGGAAATCTACAAACAGATGCTGCCGGTGCTGGCAGATACGCTGATGGGCGGGCTCTTCAAGCAAACGACCGGTCAGATGGCCGCGCCCGTCAATCCCTTCGTCAACACGGCGATGGGCGAGACCATCCAGAAATGGCTGGAAAGCACGGGCTTCGCACCGAAGCCAAAGACTGCTCCTGAAGCCAGCATCTTCGACAATCCGTTCACGCAAGCGATGCAGACGATGTTTTCGGCACCGAAGCCCGAACCGGCGCCTCAACCCAACCCCTTCCTCGACAATCCCTTCGCCAAGGCTTTCCAGGAGATGATGGCCGGCCTCAGCCAGCAGCCGGCGGCCCAAAAGCCGGCAGCGAAGACGCAGGCAGCGCCGAAGGAAGAGCAAAAACTCAATGCCGAGAGCTATGCCGAAATGCTGAACGCCATGTTCGACAGCGGGCTGGAGGTGCAGAAGAGCTATCAGAGGAATCTGGAGGCGATCTTCGAAACCTACCGGCCGAAGCCTTCGTCAGAGACCTAACGCGCGTCGCGTCCAGGCGACATCCGGCACGCATAAAAAGACCCGGCGATGGCTGGGAAAGCCGATCACCGGGTCAAGCGGCAGGGCTATTGGCTATCACCCTGCGGGGAAACTCGCGCTCCTACTCGTCGGAGGAGCGGAAGAACTGCAGGCGCCAACGATTACGCGCCGAGCGCGTCAGATGTTCCGACGGGTCCTCAAAAAAAGTCGAGGCCAGGAACGCCGAGGTCAGGTCGGCCCGGGTGAGGCCGATGTCCCTCAGCTGCGCGTCGTTCAGATCATGCAGCGCGTTGATCTCCATGCGATTGCGGAACACGCGAAAGAGGAAGGTCAACGGCGCAAGGCTTGCCGCCAGACGCTGGTAAAACGTCGGGGTAAGCTTACCGCAGTCGAGTTCTAGTGTCCGGTCTGTCGTGTGCATCGAACTCTCCTTTCTTTCGGGGCACGCAACAACCCACCCCTGCCGCGAGGTCGTGCGGAAGGGAGCAGGCTGGATTCGGCTCGGACAGGCAGGGTGTCTGTCCTTCACTTTGCTTGATTTGCATCTCGAAGATGCCAAAGACCTATTGATCAGTCCAACGAATGTTTCTAATGATTATCATCAGCTATCTTTATAGGTGAACCCATGTCCGCGCCCCTTGATCTCGACCAGTTGCAGACTTTCATCGCCATCGTCGATTCCGGCAGCTTCACCAAGGCCGCCGACAGGGTCTACAAGACCCAATCCGCCGTCTCCATGCAGATGCGCCGTCTCGAAGAGCGCATCGGCAAGCAGCTGTTCATCAAGGACGGCCGCGGTAACCGGCTGACGGTCGAGGGGGAAAAACTGCTCAATTACGCCCGCCGCATCATCCGCCTCAACAATGAGGCGATCGCCGCCTTCGACGACAACAGGCTGGAGGGGACGCTGCGCATCGGTACGCCGGACGATTATGCCGATCGGTATATGCCTGAAATCATCGGCCGCTTTGCCAAAACCCATCCGAACGTCGAGCTCTACATCGTCTGCGAGCCCTCGGTGGATCTCGCCGAGCGCATGCACAAGGGTGAGCTCGACATCGCGCTCGTCACCCACAATCCGCGCGAGCGCATGTCCGATGTGGTGAGAACCGAGCCGCTCTGCTGGGTCGGTTCGGCCAACCATCCGATCCGCGACGACGCGCCGGTGCCGCTTGCCGTCGGCCGCCGCGACTGCCAGTGGCGCCAGCTCGCCTGCTCGGCTCTCGATGCCGTCGGCCGCGAGCACCAGATCCTGTTCACCAGCTGGTCCTGCACCGTCGTCGCCGCGGCGGTGCTGGCCGGCATGGCGGTCTCGGTCATGCCGGAATCGGCGCTGCGGACGGGCATGAAGGTGCTAAGCCAGGCCGACGGTTTCCCGGCGCTGCCGCCGGTGCAGATCGGCATCATGAAGCGGCCAGGCGTCTCGCTGTCGCTGATGAACGCGATTACGGCGCACATCACTGCCTGCCTCGACAACATCACGCCGGCTGTCGTCGACGACGGTCTGGACGCGGATGTCAAATCGGCTCAGGCGCGCCTTTACCCGCGGCCGAAGGCCGCCAACATGATGCCGAGCTGGTAGAAAGCCTCAGGCGGCGCTCGACGCGCTCGCGGCGAAAAGGGAAGCGCGGATGACACGCTTCCACTCGCCGAGCATGCGCCGCGCTATGGTCTCTTCGCTGACAGCGGCAAGCCGGACGACGGCGCCGATCAGGTGGCTGAAAAGGTAAGTGCGCGCGAACATTTCCTCGTCGCAAAGGTCGGGAGCCAACCTGCTTACGGCGTCATGAAAGATACCGGCGACGCGACCGCTATGCTCGATGTTCAGCCGAAGCAGATCCTGATCGGTTTCGGTTCCCATCCAGACGCCGCGATAGACGGGATCGTCGCGATAAGATTCGTAATACCAGTCTATGGTGGCGCAGACGCGATCGAGGGCCTGGTCGAGTGACTGCACATCGCTGAACATCGCCGCCGTCTTCGCCTGGATCGCCGAAGCGTGCTGGTCGAACAGGGCTTTTACGATCGCCGCCTTCTCGGGAAAATACTGGTAAACCGAGCCGATCGGTACCTTGGCGGCGATCGCGAGTTCCGTCATCCGCATGGCGCTGACGCCCTTTTTGGCGATGATCTTGGCGGCGGCGGCGAGGATAAGATCCAGCCTCTGGATGCTGCGCTCCTGCTTCGGCTGCCTGCGCAAGCCGATGCGATCCATGCTTTCCGCGCCCATGTCGTTCCCATTCTTATTGTTTCGCGGAGGAGCTATCTGCCACCACCGCATCGAGCGGATATGACATTGCAGGCCTTCATCAGCAGTAAATGGAAAAGTTCACATTTTAGCGACCGGCAAAAGCCTGTGAAATCAAGCCCTCGCAGCATATCGCGCTAATTGACGGGGATTGAAAAGACTTCGAAAGGTTGTGTGAGAACAGAGATATGCGGCGGACCTACCTTGGTACAGGCGCGCGTTCGGTCAGGTGCGATCGACGCAAGTCAGTCCATCGCCATCCACACAGCGAGCCAGACCCACAGGAGAGCGAGCACGAGGTAGCCTGCCGCAAAAAGAGGACTGCGATAGCGCATTTCATTGCTGGTGACGTGAACGGCGGCGTGAGCATAACGCAGCGCGACGAAGATCCACGCAAGACTGACGGTCAAGATGTTGTCGGCCCGCGTGATATAAAGGAGAATGCTGCAGGCATAGAAGAGCACCGGCAGTTCGAACTGGTTGGCGAGAGCGTTCTTCACAACGAGGCTTTCGACCGGCTCGCCGCGATTTTCTCGGTAATCCGACCGAGCGACTTTTCCGGCTCGGACCATTTTCTTTCGCCTCAAGCCAAGAAGCGCGTAGAGACCATAGACCAGGGTCACATGGGCGAGGAGTGGCCAGAAGATTTCATAGCCGGTCATGATCGCCACTTCCTTTCCGCTTTCGTATGTCATTGGCAGCATTAGCGGAAAGGATAAGCGGATGCCAGCGGCTCGCCGCCGGCATCCGCAAACCCGATATCGTCTTCACACCTGGGCGCTGCCGCCATCGACGAAGAGTTCGGCACCGGTGACGAAGCTGGAATCCTCCGAAGCGAGGAAGAGTGCGGCAGCGGCAACTTCCTCGGCACGGCCGACCCTGCCCATTGGCACCTGGGCCGCCAGGACGTCAAGCAGGCCCTGCTGTTGCACTGGGTCCTTACCCGCCAATTCGACCAGTCCGGTCGTTTCCGTCGGACCAGGGCTAAGCGTGTTGACCCGAATCCCGCGATCCTTCAAGTCGAGGATCCAGTTGCGCGCAAAACTGCGCAGAGCGGCTTTCGATGCAGCGTAAACGCTAAAGGCGGGTGTCCCGGTCGAGCCTGCTGTCGATCCTGTCAGGATGATCGATGATCCTGCCGAAAGCAGTGGCAAGGCCTTCTGCACCGTAAAGAGAACTCCCTTCACATTCCGATCGAACGTGTCGTCATACTGCTCTTCGGTAATTTCGCCGAGGGGCAACATTGAGCCGCCACCCGCGTTAACGAAAAGCACGTCGACTTTCCCAGCTTCTGCCTTCACCCGTTCATAGAGGCGATCGAGGTCGGCTGGATTGGCTGAGTCAGCCTGAATTCCCACAACCCCGCCGCCGATCTCAGCGATTGCCGCATCGAGAACGTCCTTGCGACGGCCCGTGATGAAAACCCGTGCGCCCTCAGCGACGAAGCGCTTGGCCGTTGCAAGGCCAATGCCAGACGTGGCGCCGGTGATAACAGCAATCTTCGCATTCAATCGTTGTGTCATTTGTCGTCTCCTTTGGTTCGACTGAAGCTGAGATATGGACGGGGGCATTCTTTCGGAATAGAAAGAATTGAAAGCTATTGTTTCAGGAATGAAATGAACAAGTTTCCCGATTTCGAGGGTCTGGCGATGTTTGCGAAGGTCGCCGAAGAGCGTTCTTTCCTTCGGGCTGCACAGACGCTCGGCGTGTCAGTGCCGACCGTTTCGCGCGCCGTGAGCCGTCTTGAGCACAGGCTGGGGGCAAGGCTCTTTAACCGCACCTCTCGGCAGCTCGCGTTGACTGAATTCGGCCTGCGACTGGTCGACAGCGCCGCACGAATCTATGCGGAAGCCGAGATGGCAGAGGACACTGCCAGGGAGATTGCCACCCGGCCGAAGGGGCTCATCAGGCTTGCCGCACCGATGGCCTTCGGGACACGCTGGCTGGCGCCGGTCCTGCCTGAGTTTTTCGAGCTCTTTCCGGAGATTTCGATCGACCTGCACATGAGCGATGCCGTCGTCGATATCGTGGGAGACGGCTTTGATGCGGCGCTCAGAATCGCGGTGCTGCCGGATTCGTCATTGGTCGCGCGCAGGCTGACGCCGGTGGATCGCTTCATTCTCGCTGCACCCGCATATCTCGATCGGTACGGCGTGCCGGAACATCCGAGCGAACTAGCGGCTCATCATTGCCTCGGATACTCCTACAGGGCGCGGCAGGATGTCTGGCGCCTGCGCAACAGTGAAGGTAAGGAGGAGGTCATCGTACCAAGTGGCTCTCTCAAAGCCACCAATTCGCAAGCTTTGGTGCCAATGGCGCTACGCGGCCTCGGGATCATCGAGCTACCCGAGTTTCTCGCACATGACTATCTCATAGACGGCCGGCTGAAGCCGATCCTTCCCGGCTGGACGCTGCCAACAGGCGCACTGTATTTCGTCACACCTTCTGCTCGCAACCGCCCAGCGAAGGTCGAGGTCCTTTCCGATTTCATGATGGCGAGACTGTCAAATCCGGTCTGGCGGCAAAGGAGCTGATGCCGCTTCAGTCCTGGCCTGTCGACAGCCAACGGGCGACGGCAAGCCGGGCGGCGACGATGAAGCAGATCGCGAGGCTTGCGAATTTCAACCGCGTCAGCCACGGCAGCAGGTGCATTGCAAGACCTGCAGACGCGCCGTTGCCAAAAGCAATCAGGCTGGAAATGTTCTCGCCGTAGTCCGAGATGCCGTAGATGAAAGGCAGCAGATAGATCGCCTTGGCTATGAGCGGATGAAGTGACCGGTCGAACCACGAGCCGACGGGGCCGAGCCTCACGAAGACAAGGAACAGCAGCACCGTGAGCAATGCCGGAAAAATCAGCTCCGGCCCGAAATACATGGCGCTGAGCAATTTGGCCGCCGTCTCGTTTTCATCGAGCAGCTTCTGCATGTGGAAGACGGCCGATTCGTCGTAACCGGCGAAATAGGTGTCGAGTACCGCCTGCCCGGTTTCGTGCTTGAAAGGCACGACGAAGCCGAAGGTCGTCCAGGCGAGCACGGCAAGGCAAAGGGCGGCGAGCAGCGCGACGATCCAGAGCGGAATTGCGCTGCCCGCCTTCATGATCAGAGGCCGGCACCCGGATAGTTCGGGCTCTCGCGGGTGATCGTCACGTCATGGGCGTGGCTTTCGCGAAGGCCGGCGCCGGAGATGCGCACGAAGGTGGCGCGCTCCTGGAAATCCTTCAGGTCCTTGCCGCCGACATAACCCATCGCGGCCTTGAGACCGCCGGCGAGCTGGTGGACGACGGCCGAGACCGGTCCCTTGTAGGGCACCTGACCCTCGATGCCCTCTGGGACGAGCTTCAGCGTGTCGCGCACCTCAGCCTGGAAATAACGGTCGGCCGAGCCACGGGCCATTGCGCCGACGGAGCCCATGCCGCGATAGGCCTTGAAGGAACGGCCCTGGTAGAGATAGACCTCGCCCGGGCTCTCATCGGTGCCGGCGAGCAGCGAGCCGATCATGACGGCGGAGGCGCCGGCGGCGATCGCCTTGGCAAGGTCTCCGGAGAATTTGATGCCGCCGTCGGCGATAACGGGCACATCCTGATCCTGGGCGGCCTGGACGGCCGACATGATGGCGGCGAGTTGGGGAACGCCGACCCCGGCGACAATGCGCGTCGTGCAGATCGACCCCGGGCCGATACCGACCTTGACGGCGTCCGCGCCGGCATCGATCAGCGCTCGGGTGCCGTCATAGGTTGCGACGTTGCCAGCCATGATCCTAACCGAGTTGGAAAGCTTCTTGACGCGGGTCACGGCATCGAGGACGCGCTGCGAATGGCCATGGGCGGTATCGACGACCAGGAGGTCGACGCCGGCCTCGATCAGCCGTTCGGCGCGCTCGAAGCCGTCGTCGCCGACGCTGATGGCGGCGGCGGCGCGAAGCCGGCCCTGCGCATCCTTGGAGGCGTTCGGGTTCAGCTGCGACTTCTCGATATCCTTGACGGTGATGAGGCCGACGCAGCGGCCTTCGGCGTCGACGACCAGCAGCTTCTCGATGCGATGCGAATGCAGCAGGCGCTTGGCCTCCTGCTGATCGACGCTCTCCTTGACGGTGACCAGATTGTCCTTGGTCATCAGCTCATGGATCTTCTGCTCCGGATCGGAGGCGAAGCGGACGTCGCGGTTGGTGAGGATGCCGACGAGGCGGCCGGACTTCTCGACGACCGGGATGCCGGAGATGCCATGCGATTTCATCAGGGAGAGCGCTTCGGCAAGCTTCGCTTCCGGGCCGATGGTGACGGGGTTGACCACCATGCCGCTTTCGAACTTCTTCACCTGGCGGACCTCTTCGGCCTGCTCGATCGGAGTCAGGTTGCGGTGGATGACGCCGAGGCCGCCGGCCTGCGCCATGGCAATCGCCAGCCGGCTTTCGGTGACGGTATCCATGGCTGAAGAGAGGATCGGGATGTTGAGATCGAAGTCGCGGGCGATGCGGGTGGCGATGTTCGTCTGGCCGGGCATGACCTCGGAGTGCCCCGGCTGCAGCAGCACGTCGTCGAAGGTAAGCGCGTCCGCGCCGGTTGCCGTTTCAATGATGCGTGCCATGGCCAAATTCCTTCGTTTAAGAAAATGCAACCGGCCCCGGAAACGAATCGTCCGCCCCGGCGGTGTGCATGAGTTGCTTGGAAGTTGGCGAGGGCTGGTAACACGTCTATGACAGGAAGGAAATAGCAAAAAGCCCGGTACATCGGCCGGGCTCGTCATGGGTGCCATGCACGGAGAGCAATTCCCAGCTAAATCGCGAAGCAGGTTTGCCGGAAATCGCGCCAAACAAAGGGATCGAGCGGTTCCTCCTTCGGTGAAAGCTGAACCGCCCTGGATCAAATGTCGAACTGATAGGTCTTCGGCACGAAACGATAGCCGCCATCCTGCTTCTCGGCGAAACCGACCGCCGGGAAAGGCATGTGGTAACCGAGGAAGGCGATCTTGTCGGTGGCGATCATGTCGAAAACCTTGCGGCGGCTGGCTGCCGCCTGTGCCTTGTCCATATCGAAGCGCACTTCCCAATCCGGGCGCAGCAGCGACAGAATATAATGGTTGGCCGTATCGCCGGTCAGCACCAGGCGTTTACCCTCGGATTCAACATGGAACACCATGTGGCCCGGGCTGTGACCGGCTGCCAGCATCGCTGTCATGCCGGGCGCAACGCTGTCACCGTCTTTGATGAAGGTGGCTTTTTCGACGAGCGGCGTCACGTTGGCGAGCACGGCTTTGTGGCCGCCTTCGGCGGGCGTACCTTCGCGTGATTTGTTCGACCAAAAGTCATATTCCGCCTGGCCGATGACATAGCGGGCATTCTTGAAGGCAGCTGCGGCATTTTCCGTCAGGCCGCCGATATGATCGCCGTGCAGATGGGTGAGCGCCACGACGGTGACGTCGTCGGCTGAATATCCTGCGGCTTTCAGGCCTTCGGCAAGGCGGCCGGCGCCGCGCACCCGCCCGGCTGCACCGAAGCCGGTATCGACAAGAATGACATCCGAGCCGGTATCGATGAGGGCAGGCGAATATCCGTTGAGAAATTTATCTGCCGGCAGGAAGTTTGCGGTCAGCAATGCCTTGACCGTTTCGGGGTCCTGATTGGTGCCGAAGGTTTCATGGGGCTTTTCGGAGATGTTGATGCCGTCGCGCACGACGGTAACCTTGTAAGAACCAAGCTTGAATTGATCGATTTCGGGCAAAGGCGCTGCATCCATAGTGCTGCTTTCTCCAGTCACGGCCGCTTCGGCCTTCTCTCTTAAAATCATCGGCGCCGCCAACAGTCCGAGGCTTGCGACAAAAAGCGTGCGCCGCTTTATATGCGTTGAGATTGCCATATCCACTCCCCTTTGATGCGCAGTGTGCCGCCGCGCTGCCCCGACGATGTGTCTGCCCGGATTTTCTGTCCGGAACATCTGCCAATCTTGATAGGGAAGGTTTTCGTGCAAGCCATCTCACGCAGACGTGAACCAAACGTGCGATCGAAGCGGATTGAAGGATTGGCAGGCCCTGGAACTGGGTCTACACAGCAAGTGCCTTTCCTGCTCCGATCCGCAGCCTATCAAGGCTCCCGCCTATGAACCGCATCGTCCCGCTGATCCTTGCCGTCGCTCTCTTCATGGAGCAGATGGACTCAACCGTGATTTCGACGGCGCTCCCGGCAATCGCCAGGGATCTCAATGTCGGGCCGATCACGCTGAAGCTCGCGCTGACCTCCTACATGGTGGCGCTGGCGGTGTTCATCCCGGTCAGCGGCTGGATGGCCGACAGGTTCGGCGCCAAGAAGATCTTCCGCCTTGCCATCTCGGTCTTCGTCATTGGCTCGATCTTCTGCGCCGTCTCCTCCAATCTTGTCGAATTCGTTTTCGCCCGGTTCCTGCAGGGCATGGGCGGCGCGATGATGACGCCGGTCGGCCGTCTCGTCCTGGTGCGCACCACGCAGCGCAGCGACCTTGTCTCCGCCATGGCGCTGCTCACCATTCCCGCCCTTGTCGGCCCGCTCACCGGCCCGCCGCTCGGCGGCTTCATCACCACCTATTTCAGTTGGCATTGGATCTTCCTGATCAACGTGCCGGTGGGCATCATCGGCATCTGGCTTGCAACGATCTTCCTGCCTGAGGTGGAAGCAATGGCGCCGCCGAAGCTCGATTTCACGGGCTTCGTGCTGACCTCGCTTTCAGCCGCGGGCGTCGTCTTCGGCCTGTCGGTGGTCAGCCTGCCGGCCCTGCCGCCGATCATCGGCATCAGCGCGACCTTGGTCGGCCTTGGCTGCGGCGTCCTCTACATCAGCCATGCGAAGCGCCACCCGGCGCCGATCCTCAACCTCAATCTGTTCAAAAATCCGACGTTCCGGGCTTCGACCATGGGCGGCAATCTCTTTCGAATCTGCGTCGGCGCCATGCCGTTCCTGACACCGCTGATGCTGCAGCTCGGCTTCGGGCTGACGCCGTTCCAATCCGGTCTCATCACCTTTGCCGGAGCGATCGGGGCGATCACCACAAAGTTCATGGCCAAGCGCGTTTTCGCCGCCACCGGCTTTCGCACGACATTGGTCGGCGCCGCCATGGTGACGACACTTGTGACCGTCATTACCGGCTTCTTCACGCCGGCAACACCGCACCTCGTCATCATCGGCGTGCTGCTTCTCGGCGGTTTCTCCCGCTCCTTCATGTTCACCGGCGTCAATGCGCTTGCCTTTGCCGATATCGATGATGCCGAAGCCAGCCAGGCGACATCGATGAGCTCCGTGATGCAGCAGGTCAGCTTGGCGCTCGGCGTCGCGGTGGCTGCCGCGATCCTGGAGAGCTCGATCTATATCAGAGGCGAGCCGCTTGATGTGGCCGATTTCCATCTGGCTTTCTACATCATTGCCGGACTGACGGTGATTGCCACCATTCCCTTCATCCGCATGGATCGCAATGCTGGCGCGCTCGTTTCCGGCCATCGCTCGAGACGCGTGGCGGCATCTGCGATCGAGGCCGAGCAGCAAGCAGTGAAATGAGCTTCCTATTCAGGGCTCTCGCAGACGGCAGAGAGTTTGTTGCCGTCGAGATCGCGGACATAGGCGGCGTAGAAATGGGCATGGTAGGAGCGCAGACCCGGCCCGCCTTCATCAGCGGCGCCTGCCGCAATAGCCGCCGCATGGAAGGCATCGACGGCTGCCCGCGTTTCGGCTGTGAATGCGACCATGGCGCCATTGCCTGATGTGGCCCGGCGGCGATTGAAGGGCGTCACCACCCAGAAGCGGCAGCGCGTATCGCCTGGCGCGGAATAGCCGATCTCCTCCTGCGAAAAATGCTGGCGACGATAGCCGAGCGCGGGCAGAACGGCATCGTAAAAATGCCCTGCGCGTTCGAGGTCATTGGTTCCGAGCGTGACGTAAAGAAGCATTGGCCATCTGTTTTAAAATCCTGCGTGGCCATCATCGAACGGGAGAAGGTCGAAGATCAAGCCTCTTGTGCCTCACCTTCCACCTTGCGCCTGTTGAAGCCCTTTGCAAGCCGCCGCCCATGTGCAGGACCGTCAGCTCGAAACAACGGGCGCAAAGCGTATGCTGCCTCGATCCGTGCAGATCAGGGCGACCATATAGGCGAAGATCGGATCCAGAGCCTTCTGGTTAAACATAATGCCAAAGCTACCGGTTATGACGTAGCTGCTGAAGAGCAGTAGAGCGAGCGCAATAGTCAGATCGCGGCCCGGCCCGGCTTTTTTTCTCCACGCGCCGATCACTGGTGTGAGCAGCATCAGCGAAAGCGCCGCGATGCCGAAAACGCCGGCATCGATTCCCGCGGTCAGAAAACCGTTATGCACATGCGTGAAGGACAGTTGTGGCCTTATGTTATCAGGCAACTCCGCCAGAACCGAAGCCATCCGGTTTTGCGGGCCGTAACCGGTCAACGGGTCCTTACTGATTGCCGATAGTGCACCTTTGTACAAAGCAAACCGCGCACCGAGCGAGGTGACCTCACCGTCGGTGCGTTCCAGCGATGGCAGTTCCCCTCGCAGCGCTTCGATGCGATGAAGGATCGGGCCGCTGCCTAAGGCAATAAGGCCCACCACTAGCAGGGAGCCTGTGATGGCGAAGCTGCGCAGGCTCAGATGGAAGCCATTTTTGCGAAAATACCAGAGAAAGATGACGAGATGGACGGGAATAACCAACCAGGCCGAACGCGTTCCCGACAGCAGAACGCAACCGATACCCGCGGCGTATCCCAAAATCGCAATCCTTTGCTCCATGCTTTTGGGAGATTGAAGGTTGAGGAGCGCAATGCCGCCGAAGAGAATGCCTATGGTCCCGAGCAGCGCAGCGTTCGTAGTCCCGCCCTCCGCCCGGTCCATAAGAAACGCGATCTGTAGGAGACTGAGCAGAAAAGTAAAGATCATGCCAATCCCTGCGCCGAGGATGAAGAGCGGCACGAGACGGCCATCGGGAGATTGGCGCATTCGCGGCAATACCAGCCAGATCGAAAAGAAGGGCAGGAGCCGGAGTATCCAGTGCAATTCTTCGGAGTAAGGCGGATTGATAAATATGCTCGCGATCATCACCAACGGGTATATCGACATACCGACGGCAACCAATTGGTCGGATCTCGACAGGTTCAAGGCAAGGCGGCCTGTCGCCAGGGAGTAGGCGCCCCACAGCATCGACGCGAGGAGGATGAAGGAGTTAAAGTTCGGCGAAAGTCCTGGAACAATTGCAAAGAGAAAGACCGCAATGCCGTTGTTTCGGTCGTGTGCACTTGCAGCCCTATTCCCGGGATAAAGCACTTCTATCATGAGTTGTTTAAAATATTTCATTTTACCGGCCTAATCGTATCGGTCCTGCCTCGCTACGGATCGTGATGTCGGCTGTCAAGCCGGGGCGCAATCCATAACCTTATTCAATGCGGTATTCAGACAACAGAATTCCAAATCGCCGTAAGCCAATTTCCACAATGATCAACGACGCGACGCACGGATCAAGTTGATCGGCAGAAAGACACGGCCGAGGTGCAGGCTGATTTGATCTCTGATCGGTATCGCTTGCTTGCAAGACACCGTTAATCGAGCGGTGTTTAGCAGCTATCCTTGCCTGGAACCGTATGGACACGATCGAATGCGCCGCTAGGGCAGTCTTGTGTCTCACAAGACTTGGACCGACATGAGAAAATCCGGATCCAGGATCATCAGACAAGACTGCCCGAAGATCAAGCCTGCTATTCAGCTTCCGCCTTGCGCCCTTTGAAACCCTTTGCCAGCAGGAACATCTCGACCGATTCGGCGCGTGACGAGTTCGGCTTGACATGGACGACCTGGCGGAAGTTCTGCTTCAGCATGGCGAGCAGGTCGCGCTCGGTGCCGCCCTGGAAGGTCTTGGTGAGGAAATGCCCGCCCTCCCCCAGCACCTCGATGGCGAAATGGGCCGCAACTTCGCACAGATGCATGGTGCGAAGATGATCGGTGCGGTGGTGGCCCGTGGTCGGCGCGGCCATATCGGAAATAACGAGATCGGGCGTGCCGCCGACAGCCTCCATCAGCTTTTCCGGCGCGCTCGGATCGAGGAAATCGAGCTGCAGGATTTTCACACCGGGAAGCTGGGCCATTTCGAGGAAATCGATGGCAGCCACACGCACGTCCTCATCCGTCGAGCCGGTGACTTTGGCGGCGATCTGCGACCAGCTGCCGGGAGCCGCCCCCAGGTCGATGATTCGCCTGGCGCCGCGCAGGATGTGGTATTTCTCGTCGATCTCGAGGAGCTTGAAGGCGGCGCGGGCGCGATAGCCTTCGAGCTGGGCGCGCTGCACATAGGGATCGTTGATGTGGCGCTGCAGCCATTGGCGGGAGGATGCCTTCATCTTCTTGTTCTTGACGCGCTGACCGAGCTTGCGGCCGGTGCGGTTTCCCGCGATCGGTGCCTTTGTCATGCCCTTCCCCTTATTTCGCCCGCTGGCCGCGGCGGTTGCGGTTTCGCCGCCACACGCCGTCGTCGGCCATCATGTCGGTGAGCAGGCCTTCCCTCAAGCCGCGATCGGCAACGCGCATGCGCGGGCTCGGCCAGCGGCGGCGGATCGCCTCGAGGATGGCGCAGCCAGCCAGCACCAGATCGGCCCGGTCCGGCCCGATGCAGGGATTGGCGGCGCGGCTTTCGAAATCCCAGGAGAGGAGCTTTGCCTGCATGGCGGAAACCTCGTCATCCGAGAGCCAGATGCCATCGACCTTGCGCCGGTCATAACGCGGCAGGTCGAGATGGACGCCGGCAAGCGTCGTCACCGTGCCCGACGTGCCGATGAGGTGAAAATCGCCGGTCTCAGCGATCTCGATCTCCGGGCAATCGAAGCGTCCGAGCATGGCCTCGACCTCGCGCACCATGCCTTCGAATAGTTCCGGCGTGACGTCGCGCCCGCCGTGACGTTCCGACAGCGTCACAACACCGACCGGCAGCGAGGTCCAGTGGGTGATGTGATTGGCGAGCCGGCTGAAGCGACTATCGCCGATACGGATGACGGCGATCTCCGATGAGCCGCCGCCAATATCGAAGAGGACGACGGAACGGGTCTCGCGGCCGACAAGCGAGGAGCAGCCGGAGACCGCAAGCCGCGCCTCGGTTTCCCGGTCGATGATCTCAAGCTCAAGGCCGGTTTCGGCGACGACGCGTCCGAGGAATTCCGCACCATTGACCGCCTGACGGCAGGCTTCGGTGGCGATCAACCGCATGCGGCGGATCTCCCGGTTCCTGAGCTTGCCGGCGCAGATCCTCAGCGCCTCTATCGCCCTTTCCATCGCCTCGTCAGAGAGACGGCCGCTGGCGGCAAGGCCCTCGCCGAGGCGTACGATGCGGGAAAAGGCATCGACGACGCGAAACTGGCCCGGGCGGGTGGGCTGGGCGATGAGCAGACGGCAGTTATTGGTGCCGAGATCGAGTGCGGCATAGAGTTCTTCCGGCCAGGCGTGCTCTGCGGCCTGGCGATCCCCGTGGTGAGCGATGCTATCCTGGCGCCCTTTGCGGCCCGGGCCCGCGCCGTTCTGCATCTCGCGCGGGGCGGAACTGCGCGCCGTTTCTTGGACGCGGCTTTCCTGCAGCGGGGCATGGGCAGGCTTGGCCGACGTCAGCGGCCGGCCCTGCAGCCCGCGCTTGCCGCGATGCTTGCGGCGGTTGCGCCGGCTCGATGCCTGTTCGCCATCGGACCGGGCGGCACTGGCTGCTGCGCCTGTCTGTTCGATCGCCTGGGCTTGAAGCGAACCGTCCTGCGAAACACCTTGACCGCCGCGACGGCGGCGCTTTCGCTTGCGAGCCGGATGTCCGGCCGCATCGTCCATGGGGCGCGCCGGCTGCCCGGCACTGCCGGAGAGCTCATGCGGAGCGGCTTGAGCTGCGCTGCGGGTTTGCCCGCCGCGCTTGCCCTTGCGACGCCTGGACTTCTTGCCGTCCCTGCGCCCTGCCGCCGTCGCCCCGTCAAATTGCGGCTTTGCGCCGCCTTCGGGGTCTTCCACGTTGTTTTTCCACCGCGCCGCGCAAGTCCTTGAGATATGCAGCAGGCGCTCATTTGATTTTTGCGTTGCCGCAAGAATATCAGCGCCCGCCAAAATCACCAAATTCTTTTTTGACAGAGGGCTTTGCGGAAGAGTTTCACCCCGGCCTGAGAAGGCCGATTTTTTTCAAAACAGGTATTTGCAATCGCCGGGCTTTTGTTTATAAGCGCCGCACACCAGCCGAACCACCCGCCGGTTCGCCTTGCTGGGGAATAGTTCAATGGTAGAACAGCGGACTCTGACTCCGTCGATCTTGGTTCGAATCCAGGTTCCCCAGCCAAAATTTTTACCAAGCAAAACATACAGTCATCGCCGCTGCTTCTTGCTGCCGATTTCACGTCGTATTTACTGCAAGAAATTTCTCAATGTCTACAACGGCTCTCATTTATTGACGGCAGCTCCGTGCGACATGTATGCGACACGCCGGCCCGCCTAAGACTGAAGAAGCTGCTGGCCGAGCAGATGTTGGACGCCGCAGCGCTCCGTGAGCTCCTTGCAAAAAATGGTAGGGCCTGCCGCCAAGCGTGAAGCCGTCATGCATCTGAAGGCCGTCATGGGTCTTTCGGAACGGCGGGCCTGCCAGACGATCCGCTACCAGTCGAACCGACCGCCGGAGACCGAGTTGCGAGCGATGCTGCGTGACCTTGCAAACGAGCGTCGGCGTTTCCGCTACCGTCGGCTGTTCGCCTGCTGCGGCGGGATGGCGAGCCGTCCGGGGTCAATCGCATCTATCGTCTTTATCGCGAGGAAGGGCTTTCAGTTCGCAAGCGAAAGGCCCGGCGGCGTGCTGTCGGCACGCGTGCACCGATCCTGGTCAAGGCGAAAGCCAATGCCCGCTGGTCGCTGGACTTCGTCCACGACCAGTTCGCCTGCGGACGGAGGTTTCGCGTGCTCAACATCGTCGATGATGTGACGCGTGAATGCCTGGCAGCGATCCCGGGCACGTCCATCTCTGGTTGAGGTGTCGCCCGAGAACTGACGGCGATGATCGAACGACGCGGCAAGCCCGGAATGATTGTCTCCGACAACGTCCTATGTGGGCAAGCAAAACGGGAACAGGCCAACAGGTCTCCCTGCATCAGCAACTGCCGATGCATTCATGAGATTGCTCCAGATGGTTTCCACCGTCAATGGGATCGTTCCCTGCCATAGCAAACACAGGATCCATCGGCATGTCACACCGTGGTCCTCACCGTCCTTAAGATGGGATACGTGCCCAGGTGGAAGGCCCGAACATTATCTACAGGGTCGCAATCACACCCTCACGGCACTTGCAGAGAGAGGTCCTTCCACCTGGTCTCCGGTCGTTCAACGAACGGCCGGTATTCTGTCTGTGTCTTGATGACCGCGTGAGCGACGCGTGCCATCTTCGCAGTAAGAGCTGTCATCGCCTTACGTCTGCGATCTGGATCATTGGCGTTGCAAGCCATGTATCTTCCAAGCTTGTCGCGGAAGCTGTTATCACGTCGGCGGGATGCGACTTGGGCGGCCATCCAGAAAGTCCGGCGGAGGCGAGCGTTTCCATACTTCGATAACTTAGTCCGGCCTCGGAAGGTGCCCGACTGCGAGGTCGCAAGATCGAGACCGCAAAACGTCAGAAACTGCCGATGATGCCGGAAACGGCGCAAGTCACCTGCTTCCGCCAAAATGGTCAAAGCATTAATGGGTCTATCCCGGGAATCTTGCACAGGAGCTGATAGTCCTGATGGTCTGCCAGCAGCGACTGAGCGATTTGCTCGATGCGATTGCGTTCACGGATCAAGCCTCGTCCCTGGTCAATAATCATGCGGAACATGCTGATCGCGACGGCGTCTTCGGCTATAGGCAGCGCAACCGATGAGCAGGCTGTCTCGAAGATATCATTGATTAACCGTGCTTTTGAGACCTTACGGCCAACGAGCGACCACGCTTCCGCAACAAACGCCTCGCGTCCGAGTGAAGTGATGCTAGTGGGTGTCGGGAAGCGTTCGATCAACGCCAAAAACCAGTCCGACCGGCTATTGCCCGAAAAGTGGGCGATCTCGGGAAAATAGAGTGGCAGGTAGTGGTTCAGGATGCGGTGCCAGGTCTGGGTCTTGGCTTTGGAGATGACTTCGTGCGTCTTCGACAGTTCCTGCAAATCGTTGATGCCAGCTTCAAGCGGATCTACGTAAACCTGGGTGGCACCGATGCGCAGCATGTGCAGGATAACCTGCGCATCTTTCGGATCGTTCTTGTCCCAGCCGTTATGCAGTGCCTCCCGCGTTCTGGCCAAAGCAACTGAAGAGATCAGTCGCAACTGGAAACCTGCCACAAGCAGCTTATGCGCCAGGGTACGATGATAATTGCCGGTAGCTTCAAAGCCGACGACGATTGGTCGTGCCATGGAAGCGAGTTCCTCGACCAAACGGTCATAGTCATCCTTGGTCGCCATCACCGTCATACAACGACGCCGGCCACCCTCAGGTCGCTCGATAAGGACCTCCTGACGGTGCTTCGACATATCGATCGCTACCAGCACGCCGTCTGTGGGAGTAGAAAGATATTTGGTCATGGCTTGTCGCCTCCAAAGCGTTGTCTCGACAACTTCACTTTAGAGACCTGTCGGCCGGCCAGGACCACCCAGCACGGCGCGCTGTGCTACGCGTGGCTTCGCGCGCCGTCGGCAACGTCAGAGCAAGGTTCCTGATGTGCTACGGCACCCAACTAACGTCGAATGCCATTCTCGCCTGGTCGAGGGATCACAAGGTGGAGTGGCATTACATCGCGACGGGGAAGCCAATGCAGAACGGCTAGGTCGTTTCAACGGGCGCATGCGCGACGAGCTGCTCAACGAAAGCCTGTTCTTCGGCCTCGATCACGCCCGCAGCGCCATTACTGAATGGGCCGACGATTACAACAATTTCCGGCCGCATTCATCGCTCGGATAACAGACCCCGGCAAGCTATGCCGATACCATTGCCGCAACCGGCTCCAACGCTGCGCGAGATGAAAGCTTCGCGTTTCCGCCGGTTGCTCACACCCGCGCCACTTGGCGTATTCAAAACCGCCGAAGCTCTAATCGCCGCCGGAAGAAAATTCAGTGGCATGTATGGACAGCCTCCGCGTGGCAAGGGGCAGTTTGGTGTTTCCGGCAGATTGGTCGGGTGCAGGCATGTATACGGCCTTTGATTGCGGCGCGTTCATGCCGCTGGCCCTGATGTAGTCCGCTGATCGGATCCCAGACAGGTCAACGCGCTTTCAAGCGGCACCCACTGATCGGGTTTGTCCGATCCCGGCTCGACCGTTCGCCATCACGCCATCAGCACCTCACCAATTTCTGCATTCTCTGTGAGCATTCAAAGGGCGGCGGTCGCCTCAAAGCGCCTGCCCGTCGTCATCAACGCCCAGACGATCCGCGCCATCTTGTTGGCCAAAGCAACAGCGACGACGTTGTACGGCTTCTTCACCAGAAGTTCGGCGGCCCAACGCGTCGGTGCAACTTTAGCCTTGCCGCTAAAACGAAGCACCGCGTACGCGCCCACAACGAGAAGCCGGCGGAGATAGGGATCGCCTTGTTTGCTGATCCTTCCGAGGCGGTCCTTGCCACCCGATGAGTTCTGCCGCGGCACCAGGCCTATCCATGCCGCCAATTGTCGGCCGGATTTGAAGAGACGCGTCGGTCACCGTCGCAGCAATTGCGCTGGCAGTGATCGGGCCAATTCCAGGGATCGTCTCAAGGCGGCGGCTCAGTTCGTTCGAGCGATGCCAAGCATGAATTTGGCCATCCAGCTCGCTGACCTTCTCGTGCACCTCCCGCAACTGCCCAATCAGCGGAAGAAGCGCGGACCGCGCAAGCGGCGGGATTAGATTGTGATCATCGTCGTCGACCAACGCGATCAGCATTCCGACGCCGGCAATGCCCTGTCGCGTTACGATGCCGAACTCCGCCAAGTGGCCACGCAAGGCGTTCACCAGCATTGTCCGCTGCCGGATCAAAAGCTCGCGGACCCGATGCAGCATCAGCACACCCTGTTGCTCCTCGCTCTTCACTGGAACGAAGCGCATCGTCGGCCGCGTCACCGCCTCGCAAATCGCCTCGGCATCTGTCGCGTCGTTCTTCTGCCGCTTCACGTATGGCTTGACGTAAGACGCCGGCATCAGCCGAACCTCGTGACCCAGCGCCATAAGAAACCGAGCCCAGTGGTGTCCAGTCGCGCATGCCTCGATTCCGATCAGGCATGGCGGCAATGCCTTGAAGAATCCAACGACATCGTCGCGGCGCAGCTTGCGGCGGCTCACCGTCGCGCCGGCACCATTGATCCCGTAAACCTGAAATACATGCTTGGCGATATCCAGACCAATTGTGGTAATCTTCTCCACGGACGGGTCTCCCTTATGTGACTTCGACAGCCACACTTTGGCACATTGCGATGCCGGGACGGAGGCCGTCCACCACATCAGGTCACTGTTACTCGGCGACGACGCTCGCCACGGCCTCGTCAGCACCGTTAGGGCGGCAGGCCGAGGGTCACGAGTCCGCCCGTTGCCAGCGGGCAATGCCGGTTTCTCCGCAATCGGCTGATTGCCGTAACGCTATTTCGCGCCGCCTTCCACCCAGGAGTAACCAATGGAGAAGCTGCGTTTGCCGCCACTAAAGAGATAGGGCAAGGTCAGCGTGTTCAACTCCTGCAGGTGAATGCCCGATCTCACGAGACCGTTCGCGAAATCGGGGGAAATTGTTGGGTCATCGGCGGTCTCGCCGCGCCAGATTACGAGCACCGGCCCCTTGGCAGTCGCATATTCGGGAACCCCGGAACCTCGAAAGAAGGGGATCACGACGGGAACGTCAGGGAATTCCAGCTTCATGTTGCCGGCCACGAACTTGGTTTCCGCTACGATCAGAACCGGCTTGCGGGTGGCGGTCAGTTCGGCCACGTAGCCGGAGAAGGGCACGTTGGTTCTCGTATAGGTGCCGATATATTGTATCGCGACGATACGCAGCAGAAGGATCGCCAGGATGACGACCATGAAGACCGGCACCACAGGCCGGAAGCGCGCTAGGCCGGCGGAAAGATCGACGCCGGCGGTTTCCAGCTTCAGGAACAGATAAATCAGCAGGACGAGCAGGCAGGGGTCGAGCCAGCGCTCGTGGATATCGCTCGCGCCGGCGACGATGACGACACCGACGAAGGCGAGCAGGCTCACGATCATCATCCGCTCGATGACCCGGATCATCGGGCTGGACGCGGAACGCGCACGGAAGAAATCCCGTCGGAAGGCTGCCGCGAAGAGAACGATCGGCAATGCGACGAAGCCGAGGACGGCGATGACGAGGGACAGCAGTCCCTGTCCGATGCGCGGAAGGCCGGCGGCTGCCTCATGCTCGGCGGTCATCCGCTTCAGGGTCGGCAGCGAAGCGCGGGCGAGGTTATCGGGCAGCCAGAGCGCGTGCGGCAGCACGATCAGAATGGCGATTGCGATCGCCGGCAGCAGACGCCAGTCGAAAAGGCGGCTGCGCCACTTCCTGTCCGGGAACACGGCGATGAAGGCAGCAAACGGCAGGATCGCGAAGTTATATTTGGAAATTAGGCCGATGCCGGTGGCGATGCCGATGACAAGATAGCTCCCGATCGTCGGCTGGCGCAGCGTGCGGAAAAAACCGAAGAGAAAGAGCGAGGTCGCAAACAGCAGCGCGACAGTATGGGTCAGTTCGCGCTGCGCCATTAGACCAACTTGTGGCAGGGTAATCAGGCTCAGCATGGCGATCGTTGCAAGCGAGCGGCTCTTCAGCACTTCGCGGGCGGCAAGTCCGTAGAACAGGTAGCAGCCGAAGAGAATGATGTTCTTGGGTACCGAAAGCGCCCACATCGATATGCCGGTCACCGAAACGATGGCATATTGCAGCCAGTTGTAGAAGGGCGGCTGCGGGCCGTAGCCGGCAAGCAGATATTGTGAATAGAAGGATTGCTCCGCCTCGTCGAGATCGAGCGTATGGGGCAAGGCGATACGAAGTACGATATTCAGCAGGAAATATCCCGCCAGAAAAATGCTTGCGTTCGTAAGACTTTTGGTAATCCGCTCCAACACATCGATCTCCAAGTCAGGCCAGTGCCGTCATCTACCGGTCGCCGCCCGGATTGCCGGCGTGGAAGAGTTCGCCATCGCCATCAACTCCGCTGTTGTGACGCAACCTTCATTTCTCATAAAGAGCCTGCGCTTCCTTAAATCCTTCGCGTTCGACGGTGAAGTATTTTCGCACCGGTGATTCGCCGTTCTGCTGCCCCGACGCTGTCGCATTCTTCTTTGAGACGAGCGCCCGCTCGAACTGCGCCTCGTCGATCCCGACGGCACCGACGTGAAGTCCCGGGCGAAGCATCACTTGGATCTCGGAGGTGCAGTTGTCTGATTATCCGCAATATAGCTACCAACGCCTTCAGCAAGGAAGGCGTTGTTGGCCTCACGTATCTTTGTGACCGCATCATCGTACAGAAACGAATAGCGGCGTCCTCGCGCAACCGTTGAAGCGGCATGAAGCAAAGAGCACGAGAAGATCACTGCGCCTCCGGCCGGAGCCTCGAAGCTCCTACTGCCGTACTCGGGAAAACTTACTTCTCCGCCATCGAAATCATCGTTTCAGGTTCACTGAGACGGCAAATCGGCGGTGTGCTGTCCCTTTAGTCGTGTTATCCCGATGGGGGCGGAAATGCGCTTTGTCCTCAGCCGCATAGCAGGAGACGATATATCGCTCCGTCCTGATGACGGTAAACTGATGGAGCTTCTGGATTTCCGGCACGATTCTGCGCATGAACCGCCCCTGCGTTTCGGCGATGATGTCCTTTTCCTGGATGTCGTGGTCCTTACGGCGTTGTCGCCATGATCCTTGACCTCGACAGTTTTGCCGTCGACCTCGCGCATGAAAACCTGATTCCTCACCGCCGTTCTGCTCGTAGAGATCTATCAGCTTCTTGCAAAGTTCAGGTTCGAATACGTTAGGAACTACGATGATGGGCGTGGAGTTCGATGCCGGTGAGCCGGTCGATCGGAGGCAATGCGGCCACAAGCGACAACACGGCCTCGATATCGCTTCCGTCTTGCGCAAACGGAAGCACCTTCAGAACACGCATGGTAGGGTCAAGTACTACCAAGAGCTGGCGTACAGGCACCTGGCGGTCTCCGGGGTTGGCGTCGATCGGAATCCCCCATAGAGGCGGCTGATGGCGCCGTCGAAGTCCAAAAAGAACCGGTAGCCCGGATACCGCTCGGCAACGCGTTGCTCAGTTTCGTCAGTCGAATCGATCGTGACACCAAAGAACGATGCCTTGACATCATCAAACATGTCCGATCTTTGAAGAGCTGCCGCGATTGCGGCTTTGCTCGCCGGATGCGAGGTCGATCCGAAGAAGCAGAGGACGAGGTATCGTCCCGCAGCGGTGTCGAACGCATAACGGGGCGTGGCTATCGATCGCTGGTAAAACCAGGGGGCCGGATCGCCAGGTAGATGTTCGCGTAAGCGTCCATGAACTTATCAACCTCTGTGAATTTGCAAGCGGTCAGGCCATGACAGCAAATCCTCTCTGGCAGTGTTGCCACCGGATAGGTCGATTTTGCGAGGCCCCCCTTTGTCTCCGATCTTGTTCCGCAGGCAATCGCCTTGCCTATCGTGAAGCCTGGATGTTATATCCGGCTGACCCTCAAAGCGATATTACCGATGTTGACGACATTTGCGACGGCAAAGAAATACATCTCCCGCCGGATCAAATATGTCTTGCGGAACCCCAAGCCGCCGATTACCCCGGCGCCTTTTAATGGGCCGGTGGTGGTGCTGGGGTCGGCGCCGACCTCTCATAAGCCGTTAGGCCTCGACGCTACTTATCGGATCATTTCCGTGAACGCATCACAACTCGCGCTTCAGTCCTGGGGCATCGAGGCGCCTGACATCACGTTGATGGGTTATAACGAAATCGAAGGCACCAATCAGAGTGCCATAGAAACAAGACGCGTTCTCGGCGGAAAGCGCACCGGCTCGCTTTACGTGCTGGCCTGGCGGCATGGCCGCGAGCGCTTGCAGGCAGGTCTCGAAGCATTTGGCTACCGCTGCACTGAGGCCCACATCATCGATCGCTATCAGCGGATCGCTCTATTGCACAAGGTCAGCGGTCAGCTAAATCTTGAGCTCGACGCCGATACCAAGTGTTCAAACGGCATCATCGCAGTGCTTTTTGCGCTCTACAATGGCGCGACGGCAGTGATACTTTCAGGGATAAATCCGAACTCCACAGGGCATGTCTACAATCACGCCAATCTGGAGCGTAAACATGTCCGAACGGACAGCGAAACGCTAGTGAGGCTTGTCCGGCTCGGCTACCCCATCTACACCGCCGATCCTCAAGTAGCCGAGAATGTCGGCCTGCCGCTCTGGCAGGGCAACGGGCAAGTAAATCTTGATTGATGGAAGGATACCCGACCGCCAAAGGTATTACCCGGAGAATTCTCTCCGGGTAACGTAACAGCGGTTTTGCGGCCTTTTAAGCGTCCCTACGCGCCCTGCTGTACAAACAGCGTGCGTTCTCGAGCGGCGAACCACTCTTCAGCGTAATCATCGTCTTTGTACTTCTCGAAATACGGTCCACCGTCGGTGAAGTGGACGTTCTTGGCGTCTTCGCGATAGTCATATTCGTTGACGAGGTAGTTCCACGTGACCGGCAATTCGCCGATTTGATCATCATTTTCCAGCCACTTGAACTGATGCAATTGCAGGCCGGTCGCCGTGTTCACGTAGTCGGGCGTCAGTGTTCGACACTTGTCGTTGTTAAACATGATGAAGCTCGACCAGTTCTTCTTTTCATACTTGGTCTGCGTCTGACCGAGGAACTTGGTGTCGATCTTCGGCTGGTAATCGTGTTTGACGCACATGACGGCGTAACGCTCGTCGCGCAAGGCCCAAACCTCGGCAATATCGGCCCGCATCAGCATGTCGCAATCCATGAAGATGCTCCAACCCCGATAACCGCTGAGATAGGGCGTCAGGAAACGCGAGAAGGAGAATTCAGTGGATTGGAGCGCATTGCGTTCGCGATTGAATACTCCACTTAGATTTGAAAGCACGAGCGGTGAGAACTCGACCGGAAGCGAGGATTTCTCAATGATGCTCTGCACCAGGACGTGATAAGCGACGACTTCCTTGGAATCAAATCCCACAAAAATTCGGACAGTCTGTTGTTCCATTTTGTACCCCGAGAACCATAGAAGCGGATTGAACTTAGAGGCAGCTTTCTTGGCAGCTCTACCACGTCAGCTAAGTTAGTTACAATTATTCGTTGGGTTTTTCCAGAAAACGCTGCTTGCGAGTTTTCGGTTTGAACCGCCGAAAGAAATTGTCGACGGCGCGGATGAATTTGGTGACGGACATCAGCCTGTCGATCTGGCTGTTCGTATTGTCGAGCCGCTCCGACAAGACCTCAGCCGCAGCCATCGCGATCTCGATCGGCGGCACCTCAGGAAACCGTTTGGCAAGCGCTGAATAGGGGCTGGCATCGACGCCGCCCATCATCGAGATCGAACCCATGCGCGCAAAGAGACGCAGGAAGATCTGCTCGAATGTCCAATCGTGAACGTCGAACACCTTCCACTTCTCGCTCCGCTTCGCCGAAAAGCCGGCAAGCAGGATCTTGCCCGGCAACTGCAGATCGGCGAGCCACAGCGCTACAGCAAAGCCACTCGTCGCGATCTTGCCGATCGGATAGAGATCGGCGAGCATTTGCGTCAGATCGAGGTGACGGGCCTTAGCGCCTTCGAAGCAGCTCTTTTCGCTGAAATTTTCCTCGACGGAGACCCGGATGTTGACGACGCCCAGAAAATCGTCGCCGCCAAAGAAGCGCAGAACATCCCCCACCTCGCGTCGGTGAACGATATTGGCGCCCATCACGCCGCTGCGGGCCACCAGCACCGCATGCCCGGCGAAGGGTTCGTCGAGCACCTTGTAGACCTTGTTGAAGAAGACGTAGAGCGCCGTCTCCGGCAATTCGCTCCGCAGCCGCTCGAAGTCGACTGCCTCGCTGTTTGCTACCAGCACGATATGGGAATAGCGCGACAGCAACGCCTTCCACGTATCCGCCGTCAAGACATCGAAAACTTTCATTCGCCTCCGCCGCAGTTACATGCAATTTCTCAACAATGCTCTCGGCGCATCGGCCGGTGCCAATTCAATATTCTCGTCGTCGACTTACGCTCTTGCGACAATTTGCGGGAGCAGCAAGTCTTGCGGCGGGACCACAGATTCGCGCACCGTATTGACATTAGGGCAGGACATCACGGCCCTCTGCTCAAAAATTCCAGCCCACGAAGCAAGACTAAACTAGTTAGCTTCAGAACGCGCTGCAATTGCAAATTACCAGACAAAATGTCGCCCCGCTAGGCGCACAGGATCAGCCCAGCAATCATCTCGAGGAGCTCCGGCTCTTGATCTCGTCCCAATACGGATAGAGCTCGACGCACCTCCAATGCGTCTCGACCGTCTTCGATTGCGAAAAGCCGAAGCTTCCACACTTCGCGCAGCCTTCGATCACTGCCGATCACCTTACCCGTCTCGACTTCATTGTTCTCGATGAACTCGGCTACCTCCCGTTCGCCCAGGCCGGAGGGCAATTGCTGTTTCATCTGATCAGCAGGCTCTACGAGCGCACCTCGATCATCGTCACCACCAACCTGGCATTCGGCGAATGGCCTTCTGTCTTCGGCGACGCCAAGATGACGACTGCGCTGCTGGACCGGCTCACTCATCACTGCGAGGTCATCGAGACCGGAAACGAATCCTGGCGCTTCAAGAACCGATCTCAAAGCTAAAGCCGAAGGTCCCCATCACCCGCACTTGGCCCACCCTCTGCAACCCCGACCAGCGCCGGGCGTGCCAAGTGCTGATCGCTTGTAGGGGATCAACATTGGACGCCGATTGGAGTGCGCCCCTCGGGGTGGACAGATCGGGATGAGGAATTGACCGGCCTCCCGGGTTTTCGGAAAGATGACCCATGGCAAAGCACCGCAGTCACAGCGTAGAATTCAAACGTCAGGTCGCGCAGGAATTCCTCGCCGGCGAACGCTGCATGGTCTGGCAAAATGCCACGACGTGTCTCGCAACCTTATCCGCATCTGGGTTCAGAACCACGAGCAAGGTGCATTCGACGACGATGAGCAGGCCGCCGATATCATCCAGGAATACGAGGCTTGGATCGCGGCGCTGGAGCGGCTGGTTGGCACGCAGGCTCTGGAACTGGAGTTTCTAAAGGGGGCTCTGAAAAGCGCACCGCGCCCGAAAACGGGACTACATCCGTCATCACCAGCCCTGCGGCATCTCCGTCGCGGAAGGATGCCGACTGATGGAAATCGCGCGCTCCACCTATTATGACCTTCCGGAACGTCCCGCCGACGACACCGCCATCGTCGAAGCGATGTTCGCGATCTGCGAAGAGTTCGAGTTCTACGGCTACCGCCGCGTCGGTGCGGCCCTGCGGCAGCAGGGTCTGTCGTGAACCACAAGAAAATTCGCCGCCTCATGCGCGAACACGATCTGAGGCCGAAGATCAGGCGGCGTTTCATTGCCACAACAGACAGTGTCCACGACGGCCCGATCTTCCCGAACCTGGCGATGGATATCATCCCGACCGGCCCCAACCAGCTTTGGGTCTCCGATATAACCTACGTCGCGCTGCCGACCCTCTTCATCTATGTCGCCATCATCCTTGATGCTTGGTCTCGCCTTATCGTCGGCTACGCCATCGGCCGCTCAATTGACGCACGCCTTACGGCCGCGGCCTTGAGAACTGCCATTGATCGCAGAAAGCCGCCACTGGGCTGCATGCACCATTCCGATCGCGGCTCGCAATATGCTGCCGAGCTTTATCGGCAGCTTCTGACCGACCACGGTTTGATCGGCTCGATGGGCCGCAGAGGTAATCCCTACGACAATGCTAAGGCCGAGAGCTTCATGAAGACGCTCAAGTTCGAGGCGGTCTATCCCATGGCTTTTGAAGCCTTCGACGATGTCACCGAGCATCTTCCCCACTTCATCGAGGAGGTCTACAACAAGCGCAGGCTCCATTCGGCACTCGGCTATCTGAGCCCAAAACAGTTCGAGGATCAACACATCCGGCAGGCTGGCAAAACAGCAGCCTGATCAGTGTCCACCCCGAGGGGCGCACCCCAGATAGGGGTCAGTTTTGTGCGCCGGTTGACAGCCTGGCGGGTTTCAGATGTCTCGGGACTCGCCGACGAGCCTCAGCACCGCGGCGGTTGCTGGATAAATTGCATCAGCAAGGCAAGGCCCTCCTCCCTGAGTTCGCCGCCTCTTGCGTTTCGACGACGTCGAGCTTAGCTGTCTGATGCAGGCTTACAAGGATGACTGTCAGGAGAGAATAACGCATATGTGGCGCGGGCTTAAGGACACGCTCAGAAAACGCCGCCAGGCCCGCAACGGAAAAATTCTCGTAAGGGAACCCATCGTTGTTCCGCAGTCCGTCGTGACGACACACCCTGATCATTATTTGTCGTGCGTCACAGTCGCAAAGAATGAGGGTGAGTATCTCGATGAGTGGATTCAATTTCATCTGCTGGTTGGCATTTCTCACTTTTATATTTATGACAACGGCTCGACGGATCAGTCCTTGTCGATACTGAGAGCCTATGAGAGTGCCGGTATTGTTACTGTCGTGCCGTGGCGTCCCTTTAACGTTTGGGCAAACACCCAGATTTTAGCCTATGCTCATGCCGTCAGCAATTTCGGATCACGCAGCCGCTGGATGGCTTTCTTCGACCTCGATGAATTCATGTTTCCGATGCATGCGGCTTCCTTGATCGATTTTTTGCAGGCGCGGGAGCAGGAACAGGCGATTTGCGTCGCCGGTGTCAATTTTGGAACGAGCGGCCACGCGGTTCGGCCCACGGGTCTGGTCACGGAGAACTTCCGACAGGCAGTCCCCATGGATGCCCAGCGCGAATATCCAAAGCTTCTAAACGTCAAATCAATCGTTCAGCCAGCTCAGATCAGATCGATCGAGAGCGCCCATTGGTTCAACCTGAAAGGCACGAACAAGATCGGCGTGAACGAGGACGGCGAACCGCTACCACGTTATCCAAGGGAGGATCCCTTAAAGCTCAAGGCCAATACTATACGCTTCAATCACTATTATACGCGCTCGCATGAGGAATTCGCGGCGAAGGTCAACGGATCCAATGTGCGTGGACCTCATCTCCCGGCCGATGCCGAGCAACGCTGGGGATTGTTCCGACAAATTGAAGAGTTCAGCCAACCGGACGATACGATACAACGATTTATTCCCGATCTGAGGGAGAGGCTCTCTACCTGCAGGAGGGCTTAACCGCACCGCCGCTCTTTCGTCAGGACAAGCGAACGGCTGCGGGACGGTTTGTTGCCGATCCGGTCGCCGGCTCATTTCCGCAAAATCCGTGATCGCCGCCAACTGCGAATGGCCACCCGTCATTTTTTCTAGCCCCATTTGGTCGAAACGCCGGATTGGTCAAGCTTGATCTCTGCGCCGCTACCCGAGCCCAGGGCGAACAGTTCTCGCTTTTGTATCAGTTCGGCATTTTGGCGCGCGGGCGAGATTCATGATCGCTCGGTAGGCGTTTAGGGTCCCTTAAATGCGACATAGAGTTGGTCCCAGGTTCCCCCAGCCAATTCTTCTTAAATTTGCCCGACGAGCTACGTCGCGGCGAAATGGCTATTCAAAGAGAATGACGCTGGCCGGCGTTGGCGGCATCGATTTGACCGTGACGCGGGCGAGGCCGGCCAGTTTTGCCATCTCAGTCAGCTCACTTTGCTTATAAGCCTGGCCCGCCGGCGTGCTGGCGAGCATCTCCCAAGAGAAGGCCGCAGGAAAAGGCGGCGATACGCCATCTTCGTTCGGCACGAAATCGACCGCGACGATCCGACCATCCTCTGCAAGGCTCGCGGTGATCTTTCGCAATAGCTCAGCACATGTCGGCAAATCGAAATGGTGCAGAAAATTCGGAAGCAGGACGAGATCATAACCGGTGCCCCAGTCGACGTCGAAGGCGCTGCCGGCGATTATCCGGTAGCGGTCCGCCACGCCTGATTTTTCCGCATTCTGCCTCGACAGTTCCAAGACGGCGCCCCAATCGACGGCGACGATCTCCGACGATGGAAAGGCCTTGGCAATTTCGATGCCGAAGAGGCCCGGACCCGCCGCGATATCCAACACCTTTTCGGGAGACCTCGCCCAGCCGGAGATTTCGTCAGCCAGTATTTTGGCGCTGAGCCTTGTGAAAGAGCCCATGCCGCGTGCAAACTTCAACCAGACGGGATTGTCCGGCGACAGGTTCGCAAGCCCGGCCGAACCGCCGTTTCGTACGACGGCGGCCGGATCGCGCAGAAAATTATCCAGGACTTCGGGTGCAGCGGTGAACTCGACGGCAGAGCCCATATAGGCCGGCGAATTGCGATCGAGGAACATTCTGGTCGAGGGCGTCATCCGATACTGATCGCCCTCCTTGGTCAGGAAGCCATGGACGACGAGGTAATCGCAAAGGATGCGCACGCCCCGCTGCGAGGCGCTCGTTGCCGACGCCAGCACTGCTGCCGTTTTGCCCTCACCGATGTGCGTAAAGAGATCGAGCTCGATCGCCGCTCTGATCGCTGCCGTCTTTCGGCATGCAAACAGCGCATCGACTACAAGTTCGGGCGACACTGCGCCGGCATGGGCGTGCTCGACGATTGTTTCCATAGAACCCCCCCGAGAGTTTCGACTGACCTTGCCTGGCAGCGCCAGCGGCAGAAATTATGCGTATATCCGCATATTCCACAATACTCACCGCGCTAACCCTATCGGGTTCCCCGCCTTAGAGACCGGGCTATGCTGCCGGCCGCCGACATTATCCGAGTTGCTCTTCCTCGCCGGCAGACTGTCAATCGAACCGGCTTTCGCATTTATACCGACGAGTAGGGAAGCTTCGGGCCACAATGCGTTCCGGACCCCTCGGCCATGGGACCACGAGGCCATCGGAGGCTCGGCGACAGCGCTGTGTCGCGAATCAATGTGGGAAAGAAAAAATGCCGGTCCGCAGGGACTCGGCATCAGGCCGCTGGATCAGACCCGTTTTCGAATTCCAAAAACCAAGCGTAAGTGGCTCTAATGCCGTCCTCAAGCGAAATGCGCGGTTTCCAGCCCATATCCTGCAGCTTCTGATTGCTCATCAGCTTTCGCGGCGTGCCGTCGGGCTTGGAAAGATCATGAATGATCTCCCCCTCATAACCGACAACGCGGCAGACCAGACGCGTCAACTCGATAATTTCGAGATCCGTGCCCGAGCCGACATTGACGTGCTGCGAGCCCGAATAGGTTTTGAGCAGAAACACCAGGGCGTCGGCGCAGTCGTCGACGTGAAGAAACTCTCGGCGCGGGGTTCCTGTGCCCCAGACTACCATATGCGGGTCTTTGCGCAGTTTCGCAGCATGCGCCTTGCGGATCAGCGCGGGCAGCACATGGCTGGAGTTCAGGTCGAAATTATCGCCGGGGCCGTATAGATTGGTCGGCATGGCCGAAATGTAGTCCCGGCCATATTGCTTGCGATAAGCTTCCGCGAGCTTGATACCGGCGATCTTGGCAATCGCGTACCATTCGTTGGTCGGCTCGAGCGGACCGGTCAACAGAGCCTCTTCGAGAATCGGCTGTGGCGCGAGCTTGGGATAAATGCAGCTTGACCCCAGGAAGAGAAGCCGGTCCACTCCCGTCCGATGGGCAGCTTCGAAGATGTTGGCTTCGATGATCAGATTGTCGTAGATGAATTCAGCGGGATAGCTGTCATTCGCGAGGATGCCGCCGACCTTGGCAGCGGCGAGAATGATCGCGTCAGGCCGGGTTGCTTCAACAAATTTCTCGATCTCGTCCTGCCGCTTCAAATCGATCTCGGCGCGGGTGGCCGTGACGACGCTGCAAGCTTCGGATTGAAGCCTGCGCACCAGAGCGCTGCCGACCATTCCGCGATGACCGGCAACCCAGATCTTCTTGTTGGATAGATCGTACACTCAGACCTCTTTCCGGCTGCCTTGAGCCTTCCAGTGCTTGATATCCTCGCGCACCATCTCAGCGGCGAGCGCGCGAACCGGCGTCTTGTGGCGCCAGCCGAGATTCTGACGTGCCTTGGTCGGGTCACCAAGCAAAAGGTCGACTTCCGTCGGGCGGAAATACCGGGGATCGATTTCCACAAGGCACCTACCGGAGGCAGCATCATAGCCCTTCTCGTCGACGCCGGACCCCTTCCATTCCAAAGTGATGCCGACGTCGGCGAAGGCCCACTCGACAAATTGGCGGACACGCGTCGTCTCACCCGTCGCCAAGACATAGTCTTCCGGCTTGTCCTGCTGCAGCATGAGCCACATGCCCTCGACATATTCACGCGCATGGCCCCAGTCACGCTGGGCGTCAAGATTCCCCAGAAAGAGCTTGTCTTGAAGGCCGAGGCTGATGGCGGCGACGGCCATCGTGATCTTGCGCGTGACGAAGGTCTCGCCGCGAAGCGGACTTTCATGGTTGAACAGAATGCCGTTCGAAGCGTGCATGCCGTAGGCCTCGCGATAATTCACGACGATCCAGTAGGCATAGAGCTTGGCCGCGGCATAGGGAGAGCGCGGATAAAACGGCGTCTTCTCGTTCTGCGGCACTTGCTGCACGAGACCGTAGAGTTCCGATGTCGATGCCTGGTAGAACCGGCTTTTTTTCTCAAGACCTAGGATGCGGATAGCCTCAAGCAACCTCAACGTCCCGATACCATCGGCATCGGCTGTATATTCCGGCGTTTCGAAACTGACGCCGACATGGCTTTGTGCGGCCAGGTTGTAGATTTCGTCGGGCTGGGTCTGCTGCACGATCCGAAGCAGATTGGTCGAGTCGATCATATCGCCATAGTGGAGGATGAAGCGCGGATGAGTTTCGTGCGGATCCTGATAGATATGCTCGATGCGGCCGGTGTTGAAAGACGACGATCGCCGCTTGATGCCGTGTACTGTATAGCCTTTGCTCAAAAGCAATTCGGCCAAATAGGCACCGTCCTGACCAGTTACCCCAGTAATAAGCGCGGTTTTCGTCATTTTTCACGTCGTCTTTCGATACATTTTTCAGGATGGTGTATGGAAATGACCGAATTTGTGCAACCCCATGTACCTGCGGCCAGGCCGGCGAAATGAGCATTCTCGATCTCTGCGCCGTACCGGCACAACGGACAACCTCCTCAAGATCGCTGGGCGGTTACCGGCGATGACTGCAGAATTTGACGCCGATTGATATCCCCCGCCGACCAGACTGCCAGCATCTTCCTTTCATCCGTGGTCACGCAGCATACAAGACGGTGATGCACCAGCTCCGTGTTGAACATAGGTAGCAAACGCAGAAGCTCCGGCAAGATGATGGATGCAGTCTCCCGCGCCTAGCTTTTTTTGAGGTTATCGTTTAGGTGCCACGCTTGGTGTGCTGGCAAAGAAGTATGAGGATAGAGTAATGACCCGAAAGATAGCTGTAATCGGTCTCGGGTATGTCGGCTTGCCGGTCGCGGTCGCCTTGGCGGAAAAGTTTCCGGTGGTCGTGTGATTCGACGTCAAGAGACACCGCATTGAGAGTTTGAAAGCTGGTAAAGACGTAACCGGCGAGTTGACAGCGCAGTCCTGCAAAATTCATCCCTTAGATTGACCTATGATGTTGGTGATGTAAAGGATTGCAACTTTTATATTGTGGCGGTCCCCACACCTATCGATGACAACCGTCAACCGGACCTCACGCCTCTCATTGCAGCATCTCGGACAGTGGCTTCGCTGCTCAAGGTTGGCGATATCGTCGTTTTTGAATCGACTGTATTCCCTGGTGCTACCGAGGAAGATATGTGGGCCGATTCTTTCCGAAATCTCGGGGCTCCGGCAGGGCGTGGACTTCAACCTCGGCTATTCGCCGGAGCGCATCAATCCAGGTGACAAAAAGCACACGTTCAAGACAATCACGAAGGTGTGAACCGCGCCGGGTTTGCCGGAGGCTGTCTGGTTTAAGTTATGCAGCCATGGCTGGTTCGTCCAGTATGGCGTAGTACTGCTCCTCGGCTTCGGTTCCCGTTCCAGGAATATAGGTTGGCTCGTCGCTGTCTCGCACACAACTGTTAAATTCGGCGAGCAGAACGGACCTTCTAGCAGCATCGCAGATGCCGCCGCGGTCGCATTAGCGGACCCGGCACAGATTCTCAAAATCACCGCTCGCCTCTACACCAATAACAGTGCTGAATCAAAGGACACAATCCGTAGGGCTAACGGCCCTTTCGCCCTTTCACGGAAGGGCGCTAGCTCGCCCCGAACTTGGCGAGCCCGGCCTCCACGGCCTTTTCCGCACATAGCCAGTCCCATTCCGTGTCAATATCAAGATTTTCGACATCGCTGTCACTGACTATTGGAACCGCATTGTGCGGAAAAAATGTTCTCTCGTCTCGCAATTGCATTGCCGAAATGATGTAAAGCGCGCCGCTGATCTGGTAGACTTGTGGCAAATCCTGTGAGCGCTGCAACAGCCCCTTGCCGTCCGTATAAGGCCTCAGCTCGCTTTCTTGGATCTTAAAGCACCAGGCAGGATGGGTCGCCGCAGGTGAAACGCCAATCACGGGTCTTTCACCGAGCTCACGGAAAAGTCGCAAGCCTTCACAAACCGTCGACAATTGGCGGAAAGGCGATGTGGGCTGGAGAAGGACGACAGCCTCAACCGGGCCACGCTCCGATTCATAGAAATCGAGCGCGTGCAGCGCCACCTCAAGCGAGGTTGCTGTGTCTGTTGACAAATGGTGCGGACGCAGCCACGGGACCCATGCACCCGCCTCGGTCGCAATCGAAGCTATGTCCGGATCATCAGTCGAAACCAAGACATCGGCTGACAAGCCGACGCGCTTGGCCAGGTCAATCGTCCAAGATATGAGCGGCTGGCCACCGAGCTCGCGAATGTTCTTTCCAGGAACGCGTTTAGAGCCGCCTCGGGCTGGGATCAAAAAAAGAAGGCTCATTTCGACAGAAACTCTTCAAGTATCCTCAGGCCCGTCACTCCGCTCTTTTCCGGATGAAACTGACATCCGAACACGTTATCGCGCTGGACTACGGCTGTGACCGGCAAATTGGCGGCAATGCCGTCAGCGATACGATCGGCCGCCGAAGTAGGATTGGCCATAAAGGAATGGACGAAATAGACCGGCGATACACTGGGTATCCGCCGCAGCAAGGTGTTGCCCCAAGAATTTCGTCCCGCTGCCGGCACCAATTCGTTCCAGGCAATATGCGGCACCTTGCGCAATACGCCTGCGTCTCCCTCGGATGGTATCAGCGAGACATTCCCCGGGATGAAACCCAGACCATTGGTTACTTCAAACTCGTCGCTCGACTGAAATAACATTTGCATACCCAAGCATATGCCAAGCAGCAGATTACCTTTGGCCACGGATTGGCGCAATGCATCGTCCAATCCAAGCTGGGGCAGTTCACGCATGGCTTTCGGAAAAGCACCTACGCCAGGAAGCAAGATCCTACCGGCTGTTGCGACAACGTCCGGATCAGCTGTGATCCTCGCAACTGCACCGGAATGTTCCAGCGCGCGCGCGACACTGCGGATGTTGCCAGCGCCGTAGTTGACCACCACAACCTCATTCGTAGGCATGTTTTCTCACCTTTATGCCGACGCGATCGGCGCTCGCCCGGATGTCATCCAGGTGCAAGCGCCCGTAATGCAGAACATCGGCCATCGCGACACCATCCGCTCTTGCGTCCCTTACGGAAGAAACCAGATGATCGATATTGCCCATACCACCGCTTGCAATAACGGGAAAGTTCACCGCCTGCGTCACCTTCGCAGTCAATTCGATATCATACCCCTTGCGGGTACCCTCGCGGTCGATCGACGTCAGCAATATCTCGCCTGCTCCGAGCTCGACGCCGCGCTGCGCCCATTCAACAACATCGAGATTGGTTCTTTCGCGACCGTTGTCCGTATACGCCTTCCAGCTTCCGTCGGGTTGCCGCTTGGCTTCGATCGACAACACCATGCATTGCGAGTCAAAGCGCTCCGAAACGCGGGTGATCAACTCTGGTGTATTGGCCGCGGCAGTATTGATCGCAACTTTGTCGGCACCGCTATCCAGCAATTCCTGAACGTCGTCCACAGTGCGGATACCGCCACCAACCGTGACCGGAATAAATACGTCCTCCGTGGTCTTGCGGACAATTTGGACGAGATTGCTGCGCCCATAGAGACTGGCGACGATATCCATGTAGATGATCTCGTCGGCGCCTTGGTCATAGAATTTTTTTGCGAATTCGCCGGGATCTCCGAGGACGCGGAGCCCCTCAAGATGCTCCCCCTTGATAAGGTTCGGACCCTTGACGTCGAGCCGGGCTATTAAACGAACATTGGTCATGGCGACACTCTTTCAGGGCTTGCTCAGCCCACCCCAGATCGGTTTTCGCAACCGCCAATCATTGCCTTCCTTCGTCCAGATATGATCGGCTCGCCATGAATCGATCACTTCGTGGAAATCGTCCTCGTTGATGTCGCAGTATTCGAGGAACTCCTTGTAGTGCCTGCTCGGGAATTCATGGTCGTAGCGCTTGACCAGCGCGATACCCTCTTCCCGCGTGATCTTGCCGTCGCGGATCTCGTGCGCCGTATCGGATGTGGCGCGGCCGATGCCGAACTTGATGAACGCGAGGTAGTAGCGAGAGCCGTCGATCTTGTCGTCGAGGCTTGCATACTTCGAGTAGGTTCCCTCCGATTGCTCGGTATTCGGCGTGAAGCCCGTATGCTCGAGGCAGTAGTAGTAGTTCTCCTGCGGGTCCCAGAACTTGTAGTAACCGAAGAAGTGGATCTCGGTTTCGTTCTTCTTGATGTCGTCGTATCTCGGCGCCATGAAAGGATAAAGATCGGCGAGCGACACACCGTGTTCGGCCCAGAATTGCGGCAGGAGACCCGAGAAATAGTGCTTGTCGTGATCGGCGATATCGCGCGTCGGCTTGAACGCGTTTTTCATATCGCCGCCGTATTCGACTTCGCCATTCTCACCATACATGATGAGCTGGACATTGTGCTTCACGGCCATGTGCAGCGGATAGTTCGTCTGGCCATAAATAAATGACTGGAAAGGATCGCCAAGATGCTTGAACCGACAGGCTGGTCAGCTTGCGGGTGACAACGGGATTTGGCGTTCCCAGGATGTGGTTGAAGCCGGATGCGATGAATGCATCGAGGTTCTGGCGACCGATCGCCGTCGGATTCAGTGGCGCCCATGTTATGGCGAGCGGATTCATCCCGTACTTGTATTTAAGCTGATGCGCAACGAAGCTGCCGTCTGCGCCACCGCTGCAGGGAACGATCACGTCATACTCACCGTTGCTCTTGCGGTGTCTGTCACAAAGGGCGGCGAGTTCCTTGTCACGCTCTTCCCAGTTAATTCCGTGTCGTTTGAAATTCGCATAGTTACAAGCGGAGCAAACACCCTTTTCGTCAAAGGTGATGCGTGGGCGCTGATTTGAGACGGTGCAGTTGGCGCAGAATTTAATATCGGACGGTAGGTTGTATTGTTTCTGCACGTATCTCTTCATGTGTCCTCAATGCCTTTTTATCGAACTGTTCGCAGACGCCAGGTCGGCAGGCCTTCCGACGTCCAGCCAAGGCTCGTGCATTGGATAAGCTACCGTACGGATCGACTGCGACTGTAATCTTTCAAATAAAGTCGGCATGTCACACTGTTCGCCCAATACAAGACTTTCAATTACTGCGGGATTTAAGGCGTAAACGCCCGCATTGATGTGATTCCGGGTAACCGGCTTCTCCGCAAAGCCAATAATATTGATTCCATCCGTGTGTACGACGCCAAACGGGTGTTGCCATTCATAGAGTCGGACGGCCATTGTTCCAGAGGCTTGATGCTTTACATGGAATTCAAGTAATTCCCCGTACCGTATATCACTTATTACATCACCGTTTGTAACTATAAACGGCTCGCTCGGGCGAGGATCGATCAAGGACAACGCTCCCGCGGTGCCGAGCGGCCGGTTTTCCCGGAGGTAAGCGATGTTTACGCCCCATGCCGCGCCATTGCCAAAGTAGTCCTCGATCATGTTTCCGAGGTGATGGATCGACACCAGGAAGTTGCGAAAACCTTCCGATTTGGCCCGCTCGATGATATGCTCCATCATCGGCTTACCCGCGATTTCAACCATTGGCTTTGGGCAGTTCTCCGTATGCGGCATCAGCCGTGTACCTCTGCCCCCCGCCATGATGACCATGAGGTTTGACCGCTCAGCAGGCGCCGTAATCTCATCCCAAAGATGAATCCCGACGACCCTTTGTGCCTTGTCAACAATCGGGATCTGCTGAACCTTGTTCAGGTTCATCAGCTGCAGCACAGTCTCGCGGCCAAGTTCCGGCGGAACGACGAAAGCATCACGATGCACAATGTTCGAGATCGAACTGTCCATCGTCAGACCGCGGAGCAAGCCGCGCCGGATATCGCCGTCCGAGACGGTGCCTTCAAGCTGCCCGTCTTCGTTGACCACGAGCACGATCTTGATCGCAACCGCATCCAGATTTTGGATCGCATCCTTTATGGTCGCGTCAAGCTTCAGGGACGCTTTGCGCCAGATTTGAGAATCACTCATTCGCTCCCAGTCCAATCCAGATCGTAAAACTGCTTCCGGATCAGTTCGGAAAGATCACAGCTTTCGATAATATTCGCTATAGCACTGCTTGCGCCGCCCGAACCATAGGGGTTCACATTGCTTTCGAATTGCTTGCGGTAGTGCGGGTCATAGGTTGCCGTGATCGCCCTCAGGATATCCTCCCGCCTTGGTTCGCAATCTATGACACTTGCGGCCCGGATACGGCCCTTTTGCCGCTCACCGATATTGACCGTCGGCTTCTTGAGGCTCGGCACCTCGATGATACCGCTCGACGAATTGCCAACGACGGCATCGACGGCGGCGACCAGCGAAAGGTATCGCAGTTGCCCGAGAGACGTGTAGGCACGCGCGTTGGAATGCTCGGCGACGAAGGCCTCGATCATCGACGTAACCTTTCTGCCTTCCGTATCGGCATTCGGCAGGGTGAAGACGATGTTGGTGCCCTCAAGGCTGCCAAGCGCATCGAGAAGCTCTTTCGTGTGCCGTTCCGCGAGGCCCGGCAATAACGTTTCGGGGTGAAACGTGACAAGCAGATTGCGGCTCCCCAACCGGAAGTCGAGGCTCTGCTCCAGTTCAGGCAGGCTCATCAGAGTCATTTGCATGAGGCTGTCTATGCCAAGCGCACCGACGAGATGGACACGCGCGGGGTCTTCTCCAAGCTGAATGACCCGACGACGATATTCCTCGGCGGCAACAAAATGCAGATGGGACATCTTGGTGATCGCGTGGCGGATCGCGTCGTCGAATGCGCCTTCCGTCTTTTCACCGCCGTGCAGATGGGCGATCGGCTTGTGTGCGATCATCGCCGCCGTAGCGGCTCCGAGAATTTCGTACCGGTCCCCCAACAAGAGGACTAGGTCCGGATCGAGATCCTGCAGGGCATCGGCGAAGCCTATGACGCCGAGACCTATCGACTTTGTCACCCCTACGCTTGTGTCGGAACTCAGGAGCATCTCGACCTTGCGGTCGATCTGAAAGCCGGCTGCCTCGATCTCGCGATAGGTCAGACCAAATTCGGGCGACAGATGAGCGCCTGTAGCAACGACCTGCAGGGTCATGGCCGGCGAGCGCTGAATGGCTTCCATCAGCAAGCGCAACAGTCCGAATTCGGCGCGCGAGCCCGTTATGACGCAGATTTTTCTCACAGTTCGATCAACTCGTCTGGTGCGAAATCACGTTTCGCCACGCGACCGACGACCTCGTCCCATCGCATGGGAGAAATCCCCGTGCCCGGCCGTTTGGCTGCGATATTGTCGGCGTTGAACAGGTCGCCCTGCCGGATGGTCTTTTGCGCGACAATCGAGCGCCGAGCGATCGAGATGTTTTTGCGTTCACTCGCTGTGGGGCGTTTGATACCGTCACCCAGCGCTTGTTCGATGTTCCGGATCGCCGAGATCATCGCCTTCAACTCTGCAGGCTCCAGGCTTGCCGCATGGTCAGGACCCGGCATCGTGCGATCGAGGGTAAAGTGCTTCTCAATGACGGTTGCGCCGAGAGCGACGGCAGCCACGGGCACCTCGATACCGTTCGTATGGTCCGAATAGCCGATTTTTACACCAAACGCTTTCCCGATATTCGTCATGGCCGACAAGTTTACGTCGGAATAGGGAGTCGGGTACTCTGTATTGCAATGCAGCACGGTGATCTCGCTCCGGGAGGTTCCGGCTGCTTCTACAGCATCGATTGCGGCCTCGATATCGCCGAGCGAACACATTCCAGTCGACATCAGGATTTCAAGACCAAGCGAACCTATATGCCGCAGGTAGGGAAGATTCGTCATCTCACCAGAGGGTATCTTGATAACGCGTTGCCCCAGACCGAGAAGATAATCGATGTTCTCGATATCGAAGCCGGTGCTGAAAAAGCCAATGCCATATTCGGTGCAATACGACGCCAACTCCTCGTGCATCGCCGGCGACAGCTCCAGTTGGCGCAGCATCGCGATCTGCGACGACGAACCGTCTCCGCCAGCCATCTGATATTCGGCCTTTGGCGCGGTGGCCGTGACAATCTTGTTGGCCGTAAATGTCTGGAACTTGATCAGATCAGCGCCCGCTTCCGCCGCTGCTTCGACAAGCCTGCGCGCGATCCCGACATCGCCGTTGTGGTTTACGCCGGCCTCTGCAATGACGAGCGTGTGCTGTCCTTTTGTCATTGGTCGCCTCTCATTAGCATGCCATCCGGCACGTCGTTTTTCACTACAGCTCCGGCCGCGATGACGCAGCCCGAGCCAATCTTGACGCCGTTATGGACGACAGCCCCGCTCCCGACGAAGGTTCCGTTGCCGATATGGCAACTCCCGTTGACGATTGCACCGGTGGATATATGGGAATGATCGCCGACGACGGCATCATGTTCGACGAGCGCCCGGCTGTTGACAATGCAGTTCCGCGCGATGAAGGCGCGAGCGTTGACGATCGCGCCGTGGAATAGGATCGTTCCCTCACCGAGACCAGCATGTTTCGAAACATAGGCGTGGGGGGAAACGATGGTGGGCAACACAGCGTCGATCGATTTCAGAAGCGAATAGAGGCGGATTCTTGCCTCGGCACTTTTGATCTGCCCAACTGTGACCAGCGCGTTGCGCTCAAGCTCCAGAAGGGACGCCAGCATCGCGTCATCACCGAGAAGCGGATAGCCAAGCAGATCCGCGACTGCGGCAGGCTGCCGATCCACGACGCCGCGGATAGTGTAGCGCGCGTCAGCCTCTATGACGTCGATGCAGGATCTGCAATGCCCTCCGCCGCCGACAAGAAGCAAACCACTCACACAAGTCCCGCTCCACTCGGAATGTTGATCAGCGTCTTTTCGAGCTTTTCGGCTACGTCGAGCGGCGCGCGAGGGCAGGCCTCAAACTGCTGCAGGCCATGCATTAGCTTCCAGACCGGGCGGGACATGTAGCCTGCGGCGTTCGTCTGCTCGAGGATGCTGTCGCGCAGCTGCAGATCCACTTCCTTCAGCTTTAGGGCCTGAAGCCAGTAATTGCTCGTGCAGTTCTCCGGCTCATGGACGAGTTCGACACCATCCAGCCGCGCGAAGACCTGCCGGTACTTCTCGTGTAGCGCACGCTTGGCCTTGAGGAAGCCTGGCAATTGCTCCAGCTGGGCGCATCCAAGGGCAGCGTTCAGGTTCGGCAGACGATAGTTGAATCCAACCTCATCATGCACATATTCCCATTTGTGAGGGCGCTTGGCAGTCGTCGTGATGAACTTGGCACGTCGAGCCAATTGCTCGTCGTTGGTCAGAATTGCTCCGCCGCCACCGGTTGTGAGCGTCTTGTTGCCATTGAAGCTCAAGGTGCCGATCAGACCGAAGGTACCGGTGTGGCGACCGTGATAGTAGCTACCGAGAGACTCTGCGGCATCTTCTACTATCTGCAACGAGTGTTTGCGCGCGACACGCAACAGACCACCCATATCGCACGGATGACCGAACGTGTGCATGGGCACGACGGCCCGAATGACCCTACCGGTGTCGCGGTTAACGCATAACCCACGCACCTGCTCGGTCTTGAAAGAAAGCCAGCTGTCGAGCGCTTCGGGATCGACTCCGAGCGTGTCGTCGCTGCTGTCAACGAAATGAGGAACGGCGCCGCAATAGCTGACGGCATTGGCCGTTGCAGCAAAGGTCAGAGCCGGCACGAGAACCTCGTCTCCTCGCTCGACCCCTGCAAGCAGAAGCGCAACGTGGAGGGCGGCCGTGCCGTTCACAACGGCAACCGCGTGCGCGCTACCGGTGAAGGTGGCAAGTTCCCGCTCGAAACGATCGACGTAAGTGCCGACCGACGACACGAACGTGGAATCGAGGCAATCCTTCAGGTACGCCCATTCATTGCCGGCGAAGACGGGGGCGTGAAGATCGGCCTTGACCGGGCCAAGAACCTCCTCAATCGCTCCGACGATAGCGGTGCCCAGATCAGCACGCAGCGAAGGCTTTTCGATATCATCGATCATAGATTGTAGATATCCGGTTTGTATCCGCTCAAGTTCTCGGGCCGAGCGAGCCATGACGCCGTTTCTTCAATACCACGTCTGAAACCATCCCGGCCACCGTAAAGCGGCGCCCAGTCGAAAAGGCCGCGCATCTTCGAGTTGTCCGCCCAAAGCCGTTCGACTTCGGACTTGTCCGGCCTGATCCTGGCCTCGTCGGTCAGAATTTCAATCTTGGCGTTCATCGCCTCGGCGATGAGTTCGGCGGTTTCGCCGATCGATATCTCGAAGTTGCTGCCAAAGTTTATGACCTCGCCCAGCCCCTTGCTGGAATTCAAAACAGCAAGGAAAGCCGAAACCGTGTCCGCGACGAAACTGAAATCACGCGTCGGCGAGATCGAGCCGAGCTTGATCTGCCGCTTGCCGGCAGCGATCTGCGAGATGATGGTCGGAATTACCGCGCGCGCTGATTGGCGCGGCCCATAGGTGTTAAAGGGCCGTGCGACGACAACCGGCGTGCCAAAGGCCGCATGGAACGACAGAGCGAGCTGGTCCGCGCCGATCTTGGTGGCGGAATACGGGGACTGCCCCTGCAACGGGTGATCTTCGGTGATCGGGACAAAGCGGGCGGTCCCGTAAACCTCGCTGGTAGACGTGTGGATGACGCGCCCGACCTCAAGTTCGCGCGCCGCCTGCAACACGTTCAACGTGCCGGTGATATTCGTTTCCACGTAGGACTGCGGAGAATGATAGGAGTATGGGATCGCGATCAGCGCGGCAAGATGAAGAACCGCGTCACAGCCCTTCATAGCGGTCTTCACGCCATGTGGGTCGCGGACATCTCCGGCAAAGATGTCGAGGCTCTTGCGGATTTCGGGCGCGCTCGAATCCAGCCAGCCCCACGAGCCGAAGGAGTTGTAGAGAACGAACGCGCGCACGTCGTGGCCGGCTCGGACGAGGGCTTCCGTCAAATGAGAACCGATGAAGCCATCAGCGCCCGTTACCAAGATCTTCATAGACTGAGCTCCTCAAGAATCGATTCCAGCTGCTGCAGGCTCTCGAGATAACGAAGCGTGTGCCCGGGTGCCGCCATATCAAAATGCTTCTTCGCCAAGCCGATTTCATCCGCCGAAAGCGACGGCAGCATTTCCATGATACTGAACGCTCGATTGCCATATCTGAGCAATCCTGTCGAGGACGCGCCGATAACGAGCGCATAATCGTCATCCAGAAGCTCAGATGGCATCTCCGGATCGATGGACCGTGCGGCCTCGCTGGCAAAACCCAACCGGAAATACGGGTTCGGATGATCCTTCACATCGCATCGGAAGCCGCGTTTTACCGCGAGCTCTACTATTTCATGAAAGATCGCGTTCTGGTCCTCATCTCGCGAATGAGCCTTGCCGGTCAGCAGCAGAATGGCGGGCGACTTTGCTGTCTCCCTTGGCGCCGACGATGCCTCTCCGGCATAACCTACCGGGTGACTCACAATCGAACGAGGGTAGGCCTTTACCGACAGGCTGTACTCGCCGGGATTGTCTCCGACCGGCGGCGAGTAATAAAGCACGAAGAACCGATCCAGGCGGCACAGCCTAAGCAACATCAAAAGTTTGGATTTCGGTGCTGCCGAAATGTCCATAGGGATGGAGCCTAGCATGGAGACTTGAGGGAAATGATCCCCCTTCGGACGAAGGAGCAGGATCAAGAGATCCAACACGGGCATGCAGCATTCGTGGAAAATGACGAGCCTTCGACCGAGAAACCTGCACTTTGCGACCAGGAGCGCGAAGTAGAGCGATTGGCGAACGAAGCCCGGCGGCGTTGTCTCGATTTCCATCTCGCGACCGATCTTGCGGGCGAGATAGCCGTACGAGCGATTCAAGTTGGCCGACGTCGCCACGATCCGATGGACGCCCAGCGCTTCCGCGCGCGCCGCCAGAAAAGCGATTGGAAGCGTGGACGCAACGATGGAGACAGGTCTGGTCATGACTTCTATCAGGTGCCGGCGACAACGGCCTTGATATTCAGGCTCACCGGAAAGCTCCCGGCTGGCGTATCGAAATTCTTATTGGACCAGTCGCCGAGGTCAGCGCCAAACTCACCGGCGGTGGTCCACTCCTGCGGGTTCGCATAACCACAGGCGAGCATGAGCCTGGAGAGCAGCGCCTTGTTGTATATCGACTTGTGGAAATTGTATTCGTAGTCCTGCCCACCCATCAGCGCGCGCTTCACAATTTCGAGGTTGTTGCTGTTTGCCTGATAGATCGCGACCAGGTGATCGAAATGCGGAACGGAAATACGTAGCGTGCCGCCTGGCTTCAGCTTCTTCCGAAAATTGCGCAGCAGCTGTTCGGACTCCTCAAACGAGAAGTGCTCGAGCACATGGCACAAGTATATTTCGGCGACGGTTCCATCGGCGAACTCAACGAGATCGAAGTTGTTCGCGATCAGGTGAATATGCGGAGCTTCGCGTGCATCGATATTCACCCAGCCCTGCAGGTTGATTGGGCCCGCACCGAGATGGACCCTGAGGCCGGAAACGGAACCAGGCTTGACATGGATCGCCTTGCCATCCTTGCCGAACACGAGGTTCACCGCTTTCCGGACGGCCGAGCGGCCCTTCATCATCAGTGCGTGGATTGGGGCAGGCGTCATGGGAACCTCATGCGGGTTTCGGTCGGACTTTCGGTAGAATGGCTATTTTATCTTTGTGTCACGGCGAGAGCCTATGACTGCCGCAGGTACGCCTGCGAGGATCGAATAATCCGGAAAACTCTTCGTGACAACCGCATTCGCACCGACGACGCAACCGCGGCCCAACGTTACCCCCGGGAGAATCACGCTGTTTGCGCCCAACCAACAATCCCCGCCGATCGAAACAGGCCGGAAAGGTTTGTAACCGGGTTTCCGGCTGGCGGCAGCGTCGTTCTCTCGGATTGTCCCTTCACCGTAGATTTCGTGCGTACCGGTGAGCACGGTGACATTGTTGGCAAACAGGCAATCAGCACCAATGCTAACTTCGCCGGAAACGAGACCATCCGAAAAGAAGGACGTATTCTTCCCGATTTCAATCCGCCCGCCGGTCGTTGACACGATGGTTCTCGGGCCCAGCGACACTCCGTCGTGAAGGACGACCGCGCCCTTACCTGCCACGCCGACTTCCGCTCCCTTTGCTATGCTGCACGATCTGCCGATCTCCAGCGAGGCATCGTCGATCGCAACAACGCCCCGCAAGATCACCCCCCTGCCCCATGAAGTTCTGGCAATGGAGCCCGAATCTATCCGGATCGTCCCGGTGAACAGACCGCGCGTCACTCGGAAGCAAAGAGAGGTCGATATTCGTGTGAGTTTACGGATGATCCTAGATAGAAAATTCACACAGCACCCGCCTGAGGCAATGCATCTGTCTCGTTCGGCTGAACAGACGAGGCGAGAGCATCGATCATGAGCCGAAGTTCGCCAAGGAATTCCTGCTTGTCGCTCTCGCTCGTCGAGGCCACCCCGGTGCCGATACCTGGATAGTTTGTAACCGTTTTGCGCGACAGATGCTCCGCAAACCAGTCAATGCCCTCGTGCTCGCCGGTTCTCCACTTTTCCGGATCGTAGAAAATTCCATCTGGCCCGAAGCAATCATCGATCCCGGTCACACCCGGTGCGTGTTTGAACCACGGTACACCGGCACAGCAGGTTCGCCACCCCGTGAGGCTACGTTCGACGGCAATAGACCCGGTAATTGTTACTGGTAAGACCTGCCGCATCATTGCATCACCCGGACGGAAACGCGGCTGCAGAAAGACACATCCCAACGCTTCAAGCTGGTGATAGTATTCGACGGAGCGCGCGATCCCGACGAGCGAAAATCCCGTAATCTTGGAATAGTAGATCCAGCTACCCGGGTGTTCCTTGTAAAGAATTTTCCCGGAGTAACCTGCCCTTCTGATCGCCAGCACGACATCGAGATGGTCGCTGAACAAACCGCCTTCGGGAAAGGTTGAAGCCTCCGGCTGATAGTGAGCATAGAGGAGCGGCAATGGATTTTCTCTTGCGATCAGCCGTTCAGCTTCCTCGTTCGAGATTGCCTTCGACGAATAGTAATCCAGCGCGTATTTCTGCCGATTGATCACACGGGACATTGCCGACAAGCCATATCCCCTGCGTCGATCGATCAAATGTGGGACAGCAGGTTGCTTCCTTACAATCTTCTTTGCGCGTTGCCTTGCCTCGCGTTCGGCGAGCTTGAAGTAGGCGTACGAGCGGCTGACCGCCGGGCCACCGATACGCTCGTTCTGCTTAGGAACGCCACGCGCAAGATAGTTGTCGCGATAGGCGATGACATCGTCCCGAAAATCGACACCCGACAACTCGAGCCCGAGAAATTCGCGATCTTTGATGGAATTCGTCTGCACCACTGGCAGCAGCCGCCCTCCGGCCCCAAACGGCATTGGATACAGAAAGACTTGCTTTGCGTTGGCAAGCCGGCAGGCGATCTCGATGAGGGTGTACTCAACGTGGTGCGCAACACCCGTAAAGAAAATCGCGTGCGCGACCCCCAGACGTCTCAGCACCTCAGTCAAGCGCAGTACAAAAATCAAGAAGGAACGCTGATTGTCTTCATAGGTATCACTCTCCCCCATCCAGCGATAGAAAAGAGGAATATTCGCGCTGATCCTTGCCTTCACATCCTCGAAATCAACATCAGCTAGATGACTAAAAGTCTCATCCACTGGATGTACGATATCAAAAACCTGTTCGTGCTCAGCAAGCCGCCATTTGATGGTCTTGCCGGCGTAGATGGCGACGCGCGCATCGGGCTCGAAGCGTTCGCGAACGTAACCATAGGGCTCGATCAGAAGCGTCCTGCGTATCGTTTCCATTGGCGAAGTGCTCAGCTTTGCGACAGGAGCGCTTTGGAGCTCGTTCCTATCTTCGTGTAGGCCGGGAAGAATGCGATGCTGAAGATATCGCGGTGCCGACCTTCGGCGGGAACACCCGCGCGATGCGGCGTTGAACCCGTCGAGAAAAGGAAACAGTCACCACGTTTCCCCGTCAATTTCGCGGTTTTCACGCCAACATCCATATTCGTGCGCTTCAGCACCGACGGCATCAAGTTATGCTCATCAGGCTCCACCACATACTCGAAGGGACCATCATCCTCAGTCGTGTCATGCAGCAAAACGAACAGCTGAATATTTCTGAAGTCAACGACTTTGTCATAGTGCCAGTATTGGCTGAAAAGCTCGTTTCCCTTGAACTCAGGCGGAATCGACATGTTGCGCCAAATCAAACCATCTTTGATTAGATAGTCGTCGCCAAGGTACATCCGGATTACGGAATCGTACTTCCGGATCGCGTCCTTGATGCCTGCCGGCAGCTCTTTCCACTGAAGATTGTAATATTTGCTGTAGTATTTTCCGTCTGGCGCCTTCGCACCGCGATCCTTGGCGCGATGCACCTCAAAAACGAAATTCTCGTCCAGCTGAACATGACCCGGTATCGCGAGCGTGAAAAAGCGCTTGGAAAATACTTTGCTCGCATGCGCGAAGCGATACACCAGCTCAAGAATACGGGACCTGATACCGACTAGTTGCGACTTCAGCGCAGCCATTATGATTCCACCAGCTTCGTTCGAGACATTGTAGATTTACACGGTACACTTTTCAGGGCTACCCCTAATCGTTGTACTTGGCAAAATAACACAGATCCTGCGGCGTACCGTCCAGCAGTTCTTGTCGCGGGCGAACGCACTCCAGCGTCATGCCTGAGCGCTCTAGCAACCGCATCATCGACCGGTTCGAGCGCATGGTTCCTGCTGTCACTTTGCGAATCCCTGCTTGAGAGTGAAACCAATCAACGGCCGTATTCCATGCATCTTGACCGTAACCCTGCCCCCAAACATCACGGCATCCAATCATGATCCCGATATCCACGGTCCCGTGATATTCGACAAGGTAGGCCGTCATGGTACCTATCGGCTTATTGTCTTCCAGACGGTACACGGACCAGAACCCGTTTGAACTGCCAGCAAAGCTTGCCAAATAAGCTCTGCAACTTTCCTCGTTATGATGAATAAAGCGCTGGTTGCTGTACCGCGTCACTTCCGGATCATTAAGCCATGAAATATACTCGGCGGTTATGTCCGAGCTTTGGAAGACGCGCAAGCCGACTAGCTTGCCTCGTAAATCGCTAAATCCGACACTTGGCATGGAATATTCCACTCTCGCAGACGTCAGCGCAACGTGTCCAGATTAGCCCAAACCTTCTGAAACACGGCTACAACCTTGTCGACTTCCTGATCGGTCAGGCGGTGCAGGCACATCTCAAAACCGAGGAAAGACTCATCATGTAACTGCTCGGCGACAGGGCAGATACCCTTGTCGTAGCTTACGTCGCGCTTACAGATATCGGAGGTCCACGGAAATCCAGAATTCCCGAAAGCGATTTTCTTTTGGTACATCGGCAGAAGATGGACGTTGACATAACCTGCCGCAACGCCTTCCAGCCCCTCGGCTCGCAGTGCTTCAATAATCCGTGCACGCGATACGCCGAGCGCTTCTACGTCCAGAACCATAGGATAGCCGTAGTACACATGAGTTGCGTCCTCCCGAACGACAGGCGTGCGCAACCCCTTCAGCCCTGAAAGTCCGGCGGTGAGCCGCTCGGCTGCGGCCTGGCGGCTTTCAACAAAGCGGGAGAGTTTCTTTAGCTGCTCAATTCCGATAGCACACTCGATTTCACCGAGACGAAAATTGAAACCAATCATATTGGCGAGATCATTCGTGCCTTTCGCACCCACTACTCCCTCAGCATGATTGCGGATAAGCCTCATTCTTTCGGCAAGCGTGTCGTCGTTGGTGACAAGAATGCCGCCCTCACCGGTATGAATATGCTTGTGGTAATTAAGGCTGTAACCACCAATGTCCGCCAACGTCCCAGCAAAAGCCCCCTTGTAATAAGCGCCAGGAGCTTGGGCAGTGTCACAGATAACCTTCAAGTTGTGACGGCGGGCGATATCCATGATCGCCTCCATGTTGGCGGATTGACCAAAAATATCAACTGCCATAATCGCCTTTGTGTACGGAGATATGTTCGCCTCAACGGACGCCGGGTCCAGGCAGAATGTCTCAGCCTCGATATCCGCAAAAACCGGGATCGCATTCCATTGCAAAATAGCCGTCGCGCTAGCACACATCGTCCAAGGGGAAACAATCACTTCGTCGCCCGGTTCAATTCCGATTGCACCGACCGCTGCGATCAGGCCTGATGTCCAGGAGTTCACAGTTATGGCGTGCCGGACATTGAAATACGCTTCGCACTGACGCTCGAATTCGTTTACCTTCGGACCACCATAAAAGTCGGGTCTCCAACCGCCAATGAATTTGGAGAGGACGCCACTCTGCACGACCGCACTCGCGGCAGCCACTTCCTCTTCGCCCATAGAATTATAACGTTCGAAGGGGGCCTCGATGACCTGCGGTCCGCCTAATAGTGCCAGAGTATCCATATCAGAGTTCGCTTCCGTAACGCCCGGCTATCGCCGCAACAACCCTTAGTGTGGCCAATGCCTCGTCGCCGCTACACAATTGGAAGGGCGCCCCGGCAAGAAACTGTCCGAGCTGTTCGTATACATGCCATTGATACCTGTCCATATCATTGTCGATGCTCTGCACCTCCGGAGATAGAAACCGATACCCGATAAAATTCTCGTCAAGCCTCACACCTTGCCATCCGATGTTTCGACCTCCATTGCGGTAAGAGAGTCGACCGGAAGCGCTCAGGATTTCGCCACCATAGAAGGAGAAGGATTCCTCCCGAGCAGCCTGTAAAACAACAGTTCCTAGATCAAAACGAAGGCGCACATCCGGCTCGGGATCTGAATTGGCCCAACGCCGGCCATGGTCAAGAACCATATGATCCCTGACCTCACCCAGCCAATACTGCAGTAAGTTAATGAAATGCGATCCGTTGTTATAAAGGCCTTTTGAATACCAGAATGAGGCTTTCAAGGGTGCAGCAATCTCGCCGAGCTGGATGCGCCTGTGAATTTCGATGGCGCCTGGATCCGAACGGCGAATGAAGTTCACGAACAGCCTCACGCCGGCCTGTTCGCAACGTCGCACCAACATCTCGCCATCCGCCTCGGAAAGCGCGAGTGGTTTCTCACACAGTATTACGGCAGGCGGCCCGGCTTCCAAGACCTCGTCGACATTCTGCAGATGGAACTCCGCCGGCGTAGCGATCACGACAACGTCGGGGCAAAGCTCATGCATCGCTTCAGCGACAGCGTCATACGCTTTCACATTGTATTTCGCTTCGAACCGAGCCCGTTGCGTTTCAACAGGATCGACTCCGCCCACCAAATCAAAGGCTGGATGCAAGGTGATCGCCCTCGCATGCGTGTAGATACCGCCGTTCTGGCCCGCATCAATGTCGTAACCGGCACCTATCTGGCCCAGGCCGACGATAAGACAGCGCTTGCGTTCAACCATCGCGACCTCCTCCCATCGTTGCAAGATGTTCGATTTCAGCGTGGGGTAGCCGGCACCGCCGTCCTCCGGGAGGAATAGAAGAAATAACTCTCTTCCGGGCGAGCAGACCGACAATCATCGCCATCGACTCGCAGCCGACGACGATGTCTGCAGCGAGCGTTTCCTGGAGTAATGTATTTTGTCCCCCGAAAGAGATTTCCTGTTCGGTCGCGTTCAGGGCCCAGGCATATTTCTCGGCGGTTTCAGATGGATGAGGTCGTATCACAATGGGGCGCACGGCATCGTTTAACAGATGAATTTTGTCGAGAAAGAACTGAAGCGCGTCATGCTCTGTATAACCGAAATGCCGGGCGTCGCCGTATGCCAATTTGGCGTGTTCGGCGACCGGTTCGCAGACGTACAATACGTTGCCAACCTTGTTCGTCCTTTGCGGAATCGCATCTATTTGGTCTAGGAGGTCGAGCACATAGGGGTTTTCTTCCAACACTATCGGATGCATCGGAAAAGCAGCCTGGGCGATACGCAATGCGTCCACATCACCAACGCGAATCTCGTCAGGCAACAGCAAGCGGGGGCCGTCCTTAAAGCGCTCTCGATAATTCACCCAGTGGTCGAGGAAGGTGACAGTCTTTTTGCCCGCCGCCCTGCCTACCCTGATCGCCTCGCGCTCAAGCGCGGATTGCCAGCCTGAGCCACAAAGCAACCAGTCGGAGCTGGCGACCGCTTCGAGAAGCGCCATTGGCGTCAACTCGGGACACTTCCGCTTGAAGATGGCGACCGCAGGTCCTTCGGCTACAAGCAGGCATGCATTTCCGCTACGGCGTGCCCAGCTGCTAAGTATCTCCGCGCCACCCGCGTCGTGCGCGATCACCGCTACGGTTGCCATCTTTGAAGTCTCCAGTCCGCCAACATTTTTGTCCTTAGCAGGCAGGGTCAAACGAAATCACCGACTACTCGACAAAACAGCGATCAACGCGCTCTCCGCCATCTTGACCTTGACGGTACTGGCGAACGCATGCTCCTGGACCTCAAAATCATGAGGGTCTCACTCCCGAAACGGGCCACTATTCCAAGGCATCCCATGAAACAGGCGTAGCGAAGGTGACATCCGCTTTGAGCTTCAGTCCAATCACTTTATCAAAGTGCTTAGGCGGCAAACCGTAACCGGGTCGAACGCTACGGATGCAGTCTTCCGTAACTTCTTCACCTGCGCGCATGTCTTTAACGAAATACAGCGAACGGCGGAATTTCAGGTTCTGCTTCTCGCTCGGCTGGCGACTGTAGTCTACCTTGCCCACGGCCTGCCAAGCAGTCCGCGCACCATCGCAAAGCGCTCTCATCTCTGCCGGCTGGAGGGAAAAACTATCATCAGGCCCGCCGCCATTGCGATCGAGAGTGAAGTGCTTCTCGATAATAGATGCGCCAAGAGCGATGCTCGTGAAGGCCGTGATATTGTCGAGGGTATGGTCTGACAGACCCGTCACGACACCGAAACGTGAGATCATGTCCGGGATAGTGCGGAGATTGTAGTCTTCTGGCGGAGCAGGGTAGCCTGATACGCAATGAAGGATCGCGAGCTCGCGACACCCCCCAGAGCGAGCAGCTTCGATCGCTTCGCGAATTTCCTCCTCATCAGCCATGCCTGTCGAGATAATCAGCGGCTTTCCAGTCGATGCCGCATAGCGAATTAGTCCGTGATCGATGGCCTCAAAGGACGCGATCTTGTAAGCTGGTGCGTTAAGATCCTCCAGCAGGTCGATTGCTGTCTTGTCGAAAGGGGAGGAAAATATGGTGATGCCAACCTTCCTCGCATGATCAAACAGCGGCTTGTGCCAGTCCCAAGGCATATGCGCTTCTTCATAAAGCTCATAAAGTGACCGACCATCCCAAAGTCCGCCGTGTATTTGAAAAGCATCTTCCTTGCTGTCGAGAGTGATCGTGTCGGGGCGATATGTCTGCAGCTTCACAGCACTCGCGCCAGCCCTCTTCGCCTCTTCCACGATCTTCAAAGCTGTATCTAGGCTGCCGTTATGATTTGCAGACAGTTCCGCGATGATATAAGGCGCCGCTTCGGGGCCAATTTGAACACCATCAATCCACATATGATTAGTCAACATTCGACACCTACACTGCAGTGATTTCTGTAAGGGGGCTGGACGTCGGTGTTGACAATTAAGTCAACAGCTTCTTCGCAAGCTCGCTAATTTCTCCGTCATCTTGATAGATGCTCGAAACAATTTGAGCGGCTTCCTTCGGAGACAACTTGAATGACAGGCGAAGCAGGTCCATCCAGTTCTTGTTGTTTCGCCCTCGTATCGCCTGGATCCGATCGATCAGATCCATGTAGTATTGCGGATCATTTTGGGAACTCCATTGCCCCTTGGCGATATTGTCCCGCACGGCTCTCCACTCAGACGCGGTAATTCCCAGTAACACCACGTCACAGTATTCGACGTCGCGGCGAATATGCGCTCGTCTGGTACCTTCTACCGAAAATCCAAACTGCTTGTGCAGCTTGATCACAGACGCGTTGAACGACATCACCTCGCAATTGAGCTTATTTATTTCGTCGCCCGCGAAAAACGTCTCCAAAGCTCTAAACTCAAGGGCTTTTCCCAGCCCTTTTCCACGCTGTTCCTTTGATAGGTAGAAGGCCCAATTTGCTCTTCTGTTTACCCGATCGATGCTGTCCATGCCGACGCCACCGATAACATCGCCATCATAAACTACCGCAAAGAATTTACGATCATCGGCTGCCGCAAGCTTGTTCAACCAAGCAGAATGCTCATTCTCAGAAATGACTCCGTTATTATACATCATTTCTCGTATCTCTTCTTCATTTCTTATCGAAAGAACACGAGAAGCCACATCCTGGGGAGCAGTGACCACATCGATCAGCTGAATTTTCTCGGCCACCGAACGGATTTCCATTTACACTTTCCTTCTTCACCACTCTGTGGAGACACCCCAATGATGGATAATGATTTTCACGCAGCAACGACTAGAGGCTAGGCCTCCAGTTTATCTTATCAGGCCTGTATTTGTTGTGGTTAAGCAGCATTTCCGCAAACAGGAAGTCTTCTTCGGTATCGATATCTATAACCCGGTGCCTCGGAAGCCTGATGACGCGAGACCTGCTCGAAAATACGTTGTAGTCATCCCTTATCGACGCAGGCCGGCAAAGATAGAATTGACCGGCATCATGCAGGCCTTGGACCAGGTCCTGAGATCTCTTTTGAAAGTTCTCAGGATGGAACATTTCGACGTATCCATCAGGCCGGGTGTAAATTGACCGCTGAATGGGATACGAAAATTCTGTCGCCGGGAAAATACAGTCACAATTGCTGTCAGATTTAATTGTCTCTATCGAATCAATTATATCTCGATGATTCAACATCACCGCCGTTGGATATACTATGAGAACCAGATCGACTTTCTTCCTGTGCTCCTCGTACCAATGCAAAGCATGAGAAACAACCGGCATTGTAGCCGCGTGGTCATTCGCCAGATGCTGGGGGCGACGAAAAGGGACTTGAAGGCCCGCCTCTGAGACGCTTTGCACGATCTCCTCATCGTCCGTCGAAACCAATATCTGGTCTGCCCGGAAGATTTTGGATAGCTCCTGAAGAGGCCAAAAAATCATCGGCTGACCACCGATAGACTTTATGTTTTTCTTCTTTATTCGCTTGCTGCCTCCCCGCGCGGGAATGACGACCAGAATATCATCAAGATTGCTCAGCATCGCATTTGCCTTCTTCGCCGCTGTGCGACTATCTAAACCGCGTCCGTGACTCCACGAGAGCCATGGGCCCAAAGTGAGCCCTCATTTGCACATATCCGCTATGACATTGATGACATGCCCCTGCTCGTCATCGGTCAACGTCGGATACATGGGGATGCTCACCGCCTGCGTGAAATAGGCCTCGGCCTCGGGGCAATAGCCGCGTTCGAAGCCCATCTTCTGGAAATAGGGCTGCCGGTAGACCGGAATGTAGTGAAGATTGGCGTTGACGCCCGCCTCCTGCAGCCCGTCGTAGAGTACGCGCTGCGTTCTGCCTTGATCCCTGACACGGATGACATAGAGATGATAGCTTGAGTAGATGTCTGGGCTCTGCCAGGGAGTCGTGATCGACAGGCCAGCGAACTCGCGGTCGTAGCGGTCGGCAATCCTATGGCGCTGGCGAATGAAGTCGTCGATCCGCGACATCTGACTGATGCCGAGCGCCGCCTGGATGTCCGTCAGGCGGTAGTTGTAACCAAGCAGGATCTGCTGGTAATTCCAGATCTCGCCATCAGGCATCGGCACCATCTGTTCCCGATCGCTCGTGATGCCGTGGCTACGAAAGCGCTGGAGGCGATCGGCCAGCACAGGGTCCTTCGTCAACGCCATGCCGCCCTCGCCCGTAGTGACGATCTTGACGGGATGAAAGCTGAAGACCGTGATGTCGCTGAAGCGGCAGTCGCCGACCGGCGTGAATTTCTCGCCGGAGCCTGTGCGATACCGCGCGCCCACTGCGTGCGACGCATCTTCGATAATCTTGAAACCGTAGCGGTCGGCAAGGGCCTTGATCGCCGGCATGTCGCACGGCTGACCGCTCAAATGTACCGGGACGACGATCTTCGGCAGCTTTCCGAGCTTTTCGGCCTCGGCCAGTTTCTCTGCCAGGCGCTCGACGCTCATGTTATAGGTCTTCGGGTCGATATCGACGAAGTCGACCCCTGCGCCGCAATAGAGCGCGCAATTGGCGCTGGCGACGAACGTCGTTGGCGACGTCCACAGAACATCACCCGGGCCCAACTCCAACGCCAGACAGGCCACATGCAGCGCAGAGGTCGCGCTGTTCAGTGCCACCGCGAAAGGTGTGCCGCAGTAAGACGCAACAGCCTCTTCGAAACGACCAACCGACGGCCCCTGCGTGAGGAAATTGGATTTCAGGACCTCGATCACGAAATCGATGTCGGCTTGCGATATATCCTGTCGGCCGTACGGTATCATCTTCTTGTCCTGCCAGTCATCGGTCCGGGTTCGAGCGCGAACCAATCAGTTCTTCATAGGTGCCGACGCGCGACACCACTCCATCAACCAGTTCCACGATGAAATCGCAATTGCTCAGTGTCGATAAACGGTGCGCAACCATGAGAATCGTCAATCGATCCCTCAGGCCATTGAGCGTTTCCATAACAGCGCTTTCGGTGTCGTTATCGAGCGCACTGGTGGCCTCGTCAAGGACGACCACCTTGGCGTTCTTGTAGAGCGCCCGCGCTATCCCGATACGCTGCCGCTGCCCTCCGGAGAGCCGTATGCCCCGCTCACCGACGAACGTATCATAGCCCTTGCCCATGGCGGCGATCGTCGCAGAGAGCTGCGCCGCCTCAGCAGCCTGTTTCACGCGCGGCATGTCGATATCCTCGCGCTTGAGACCAAAGGCAATATTCTCGGCAACAGTTGCGTCCGACAGGAAGATCGATTGCGGAACATGCGCGATCAGAGACTGCCAACGCCTGACATTGTTTTCGTCGATCCGGGTCCCATCGATCGTAAGGCTGCCGTCGGTCGGGAGCAGTCCCATCACGATATCCAGGAGCGTGCTCTTCCCGCTGCCTGTCATTCCGATGAACCCGACACGCGCGCCCATCGGAATCTCAAGGTCCAAGCCTTTGAGGACGGGCGGCAGGTCCGGGCCGTAGGAGAAAACAACGTTCCGCAGCGCAATCGCTTTCTCGAAAGCCAAAGGTTCGGCCGGCGGAAGCGCCAGGTAGGACGGCAGCGGCTGATCCAGCAAACTCAGAACATCGACCAGAGGAGAACGGCCGGCCTTGAAGAATGCGAGACTCGAATAAATCTGCTGAGAGATCGGAAGGAGGCGCTGTGCACCGAGCGCAAGCGCGCCGAGAATGGGAATTGTCTTCTCGATGCCCTCGCCGGAACTGACAAAAAAATAGGAGATCAGAGCGATGAGCACCATGCCCAATGCCTCGATCATATAGCGGGGCGCGCTGCTGATGATCTGAACATAGGCGGTGGCTCGACGAACCTTGTGATCCGCCAGCCTGTAGACCTCGCAGTACTGCGCCTGCGCGCCATCGATCAACACATCCCGGATACCACCGAGGCCCTCCTGCAACGCCTTGATGACCTTGTTCGAGCCTTCGTTGATATGCTGGCTGTTGCGACCCAGCTCTTCCTTCACAACCATCGTGACGCCGGCATAGGCACCACCGAGGAAGACCAACGATACAATCGCGATGGTCGGCTGGATATAAGCAATCGTGGCGACAATGGCGACGAGCGTAAAAACAGAACTCACCATCGTCAGAGACGGCAGGATGATGCCGTTCGTCACGCCATTGGCCTTGCTGGAAATGCCGGCAATCACCTCGCTGCTATTACGGGCAACATGAACCGTGTAGGGCTGGTAGAGCGTCCGCCTGTAGATATCAATGCTGAGATCGGCGCCGATCGCGTGACTGAGGCGGGTCTGGTACCAGAGAAAGCCGAGCCGAAACAGACCAGCTGCAAGCGCGGTCGAGGCAAAGACGACCGTCAGGAATAGTGCCAACTGATGACCATCAGTAATGCCGAATGCCTTGATGGCGGGCTGCAAGAACCTGTTCTGGAGCATCGCATCGGGGGACGTGAGTGCGCCGAGGAACGGGAGAACCGTCCCAATACTCAGAATTTCAACGAACGCCGAGAAAAAATTCAGGATTAGAAGGATGAAGAGCTGCTGCTTCCTGTGGACGGAAATGTGCCCCCAGAGGCGCAACAACAATTTCAAGAAATCGCGATCCAGCATTGCTACTCCAAGCCGCGCGATCTGTCTCGAAAGCGACTTCCGGGGGTATAGTCGCAAGCCACACCAAATTCCAGCGCCCACGCTGGCGGCAGCCGAGTTTTATTGATGGGGAGAAAGTCCAGTTCGGTCAAGCGTCAGGCCTTGGCGGAGATAATGCCCTTGACGACAGATGCCGGCAGGCACTTCTTGACGAACGCGGCAAGGCGCTCACGGGCGATTGCCTTCAGATAGTGAACATCGGTCTTCAGGCCAGGATAGTATCGTCTGGCCTGGTCCCAATGCGCCATCAACACCCCTTTGCGGTTGTTGTCCGATGCGCCGCCCGCCGAAACACGAGACACGATCGTCCCGCATTCGGATACCTTGGCGCCCGAATTGATCAGCTGCAAAAGGAAGGCATAATCGGCACCGAGCCCCAGGGTAAGGTCAAACGGATGCTCGCGGAAATACTGCGTCTTGACCATAATGGACTGGTGCTGAACGAACATACCGCGCCAGAAGTCCCCTGGCCGAGCGGGATGACTTGCGCGTTCCAATCCCCACGAATACCGGACGATCCAGCCGCCATAGATCAGCGTTTCGTCGTCGCGGGCACAGGCATTCAATTCGGCAACCGATTGCTCGGTGGCGAACTCGTCGCCTGAGTTCATGAAAATCAGGTAATCGCCCGTCACCAGCTTCGCGGACTTGTTCATCGCGTCGTAGATGCCGCGGTCTTTCTCCACGACAAGACGATCGATCCGGCTCTTGTATCTATCGATGATATCGAGAGTACCGTCCGTAGAACCACCGTCGATCACCACATATTCGATGTTCTCGTAAGTTTGGCCAAGAACACTCAGGATCGTTGCCTCCATGAACTCGCGAGAATTCAGGACGACGGTTACCACCGTGACCTTCGGCTTCGTCGGCGCCGGATCTGCGGCGCCGGTCGGTTTCACCTCGAACGGGCTCAATGCCTCAGTTCCTTTCTGCGATTATCGAGTGGTCTTGACGGCTCGGTGGTGCGCTCCAGAGAGCCGAGACCAACTCAATAGTTCCGCCACACCGTACGGTTCACGTAGTCGATATAGCTCATGACTATGCGCGAAACCTGCCGTGCAACGTGTGGAGATTCGTAGTCCGACACCGGCGTCGGCGTCATTCCCTCGCGACGATGCTGCTCGGTGACCATGGCCACCGCGTCGAGCACGTATTCCGTCTTCAGGCCGCACATCACCAGCGTGCCGACATCCATGCCTTCCGGACGCTCATGGGCATTGCGCAAGGTCGCAGCCGGCAAACCGAGAAGCGAGGCTTCCTCGGTAATGGTGCCGCTGTCGGAGAGCGTGCAATAGGCGTTGATCTGCAGGTTGTTGTAATCGAAGAAGCCAAAGGGCTTCAGGAAACGGACGCGGCCGTCGATCGGCCTGTTGCCGAGGTCTTCGAGACGCTTGCGCGTACGCGGATGCGTCGAGACGATAACCGGCATGTCATAGGTCTTCGCCAAAGCGTCAAGCGTTGCGACAAGATCGGCAAGCGCCGAAGGAGAATCGACGTTCTCCTCGCGATGAGCGCTGACGAGGAAGTAGCGGCCAGCCTCCAGCTCCATCTCCGAAAGCACCTTCGAGGCCTTGATCTGCGGCATGAAGTGGTCGAGCACCTCCCGCATGTGCGATCCAGTCTTGATAATCGTCTCCGGACGGATGCCCTCGGCAATCAGGTAACGGCGCGCGTGTTCCGTCAGCACCATATTGATGTCCGAGAGGTGATCGATCACCTTGCGGTTAAGCTCCTCGGGCACACGCTGATCGAAGCAGCGGTTGCCGGCCTCCATGTGGAAGACGGGAATCTTGTGGCGTTTGGCCGGAATGACTGCAAGGCCCGAATTCGTGTCACCGTAAATGAGGATCGCGTCAGGCTTCTCGGCGATCATCACTTCTTCGGACTTGACAATGACCTGCGCGATTGTCTGCGAAGCGGTCGCGCCAGCGGCGCCAAGGAAATAGTCCGGCTTCCGGATACCCAGTTCGTCGAAGAACACCTGGTTCAGCTCGAAATCGTAGTTCTGTCCCGTATGCACGACGACATGGTTGAACTGCCGATCGAACTCATCGATTACGCGGCACATCTTGATGAGTTCGGGGCGGGTGCCCACGATGGTCATGACTTTACGCATGTAGCTGCTCTCTGATGAAATTCAATTCGGTCAGCAAGTCCTTGACCTGTCCGACGTTCAGACGCCGCGTGTTATGCGACGTATAGTCATCGAGGTTGGAGACGCGGCTTTCACCCTCGACGAAAAACTTGTTGTAGTTGAGGTCGCGGTCATCCATCGGGACACGGAAATAGTCGCCCATGTCTTCCGCCTTGCCGATTTCCTCGCGTGACAGAAGCGTCTCGTACAGCTTTTCCCCATGCCGCGTGCCGATGACCTTGATGGCGCTTTCGGAACTAAAAAGCTGCTGGAGGGCGGCGGCAAGATCGCCAACGGTCGAGGCAGGAGCCTTCTGTACGAAGATATCGCCATGCCGGCCATGCTTGAAGGCGTGAAGCACCAGATCGACCGAGTCCTCGAGCGACATCAGAAAGCGCGTCATGTTCGGGTCGGTCACGGTCAGCTGCCGGCCGGCCTTGATCTGCTGAACGAAAAGCGGGATGACGGAACCGCGCGACGCCATGACATTGCCATAACGCGTGGCGCAGAGCACCGTCTCGCCTTCGCCGAGAAGGCGCGACTTCGCGACCATGAGCTTCTCGGCCATGGCCTTCGAAATGCCCATCGCATTGATCGGATAGACCGCCTTGTCGGTGCTGAGCACAACGACATTCTTTACCCGGTTGGCGATCGCGGCATTCAGCACGTTCTCGGTGCCGTAGACGTTCGTGCGCACTGCTTCCATCGGATAGAATTCGCAGGAAGGAACCTGCTTCAGTGCTGCGGCGTGGAAGACAAAATCAACATTCGTCATCGCCTGGTTGACACTGCCTTGATCGCGAACGTCGCCGATGTAGAACTTCAGCTTGGGGTTGTTCAGCGCGATACGCATGTCTTCCTGCTTCTTCTCGTCCCGACTGAAGATGCGGACCTCGCCGATTTCGGTCGGCAGGATGCGTTGCAGGAGGGCGTTGCCGAAGGAGCCGGTACCGCCGGTTATGAGGACCGTTTTGTCTTTAAACATCCTCTCGGTCTTACCTGTTGTCATGCATAGCCTCGATAAGTTCCGGCCACGCTGGCGCGACATAGCCGGTGGATTCCCTGAATTTCGTTCCGTCGAGCGACCGATCTATCCGGACACTATCGTCAGGCGCGATCTCGATTGCCTTGCCGTAGGCTTTCGCCACAAGTTTCAGCAGGTCATACTTGCTAATGGGCGAAGACGCCACATGATAAATTCCAAAAAGTTCCGGACGTAGCAGAACGACATCGCGCACAATACGGGACAGAACTACAGTCGGTAGCCCAGTATAGATTGCACCGGTGAAGCCCTTGATCGCTCCCTCCTGCTTGAGGAACCATTCAATCAGCGATTGCGATGTTTCCAGTTCGTGACCGATAAAGGAAGTCCGAAGGGTCAGCGTGTGAGGATATGCTACCTCGCCGATGAACTTTGACTGACCGTAGAGATCGGTCGCGTCGAGTGGATCAGTTTCGGTATAGTTGCCGCGCGCACCATTGAACACACAATCAGTGCTGAAATGGATGAGGCGCGCACCAGAGAGAGCGCAGATGTGCGCCAACCGGTGTGGCAGCATGGCGTTTACCGGGAGGACCAACAACGGATCGTTCGCGAAGGCGAGGTGCTTGACAAGACCGATGCAGTTGATGACCACATCCGGCTTGAGCTCCGCAACCAAGCGTGAAATGACATCGAGATTCTCGGCATCTATTCCAGCGCGGATCTTCGAAGCGACGGCCGGCGCGAAATGGCGGGCCAGCGACGGAGCACGCACGGTACCCCAGACATCGAGCCCTTCGCCTTCCGAGAGGACCTTCAGCATCATGTGCCCGATCGTACCGCTCGCGCCCAATACCAGAACCCGCGTCATTGACGTTTCCCCACGTGTTTCTCGAATACAGCCTCAAGCTTGTTCAGCAGTAGCTCCCGCTCGAACTCACCGTTAAAATAGTCCAAACCGCTTTCGCCCATCTGACGAAGCTCGTCCGGAGATTTGCGTGACATCGCGAGAACGGCATCCGCGAGCGCACGCGCATTCTCCGCGGGTACGCCGACCCCTGTTCCCGCTTCCTCGACGATCCGGGCGCCCTCTCCATCAAGGGCGGCAATGATCGGCTTGGCACATGCAAGATAAGACTGGATCTTTGCAGGGATCGTCATCGCGAAGATCGGATCGCAGCTCAACGAGGCGAGCATGACATCTGCCTGCGCAAACCATGAAGGCATGGTGTGGACCGGATGGCGGCCCATGAGATGAACGGCCTCTTGGAGGCCACGTCGCGCCACCTCGTTTTGCACCCATTCGCGCTGTCGCCCATCGCCGACAATGATCCATTTGATTGTCTTCTCGTTGCGGAGAATATCCGCCGCTTCGACGATGGTGTCGAGCGATTGAGCAGCACCCATGTTGCCGGCAAACATCACGCGAAATCCGTCGGGCAGCGCTTGTCCGCTCCACGACGTTCCCCGGGGTACCGGTTTGTAGAATGCCTCGGCGCTGTTTGGAAAATAGACTATGCGTTCGTCAGGGACCTGCATGGTCATAAGCGGTTTGCGGAAGCCTTCCGACTGCGCCAGCACGACCTTGCAGCCCCGGTAGACCCAACGCACGAGCGCCCCTACGGCACCTAGCACCTTTTCATTCTTTACGGCACCCGTGGCGCTCAGGCTCTCGGGCCAGAGATCCTGCACCCAGAAAAAGACAGGCGCCCGCTTGAACCAGGACATCACGCGCGCAGGAACACCCACGGTAATGGGAGAAGGCTCATAGACGAAGATCGCATCGTAGTTCTCTCGGCAACGAAGCAAGCCCACGAGCGATGCCGAGATGGCAAACGAGACATAGTTCAGGAGTAGCCTTGCGCCTTTGCTGGCACCTCGCGTCACCAGCGGGGCACGTACCACTTTCACGCCTTCGTAGTTCTCGACGTAGGGGCCGTGCCAGCGATAGCCGGGGGCGAGCTCTCCCTTCGGGTAGTTGGGAAGGCCGGTCAGAACCGTTATCTTATGACCGCGTTCAGACAACCCTCTGACAAGATCGTTAATCCGAAAATCCTCAGGCCAGAAATACTGAGAAATTACAAGTATACGCATGCTCAGTGCTTTTCCTCGCAGACCTGCTTGAGGAAATCGCCTGCGGTGACGCTTACGTTCAAGTCGGGTGGGAGCTTCATAAAGCGGCAAACCGCGCGTGCGATTGACCTTGGCGAGCGTGGGTCGAAGGTTTCAGCTGGCACGACAAGGTCGCGAACATAATCAAGCTCGCTTGCCAATATCGGCATGCCTCTTTCGGCCGCTTCGACGAGCGGCAGGCCGAAGGACTCTCCAAGCGAAGGAAAAATAAGCGCGCCGGAGCTATCGTAGGCCGAGTCGACCTCCGAAGCCGACAGCTGGCCTAGATTAACAATCCTGGTGTGTTTCTGCGAGTTCGTTTTCTCGACCAACGCGAGAAGATCGGCGCTGTCTCTTGTTGAAAGCGTGAGTGAGAGACTAGGAGTAACACCGCCCTCTGAAAGGAGCGACCATGCCTCAATAAGTGTCCGATGGTTTTTGTGCGGCTCCCCTGATGAGATATAGGTGAAATCGTGGAGCTTCTTTCTCGCCGCGTAGTCGGCGAGCACGCTCTCAGGTTGCCTAGAATCGAAACCAGCAACCTCTGCCTTCCTGCCAAATCTTTTTTCGAAAAGAGCAGCCATCGTGTCTGTCTGTACGATTACGCGATCTGCATTGCGAAGGCGTCTCCTGAGCCAGACGCGCTCTGCCGAGAGGCGTATCCTAGCGCCCAGACGGAATCCGCTTAGCGGCATGGCGGCATCAACTAGGTAACGGTTTTGCAGAAACAGCACTGTCGCCGCCTTTAGCCGATATATGGGCGGTAAGTTACCGAACGATAATACTAAGTCACTTTCAGTCGTAATATTTCGGATTTCGCGTTCTGCAGCGAGACGACCAAAAACTGTCGGAGCGAAACGACGAGTGATTAAACAGCTCTGCGCTTCTGGATCGACTTTCATGCGTTGATCGCAGATCAATACGACTTCGCGCGACCCAGCACTGGCGCGTAAAATGGCATTCAACAACACGGCCCCGCCCCCAGAATGAACATTGGGCGCGTGAATAATGAGCCGTCTGGGAGACTCCGCTTCGTCAAAAGCTAACTCAGGGTCAGAGCCCATCCGATAAATCCCGTAAGCAATTGGCCCTTGCGAAAGCGCAGCCGCCCGAAGCTCCGGGCAAAAGGCCTTTAGCTTCTCAGCTCGCTTATTCCAACCGTTTTCCGCGCCCAAGGTCAAATTTCCGTACGCGCGATGCCATAAGTAATCAGAGATTGGTCGGTTTTGAGGGGCCAGTTGATAAGTGGCTGACTCGCTCATTTAATGCTTCCTAGGGATTAAACTGTTGGTTTTCACGCGGAACTGAGCCGGTTTTTCCACCGAGAAGTGAGTCACCTCTGAGTATGGTTTTCTGATCAGGCTTTGGTCAAGGGATTGGTTTTTTCTCCTCTCTTTTGTGCCGCCGCGGCCGAGCTGGCCTTGAAGCGGAAGCTGTCGTTTCCTGTTTCCAGGATGTGGCAACGGTGGGTTAGGTGGTCCAGCAGAGCGGTTGTCATCTTGGCGTCGCCGAAGACCGTGGCCCATTCGCTAAAGCTGAGGTTGGTGGTGATGACGACGCTGGTGCGCTCATTAAGCTTGCTCAGCAGGTGGAAGAGCAGCGCTCCGCCGGAGGCACTGAACGGGAGGTATCCCAACTCGTCCAGGATGAGCAGATCGAGGCGAACCAGCGTCTCCGCAATCTGGCCCGCCTTGCCTTTGGCTTTCTCCTGCTCGAGCGCATTGACTAGTTCGATTGTGGAGAAGAAGCGGACCTTTCGGCGATGATGCTCAATCGCCTGAACGCCAAGAGCCGTCGCCACATGTGTTTTTCCTGTGCCCGGCCCGCCGACAAAACCGATATTCTGTGCTCCGTCCATGAACTCGCATCAATGCAGTTGGCGCACCGCTGCTTCGTTGATCTCGCTGCGGCGAAGTCGAACCCGGATATATCCTTGTAGGCAGGGAAGCGAGCGGCCTTCATGTGATAGGCGATGGAGCGCACCTCGCGCTCGGCCATTTCGGCTTTCAGCCACTGGGACAGGATAGGCACGGCCGCATCGAAGGCTGGTGCCTCTTGCTCGATCAGGTCTGTGACCGCTTGGGCCATGCCATACATCTTCAGGCTACGCCGCATGATGACGACGGCGGCACTGGCAGGATCATGACGCATGGCGACCTCCTGCGATCCGGACCCGCAAGCCGTCGTAGCGTTCGACGTTGGCCTTGGGTTTGCGAAGCAAGGTCAGCGCGTGTGGTGTGTCGATGTCGGGGTCGTCGGTCGACTTGCCGTCGATCAAATCGATGCAACAGGTTCAGCACGTGCGTCTTGGTCGCTACGCCTGCATCCAGAGCCAGTTCCACAGCCCTGACGACGACCTGTTCGTCGTGATGAAGCAAGAGCGCGAGGATATCGACCATCTCCCGGTCACCGCCAGGGCGGCGAAGCATCTGGTCCTGCAGTTGCCGCAAGGCTACCGGTAATTCCAGGAAGGGTGCGCCATTGCACAGAGCACCGGACTTACGCTGGATGACAGCAAGGTAGTGCCGCCAGTCGTAAATCGTTCGCGGCGGCTTTTCGTGGCTGCGTTCAATGACCCGCGCATGCTCGCACAGAATATTGCCTTCGGCTGCAACGACCAGTCGCTCGGGATAAATCCGCACGCTGACGGGCCGGTTCGCAAACGATGCGGGTAGGCTGTAGCGGTTCCGTTCAAAGGTGATCAGGCATGTTGGTGAGACTCGCTCGCTTTGCTCGACGAAACCGTCGAAAGCGGTGGGCAACGCCATCAGTGCCACCTGTTCTGCGGCCCAGATGCCCGCGATCGTACCTGGTAAGGTGCCATGCGCTGTCTCGCGCCATAGGTCCTGGCAATGCTGTTCCAGCCAGGCATTTAATGCCGCCAGATCTGGAAAGTCCGGCATCTGTTGCCACAGCCGCGGTCCGGCATCCTGGACGTTCTTCTCTACCTGACCCTTCTCCCATCCTGCCGCTGGATTGCAGAACTCAGGCGCGAAGACGTAGTGATTCGTCATCGCCAGGAAACGGATATTGACCTGCCGTTCTTTGCCACGGCCGACACGATCGACCGCGGCCTTCATGTTATCGTAAATGCCGCGACCAGGCACACCGCCGAACACCTGGAACCCTGCCAGTGGGCGTCGAAGAGCATCTCGTGCGTTTGCAGCAGGTAAGCCCTGATCAGAAACGCCCGGCTGTGCGATAGCTTGGTATGGGCGACCTGCAGCTTCCTGCGTTCGCCGCCGATCACGGCATAGTCCTCACTCCAATCGAACTGGAATGCTTCGCCTGGGCGGAAAGACAGAGAAACGAATATGCCGCGGCCCGCTGTCTGCTGCGCGACCCGCCAGTCACGAGCGAACGCGGCGACCCGACCATAGGAGCCGGTAAAGCCGAGAGCCGTCAGATCAGCATGAAGCTGCTTCAGCGTTCGGCGCTGCTTGCGTGACTTCCCGGCCTCGGTCTTCAGCCAGCCCGCCAGTTTGTCGGCAAAAGGATCGAGCTTGCTCGGTCGTTCCGGTACCGCAAACTTCGGCTCGATCGTGCCGGCGCTCAAATACTTCGCGATCGTATTGCGCGACAATCCGGTTCGTCGGCTGATCTCGCGCACCGACAACTTCTCGCGCAGTGCCATCCGACGGATGATGTTTAAAAGTCCCATGTGGATCACTCCGTTGCCCCTGTCGCTCACCGCGTTGGGGGAAGGTTCACATGACTCAATTCTCAATGGAAATTATACGCCTTACCGGCTCAGTTCCGCGTGAAAACCAACAGAATGGCCGTTCCGACGCCGAGCTGCTTTGCCGCCTGCTCTATCAGCGGAAAACGATGCGTCCAATCATGCCCGCCACGCGTCAAGATCCGGACGTGACCATTGTTCAGATGCACCGCGAGTCGGTAGCCGTCCCACTTAACCTCGTAGGTCCATTCCGGCCCGATCGGTGGACGTGGTTTAAGTAGAGCAAGGCACAGCTCGACGCGGTCTGGCAGGTCGAAGGGTAGACGCGGCTGGGAGGGGTCGCGCGGTTTTCGCGCTCGCGATCTAAGCGGCTTGTCGTCAGCGACGAGAGGCTGGGCACGCCGCGGCATTCAGCTGGCTTTCCTGATTTCATCCATATCGTCGGGTAGCACGTGCATGCCGGCAGCATGGGCAGCGACAACGAATGCCTTCCGGGCCCTATCGGCATCGATATAAAGCTCGATAGCTTCGATCGAGGTCACCAATGCATGGTGAAACTCGCCCTGCGAGCCTTTGTTATGCCACTTCCCGCTCAAGAGCATGCCGGCGAGGTCTTGGACAATTTCCGCCTTGCGGTACTTTCCTGTTCCGTCGATCTCCACTTGCAGCGGGCTAATAGGGACTGGGAAATCAATTTCCATCTTACGACTCCTTGACACATGCCCGAATCAATAAATGGAAAAACGAATCACTTCGTCCAGATGACTCCATAGAAGAAACGATGATGAGTTTGAGAATGACCGACGAAGAGTACAAACCGCGATACAAGTGCAAGGAAACGTGGACTGGCGAGGGGCACGAGGACTATCACGCGTTCGATGACCGTCAATCGTTTGGCAGGATTCAACTCGACAAGACGACGCATACCAAGGCCGGCTTATGGAAGTGGAACATCATCCACATTCCATGGGTGAAACAGCGGATCTTGCCACAAGGCGGATAGGAGGATTCGGCACGCGAGGCATCTCGCAGGGTGGAAGAACTGTATGACCGACTGAAGCAAATGCACGGGCGATAACGCCGCCTTTCGTAGCTAGCGGACAGCGTGGAACGGAGGAGGAGTATCTGCGTTATACAACACCTTTCCACTCTCCTGGACTCCTCAGCCCCGCCCAACACCGGTGGGGTTTTTTTCGCTGATGTTGGCGAATGAGGGCATCAATGTTCGAACTGATCGTTGCAGCTCTGACAGTCCTCATCTCCTGCGCCATCGTCTACTTCTTCGCGTAGCGCTGATACAGCGGCGAAGTGTGCCACGACGCCTTTTCAAGTCTGGGGGAGACTGGCGTCGTGGCGTGCCAGTTTTGGGGTTGGCTCAGTTTGCTACGATGGGTCAATACCTGCGTGAACTCGGATACGATAAAAAGGCCCCGCAGTGCGGAGCCTGGTTGATCAGTAATCGTCATAATAATCCGGTTGCGGATAGCGCCGGAACCCATATGGCGGCGGCGGTGGCGGATAATCATCGTCGTAGTAATAGCGATCCTGATACCGGGGTTGGCGACGGTCGGCATAGCACTGGCCGTCCTGACCACGGACTCTGCCCGGACCACACGAGCGGCGGCTAGGGTAACATTGGCCGTCGCCCCCACGAACCCGACCAGGGCCGCAGGAATACCACGGTTCCCGACGACCCGGATAACATTGGCCATCGTCGCCGCGATACCTTCCACGGCCGCAAGAGCCGTTCCCACGCCCTCGCCCCTGCTCCGGATAACACTGACCATCACCACCGCGGTACCTGCCGGGACCACAAGAATAATCCACCTGCACTACAGACGATATAACGCCAACGGGCCGCTCCGACATCACAGCAAATGCCATGTCTGCAGAAAGGAAAGATATTGCGAGGCTCAACGCCAAAAGAACACTTCTCATGATATACGACCCGAGTTACAGCCGATAGCTCTTTAAGAGCTTGCGTCGACAATAGGCGCGCAGGTCTGAACCGTTTGTGAACGCGGGTTGGGGGCCGGCAGTTGATCCTAGTTGGCGTAGCACTGTCCACCAGGTCCACGGTGACGCCCGGCACCGCAGGATTTGCCGCGCACGGGGTAGCACTGACCATCACCGCCGCGGACTCTGCCGGGGCCGCAAGAAAACCGGGAGTAGCCGTCGTTCCCGTAGTAGCCGGGGTGACCGGCTTGGCGTCGGCTCGCATAGCATTGGCCATCGCCACCACGCACCCGACTGGGGCCACAGGATTCCATCAACCTGCGGTTATTGTATTGGTGCGGATAGCATTGACCGTCACCTTCTCGGTGCCGCCCCGGACCGCAAGACCAATCCACTTGCTGAACCGTGGAGGAGAGCCCATTGGATAACGGGGTCGAAGGCATGGCAGCTGAGACCGTCCCTGCTGAAAGTGAAGCAACCGCTAAGCCGAAAGCTAGAAGAATGTTTTTCATGAACTTGCACTCCCGAATTTGCTGATCATGAACGCGTGAAGGGTCAAATAGTTCACCCGGAGAATGAGGAGCGAAAGGCGGAACTTTTCCTGATCGCGTACGTTTTCCACCGGTCAAGACCCACTTATCTCTCCAGAGATTTGCCACCCCGTCCTTCGCTGGCGGGCCTTTTTTTGAAAGCTCGATCAAGCCCCGGACAAAGGAGCAATCCGCCGTCGCCGTGCTTCCCTTGTCCTGAAGGCGGCAACAGGAGGGCTCGACCTGACGAGGGGTCGGGCCCTCGCTGCGATCCCTACGGTATGCGGCCCTGCCGGAAAGCGGCTATGAACATGGCGCGGATGACAGAGGCGCAAACAGCCAGGCTATCTGCAGGCCGGCCCGATCTGTTGGAAACCGGGGCCGGGTCGGCTGGATACTCGAACCAAAGCTCCACCCTCCCCTTTGAGTCGCGTCGTGCGCGGGAGGACGCCATAGCAAAGCCGCTTATATCAGAACACCTTCGCTAGGATCGCCAGCAGTAAATATAGTGACGTCAGTATCAGGATTAGTAACCCTGGTTGCAACATGGCAATCACACCTGTCTGTCTTGGAATCGTAGACTATCGCGTTGTCCTGCTTTTCGCGAATCCCCTTGAAGGATGCGTGCCGCAGCTATCCGTCATGCGTCCAGGCTCGATACGACCTCTGCAATGAGCGTCGGCTGCACCCACACCAGATCCTTTCCCCGGCCGCTGTATTCGATCGGCGGCGTCTTGCGCTTGATCCTTTTGTACGCCTGCATTTTCGGCGCGAGACCGCCCCCAGAGTGAAACGCTTCGAGTACCTCGTCGGCAAACCTGTATTCTTCTGGTGCGGTAACCCTATCTTCCGAAATCAGCCGTTCGAATTTGGCCGAGTTCGTCAAACCACATTTGTGTACGACATTGCGTAGAATTGCGATCCTCGGGTATGCCGCCGGTCTGGCATGTGTGCTGCTTTCCGAAACGCGCTCGGCGTGGCTCGCCATTCCCGTTCATCTCGTCATCCTTTTCTGGTATCTTCGCACAGACAGTTTCCATCTGAGTTTGCGCAGCCTCGCCATAACGGGCGCTCTACTATTCGCCGGACTAATCGCCCTGGGCAGCGGCCCAATCCTCAATCGCATGCAGGCGCTGCAGGAAAATATCGCATCACTCGAACGCTGCGAAGGTCCGGTCACATCGCTCAGCGCACGGCTCGCCCTATACAAGGCCGCACTGGCAGCAATCAGTAGGAACCCTGTGACTGGTTACGGCCCGCTAAACCGGATGGCTGCGGTCTTGGCAGAGATCCCCGAAGGAATAAGGCCGCAGTTGACCTATTCGCACGCCCATAACGGCTTTGTAACTGCAGGAATTGACGCCGGCATTTTCGGCATTGCAGCGCTTTCACTACTGCTGCTATCGCCTGTGATAGCCGCTTAGAAAAAGGAACCCGGCCCCGGCCGGGATCTGTCCATGGCGATCGCTCTGCTACTCGTCAGCAGCTACATTATTACCGGCAGCTTCGGCATCATGTTCAACCAAAAAGCACTGGACCCGATCTTCGCCTATCTTGTCGCCCTTATCTGCGCGGATCGGGGCAGCACACGCTTTGCGCCCGTGGTCGGAAATTGACATCTTGTCTTTCAGCCTAATTGAGGCAAAGGTTGAGCGGTGGGTAGGCGACTTCAAGTTCGTGACACTTTGAAGCCGCTAGCCCTGCTCAAGATTCGACAGCCACCCTCCCCCGCACCCCGTCCGCCATCCCCGTCATCCGGTCCGCCGCAGCATGCCCGATCAGCATAAAGGCATGTGTCGCGTTCGACCAGTAGACGACATTCATTCGCTTGCGGTTTTCAAGGTCCGGCGCCTTCGGCCCCGCGTCGGATTTCACGATGCAGAGCGCCATCGGCCCGGTCTCGGGATCGAGATAGGCGATCTGGGCGAGCGGCTTGCCGTCATATTGCAGCAGCAGGGCGCGTTTGAAATCGACCCCAGTGAGCGAGACGGCTTCAGGGGAGAGCGACAGGCCGAGCTTCTCGTCGAGACTGGCGAGCTGGGCGGCCTGGTCCTGCCTGCCGGGCACGGGGCCCGCAAGCGTTTCGGCGGTATAGAGCGAGATATAGTCGGCGACCACGGCGCGCCATTCGCTGTTTTCGTCCTTTGCCGAAAAACCACTGCCGATGCCGATGACGGCGCGGTCAATGGCGATGCCGGCCACAAGCGAGGCGGCGAGCGCACCCAGGAAGCGACGGCGAGTGGGCGCGGGCGCAGCGACCGATCTTGCGTTCTCATGCGCAGGAATGGCGGCGAGCATCGCCTCCAGTTTTTCGCGCGGGGCTTCGGTGAGCAGCGGAGCAAAGGCCGGCTCGAACGGCAGGCTGGCGCGGGCCAGGAAATCCAATCGTTCGGCGACGCTCTCATCTTCCTTGACGATGGCTTCGATGCGGGCTCTCTCTTCCGTCGTCAGCTCGCCGTCGATGAAGGCTGTGAGATCCTCGTCGGAGGGAATGGTGTGTTTCGTGCTCATGGGCGTCCCCCTGCCTGTCCGGCGCCGGAGAGCCTGGCGCGGGCGGCCGCCAGCCGGCTCATCACGGTCCCGATCGGAATATCCAATATGCCTGCAACCTCGCGATAGGATAGTCCTTCTACGTAGGCGAGGAAAACCGCCGTGCGTTGCGCCTCGGGCAACGCATTTACCTGCTTCAGCACCTGCCCCGCCATCACATGCGTTTCAGTCTCGTGCGCGCCGTCGAAGGTCAGCGCCTCGCCGGCGTCGACGAAACCTTGGCCCTGGCGCACCCGGCGCGAGCGGATCTCGTTCAGCCAGATCGAATGCAGGATCGAAAACAGCCAGCGGTCGAGCCGGGTGCCGGGAACGAACTGGCCGGCGCGCTCGAGCGCGCGAAGGCAGGTCGCCTGCACCAGATCGTCGGCGACATCGCGCTGATGCGAGAGAACGAGACCATAACGCCAGAGCCTGGCCAGGTTTTCCGTCAGACCGCTCCTGATATCCGCTTCGCTCGCGATGACCGCCTCCGCCAATCCTGCATCCCTTGGAACCGCCTGATGAACAGGCGATTCCATTCTCGCGCGACTATAGGCAGGAATTGTAGCGTGCGCGACCGACATTCGGATATCCTTTCCCGGCTCCATTCCCGCTAGTGGCCTAAGCTCAGATCTTCGATGGGTCGAGGATGACAGCGTTCAGATCCTGATATTCCTCGCAAGCCGTGCCGCAGATCGCCTTGATCGTGTTCAATTGCTCCTTTGCGAGATCGAGCCGGCCCTTGATGACATAGGCTTCGCCGAGATATTCACGGACCTTGGCGTATTGCGGATCGATTTTCACCGATTGCAGGTAGTAGGAGATGCCTTCGTCGGTGCGCCCGAGCTTGCGGGTGGCGTAACCGCGATAGTTCAGCACCTCGGCGCTGTTCTGGTCCTTGACCGTATCGAGCATGGCAAGCGCCTCTTCATAACGGCCGGCCTTGGCCAGCGAATAGGCATAGTCGGTACGGTTCTCGTCCGAGACATTGGCGCTCTGCTGCTTGACGCATTTCTTGGTCTTCTGGTCGTAGATCTCGCCCTTCTTGCAGGTCGGCATCGTGCTGTTGTCGTTGCCGACAGCAAAGACCGGGCCGGAGAAGAGCGAAGCGGCAAGGCAGCCGCCAAGAAGGACGGAAGCGATACGGGCTGTCATGATCGTCATGGAAAAACTCCTCGAAAGTGGCGTTGCGGGGAGAGAACACCGCTGCCCCGGGCTTTATTCGCCGGCCTCTCTATTTTCTCCATCACTGCTTCGTGAAGTCCAAAGCCGAATAAATCATCGGGACCGGGTGTTTTCAGCATTGCGCCGGAACGACAAGGAGAATTCCGTGACCGATACCGTCAGTCTCGTCAGCCTCGCCACCGCCACGCCCGAACATGTCATCTTCCAAAACCAGGCGGCCGAAGCCTCGGCCCGGCTGTTTGCCGACCGCTACGAGGATTTCCATCATCTAGCCCGCGTCTTCGACAGCGCCGGTATCAACAAGCGCCATGCCGCGCGGCCGCTTGCCTGGTTCGACGAAACGCATGGCTGGCAGGACCGCATGCAGGCCTACGGAGAGGTGGCAGGCGCCCTTTTCGTCGAGGCGGCCAGCGCGGCGCTTCGCCGGGCCGATCTCGGCGCCTGTCATGTCGACTGTATCGTCACGGTCTCTTCCACCGGTTTTACGACGCCGAGCCTTGATGCGCAGCTTAGTCGCAGCATGGGCTTCAGGGCGGATATCGAGCGTGTGCCGGTCTTCGGCCTCGGCTGCGCCGCCGGCGTCTCGGGTTTTGCGATCGCGGCGAGGCTGGCACGGAGCCGCCCGGGCGCCGTCGTACTTTTCGTCTCGATCGAGCTTTGCACGCTCGCCTTCCGGCTGGACGAGCTGACGCGGCCGAACATCATCGCGACAGCGCTTTTCGCCGACGGCGCGGCCGCCTGCGTGCTCCGCGCCGGCGAAGGCGGACTGGCCGAGGTGGAATCAACAGGCGAGCACCTCTTCCCGGATACGCTCGATATCATGGGCTGGAAGATCGACGATGGCGGCTTCGGCATTGTGCTGGCGCAATCATTGCCGCCCTTCGCCGAACGGGAACTCGCCCCGGCGGTGGCGGCCATTCTGGCGCGAAACGGGCTGAGACCAGCAGATATCGACCGCTTCATCTGCCATCCCGGCGGTATGAAGGTGCTGGCTGCGATGGAGAGCGCGCTTTCACTGACACCTGGCACGCTCGATCACGAACGGGCCGTACTTGCCGAATATGGTAACATGTCCTCACCGACCGTGCTGTTCGTGCTGGAGCGGGCAATCCGCGCCGGGCTGCCGGACCGGGCGGCGATGGTCGCCATGGGACCAGGTTTTTCGGCAAGCTGTGTGACGCTGCGGAGGGCGGCGTGATGTGGCCGTCGATCGCGCTCCTGACATTCGTGACGCTACAGCGGTTGGGCGAGCTCATGCTCGCCCGGCGCAACACCGCTGCCCTTCTCGTCAGAGGCGGCAGGGAAGTCGCCCCGGAGCATTATCCCGTCATGGTGGCGCTGCATGCCGCCTGGATCATCGGCCTTTGGCTGCTGGCGCCGGGTAGACAGGTTCAACCCTTCTGGTTTCTGCTGTTCATCGGACTACAGGGGCTGCGGCTCTGGGTGCTGGCAACGCTGAAGGACCGCTGGACGACACGCATCATCGTCCTGCCCGGCGCGCCGCTGGTGAAATCGGGACCCTATCGCCTCCTCCGGCATCCGAACTATGCGATCGTCATCGGCGAGATCGCCGCTCTTCCCGTTGCCTTCGGCCTGCCCGCCTATGCGATCGTCTTCTCGCTTTTCAATGCCGCCATCCTGCATGTGCGCGTGAAGGCCGAAAATGCCGCACTGGAAAGCGCAATGATTTTGAAATGAATGCGATTTTTCGTTTGCGCAGCGGAATCGGCGGAGGCATTTTCAACCGGTAACAATGCGGAATGCAGGGGAATGATGAAGAACGCAATCGTGCTCGGCGCCGGTATCGTCGGGGTGTCCACCGCAATACATCTTCAGCGGCGCGGCCGGCAGGTGACGCTGATCGACCGCAAGGATCCGGGCAGCGAGACCTCCTTCGGCAATGCCGGCCTGATCCAGCGCGAAGGGGTTGCGCCTTACGGCTTCCCCCAGCAGCTCGGCCTGTTGCTGCGTTATGCACTGAACAACGAAATCGATGCCCATTATCATCTCAGTGCCCTGCCTAGCCAGCTCGCCTTCCTTGCCCGTTACTGGTGGAATTCGAATGCCCGGCGCCACGCGGTCATCACACGGGCCTACGCGCCGCTAATCGAAAACTCGGTTGCCGAGCACAAGGACCTGATCGAGGCCTCGCAGGCACAGGCGCTGATCCGCAAGGACGGTTGGATAAAAATCTTCCGGACGGAGGCGATGCGCGACGAGGCCCTCGCCGAGGCCGCGCTTTGGCAGAGCGAATTCGGCGTGACCTATGATAACCTGACGTCGGCCGATATCGCCCGCATGGAACCCGATATTACCGTCCCTTTTGCCGGCGGTATCCGCTGGCGCGATCCCTGGTCGGTGCTCGATCCGCATGCGCTGACAGCAGCCTATCGCCGCTATTTCGAAAGCCTTGGCGGACGCTTCGTCACGGGCGATGCCGCTTCGCTCGGCCAGTTCGGCAGTGGCTGGAAGATCATGACCAGCGAGGGCCCGCTCGAAGCGGACGACGCGGTCCTGGCGCTCGGCCCCTGGGCAGCCGTCGCGACGCGCCGGCTCGGTTATTCCTTTCCCCTCGGCGTCAAGCGCGGCTATCACATGCATTATGCCGCCAAGGGCAATGCCATGCTCAACAACTGGATCCTCGATGCCGAGCGGGGCTATTTGCTGGCGCCGATGAACCGCGGCATCCGCCTGACGACCGGGGCGGAGTTCGCAAGGCTCGACGCACCGAAGACGCCGGTGCAGCTCGACCGGGCGGAAGCCGTGGCGCGTACGATCTTCCCGCTCGGAGGCAGGCTCGATCCCGAACCATGGATGGGCGCGCGCCCCTGCACGCCGGACATGATGCCTGTCATCGGCAAGGCGCCGCGCCATCAGGGCCTATGGTTCGCCTTCGGACACGCCCATCATGGGCTGACGCTCGGGCCGGTGACCGGCCGCGTGCTTGCGGAACTCATCACCGGCGAGACGCCGTTCATCGATATTTCGGCCTACTCGCCGCAGCGCTTCAGGCCATAACACCCAGGGTGGAGAGACCCCTGAGGGCCGTTGCCGCAATGCCTTCGATGGTGTCGCCGATATCGACGGTGACGACACCGGGCTCGCCTGTCGGCACCTCGAGTGTCGCCAGCTGACTTTCGAGCAGCGAAACCGGCATGAAATGCCCCTTGCGCTCGCCCATGCGCTTCGTCAGCAGCGCCTTCGATCCTTCGAGGTAGACGAAGAGCAGATTGCCGCCGGCAGCAGCCCTCAGCCTGTCACGATAGATGCGCTTCAGCGCCGAACAGGAGACGATGATGCCTTCTCCTTTGTCCAGCGAAGCCTGCATGCGTTTGCCGATCAGGTCGAGCCACGGCATCCGGTCCTCATCAGTCAACGGAATGCCCTCCGACATCTTCTCCACATTGGAAGCCGGATGAAGCGCATCACCTTCAACGAAGTGGAGGTGCAAGGCCTCGGCGAGTTTCTCGCCGACCGAGGACTTACCGCAGCCGCTGACCCCCATGACGATGATCGCATGAGGTTTGTTGATCCGATCGTCCTGCATGTTTCCTCTCAAACGGCGGTTTCCCGCTCAATCGAGCGGGAAATGACAGGCATATTGTTGTGCGCCTTCTCCACTTAATTCGGGAGAAACCTGGCGACAATAGTCCTGCGCCTTCCAGCAGCGCGGGTTGAAGTGGCAGCCGGACGGCGGCTTCAGCGGCGACGGCAGTTCGCCCTGCAGCCGGATGCGGGTCTTCTCGCGCTCGGGGTCGGCGATCGGGGTCGCCGACAGCAGGGCGGCCGTATAGGGATGGCGCGGCCGGGCGAAGACTTCGGCGGCGGGACCGGTTTCGATCGGGCGACCCAGATACATCACCATTATCTCGTCGGCGATGTGGTGGACCACCGAGAGGCCATGCGAGATGAAGAGGTAGGCAAGGCCCATCTCCTTCTGCAGGTCCATAAGCAAGTTCAGCACCTGCGCCTGGATCGACAGATCAAGGGCCGAAACTGGCTCGTCGAGCACCAGAACCTTCGGCCGCAGCATCAACGCGCGGGCAATGGCGATGCGCTGGCGCTGGCCGCCGGAGAACATATGAGGGTAGCGGCCGTGATGCTCCGGGCGCAGGCCGACACGGGCCATCATCTCCTCCACTTTGCGGCGGCGGGCGCTGGCATCGAGATCGGTGTTGATCTTCAGCGGTTCTTCCAGGATCGCACCGACCTTCTGGCGCGGGTTGAGCGAGCCGTAGGGATTCTGGAAGACGATCTGCACCTGGCTGCGCAGGCTGCGGTCGCCGACCCGCGCCGGCTTGCCGTCGATCAGCAACTCGCCGGCCGTCGGATCCTCGATCATCGTGACCAGACGGGCAAGCGTCGACTTGCCGCAGCCGGATTCGCCGACGACGGCAAGGGTCTTGCCGGAATGGAGGCTGAAGCTGACGCCGTTCAGCGCCTTGACCGTGGCGTCGGCTTTGAAGAGACCGCGGTTGACGGTGTAGAAACGGGCGAGATCCCTGCCCTCGAGAACAGCGCCCGTCATACCAGGTCTCCTGCAGTTTCAACGCGCATGACGCCGGGATGGCCCAGCGGCTTGCCGTCCTTCAGTGGATAGTTGCACAGCGCCCGTCCGAGTTCAGGCCCCTGGCGCACAACACCGCGCTCGCATTCGACCGTGGCATAGCCGCAGCGGGGAGCGAACAGACAGCCCGTCGGGCGGCCATGCTGGCCGGGAACGACGCCGGCGATCGAGGGAAGGCGCTGGCCGACTTCGGCGCGCTCCGGCAATGCGGCAAGCAGGGCTGCCGTATAGGGGTGGTGTGGATCTCGGAACAGCGCCTTCACCGGCTGCTCCTCGACCTTCTGACCGGCATATTGCACCTGCACGCGCTCGGCGGTTTCGGCGACGACACCCATGTCGTGAGTGATCAGCACCAGCGCCATACCCTGCTCCTTCTGCAGGCGCACGAGCAGATCGAGGATCTGCGCCTGGATCGTCACGTCGAGTGCGGTCGTCGGCTCGTCGGCGATCAGGAGCTTCGGATTGCAGGCGAGCGCCATGGCGATCATGACGCGCTGGCTCATGCCGCCCGACATCTGATGCGGGAAGTTCGACAGGCGGTCTTCGGGGGCTGGAATGCCGACGAGGCTCAAGAGTTCGATCGAACGTTCGCGGCGCTCTTTCCGGTTGAGACCCATATGGACGCGCAGGGTCTCGCCGAGCTGGAAACCGACGGTGAAGCACGGGTTCAGGCTCGACATCGGCTCCTGGAAGATCATCGCCATCTCCTTGCCGACGATCCGGCGGCGTTGGCGGCCGGAGATGCCGCGCAGATCCTTGCCGTCGAACTGCATGCGGTCGGCGGTGATCCTCGCCGTCCACGGCAGGAGCCCCATCAGGGCCAGCATGGCGACGGATTTGCCCGAACCTGATTCGCCGACGACCGAGAGGATCTCGCCCTTGTCGCAGGTGAGCGATACGCCGTCGACGGCGCGGAAAAGACCTGAAGACGTCTGGAATTCGACAGTGAGATTTTCGATTTCGAGGAGCGGCATCACGACCTCTTCAGTTTGGGGTCAAGCGCATCACGCAGGCCGTCGCCCATCAGGTTGATGGCAAGAACGGTGATGAGGATTGCAAGACCCGGGAAAGTCACGACCCACCAGGCGCGCGAGATGAACTCACGGGACTCGGCAAGCATGGTGCCCCATTCGGGTGTCGGCGGCTGGGCGCCCATGCCGAGAAAGCCGAGGGCGGCGGCATCGAGGATCGCCGCCGAGAAGGCAAGTGTGGCCTGAACGATCAGGGGGCCGAGACAGTTCGGCAGGATCGTCTTGAACATCAAGCGGAGCGTGCCCGCGCCGGCGACGCGCGAGGCGATCACATATTCCTTCTCACGCTCGGAAATGACCGAGGCGCGGGTCAGCCGCACGAAATGCGGCTGGTTGACCAGCGAAATCGCGATCATCGCATTGGTAAGGCCGGGACCCAGGACCGCCACCAGCACGAGCGCGAGCAGCAGCGACGGGAAGGCCAGGATGATGTCCATCAGGCGCATGATGGCGGTATCGATCCGGCCGCGGAAATAGCCGGCGACGAGGCCGATCAGGACACCACATATGACCGAAAGTGTGACGACCACGACGCCGATGAAGAGTGAGAAGCGCGCGCCGTAGATCAGCCGCGATAGGATATCGCGGCCGACGGCATCCGTTCCGAGCGGAAAGGAGGCGTGGCCTCCTTCCATCCAGGCCGGCACTGCCAAGAGCACTTCACGATTCTGCTCGTTCGGCGCATGCGGCGCAAAAACCGGTGCAAAGATCGCAACGACGAGGATGATGACGAAAACAACGAGGCCGATGACGGCGCCCTTGTTGCGGGAAAAATAATGCCAGAATTCCGCAAGAGCGGATGGCTGGCCGGTTTTGACGGTGACCGTGCTCATGGACCGCTCCTAGTGACGAATGCGCGGATTGATGAAGCCGTAGAGGACGTCAACAACCAGATTGACCAGCATGATGACGCCGGCGATCAGGAGAAGGCCGCCCTGGACCACCGCGTAATCACGCTTGAACACCGAATCGACCATCCATTTGCCGATGCCCGGCCAGGAGAAGATCGTCTCGGTGAGAATGGCGCCTGCAAGAAGGACACCGATCTGCAGGCCAATCGTGGTGATGACGGGGATCATTGCATTGCGCAGTGCATGCACGCCGACGACGCGCAGCGGCTTCAAACCTTTCGAGCGTGCGGTGCGGACATAGTCCTCGCCGAGAACCTCGAGCATGGCCGAGCGCGTCTGGCGGGCGATGACGGCGAGCGGGATGGTCGCCAGCACGATGGTCGGCAGAATGAGATAGCTGACGGCCGAAGCAAAGGCCCCTTTCTGACCTGACAGCAGGCTGTCGATCAGCATGAAGCCGGTCACCGGCTTGAAGAAATACATCAGCGAAATGCGGCCCGATACCGGGGTCCAGCCGAGATAGCCGGAGAAGAAGATGATGAGCAGCAGACCCCACCAGAAAATCGGCATGGAATAACCGACGAGGGCGACACCCATCACGCTTTGATCGAACCACGTGCCTCGCTTGACGGCCGCAAAGACGCCGGCGGGCACGCCAAGACAGACCGCAAGGATGATGGCGCAGAAGGACAGTTCCAGTGTTGCCGGAAACAATGTCAGGAATTCGCCGAGAACGGGCCGCTTGGTGACGATCGAGGTGCCGAGATCGCCCTGCAGCACTTTTCCGAGATAGTCGAAATACTGCATATACATGGGCCGGTCGAAACCGAGATCGTGCATGATCTGGGCGTGCCGCTCCGGCGCCATCACGCGTTCGCCCGAGAGCAGCATGACGGGATCTCCGGGCAGCAGGCGGATGAACGAGAAGGCAATCAGGGAAACGCCGAGAAATGTCGGGATCAGCACCGCAAGGCGGCCGATAAAAAAACGCAACATGGCAGATGTCCAATAGTTTCCGGCGGTCAGGAGGTCCTGACCGCCGGCTGCGCCCAGCTATGCCGGGCATTCTTACATTATTCTTGTTATTCGGATACGTCGACGCCGTCGAAACGGTGAATGCCGAGCGGGTCCATCTTGAAGCCCGAGACCTTCTTGCTCATCGGAACGAAGACGAGCGAATGGTCGAGGGTTGCCCAGGGGGCTTCCTTCTTGAAGATCAGCTGCGCCTGCTCATAGGCCTTTGTGCGCTCGCCGACATCGGCCGTCAGCTTCGCCTTGGTCATGAGGTCGTCGTATTCCTTGTTGCACCACTGAGCGCGGTTGTTGCCGCCGACGGCATCGCAGCCGAGCAGCGTATCCATAAAGTTGTCGGGGTCGCCATTGTCGCCGGTCCAGCCGAGAATGACGGCGCCGTCGCGCTTCACGTCTGAGGAGAGCTTCAGATACTCGGCCCATTCATGCGTGACGATCTCGACCTTGACGCCGATCTTGGCGAAGTCGGCCTGGATCAGTTCGGCAGCGCGGCGCGCATTCAGCATGTAGGGGCGCGATACCGGCATCGCCCAGACCTTCATGCTGAGATCCTTGACGCCGGCCTCGGCCAGAGCCTTCTTGGCTGCGTCCGGATCGTACTTCTCGTCCTGAACGGCGTCGTTATAAGACCACATGGTCGGCGGGATCGGGTTCTTGGCAACGGTGGCCGCACCCTGGAAGACCGCGTCGACGATCGCCTGCTTGTTGATCGCCGAATTCAGCGCGCGGCGGACTTCCGGCTTGTCGAAGGGCGCCATCTGCGTGTTGTAGGCAAGGTAGCTGACGTTGAGGCCGGGCTGCTCCAGGACGGTCAGATTTCCGTCCTTCTTCAGCTCGGGAACATCGGCGGCATTCGGATAAGGGATCAGGTGGCACTCGCCGGCCTTCAGCTTCTGAGCGCGCACGGCAGCGTCAGAGGTGATCGCGAAAACCAGATCGTCGATCTTTTCCTTGCCCTTGAAATAGGTTTCGTTCGCCTTGTAGCGGATGACGGCATCCGGCTGGTAGGCGACGAAGGTGTAAGGGCCGGTGCCGAGCGGCTGCTGGTTCAGCTGCGCCATCTTGCCGTCGGCGGCAAGCTTGTCGGCATATTCCTTGGACATGATGGAAGCGAAGTCCATGGCGAGGTCGGCCAGGAACGGCGCTTCGGGATGGTTGAGCGTGAACTTTACTGTAAGGTCATCGACCTTCTCGACCGACTTAATCAGTTCCGGGAAGCCCATGCCGGCAGCGTATTCGTAAGAACCGCCCTCGACATACTTGTTCCACGGATTGTCGGACTTCAGCTGGCGCTCGAAGGAGAACACGACGTCGTCGGCGTTGAAATCGCGCGTGGGGGTGAAGAAGTCGGTAGTCTGGAACTTGACGCCGGGATGAAGCTTGAAGGTGTATTCCTTGCCGTCGTCCGAAACGCTCCAGCTGTCGGCCAAACCAGGTTCGATCTCGGTGCCGCCATGCTTGAATTCGACGAGGCGGCTGTAGACGGTGCGCGAGGACGCGTCGAAGGTCGTGCCTGCCGTATAGAGGCTCGGGTCGAAGCCTTCCGGCGAACCCTCGGAGCAATAAACAAGGGTCTTGGACCAGGCGGACGTCGCCATGACCGAAATCAGGGCCGTCGCTGCCAGCATGACAGAGATCTTTTTCATAATATTGTTTCCCGGTTGTTCTTTTTTGATGTCTGGAGACCCGTAGGCATCCCGATCGACGGTCGATGGAACGACATTTATCTACTGAAAGCAACGGCCTACGGAGAAAATTTTTCCAGCTGGACAATTTTAGAAATTTTTGGTCAAAAATCAGCCTTATTCGGAAATATTCGGACAAAAATGTCCGGGATTTCGTCGCATTTTGGATAACTGCGCCCTCTCAGCAGCGCATGTTGGACATTTCAGCACCCTTATGCGCAAGCGGACGGCGCAAACAAAAACCGCGATCGCCGAGGCAACCGCGGTTTCATAAGTCAGACCTGTTTCTTGAAATCAGGCGGCGGGGGCAACGGCCGCCGGCTTGCGGTAGTGCTGCTCGCCGGTAATTCCCAGCAGGAAATTGATCTGAGGACGGGCTTTGACGAGGTCGTCGATCGAATATTCCGAAAGCACGCCGAAGAAGGCGTTCAACGCCTTGCGCAGCGCCGAGTTCAAGCCACAGCTGTCGACCAGCGGGCATTCGACCATGCCGTCGTCTTCGAAGCATTCGGCCATGGCGAAACTGTCTTCCGTGACCCGCACGACGTCGAAGAGCGTGATTTCGGCCGCCGGTTTGCCCAAACGCACGCCGCCGTTACGGCCGCGCACGGTTTCGACCAGACCCGCCTTGTTCAGCGGCTGCAGGATCTTGAAAAGAAAGAGTTCGGAAACCCCGTAGGCCTTGGCAATTTCCGGAATCCGGCTCAGCTGCCCTTCGTTGGCAGCACAATACATCAACATGCGAACCGCATAGTTGGTCTGCTTCGTCAACCGCATGCCGATCTCCTGACTCGTGCCTGTTCAGACGTATATAGGCGGTTTGGCAGTTTTGAACAATTCCAAAATATGAAATTTGCATTCAGCTTATGAGGCCATTTGCCGCGACGTCAATCCTGCTCCGCGATCGTCTGGTTATAAGCCGGAATGGCCTGCCAACGCTCAAATGAAACGGGGGCCGAAAGGCCCCCGCATTGCAGATCGATCTGTCGCGCAGATCACTTCATCGTCGGCATGACGAATTCGGCGCCGCTCTTGATGCCGGAGGGCCAGCGTGCGGTAACGGTCTTGGTCTTCGTCCAGAACTTGATCGAATCCGTGCCGTGCTGGTTGAGGTCGCCGAAGCTCGAGGCCTTCCAGCCGCCGAAGGAGTGGTAGGCGAGCGGAACCGGGATCGGAACGTTGATGCCGATCATGCCGATATTGATGCGTGAGGCAAAATCGCGGGCAGCGTCGCCGTCGCGGGTATAGATTGCGACGCCGTTGCCATATTCGTGCTTCATCGGCAGCGACAGCGCTTCCTCATAGTTCTGGGCGCGAACGACGGAAAGGACAGGTCCGAAGATCTCGGTCTTGTAGATGTCCATCTCAGGCGTGACGTGATCGAACAGGCAGCCGCCGACGAAATAGCCGTCTTCATAACCCTGGAGCTTGAAATCGCGGCCGTCGACGACGAGCTTGGCACCCTCCTCGATGCCGCGGTCGATCAGGCCGCGAACACGGTTATAGGCGTCCTTGGTGACGAGCGGGCCCATGTCGGCCTTCTCGTCGGTGTAGGGGCCGATGCGCAGCGACTCGATCTTCGGCGTCAGCTTCTCGACGAGGCGGTTGGCGGTTTCTTCACCGACTGGAACGGCAACCGAGATCGCCATGCAGCGCTCGCCGGCCGAACCATAGCCTGCGCCCATCAGCGCGTTGACGGCCTGATCCATATCGGCGTCAGGCATGATGATCATGTGGTTCTTGGCGCCGCCGAAGCACTGGGCACGCTTGCCGTTCATGGCTGCCGTACCGTAGACGTAGCGGGCGATCGGCGTGGAGCCGACGAAGGAAACGGCGCCGATATCAGGATCGGTGAGGATGGCGTCCACCGCACCCTTGTCGCCGTTGACAACGTTGAGGATGCCGGCCGGCAGACCGGCTTCGATCATCAGTTCGGCAAGACGGATCGGCAAGGAGGGATCACGCTCGGAAGGCTTCAGGATGAAGGCATTCCCGCAGGCGATCGCCGGCGCAAACATCCACATCGGGATCATGCCGGGGAAGTTGAAAGGCGTGATGCCGGCGCCGATGCCGACCGGCTGGCGGATCGAATACATGTCGATCGCCGGACCCGCGCCCTCGGTGAATTCGCCCTTGGCGAGATGCGGGATGCCGCATACGAATTCACAGACTTCGAGGCCACGAACGACGTCGCCCTTGGCATCCTCGATCGTCTTGCCGTGTTCTTTCGAAATCAATTCGGCAAGTTCGTCCATATGCCTGTTCAGGAGCTCGACGAATTTGAAGAAGACGCGAGCGCGGCGCTGCGGGTTGGTGGCAGCCCATTTCGGCTGTGCGGCCTTGGCGTTTTCGACGGCGGCGCGAAGCTCCTCGACGCTGGCGAGGGCGACGGTCGCCTGCACTTCGCCGGTCGCCGGATTGTAGACGTTGCTGACGCGGCCGCTGGTGCCGGCGACCTGCTTGCCGCCGATGAAATGTCCGATCTCACGCATGAGTGTTCCTCCTGTTTGGATGGCCTATAATCGCACTTCAATTTGCACAAATCAACGCGTTGATATAAGCAACTGTTGTGCGCGTTTTATAGTTCCGAGGCAGGCGCTGCCGCTCCCGAACTTGGCGCGTCCTGCGGACAAGTCAAACTCTGAAAGGTCGACCGATGATCCAAAATCCTGTCGTGCGAATGGCGGAGCTGGAGATCGTCGCACAGAGGCTTGAGGCCTATCGCGCATTGCTTGCGGAGGAAATCGAGGCTTCGGTCGCGTTGGAAGAGGGCGTTCTTTCACTCAGCGCCGTTTCCATCCGCGAGGCTCCAAACCACATTCGTATTCTCGAGGTCTACGCCAGCCAGGCGGCCTATGAGGCGCATCTGCGGACACCGCATTTCCTCAAATACAAGAAGGAGACGGCCGGCATGGTGATGTCGCTGACGCTTGTCGATGTCGATCCGATTGTAATGCGGGCCAAGCGATGAACTGGGATGACGTTCGCATTTTCCTGGCCGTCGCCAGAACCGGACAGATCCTTGCCGCTTCGAAGCGCCTGGGGCTCAACCACGCCACGCTTTCGCGCCGGCTGACGTCGCTCGAAGACGCGCTGAAGACGCGGCTCTTCGTGCGCCGCACGAATGGCTGCGAGCTGACGGCCGAAGGCGGCATCTTCCTTAATGCCGCCGAGCGAATGGAAACCGAAATGCTCGCGGCGCAGGCCAATCTCGGCCACACCGATACGGCGATCGCCGGGACGGTGCGCGTCGGCGCGCCGGATGGTTTCGGCGTGTCCTTTCTGGCGCCCCGCATGGGCAGGCTGATCGAGCGCCACCCGGAGCTGAAGATCCAGCTCGTGCCGGTGCCGCGCTCCTTCTCGCTGTCGCAGCGTGAGGCCGATATCGCCATCACGCTGGAACGTCCCGAACAGGGGCGGCTCGTCTCCTCCAAGCTGACGGATTATACGCTCGGACTCTACGCCTCGCGCCACTACCTCGCCTCACACGGCAGACCTGGCGATGTCGATGCACTGAAGGCGCATCCGCGCATCGGTTATGTCGAAGACCTGATCTTCACCGCCTCGCTGAATTTCTCCGGCGAGGTGATGCGCAGTTGGGATGCAAGCTTCGAAATCTCGACGGCGATTGGCCAGACGGAGGCGGTGCGGTCAGGTGCCGGCATCGGTATCCTGCACGATTATATCGCCCGGCAATATCCGGAACTCGAGCGCATCCTGCCTGAGGTTTCAATCCGGCGCGCCTACTGGACGACCTATCATGAGACGGCGCGTGACCTCGTGCGCGTCCGCAGCGTCGTCGACTTCCTACAGGAACTCGTTGGCGCCGAGCGCCACATATTCCTCTAAGTCGCAGAGACCTTCTTGGCCGGCTCGTCGTTCTCATCAGGGTTGGGAACAGGCACTTCGTCGGGAAGCCTGTCCGGCTCCGGCTCCTTGATCGGCGGCACCGGCTTCCAGCCGGGTGCCGGCATTGGCGGCTGATCGGGAATGGGTTCGTTGGGCACGGACATGACCGCCTCCCTTTTATGTTTGCGATGTTCGTCGGGACTATTTGTCCGACTTCAGCGTCTCGGCAGCGCGCATCGGCATGCTGTCGATAATGGCGAAGAGCTCGCCACTGATGATCGGCTCGCTGACCTTGAGTTTGACAGTTCCGTCCTTGCCGACAAGGAAGGCGGCGAATTCACCCGTCTCCGGCGCATCGAGATCGCGGCGGATCGTTTCGCCGTCGAGGCCATCGGCAGCGTCGAAAAGCGCCCGCACCTTGCCGCCCGAGACCTTCAGCACCACCATATCGCGCTCATCGAGCGCGCTGCGGTCGGCCAGCAGCTGGTTTTCCTGGCGCGCCGCGCGGGAATTGCCCCTGTCGGCGAAAAGAATGAACACACGGTTCTTCCACTGGAAGGCAGCCAAGCTTTCGATCGGCGAATAGGCGCCGTTCGTCTCGTCGATCTTGGTCGCGCCGTAGAGCAGGGTTTTCCACATGCGTATTCTCCCGTCAGCTTGGAGAACGGCGCCGGATGGCACAGGTTCCATCCGCACGACGGGGATATAATTTTCATTCTGATGGCGGGGCGGTGTTACGGCTGAGTGGAATTTTGAACCTCGTCGAGTTTCTTGAGCGGCCCCAGGTAGATCAGTTCAACACTGCCTCTTGGAGGTCAGGCAGTAACATCCATGCTGTAGTGGATGCCCTCGGGCTGCCAGTTCGTTACCATCTCGGCCCAGGAAAGCAGAACGATATGGGTCTGGTCTGCGATCTCGTTTGGAGACTACCCGCTCATTCCTCCGCGACGCCGCTGCAAGCATCAGCATCGCTTGCAAGCAGCGCTGGGGCGTCGAGAGTTTCTTCGCAAAGCTCAAACAATGGCGTCGCCTCGCCATACGCTATGACAAACTCGCAACCAATTTCATCGGCTTCGTCTAGCCGGCTCATGCCTCATGCTTTGGCTCGAATTAATGACATTTCAGCCTGAGGCATCCAAAATCCAATCGGTCTCGCCGCATCTAGACCTTCGAATCCCTGTCTGCTCTTATGCTTTAACAACATAATTTGGAGGCACAGTTGGCCAGCAATCTGTGGGATACTGAGCATGACATCATCTCCCGCGCGAATTCGTGGGCTTCGATAAACACTCTGTATTTGTTGATGGATAAGGGCCTTATTTCGCGGGAAGACGCCGCCGGTGTTCTCACTAAGACTGCTAATCAGGTTCGCGAAGGTTCCGAGGATGGGCCACATTCGGAACTAGGCGAACAAGTATCGCGAAGATTTGAGGCAATGGCTGCTTGGTGTTTAAGTTATAGCCCGAGCAGCTAATCGCGGAGGGGTACTGCCGAATCCGATCACGCAATCTAACCGTGTTCGCAAAACGTGTACGGCGCATTGTCGACGCATTCGCCTCTTCTGGCTACAAGCTGACGCATGAACGATTCAAACGAACAGCACAAAAGAGACGACCGGCCAGCTAAGCCGCCGCTTCCCAACGGTGAGAAATTTTTCGATCCCTGGGAAGAAGAATTTCGACGAGCGTACAAGTCGGACGACAAGACGTTCGAGTATTGAAGCGAAAAGGCGGGCAGAGCCCGTCACGGCTAATACGGCAAGGAGGCGTGTATCTGTTATTCAGTCCCCCGCCCGATCCAGCATCATCGCGGTACGCCTTCGACGGTGATGCAATTCTCGGCCTTGGGAGTCCTGGCCCGGTGAACAGACCAGGCCGAATTTCACGGGTTAGGCTGACATTTTGACCCGCGACCATACGCTCGCACTAACAGCCCCGACCTTCTGCCTGTAAGCGAATGCCCAGCGGGATGTTGGCGGCTCATAGGCGCCCGAGTGCACATCGTAGTCAAGGCCTTACGTGAACAACATCTCCCTGTGCTCAGAGGCGACGCCGGAGATATCCGAGCCAGCTAGTTATTCCTGGTACAATGCCCGCTTTCCCGCGACAATAGCCGTACGGTTAAAAGGCTCAAAGACCAATCCCTCTGTGCGTCGTACGCTTCCGCCGTTCGGCGAGGATCTGTTGACTGCTTTGCGCACGCACTGCCTGCTGCAGGACCTTCAACCTCTCCTGCATCGCCGCAAAGGCGTGGCGCTGCGCGTCTGGCACATGGTTGATGAGATCCTTGTCGCCGCGGATGATAGCATTGCGCCCGAAGCGCTGGTCGAGCGCCTTGCTGACGTGGTCGAACTCCCGGCGGATGTTCGCATCGAGTGGTGCAGTCCCGATGCCCCGGTTGCGATCATTCTTCCGCGCGTCCGCGGTCAGACGCATGAGCGCCTCTTCCGCCACCTTCGACAGGCCGGGAATAGCAACCGCCATGCGCCGGCGCTCGTCGATGATGCCCTGGCGCTCCGCATCGAAGAGATTGGCATAGGCAGAGCCGAGAGAACGCAGGCGCGCGGCTGCCTCGGGCACGGCCTGCACCGCCTCTTTCCGCTCCCGACCGAAAGCCAGCATCTTGTCCATCAGACGATCCGAACCGCGCAACGCGCCATAAGCAGCCGGATCATTGGTCACAGCGGCAGCGATGCGCTCGGCGGCGAACCCTTTGACAATCAGTTCCTCGATCTTGCCGACGGCTCCGGCCGGATCGCGCCAGATCGTCCTTGCCGTGTTGGCCAGTGCCGCACGCTGCTGACGGTAAAGAGGAGCGGAGAGAGTTCGCGATCGCGCCTCATCGTCGATCGGTATCTTGAACTCGGTGACAGCGGCAAGCATGGGCAGCACGCTCACATTCTCCTTTCCTCCCCCCTTGTCTTGCTTCGGGTCCGGAACGGCACTGGCTGCCGCGACGATCTTCGAGCGGTCCTGACGTTCGGCCAGATGCTGCGCCTCGGCAAAACGTTTGACGGCTTCGAACAGGTGGATCAGCTTCTCGCGCTCGCCGGCCATCAGAGCTTCCGGCATGCGCTCGGCGACCGCATCCGCCTTTGCGGTGAAGGCACTCCAACCGAAGCGCGCAGACAGCGCCTCGCTGACCGCCTTGATCTCCTGCACGACCGTGCGGTCCTTCGCGGCAAGCGCAAAGGCGGTCTTATAAGCATCGTCCCCGCCCCTGTTGCGCACCGCCTCGATCTCCATGAGACGCGCCATGGCGCCTTCGGAGAGTGCCGGGACCGACAATGACATATGCGCGCGACGCGCCTGCTCACGGATCTCGAACCGTTCGGCGCTCCTGCGGAACTCGCTCGCATGGGCGCGGGCCAAGGGAAGCAATTCCGTCACAGCCGCCAAGGCGACAATACGCTCCTCACGCGCCGCGCGTCCGTCGACGATGAGCTCAGAGCCACGCAGGCGGCCAAGCCGATCGGCGCTCGCGGCAAGATCGTCGGCGAGCCTGCGGGGTTCGGTGCCGGCATCTGAAGCAAGCGCATTCAGGGCGACAAGTGCGCCATCCGGATCACGATAGATCTTCTCCAGCACCGGTCGCAGGAGGGTTTCCCGATCCTTCCACGCCGGCGATGACAATTGCGCCAGGCGCGCATCCTCGTTGAGGCTTCTGGCGAAGTCGCTGGTCGGCGGGATCAGATAATGGGCTTTGCCGGCGTTTGCGCCTGGCATGGGGTGGGATTCAGTTCGCTCGTCGCTATAGGAGACGCGCCGTTCCCGCTCGATCGCAAAGCCGAGCGCCATGCTTGCCCGCTCCCAGAGCTTTTCCACCTGCTCCCGCTTTGCGGCAATCCACGCAAAGCGCCGCGCGATGTCCCCCTCAATCTCGGCCGCAGCCAGCGAGAGATACTCGAACCCGCGGCGGCGGGCGAAGTCTTGCGCATGAGCCCGATAGCCGGCCTCGCTTTCAAAATCGAGCGTCGTCGTCTTGGCGCCGGAGCGCGACAGCCGCTCAACGAGTTGCTTGAACAGATCCGGCCGATGACGTTCCCGCTCGATGCGGTCCTGGCGCGCTTCAGCGGTTTCGATCTGCCTGGCCGTCCAGACGTTGCGGTCGACCTCCCGCTCCTGGTAACGCTTCTGACCGGTCTCTTCATCGACGACGGCAATCTGGACCTTCACCCGTTCCACGCCGTCCTTGCGCAGCGTGACGGTGTCGCCTTCAGAGAGGCCACCCTCCTCGAGCGCCTTCGGCAGGCTGACGCCCCACAGCCGATGGATATTGCCATCGTCGGTCCTGACATCGGCATAGGGGGTGTCGTCGGCATGCTCGTCATCAGGCCGGAACTTCGCTTCTCCGGTTTCGACAAGCTCGCCGGTCACACCGGCGGCATGATCGACACGCGGCTTGCGCCCCCATTCCGGTCTTGGCTCAAAATCCTCTTTGGCTGCATAAAGATCGACGCGATCGCGATGCCTCGTCATCGCCACATAGGTCAGGTGTTGGTCCATCATGCCGGTCGCAAGCACCAAGGTGCGCTCGACGGTGGTGCCCTGGGCTTTGTGGATCGTTGCGGCATAGCCGTGATCGACATTGCGATAGCTGTCTTCGCTGAAGACGACTTTATGGCCGTTGTCGAGACGAACCGACATCAGCGCTTCACCGCGTTTATCGCCGGTGGAGATGACCGTGCCGAGCATGCCGTTCTTGACGTATTGCGGACCATAACTCCTGGCCCGCGGCTCGAGAAAGCGGGCGTTCTCCAGGAAGATGATGCGGTCGCCGACGGCGAATTCCCGCGCCCCGCGTGCCGTCTGGAAGGTGCGGCTGTCGGAAAGCGCACCATCGCCGGCCATCACCGCACGCAGCGCCTCGTTCAGCTTGCGGACATCATCATTGGTGTGGGCAAGCACGAGCAGTTCGTCCCCGCGAAGATTGCCATCCCTGCCCTCAGAAACGGATCGGCCGATTGCCTCTCTGCGCGCCTGGCTCCAGTCGCCAACAATCCGCTCGATCGTTTCCGCGCGCGTGCCCGCCTCGGCAAGGTGACCATGCCGGGCATAAGCGTCGAGACCTTTCTCGATCTCGCCGCGGGCAAAGAGCCGCGAGGCCTCACGCGCCCATTCTTCATGCTGGCGGCGCACGCCGGCAAGCTCGGCAAAACCGATGCGTTCGCTGATCGCCCGAAAGGCGGCCCCCGCCTGGATCGGCTGTAGCTGCATGGCGTCGCCGACGAGAACGACTTTGGCGCCCGCCGCCTCGACGATGTCAAGCACACGGGCCATCTGCTGCGACGACACCATGCCGGCTTCATCGATGACGAGCACATCACCGCGGTGGAGCGTGTCGCGCCCATTGGCCCAGGCCAGTTCCCAGGCGGCGAGCGTTCGTGACTTGATGCCGGAACTGTCTTCCAGGCCCTCCGCTGCTTTCCCGGCAAGGGCTGCACCGATCACCTGCCGGCCCTCGCTTTCCCAGGCCACCCGTGCTGCCGCCAGCAGCGTCGACTTGCCGGCGCCGGCAAGGCCGACAACAGCCGCTATGCCGCTGTCGCCGGTGACATGGCGGATGGCATCGACCTGTTCCGCATCGAGCTTGAACGGCTTTTGTGGATCGCCGGTCTCGACGCGCTCGATCGCCGCATCGACCTGCCGAGCCGATACCCCAAAGCCTGCTTGCTCCGAAAGAACCCGAGCCGAACGCGCCATGTCGTATTCGATGCGCAGCATCGCCCGTGTGGTGAAGACGGCCGGGGCTGCGACCTTAAGCGTTTCTCCGTCGAACTCTTGCGACTTCAGCATCACAAGTTCATCCGACGCCATCAGCCGGGCGCGGATATTGGCGAAGTCTGCCGGATCGTCGACATATCGATGCAGCGCCTTGGCGATATCCTTCTCGTCGAAGGTCGAGCGCTCATTGCCGAGCTGCTTCAGCAAAAGCTCAGGCTCTGCCAGCAGCCGGTCGGCCATCTCCTGACGCCGGGCGAGATCGGCCGGTGCGAAATAGAGCTCCCTCCTCTTTCGCGCCAATGCCGCCTTCTCCGGCCCAAGATGTTTTTGCGCGATGCCGTCCAACCCCTGTTCGGCATAGGAACGACCGTCGAGCCGGATCTCATGACCGGCGAGCGCCAGGTGCCGGTTGGCCGTTTCAGCCCAGGCGATCTTCCAGGCCTTCAAGGTTTCCTTGTCGCCCGCCCAGCGCTCATAGACGATCTTGCGGGTTTTTTTGCGACGTAATGGCTCGCCATTTTCGCCCAAAACGGGAGAGTTTTTTGGACCAAAGCCATCTTCGGACAACGCCCGCAATGTGGTCATTATATGGATGTGTGGGTTGCCCTCCTTGTCGTGATAGGCCCAATCGGCGACAATTCCCGTCGAGGTAAGAGTGTCCCGCACAAATTCGCGCACCAACGCGATGTTCTCCACCCTCGTCAGTTCCTCCGGCAGAGCGATGATCAGCTCGCGGGCGAGTCTCGCGTTCGACTTCGTCTCGAAGGCCTCGACGGAATTCCACAGTGCCTCGCTGGCCCAGGCAACTGACTTGCCGTCGACCCTCTCGTGCAGCCAAGCGGGGATCTGCTCCGGAAGCGCCAGTTCCTCATGCACCAGCTCTGGACCACCGCCCCGATAGCTGAAAGATCTGCCCACTTGGTGATCCGTCATCCGTGTGCGATGGCGATAGGCGGCGGCCGCGACGACGCTGCGTCCTGAACCCCTGCTGATCACCTGCGCCCTGACAAACATGATCGCCAATGATATCTCCCCACCCTTGAAAATCGCTACCGGAAACAGACTGGACGCAAGGCTACCGCCACGTCCAGAATGTGTTTCGAGACGGCTTTTGCAGCGTGTGATTTAGGTCATGAGAACTTAAGCGATTTTACTGTCTATTTCAAGTTAGTATAACAGGCGAGTTTTTGAAATGCCTGTTATAAGCTCCTCTAGAGCGAGGCACCCAGTGACCCACGCATGAAAAGCGCTTTAGGAACCCAGGCAAACGGGCTTGGCCGTGCCGAATTTGTCGTAGACGGTGCAGGATCTTTCGCCTATCGATGGTGCAATGAAGTCGTCCCTCAACCATATGCCGCTCCGGAAACAACGCGAGATTGGCCGCGTCCTGGAGATCCTCCACGAGGAATTCGAGGATGCACTCAAAGACGGCACGGCGGAATTCAAGAAGCGCGGCCGGATCTTAAAGATCATCCTGTTCGGCTCCTACGCCAAGGGCGGCTGGGTGGATGAGCCTTTCACGATGAAGGGTTATCGTTCGGATTTCGATCTCCTCATCATCGTCAACAACCGTAAGCTCTGTGAGTTCGCCGAGTACTGGCACAAGGCCGCCGACCGGCTGATCCACGACAAGGCGATCGAAACGCCGGTAAGCTTCATTGTCCATTCTAGGCGTGAGGTGAACGCCTATCTCAGGGAAGGACAGTATTTCTTCTCCGACATTCGCAAGGAAGGCATCGTTCTCTATGAACTCGATGATGAGCCGCTTGCAGAGCCCATGCCATTCTCACCAGCCGACCGCATTCGGGTCGCAAAAGAACATTTTCAGGAACGACTGGAGGCAACGCAGGAGTTTTTTGAGTTGGCAGAGCATGCTCGCGTCAAACATTACAAGAAGCGAGCTGCATTCCTCTTTCATCAAGCCTTAGAGCAGGCTTACTCCTGTGTGCTGCTGACGCTCACCAATTATGGTCCACCGTCTCACAACATCAAATTCCTGCGCTCGCTCGCCGAGGAACAGGACCGACGGCTGGCCGAGGCATTTCCGCGCGATCAGCATCGGGAACGGGCCTGGTTCAATACGCTGAACGAGGCATATGTGAAGGCGCGATACTCGAAGCATTTCGAGATCAGCAAGGAGGCCCTCGGATGGCTCGCAAAACAAACCGCTTTATTGCTTGATCTCGTCAAGACAATTTGCTCCGAGCACCTCGCGAAGCTTCAGCGGCACTCGCAATGATGTCCCGTAAATTCGGTCGTCGCTACCAGATTTGCCGAGGCGAATGCGGACATTCTAGTGTCGGTCAGCTTCAACATGAATCCAAGAGGATTCCTTTTCAGCTTCGCTTGTGATTCAACATCATTGCTGGTGGGAGGCCAGCAATGATGGCGCGACCTCTTTCCGTGGATTTGCGCAAGCGCATTGCTGACGCTTGCCGAGGGATGCCGGTGCGGGCGGCCGAAGCCCGAACAGCCGTCAAGCAAACAAGAAGTCCCACGACTGCAGGCTTGAAAGAGCGACATTCCTTAACGTTATGGTGTTGTCGGAATCTGCCATGATAATTGTATCACTTCCGGACTGCTCGGTTGCGGCAAATAGCGATTCCCAATCGGCGAATATGTTTTGATCGATCGAGATCGCGTCATGTGCGGGGCCGGTTGCCACGAAATTTGTGATCGTATCGTGGCCCCAGATCGACGAATAAACGAAGACGTCGGCTGCCGCTCCGCCAGTGAGGGTATCGTTGCCGGCGCCACCGGTCAGCGTATTAGAACCACTACCACCGACGATAACATTGTTCAGCGCATTGCCTGTTCCGGCAAACGGCCCCGTTCCGATAAATGTGAGGTTCTCGACATCGCTGCCAAGCGTATAGCTTGCCAGTGTCGTGCGGACTATATCGGTCCCTGCGTCGGCGGCTTCGATGACGATGTCGCCGGCATTGTCGACGATGTAGGTGTCGTTGCCAGCTCCGCCGATCAAGGTGTCCGCACCTGCCCCGCCATTCAGCGTGTCGTTGCCGGCGCCGCCGGTGATCGTATTATCAAGCGCGTTGCCGGCGCCGCTGAAGTTCGCGGATCCGGTATAGGTCAGGTTCTCGACATTGTTGCCGAGCGTATAGCCGGCAAGCGCCGTCTGGACCGTGTCCGTCCCTTCGTTCACATTCTCGATCACGATGTCAGTCGCAATGTCGACCACATAGATGTCGTCGCCAATCCCGCCCAACATCTTGTCGGCACCGCGCCCCCCGATCAGTGTGTCGTTGCCCGCAGCCCCCATGAGCTTGTCAGCGCCATCACCACCTATGATAACGTTGTCGAGCAGATTCCCTGCCCCGGTAAAGGCTGCCTTTCCGAGGTAGGTGAGGTTCTCGACATTGGCCGCCAATGTGTGGGCACTCAAGGTCGTGCGAACCGTGTCGATTCCCTCATTGGCAACTTCGGTGACGAGGTCGCCGGCATTGTCGACGATATAGATGTCGTCGCCAGCACCACCGATCAAGCGATCGGCCCCGGCCCCACCATTCAGCGTATCGTTGCCGGCGCCGCCCGAAAGCGTATCGATGCCAGCGCCGCCCGTGATCACGTTGTCGAGATCATTGCCTGTTCCGGTAAAGGCTGCCGTGCCGATATAGGTGAGGTTCTCGACATCACTGCCAAGCGTATAGCTTGTCAAAGTCGTGCGAACCGTGTCGGTTCCCGCGTCGGCATCTTCGGTGACAATGTCGCCGACATGATCGACGATGTAAGTGTCGTCGCCCGCACCGCCGATCAGGGTATCCGCACTGCCCCCGCCATTCAGCATGTCATTGCCGGCGCCGCCGGTGATCGTGTTGGCGAGCGCGTTGCCGGTGCCGGTGAAGTTGGCGGATCCCGTATAGGTCAAGTTCTCGACATTGACCAATGCGGCGATCGAATAGGCGGCAAGCGCCGTGCGGATTTCGTCGGTGCCGGCGCCGACCGCCTCGTTGACGACGTCGCTGGCACTGTCGACCACATAGATGTCGTTGCCGGCACCACCATTCAGCGTGTCGTTGCCGGCGCCGCCGTCCAGCGTGTCGTTGCCGGCGCCGCCGATGATCGTATTGGCGAGCGCATTGCCGGTGCCGGTGAAGCTGCCGGATCCCGTATAGAGCAGGTTCTCGACATTGTTGGCGAGCGTATAGGTTGAAAGCGCCGTCTTGATCAGATCGGTTCCTGCATTCAGCCCTTCGGTGACCACGTCGCCAACGTCATCGACAATATAGGTGTCGTTGCCGGCACCGCCGATCAAACTATCCGCACCGACCTTCCCGTCCAGGGTATCGGCACCCGCCCCGCCCAGAATGGTGTTGGCAAGATCATTGCCCGTTCCGGCAAAGGCTGCCGTGCCGATATAGGTGAGGTTCTCGACATCGCTGCCAAGCGTATAGCTTGTCAAAGTCGTGCGAACCGTGTCGGTTCCCGCGTCGGCATCTTCGGTGACAATGTCGCCGACATGGTCGACGATGTAAGTGTCGTCGCCCGCACCGCCGATCAAGCTGTCCGTACCTGCCCCGCCATTCAGCATGTCATTGCCGGCGCCACCGGTCAGCGTATTAGAACCACTACCACCGACGATAACATTGTTCAGCGCATTGCCTGTTCCGGCAAACGGCCCCGTTCCGATAAATGTGAGGTTCTCGACATCGCTGCCAAGCGTATAGCTTGCCAGTGTCGTGCGGACTATATCGGTCCCTGCGTCGGCGGCTTCGATGACGATGTCGCCGGCATTGTCGACGATGTAGGTGTCGTTGCCAGCTCCGCCGATCAAGGTGTCCGCACCTGCCCCGCCATTCAGCGTGTCGTTGCCGGCGCCGCCGGTGATCGTATTATCAAGCGCGTTGCCGGCGCCGCTGAAGTTCGCGGATCCGGTATAGGTCAGGTTCTCGACATTGTTGCCGAGCGTATAGCCGGCAAGCGCCGTCTGGACCGTGTCCGTCCCTTCGTTCACATTCTCGATCACGATGTCAGTCGCAATGTCGACCACATAGATGTCGTCGCCAATCCCGCCCAACATCTTGTCGGCACCGCGCCCCCCGATCAGTGTGTCGTTGCCCGCAGCCCCCATGAGCTTGTCAGCGCCATCACCACCTATGATAACGTTGTCGAGCAGATTCCCTGCCCCGGTAAAGGCTGCCTTTCCGAGGTAGGTGAGGTTCTCGACATTGGCCGCCAATGTGTGGGCACTCAAGGTCGTGCGAACCGTGTCGATTCCCTCATTGGCAACTTCGGTGACGAGGTCGCCGGCATTGTCGACGATATAGATGTCGTCGCCAGCACCACCGATCAAGCGATCGGCCCCGGCCCCACCATTCAGCGTATCGTTGCCGGCGCCGCCCGAAAGCGTATCGATGCCAGCGCCGCCCGTGATCACGTTGTCGAGATCATTGCCTGTTCCGGTAAAGGCTGCCGTGCCGATATAGGTGAGGTTCTCGACATCACTGCCAAGCGTATAGCTTGTCAAAGTCGTGCGAACCGTGTCGGTTCCCGCGTCGGCATCTTCGGTGACAATGTCGCCGACATGATCGACGATGTAAGTGTCGTCGCCCGCACCGCCGATCAGGGTATCCGCACTGCCCCCGCCATTCAGCATGTCATTGCCGGCGCCGCCGGTGATCGTGTTGGCGAGCGCGTTGCCGGTGCCGGTGAAGTTGGCGGATCCCGTATAGGTCAAGTTCTCGACATTGACCAATGCGGCGATCGAATAGGCGGCAAGCGCCGTGCGGATTTCGTCGGTGCCGGCGCCGACCGCCTCGTTGACGACGTCGCTGGCACTGTCGACCACATAGATGTCGTTGCCGGCACCACCATTCAGCGTGTCGTTGCCGGCGCCGCCGTCCAGCGTGTCGTTGCCGGCGCCGCCGATGATCGTATTGGCGAGCGCATTGCCGGTGCCGGTGAAGCTGCCGGATCCCGTATAGAGCAGGTTCTCGACATTGTTGGCGAGCGTATAGGTTGAAAGCGCCGTCTTGATCAGATCGGTTCCTGCATTCAGCCCTTCGGTGACCACGTCGCCAACGTCATCGACAATATAGGTGTCGTTGCCGGCACCGCCGATCAAACTATCCGCACCGACCTTCCCGTCCAGGGTATCGGCACCCGCCCCGCCCAGAATGGTGTTGGCAAGATCATTGCCCGTTCCGGCAAAGGCTGCCGTGCCGATATAGGTGAGGTTCTCGACATCGCTGCCAAGCGTATAGCTTGTCAAAGTCGTGCGAACCGTGTCGGTTCCCGCGTCGGCATCTTCGGTGACAATGTCGCCGACATGGTCGACGATGTAAGTGTCGTCGCCCGCACCGCCGATCAAGCTGTCCGTACCTGCCCCGCCATTCAGCATGTCATTGCCGGCGCCGCCGGTGATCGTGTTGGCGACCGCGTTGCCGGTGCCGCTGAAGCTGGCCGATCCCGTATAGGTCAGATTCTCGACATTGACCAACGCGGCGATCGAATAAGCTGCAAGCACCGTGCGGATTTCGTCGGTGCCGGCGCCAGCCGCCTCGTTGACGACGTCGCCCGCGCTGTCGACCACATAGATGTCGTCACCGAGGCCGCCTACCAGCGTGTCATTGCCGATGCCGCCGTCAAGCGTGTCGTTGCCGGCGCCGCCGGTGATCGTGTTGACGAGCGCATTTCCGGTCCCGGCGAAATCACCAGTGCCGATGAAGATCAGATTTTCGACATTATTGGTCAAAAGGTAGGAAGTAACCGTCGTCTTGACCAGATCGGCTCCTTCATTCGGTCTTTCAGTGACGAGGTCGCCACCGTTATCGACAAGATAGGTGTCGTTGCCCGTTCCGCCAATCAGTATGTCTGCTCCGGCCCTCCCGTCCAGGGTGTCGGCACCTGCCGCGCCCTTGATCGTGTTGGCAAGGTCATTGCCCGTCCCGGTAAAGGCTGCCGTGCCGCTATAGGTGAGATTGTCGACATTGGCGGCCAGAGTGTAGCTTGCCAGCGCCGTTTGCACCGTATCGATGCCCTCATCGGCGTTTTCGGTAACGACGTCGGACGCGTTGTCCACGATGTAAGTGTCGTTGCCCGTCCCGCCGATCAGCGTGTCGGCGCCGGCGCCGCCGTTCAGCGTGTCATCGCCGCCACCGCCCGACAAATTATCGATGGCCGCACCGCCGGTGATTATGTTGTTGAGGTTGTTGCCAGTGCCGGCAAATGCACCCGAGCCGATTTTGGTGAGGTTCTCAACGTTGCCGCTCAGTGTGTAGCTCGCCGCATACGTCTGAACTGTGTCTATGCCCTCGTCGGCGTTTTCAATGATAGTGTCGCCGGCATCGTAAACGACATAAATATCGTTGCCGGTCCCACCGGCAAGCGAGTCATTTCCCCATGTACCATCCAGGGTATCGTTGCCTGCCCCACCGGAGAGCGTATCGTCGCCTAACCCACCAGTGATTACATTGTCGAGACTATTACCGACACCGGTAAAATTGGCGTTACCTACGAAGGATAGGTTCTCGACATTGGCAATGTCCGCCAGCGAATAAGCCGCAAGATCGGTCCGGATCTTGTCAGTGCCGCCGTCGGCCGCCTCGACGACGACATCACCGAGACTATCGACCTCATAGGTGTCGTCGCCCGCACCACCGATCAGCGTGTCGTCGCCGACCTCCCCATCAAGCCAATCAGATCCCGTCCCGCCGGTGATCACATTGGCCGCCGCATTGCCGTGACCGACGAACGTGGTGGTGCCGGTGTAGGTCAGATTTTCGACGTTGGCGCTGAGTGTATAAGAAAGCGTCGTCCGGACGGTGTCCGTCCCCTCATTGGCATTCTCAATCACGGTGTCACCGGCATTGTCGACAATGTAGACGTCGTCGCCCACTCCGCCCGACAGCTTGTCGATTCCGGTCCCGCCGTCGAGCGTATCATTACCGGAATCGCCGGTCAGGGTATCATTTCCGGCGTTGCCCCAGAGCGTATTGTCCGCCTCGTTGCCCATAACCGTATCGTTGCCGGAGCCGGCCTTAACGTTCTCGATCAATGATGCAACATTGTCTTGATAAAGAAGGGCGTTGAAAATGTTACCGCGGGCATAACCATTATTCGGACCTCCTCCCAGGTCGGCCAACTGGTCCTGGGAAAAGACCGAGTATCCCCCTGCTCGCAAGTCGATCTTGAGGGCGGTCGTATAAGCGCTCAAATCATAGGTATCGATACCGCCGCCGTCCCAGATTGTCGCGAAGATGCGGTTGGCAGCAGGCGTGATCGCCGCAACGCCGTTGACATAGGTGATGCCCTGGTTCGGATTCCACTTATAGACGGTATCGCCACTGTTCGTCGTGTAGTCCGCACCATACATTTCCTGCAGGGCGGCGATGTCGAGCATCATGAAAGTTTGCGGCGCGCCATCATGCTCATACTTGTACCCACTCAAACTGTCCCCGACATATGTGTGGTAGGTCATGATCGTATATTCGAGCGAGTCGTAGGCGTTCGGAACGACCGTCGGATTCGTAACTTCCGATTCATGAGCATGTTTCAGCCCGAGAGCGTGACCCAGCTCGTGCGCTAAGGTATGGCCTGCATAATTGCCGAACCTCGGAAAGCGAAGATCATCTTCGGTGCCAGCATATTCCGTCCCGAACCAGACATCGCCTGCCGGCTCGCCGGCATCCGGAGTATACGCCCATGCCGTCGGAGGCAGCCACGATTGAGCGAACCGCACCGTTGCGGTATCCGCGCTTCCGGCCTCAAAGTTGGCGTTTGTGAACCCCTCTACGGAGAAGCCGTCGTTTGCCGCGCTCCCATAGGATTGCTCCATAAAGAACAAGGCGAGAGACTTCTGCTGCGACGAAATTGGAGAAAAAGAATAGTCTTTCTCTCCGTTATAGTCATACGATGACGAGGTCGTGGGAAACGCATAGGTTATCGTTCCGTTCCAGGCAGTGCCGCTGAAGAGCCCGTCAACTTTCTGATCCCCAGTCGAAAAGACGCTCTTCGTCGAAGTAATGAGGTCCGTCATAAAATCCCCGTTTGCCTATTCCATCCGGCCGCGCCTAATGCCGATTTCCCTCTGCTGCATTTGAAGAGGAAATTCAACTAAAAGCTTTATTTCTGTTCGAGAAGGTTTTTGATCTTGGCGATAGCGCTTATGAAGCGCTTCCTCCGCAACCTCTAACAATGGCTAGAAGACATATTTCCAAGATCCTGCGCTTTCCCCGTCCGAACCTTCGAATTGCTGGCATGCGGCCCTTAAGTTGACGTTACGGTCATCTGCTGAAATTTAGTAAGTCTCCAGGCTTGCCCAGGCCGGCTTCGGCTCGCATCTTCCGCAATTTTGCTTGCGTGGGCGTATCGTTCTGGATCGAGTGGCGGATTGTCCCAATGCGAACCTCACTGCTGCTGCGCGCAGATGTAGCTCACCCAGCGGTATGGCACCATAAGAATGGGTTGTGCTTCTCAAATGTTCGAGTTGATGTGGTAAATAAGCAGCAAATTCGCCGTCGGAAGCGTAGGCTCTCTTAAGCGCCGCTCATTTTGCCTTCGGGATGTTGCTATTTGGTCAGGAGACGCGCCTCGTCTGCCATTCCACACGTGAAAGCCCACGCTTATTGGCAAGGCACGCCAGCCTCTGTACCGACGATTTTCGGGGAGATGGTACGGTTGAGTGGGGTCGAACCACTGACCTCAGGTGCCACAAACCTGCGCTCTAACCAACTGAGCTACAACCGCATAAATCACGCTTGGCGCGATGGGGGTCACATACGAGGACTTGACGGTGAATTCAAGCCCCATTCCTCGTCAATATACAAAAAGGCTGGACGCGAGGTCCAGCCTTTTGTTTCCGATCGGCAAAGAACGATCAGGCAACCTTGAAGGATGCCATAGCCTTTTCGGCCGCGTCCTTGGAGGGCTTTGCGAGCTTTTCGGCGACCTGCTTGGTGGTTTCCTGCATCGACTTCGCCTGATCGACGGCGAGTTCGGCCTGCTTGCGCAGGAACGAGGTCTGCAGCTCAACGAATTCGGCGACGGACTTGACGCCGAGCAGTGCTTCCATGTGCGAGAGCGAGGTTTCGGCGTTGACGCGCAGAACGTCGACCGCCTTCAGGCCGATCTCGACCGTGCCGGCCTGTGCCGTCTGGACGGTGGCTTCGAGCGTCTTACCGGCTTCTTCGCCAGCGCTCTTCAGCTTGGCGTAGGCATCTTTCGACTGCTGGGCGCCCTTTTCAGCGAATTCGCGGAAGGATTCAGCCAGCTTGGAGGGGTCGAAAGAAGCGATTGAAAAAACGTCATCGGTCTTTATGGTAGCCATGGGTCGCATTCCTTTGGGCTAAGGCAGTTGCTGCCTGTGATCATCGAATGACGTCTATATAAAACATCTAATTGTGCATTGCAACATAAATTGTGCAACGCACAAGTCGTTAACCCTTTCGCCCGAAAGCACCCCGCTGTTCTGGACCGGCATGCGACCTGCAGTTATTAATAAGCCGTTAATTTAGAAGGCCGACAGCGACAAGGTTCGATCATGCCCGCAGTCCAGTATCCGTTCATCGATATCGCCGTGCATGCGCGGGTGCGGGAGCGCTTTTCGCGCGGCGAAGCCATGGTGCTGTTTTCATCAGATCTTGCCCGCCTGCTCTGGGCAAACGGTGCAGGTGCGGAGCTTTTCGGCCATTCGGCGATCTACGACCTGCTCGATCAGGGCGTCGATCGCACCGACATCACCTTTCGGCAGCTGGAAACGGCGGCGCGTCAGCTCGCCGATATCGGTGACAACAGAAGCCTGATGATCCGCGTCGCCAAGGGCTTTCAGCGCGTGCAGGTGCAGGCGGCGGCCGAACTGATCCGGCTTACATCAGGCGAGAAGGCCATTCTGTTTTCCGTGCCGGTATCGGCAAGGCCGCTGACGGCTAGCGCTGCGGCGGCCCAGATGTTGCAGGGTCTCGATGATCCCGATACGCACATGGCCGTCATCGGCGCCAATGGCGAAGTCATCGCAGCCTCGCCGGGCTTTGCCTCGCTCGCCATATCAGGCGAGACCGCAAAGGCCTTGATCAACCTTGCCGGCGCGCATCCCGATCGCCTGGTGAAGCGCCCGGTCGCCACCGGCAGGGGCTATCTTCCGGCTGCGGTCGGCAGGCTCAGCGACGAGCCGGCGCTCAATCTGCTCTTTGCCGTGGAAACGGCGATCGGGCATCTCGATCCGGTCGACGCGCCCGTGCTCGACGCAGCCGATGGACCGCCGCAGGCGGCTGACGCGCCGGCGGGGGAAGAAGGCACGTCGTCATCCGAACTTCCTTCGCAAGCGGCGACTGCGGCGACCGGGATCGGCGAGATCGTCGATGCGGTCTCGGGGATCGATGAGATCGAGGAGACGCTGGAGGAGATCACCGACGACCGGGATCAGCCGGCAGAGGCAGCCCTCACATCCGCAGAGGCGGCGGTTGCCGACGAGAATCCAGCCGCAGACGAAGCCCCGGAGAACGAAGACGGCGCGACCGAGGGCCGCATGGATGAGGTCGACGAGCCCGCTGCGACCGCCGACGGCGCGGCGGAAGCGGCCTTGACGGCTGAAACGCCTGCCGAAGCCGGCCAAATGGCCATCGATGAGGCGCTGGAAGCCGCCCGCGAAGAGCCGGCCATCGCAACCACCGCAGCTTTCGACGCGCCCCCTGCCCCGTCGCTTGCGGCCGAGCCCGGTTTCGTCTTCAGGCCGAACAGCCGCGCCACGCGCTTCGTCTGGAAGATCGATGCGGAAGGACGCTTCAACGAGGTCAGCCACGAATTTGCCGAGGCCGTCGGTCCGCACGCATCCGCCATCATCGGCTCCGCCTTCAGCGATATCGCCGCTCTCTTCAATCTCGATCCCGACGGCAAGATTTCCGAGGCGCTTGCGCGTCGCGACACATGGTCGGGCAAGACGATCCTCTGGCCGGTCGAAGGCACCAGCCTCGTCGTTCCGGTCGATCTCGCCGCTCTGCCGACCTATACCCGCAACCGCGACTTCGACGGTTTCCGCGGCTTCGGCGTCGTCCGGCTTTCCGATGCGCAGGAGGATCCGCTGGCGCTCGGCCTGACGCTCGGCCCGGACGGCATCGGCCATGATGCCGCAAGCCTCGGCCTGGCGGCCGACCCCTCTGTCACCGAGTCGGCACACGACATTCACGCCGGGCCCGAAGCGGCCCCGTCGGAACCGATCGCAGCGGACGCGATCGAGGACCACCCGCAGACCGAAGAGACGCCTTTCGAAGCGACCGGAGAAGAGGCCGGCTTCGAGCCGCCCGCCCGGGAGAGCGCCGCCGAAGAGATGCAGGAGGGCGCCAGTGAAGCGCCAGCGGCCGAAGCCGCAGACGAACCCCCGGCGCTTCGCATCGTGGAAACGCCCAATCGCCGTTCGACCGACAAGGTCGTGCAGCTTCACAGCACAGGCGCCGCATTGACGGCCGCCGAACAGGCGAACTTCCGCGAAATCGCCAAGCGCCTGGAAGCCTTCGGCGCCCGCAGGCAAGAGCCTGACGCCCCGCCGGCGGGCACTACCGCTACGGAATCAGCATCCTTCGAAGAAAGAGCGGAAGCCATCACCGGCGAAACGCCCGCCGCCGATACGGCCGACGCCGCTTCGGTCGAGCAGACGGCGCCGCAGGAGGCAATCTTCGAGAACGCGGTCGACCCGCTGCGCGAAGACGCCGCTGAAGAACCCGACGCCATCGCCGAGGACGAGCCGACGGAAGGGCTTGAGGAGACGGTCAGCCAGATTGAGGTTCTCACAAGTTTCATCCCGCCGCGCGTGAAGATGATTGACGGGCTTTCGGCCGGTACGGTCGACCAATTGCCGGTCGCGGTGCTTATCCATGTCGGCGATCAACTGATCCATGCCAATCCCGAATTCATGCGGCTGACGGGTTACCATTCGCTCGACGCGCTGCGTGAGGTCGGCGGTATCGAAGCGCTGCTGCAGCGCCGCGAACTTGAGGAAAAGGCAGCCGGTTCCGGCACCATGATGCTCGTCAAGGCCGACGACACGCTGACGCCGGTGACTGCCCGGCTGCAATCGGTGCGGTGGGAAGATGCCAATGCTCTGATGCTGGCGCTGATGCCGGTGGAAGGCAAGGAAGATGGCCGCGGCGACGGCAACCGCTCCGAAGCGCGTCCCGAGCGGATGGTCGAGAAGGTCGCCAAGCTTCAGGTCGAGGTCGAGGAATTGCGCTCGATCCTCGAAACGGCGACCGACGGTGTCGTCGTCATCGGCACGGAGGGTGACATCCGTTCGATGAACCGGTCGGCAAGCGCGCTCTTCAATTACGACGAGCAGGAGACGCGCGGCAAACCCTTCGTCATGTTGTTTGCCCATGAGAGCCAGAAAGCCGTCCTCGACTATCTGAACGGCCTTTCCGGCCACGGCGTGGCAAGTGTGCTGAACGACGGGCGTGAGGTGATCGGCCGCGAGGCCGGCGGCGGCTTCGTGCCGCTGTTCATGACGATGGGCCGGCTGACCTCCTCGAACGGCTATTGCGCCGTCATCCGCGATATCACGCAGTGGAAACGCACCGAGGACGAGCTGCGCAACGCCAAGGGCGCGGCCGAAACCGCCAACGCCCACAAGACCGATTTCCTCGCGCGCGTCAGTCATGAAATCCGCACGCCGCTCAATGCCATCATCGGCTTTTCCGACATGATGGCCGGCGAGCGCTTCGGTCCGATTGGCCATCCCCGTTATATCGAGTATGCCAACGATATCGGCCGCTCCGGCCGGCACGTCCTCGATATCGTCAATGATCTCCTCGACATTTCGAAAATCGAGGCGGGCGAGATGGATCTTGACTTCGCCGCCGTCGGCCTCAACGAGGCAGTCTCGGAGGCCGTCGCCCTCGTCCAGCCGCAGGCAAACGGCCAGCGCGTCATCATCCGCACGGCGCTGTCGCATTCAGTCCCGGAGGTCGTAGCGGATCTGCGCTCGATCAAGCAGATCGCGCTCAACATCCTGTCGAACGCCATCCGCTTTACCCCGTCTGGCGGACAGATCGTCGTTTCCACCTCCTACGAGGCGAATGGCAGCGTGGTGTTGAGGGTCCGCGATACGGGCATCGGTATGACGCGCGCCGAACTCGACCATGCGATGAAGCCGTTCCGCCAGGTCTCCTCGACCCAGTCACGCCATCGCGGCGACGGCACAGGGCTCGGCCTGCCGCTGACCAAGGCGATGGTGGATGCCAACCGGGCCACATTCTCGATCAATTCGGCGCCGAACGAAGGCACGCTCGTCGAGATCACCTTCCCGTCGCAACGCGTGCTGGCTGGTTGATCTCTATCGACGGGGCGGAGCCGCCGGAACGCTGCACGGGCAAGCAAAAAAGAGGCAGCCCGGAGGCTGCCTTCAAATAGGTGCTGTTCAACAAGAGCTCAGTCGATCAACGTCATGTTTCGTAAGCCCGGAGGCTTCAGGCCGCCTCGTTCATGTGCGGCCCCCAAGTTGTTTCACCTTTGACAAAGGTTTCTTAACGAAAGGTTTCCATGACAGGTCATTGCTGAATGGTGAAAGCTTGTGGTTTACCGTTCCTTATCAGTCCCTCAGTTCGCTCAAATTGGCGAAGAGGTGCAATGCTTCGGGGTTGGCGAGCGCCTCCTGGTTTTTCACGGGCCTGCCGTGAACGACCTCGCGCACCGCAAGCTCGACGATCTTGCCTGACTTGGTGCGGGGAATATCGGCAACTGCGATGATCTTTGCCGGCACGTGCCGCGGCGAGGCGCCGGTGCGAATACGCGTCTTGATCGCCTTGATGAGATCCTCGGTCAGCGTCACACCTGACGCAAGGCGGACGAAGAGGATGACACGGACATCATCATCCCACTCCTGGCCGATGCACAGCGCCTCGGCCACCTCGTCCATCAGTTCCACCTGGTTGTAGATTTCGGCCGTGCCGATGCGCACACCGCCGGGGTTGAGCGTCGCATCCGAACGGCCATGGATGACGAGACCGCCATGCTTGGTCCATTCGGCAAAATCGCCGTGGCACCAGACATTGTCGAACCGGTCGAAATAGGCGGCGCGATATTTGGCGCCATCAGGGTCGTTCCAGAACATGACAGGCATGGAGGGGAAGGCCTTGGTGCAGACGAGTTCGCCCTTCTCGCCGCGCACCGGCTTGCCGTCATCATCCCAGACGTCGACCGCAAGACCGAGGCCCGGCCCCTGGATCTCGCCGCGCCAGACCGGCTGCAGCGGGTTGCCGAGCACGAAACAGGAAACGATGTCGGTGCCGCCCGAGATCGAGGCGAGCTGTACATCTTCCTTGATGCCCTCATAGACGAAGGTGAAACCCTCGGGCGACAGCGGCGAACCGGTGGAGGTCATCAGCCGGAGGCTGGAGAGATCGTGGCTTTTGCGCGGCGTCAACCCGCCCTTGCGCACCGCATCGATATATTTTGCCGAGGTGCCGAAAATCGCGAATCTTTCCGCCTCGGCATAGTCGAACAACACATTGCCGTCAGGTGCAAAGGGCGAGCCGTCGAACAGGCAAAGCGTGGCGCCGCTGGCGAGCCCGCTGACCAGCCAGTTCCACATCATCCAGCCGCAGGTGGTGAAGTAAAAGAGCTTCTCGCCTGCCTCCAGGCCGCAATGCAGCCGGTGCTCCTTGAGATGCTGCAGCAGTGTGCCGCCAGCCGAATGCACGATGCATTTGGGCACCCCGGTCGTGCCTGAGGAAAAGAGGATGTAGAGCGGATGACCGAAAGCAAGCGCCGTGAAGGCGATCTCCTTGGCCTCGTAAGGAGCAATGAAGGCGTCCAGCGTCGAAGCCCCGGGCGTCCTGCCCGCCACCGCCTCGGCATCGCCGGCATAGTGAACGACGATCGTGGGAACACCGAGGCTTTTGGCCACCGCGGCAACCTTCTGGCCTACGTCCTGCAGCTTGCCGGAATACCAATAGGCGTCGCAGGCGATGAACAGCCGGGGGCCGATCTGGCCGAAGCGGTCGAGCACGCCCTGCTCGCCGAAATCGGGAGAGCAGGATGACCAGATGGCGCCGATCGAGGCGGCGGCAAGCATGGCGGCGACGGTCTCGGGCATGTTCGGCATCATAGCGGCAATGCGGTCGCCCTTGCCGATGCCGAGTGCCGCGAAGGCCTGCTGCAGCTTGGAGACCAGTGCGCGCAACCGATCCCACGACCAACGGTCTTCGGCCTTGTCCTCGCCGCGGAAGATGATGGCGTCGGCCTCACCGCGGCCGGGCAGCAGGTTTTCGGCAAAATTCAGCGTCGTGTCGGGAAAGAAGCGAGCGCCGAGCATGCTGTCGCCGTCGACGAGCACTTCTGCGCCGCGCTCTCCCTTCACGCCGCAGAAATCCCAAACCGTCGACCAGAATTTCTCCCGCTCGGCCACCGACCATGCATGCAGATCATCGAAGCCCGAAAGCGAAAGCCCGAACTCGGCGTTACAACGCTCGATGAAGGCGTGGATCGGGCTTTTGGCGACCGCCTCGGCCGAGGGCACCCAAAGTGGCTTATTATCCTGCATTCATTCCTCCTCCCCAATGCCGTCTTTATATCATGCTGCATTGCATTATAAAGTGCACAACTGCCCGGTCCCAAAGCTAAACCGCTGGCATGAACCGGATTCATGGGACGCGGTTCGGCTCTTCGTTTTATGATGTCGTTGTCCCGGAACCGCTGCACGCTTCCGGGCGACATGCATTGGATTTGCATAGGCCTGATATTTCATATATCGGGCGAAACCAGCGCTTGGGTAAGCGGCGGAGATCATGAGTACGTCTAGACATCACAGGTGGCGCAGGAAGATCGGGCCGGTTTCGCGCTGGCTTCCGGCCTTTGCCCGCATGTCGACATTGCTTCTGCTGGTTGCGCTTGCGCTGTTCGTGGCCCTCAGGGTCGCAGCACCCTATCTCATCACGGCCGGTTTCGTGCGCTCCGGCATCGAGGATGCGCTGTCGAAATGGACGGGCTACCATGCCGAAATCAAGGGTAATCCGGTTCTCGAATTCTGGCCGACGCCGCGCATCACGCTGAACCAGGTCACCATCCGCCAGCCGCGCGAAAGCGGCGACAAGCTGCTCGGCAGTATTGAAAGCCTGTCGGCGGATTTCAGCCTCATCGATGCGCTGAGAGGCCGGACGAGTTTCCACGAATTCCATCTGCTGCGGCCCAACCTGGCGCTGACGCGTGACGAGAACGGCCTGATCGACTGGAGTTACGCCGGCCTGCTTGCGCGCGCGATCAGCGGCGTGCGCTACGAAAACGGGGCTGAGATGCTCGATCCCGCTCTCGATGCCGAGATCGGTGCGGTCACCGTCGAGGACGGCACGCTTGCCGTCACCGACCTCAAGAGCGCCAAGACTTACAATTTTGACAGCGTCACGGCCGACGTCGGCTGGCCACAGCTCTCGGGCGCGATCTCGGCTGTCGTGATCGCCCGTATCAACGGCGTGGACCTGAAGGTGGATTTCGCCTCGCGCCAGCCGCTGCTTGCCTTTGCCGGCAAGAGCGCGGAGACGCGGACATCGTTGACGTCAAACCTGCTGACGGCCCATTTTCAAGGGATCGCCAGCATCGCCAGCCTTTCGGCGCTGTCCGGCAATATCGCCGTCAGCATTCCCGATGTGCCGGCGTTTCTGACATGGTCGGGCAGATCGCTCCCCGGCGTCGGCACTCTGAAGAGCGCCTCGCTGGAATCCGACATCATGTCGTCGGGCAGCGGGCTGCGTTTCAACAATCTCAGCCTGTCGCTGAACGAGGCGAGCGCCACTGGCGTGATGGACCTTTCGACCACGGCCGGCAGACCGCCGAAGATCGGAGGCACGCTCGCCTTCGACCAGATGAACCTGAAGCCGTTCCTTGATGCTTTCGCCCTGAGATTGGCGGCCGGTGAGGCGGAGGACATCTCCGCCGGCATCAGCGAACCGCTGCAACTGCTCGACGTCGACGTCAGGCTTTCGGCGCGGCGCGCCGAGATGGGCCGCTTCGAGCTTTCCGATGTCGGCGCCAGCATGATCGTCACGGGCGGCGAGGCGAAATTCGATATCGGCGACAGCGGCTTCGAAGGCGGCGAAATGACGGCGCATCTGGAGGCGACACGGCGTGACTTCGACGGTGGCGGCAAGCTGCAGCTGTCGATCCGCGACGCCGACTTCGCTGGCCTTGCCGAACGTCTGCAGCTCAAAGGGCCGCTGCCGCTTGCGACGGGATCGCTCGATCTCGACCTGCAGTCGTCGAAAGCGATCTGGACGGCCGGTCTTGCCGACGTCACCGGCACACTGCATTTCTGGACAAGGGAGGGCACGATTCCCGGAATCGACGTAGGAGCGCTCAGGACACAGGCGGCCCAAAAGCCGTTCTTTCCGCTGAGTGCCGCAGCGGGCGGCGCTTTCGCCTTCAACCAATTGGACCTTCAAGCCGATTTCGCCAACGGCTCCGCCGAAATCCATGACGCCAACATCGTCGGGCCGACGCAGACGCTGGCGCTTTCCGGCGTGGTCACCTATCAGTCCAACGGGCTGGCGCTTTCCGGTTCGCTGGAGACAACCGATCCGGCCAAGGCAGCCGAGCTGCCGCTTCTGCCGTTCTTCGTCGGCGGCTCATGGCCGAACCCGGTGATCTCGCCGGTTCCACTTCTGAACACCGCGCCCCACGCGCAATAGCCATCGGGACGCCAGATCTGCCGTCGTTTCACAACAAGTTCCATTGAGCAGAGCGAATCGCTATTTGGCGGCAACCCAACGCTGCGGCCCTCTTAAAGGGCGAGCGTACCAGCCTCTCGCCGAGAAAAGGCCTGGCGGTCATCGGCCGGAGCATTCCGAGCAAGACCAGCCTGCGCCGGGGACGATCGGTTAATTACCAATCGTATGGCGGCGGTAGATCGACCGTGCTCCTTCATACTATTCAAGCGCCATGAGCGACACGCCAGCCTGCAGATAGTCGCCTTCCTTTACAAGAAGGTGGACCTTGCCCGCCTTCGGGGCAGCGATCTGTGTTTCCATCTTCATGGCCTCCATCACCGCCAGGAGATCACCTTCGGCAACAGTAGCGCCATCCTCTACCTTGAAGGATTGCAGCGTTCCGGAAACTGGTGCCACAACGCCTTCTTCCTTTTTTTGACCGTTCGCATCGGCTGCGGCGGTGTCGATCTGACCGGCCGTGCTAAGACCAGATAACAATATGTTTGGCAGTCCAACTTTTACGCGCTTGCCGTCAATCTCCAGCCATGTGTGGGTCATGGATGGGTCGTTTGCCGGTTCGGGACGTTCCATCGCGTCTGGCATGGCGGCAAAGTCAGTCTCGATCCATCGCGTATGCACCTTGAAACCATCGCTGCCGATGAAGTCTTTGGTTTCGATGGCCGCACGGTGGAACGGCAGGACGGTTGCCACGCCCTCGATGCGGAATTCTTTCAAGGCGCGGCGGGCACGGCGCAGCACTTCGTCTCGGTCTGAGCCGCTTACGATGAGCTTCGCCATCAGCGAATCGAACACGCCCGGAATGCTTGAACCGCCCACGACGCCGCTGTCCACACGGATTCCAGGGCCGGAAGGCGCGTCGAAAACCGAGATGGAGCCGGGCGTCGGCAGGAAGCCCCGGCCGGGGTCTTCGGCGTTGATGCGAAACTCCATGGAATGGCCACGCGGTTCCGGCGTATCGAGGACAGGCAGCTTATGGCCCTCTGCGATGCGAAATTGTTCGATGACCAGATCGATGCCAGTCGTTTCTTCGGTTACGGGATGTTCCACCTGAAGCCGAGTATTGACTTCGAGGAAGGAAATCGTCCCGTCAACGCCGAGCAGGAATTCAACGGTACCGGCACCTGAATAGCCTGCAGCCGCGCAGATTGATTTCGCCGCCTCGTGGATCTTGCGCCGCTGCTCCTTGGACAAGAAAGGTGCCGGCGCTTCTTCGATCAGTTTCTGGTTCCGGCGCTGTAGCGAGCAATCTCGCGTTCCAAGAACGAGAACATTGCCGTGCTTGTCCGCAACGACCTGCGCTTCGATGTGGCGGGGTCGATCGAGGAAACGTTCGAGGAAACATTCGCCGCGACCAAAGGCGGCGGTTGCTTCACGAACGGCGGAGTCGTAGAGATCAGTGATCTCCTCCATTTTCCACGCGACCTTCAGGCCGCGACCGCCGCCGCCGTGAGCCGCCTTGATGGCAACAGGAAGGCCATATTCCTCGGCAAAGGCGATGACTTCTGCTGCGGAGGAGACTGGACCATCGCTTCCCGCGACCAACGGTGCACCTACGCTGGTGGCAATGCGTCGCGCCTCCACCTTGTCGCCGAGCGCTTCAATGACCTGGGGGTCCGGGCCGATCCAGGTCAACCCGGCATCCATTACCGCTTGCGCAAATTCGGCGCGCTCGGAGAGAAAACCATAACCGGGGTGTACGGCGTCTGCGCCGGCGCGTTTTGCAATGGCGATCAGCTTGGAAATGTCAAGATAGGTTTCCGCAGGGCGGATACCTTCAAGTGCATAAGCCTCATCGGCCAGGCGCACAAAAAGTGCGTCTTGATCAGGGTCGGCATAAACGGCGACGGACTGGATACCGTAGTCGCAGCAGGCGCGGATGATGCGCACCGCGATCTCGCCCCGATTGGCAATCAGTACTTTCTTCATCGCTGTTCTCCTCGGAATTCTGGGTTCTCGCGCGCCGATATTTCGGCGAATGGGCCAATTGGCCGGAACCTGATTTTTGCGTTCACCGGAATCTGACCCGCAAGATCAAGGTGATAATTGGCGACTGCGCCGATAACCGGATAACCGCCGGTCAACGGGTGATCGTTAAGGAACAGGACCGGCTGGCCGCTGTGAGGTATCTGGATGGCGCCTGTCGCAGTACCTTCGCTTGCCAGTTCGGCGCTATCCTTCCGTTCGACCGGAATGTCGCCAGCCAGCCGGATGCCGACGCGGTTCGACTGTGGCGTCACCTGCCATAGCTGGCCTGTCAGGGTCTCGAGTCCCCTTTGCGTGAACCAGTCCGTGCGAGGACCCAGAACCACATCGAGTGTTACCACATCGCCAGGCCGCGGTGGGCCGAACGCCGGTACCTCGTCGATCGAAACGCTCGAAAGGCCTGAGTTCACGAGATTTAAAAAGAGGGTTGAGCCAGCAGTGACCGGCTGCGGGCCGACAATCGCCAACGTATCGGTTGCAACGCTGCCAAGAACAGGTTCGACCTTGAAACCGCCGCGCACAGCAAGATAGCTGCGCATGCCCTTCAGCGGTTGGCCAAAGGTCACCACATCGCCGGGCTCCAGGGATACCGGGGCATAAGCTTCGGCAGTGAATGTGCGTCCGGCTGCGGTTTTGATCGTGATCGAGCCGAGCGCTCCGGCAGCACCAATAACGGTCCGGCTTGAGCTTTTGAAGGAAAAACCGCCGAGCGTCAGTTCAAGACAGGGTGTGTTGGCGGGATTGCCGACAATGCGGTTAGCGGCATTGAAAGCACTGCGATCAAGCGCTCCGGCTGCCGAGATGCCCTGCCCGGTTTGGCCGAAGCGTCCGAGATCCTGAAACAGCGCCGGCATCGGTGCCGCAAGAACCTCGAAGTGTGGTGCGGTCCTGCCTGTTTTCGCCTTATCTTTACGCGGCGTCGTGGAGGCAACAGAAACGGTGTTGCCTGCCATATTGAGGAAGCGGACGCGATAACCGGGCTGGAGAAGCGCGCCTGGATCGCGATCGATATCCCACATCTTCAATGGCGTTGTGCCGATGATCTGCCAGCCACCGGGGCTGTTTTGCGGGTAGACGCCGCTGAAAGCGCCGGCAAGCCCGACGGAGCCAGCGGGTATACGGGTACGCGGGCTTTGGCGGCGTGGTACGTGAAGCGCGGGGTCGCCACCGACGAGATAACCGAAACCGGGCGCAAAACCACAAAAGGCGACAATGAACTCGCTTTCGGTGTGCCGACGGATGACCTCTTCAACACTCAGGCCGGTCAATTCAGCGACGTCGCCGAGATCTTCACCGTCGTAACGAACGGGAATTTCGACGAGATTTTCCGAGGCGGCGATTTTGGCCGAGAGATCGCGGGTCGCAAGCCTGCTTGCCAGTGTCTCGCCGCTAATTCTCTCTGGGCGAAAATGGATCATCAGCGTCCGGGCCGCCGGAACTGTTTCTTCGATACCTTCGATCGGATCGGCTTGAAGGGAGGCGAACAAAGCAAGCGTCTGGTCAAGATCGGCCAGTTCGACAAGCAGGGTGGTGAGGCTGACCGGAAGAAAACGCATTCTGTTCTCACACGTGATCGGCAGAATCGGAAATGTCGGCTACGAACATGTGGCTCGGTGCACGGGTTGTGGCGAAGCGAACGCCGGAGGCCATGATGGCTGCCACGGCTTGCCTCAGGCAAGAGGCGGGAATGATCATGCGCTGTTCCTCAAATGGCGGGCGTGAACGAACGGATTTCGACGCCTTCCAGTTCGAAACGGCGGCGGACTTCCTGTGCTATGGCAACGGCGTCGGGGCTGTCGCCATGAACACAGATGGATTGCGCTTCGATCTTGATGGTGCTGCCGTCGATGGCCTCAAGCGTGCCTTCACGGGCAAGCTGCAACATGCGCTCGGCGATATGGGTGGCGTCGTGCAGCACCGCACCGGCTTGGCGACGGGAGACCAATTGTCCCTGCGGAGTATAGGCTCGGTCGGCAAAGGCTTCTGCGACAACAACGAGCCCCTCCTTGCGGGCGAGATCAAGAATGGGTGCGCCGGCAAGGCCCACTAGGATTAAGGAAGGATCGACGGCCTTTATGGCGTCGATGACGGCCCGTCCCTGTTTTGAGTCGTTCGCGATACGATTATAGAGTGCGCCGTGTGGCTTCACGTAACGAACGGTCGTGCGAGCGGCTGCGGCAACGCCCTTCAGCGCGCCGATCTGATATATGACGTCGGCAATCAGTTCTTCAGAGGTGGCATCGAGATCGCGGCGGCCGAAGCCGACGCGATCCGGGTAGGAGACATGCGCGCCGACCGCGACGCCCTTCTCAGCAGCACCCTTGACTGTGCGGTAGATCCCGGCCGGATCACCGGCATGAAAACCGCAGGCAATGTTGGCGCTGGAAACAACGGCGAGCATTGCGGCATCATCCCCCATGCTCCAAGCGCCGTAACCTTCGCCAAGATCGCTGTTGAGATCGATAACGGCCATCATGATATTCCTCCTGAAGCAGTGGACTTGCGTGGCCACACCAATATGGCCGGCTAGAATTCGGGTGGATGATTTTAATAGCCGAGCAGCGCGAAGATAGGGCCAACGGACTTGTAGGCCATGTACCAGGTCAGGCAGCAGGCGAGTGCACCAAGGCCCAAGAGCCAACGAGGATATTGGTATCCATGCATCAGGTCTGCGCGCTTCCAGGCTGCGAACAACAGGATCGAAAGACCGATGGGCAACACGAGACCGTTCAGACCGCCGACGAACACAAGCATAGCGGCTGGCGGGGTGGTGACAAGCATATAGGCGATCAGCGAGATGCAGATAAAACCAACTGTCGACAAGTTACGTTGCCGCTCGCTCATATCCGACTTGAAGGCCGTGAGGAACGAGACCGACGTGTACGCTGCGCCGATAATGCTGGTTAGCGCAGAAGCAAGGAAGACTGCGCCGAACAGGCGGAAGCCGATGTCGCCGGCCGCGGCATGGAAGGCCTGGCCTGCCGGATTTGCTGCTTTGCCGGACAGGTCGATGACCGCTCCAGAGGCAACGACGCCGAGAACGGCCAGGAACAGGATATAGCGCAACACTCCGGTGATAGCGATGCCGCTCAGCGCCGCGCGATTGACCGCGCTGATGTTTTCGACTCCGACCGTTCCCTTGTCGAGCAGGCGATGTGCACCGGCATACGTAATGTAGCCGCCGATCGTGCCGCCCACGATCGTGGTGATGGTGGCAAAGTCAATTGTGGATGGCAGGAACGTCTGGTGGAAAGCATCAGCGACCGGGGGACCGGAAACGACTGCAGCATAAAGAATAAGTGCAAGTTTGACGAAGGCGGCGACGAAGACCACGCGATCCATCGCCACACCGGCACGGCGCGAAACGAAGATGCCGATGGCAACAAGGGCGCCGATCGCGCCGCCGATCTTCGGATCGAGACCGATCATGGCATTGAGGCCAAGCCCTGCCCCTCCGATGTTGCCAATATTGAAGAACAGGCCACCGATAATCACCAGAACGGCCAGCAGATAACCCGAACCCGGAATTGCCGCGTTGGCAACTGCCGGCGCCCGCATGCGGGTCACCGTTACAATACGCCAGACATTTGCCTGGACGACGAAGTCGATCAAGATGGAAACGATGATCGCGAAGGCAAAGGCTGCTCCGAGCTTAACGGTGAAATTGGCCGTCTGTGTGATGAAGCCCGGTCCTACGGCTGCCATCGACATCAGGAACATTGCGGAAAGTAAGGCGTAGCGCTGCGCTTTGGCGCTTTGCACAGTCGCAACCTGGCGGCCGTGCGCGAGCTCGGTCTGCTGCATGGAAGTTTCTCCGTTTATCGTCACCCGCCCCTCGCGGATGCTTTTAGCACTCCCATCATGATCCGCTCTGCAACGTTGTCAAGATTGTTCAACGATAATTATTTATCGTTCTGCCAAAATACGAAAAAAATGAGGGTCTTTCTCATATTGTTGATCGAGACACAAATATCTTGATCAGAGACATCTTCAGCGCGATGGGAGCAGGCGAAGACGTACCTAACAGATTGTTCAACGATCAAATTACATCGTTTACTGAAACCGCACTGATTTCCCCTTCCAGTCGCCCATTTTAATGGTATGCAATGGCCGAATATCCCCATGCGGCAGAAGAGGTTTCGGTGACCGAAAAAGCTGAGAGTCAGCCCTTGGCAGACCGATTGGCGAAGCGCATCCGCGCTTTGTTGATCTCCGGTGAATTGTTACCTGGGCAGCGGGTGTCTGAAGCAGGCTTCAGTGATCGGTTTGAAGTGTCGCGTAACTCACTCCGCGAGGCCTTTCGGCTGCTTACCAAGGACGGATTGCTCCGCCACGAGACCAACCGGGGTGTATTTGTAGCAACACCGAATGTGGCTTCTATCATGGACATCTACCGAGTTCGCCGGATGTTGGAGTGCGGCGCGCTTCGGCAAGCCTGGCGACTTCATCCTGCGGTCAAAGCGATGCGCGAGGCTGTGGAGGAGGCGGAGACCAAGCGTGAAGAGCAGGACTGGCATGCAGTAGGAAGTGCGAACATGAAATTTCACAGCGCGATCGTGGACCTGGCAGACAGCGCACGGCTTAGCGATTTCTACGAACGCGTTGCAGCAGAGTTGCGCCTTGGGTTCGGGCTTCTGGATAATCTGGAGCAACTTCACGCACCGTTCATTGATATGAACAAGACTATCGTTACCCTGACAGAAAAAGGTGAGAACAGTCAGGCGTGTCACGAGATGGAGACCTACCTCAATCTGTCCGAGCGAGCACTTTTAAAGGCGTTCGAGCGGGCATCCTATCTCGGCTGAGATTTCACAACGATGCGCTCTCGGCGACATCGGTGAACGAAGTCAAACGTTCATGTCGTCAGCGACCGCCAGCCAGCCCTGCTGGAGTTCTTCGTTTTCGTTGGATCAGGCGCCGGCAGCAGCCGCCCACTCATCGCGCTCGCGCTGCACTTCGCGGCGCTTGGTGACGATCGATGCGCAGATAACGCCGACCGCGACGATGGCGATCAGGATCGTGCAGATCGCGTTGATCTCGGGCGTCACCCCAAGGCGCACCTGGCTATAGATCTTCATCGGCAGTGTGGTGGCGCCGGGGCCGGAGGTGAAGCTTGCAATCACGAGGTCGTCGAGCGACAGCGTGAAAGCCAGGATCCAGCCCGAAAACACCGCCGGCGAGATGATCGGCAGCGTGATCTCGAAGAAGGTCCGCACAGGCGGCGCACCCAGATCCTGGGCGGCTTCCTCAATGGACTGGTCGAAGCTCAAGAGCCGTGATTGCACGACAACGGCGACGAAGCACATGGTCAGCGTCGTATGCGCCAGCGTGATCGTCCAGAAGCCGCGGTCGAAGCCGATCGCCACGAAGAGCAGCAGCAGCGACAGACCGGTGATGACTTCCGGCATGACGAGCGGCGCATAGACCATTCCCGAAAAGAGCATGCGGCCGCGGAAGCGGCTATAGCGCACCAGCGTCAGCGCCGCCATCGTGCCGAGGATGGTCGCGAAGGTGGCCGACAGCAGACCGACGCGGATCGTCACCCAGGCGGCGTCGAGCAGGGCCTGGTTCGAGAGCAGCGAGACATACCATTTGGTGGAGAAGCCACCCCAGACGGTGACGAGCTTCGATTCGTTGAAGGAAAAGACCACCAGCAGCACGATCGGCAGATAGAGGAAGGCAAAGCCGAGCACGACGGAGATGATGTTGAAACGGGTCCATCTCAGCATGGCTTACTTCCCCCGCTCTTCGGCCTTGGCCTGGACATTCTGGAAGAAAACGATCGGGATCACCAGGATCATCAGCAGGATGGTTGCGACCGCCGAGGAGACCGGCCAGTCTCTGTTCGCGTTGAATTCGTTCCAGAGCGTCTTGCCGATCATCAGCGTCTGCGAACCGCCGAGAAGATCGGGAATGACGAACTCGCCGACGGCAGGGATGAAGACCAGCATGCAGCCGGCAACCACACCGGGGATCGACAGTGGGAAGGTGACGCGCCAGAAGGCCTGGATCGGCGTGCAGCCGAGATCCTGCGCTGCCTCGATCAGCGTGCCGTCCATCTTTTCGAGCGCCGAATAGAGCGGCAGCACCATGAAGGGCAGATAGGAATAGACGATGCCGATATAGACGGCGGTGGTGGTGTTGAGGATGATCAATGGGCTGTCGATCACATGCAGCGACAGGAGAAGCTGGTTCAGCAGCCCTTCGGGCTTCAGGATAGCGATCCAGGCGTAAACGCGGATCAGGAAGCTCGTCCAGAACGGCAGGATGACGAGCATCAAAAGCGTCGGCCGGATGCGGCGCGGGGCCTGAGCCATGCCATAGGCGATCGGATAGGCGATCAGCAGCATCAGCAAGGTCGAGACCGCCGCGATGATGACGCTCGAGAGATAAGCGTTGAAATAGAGCGGATCGTCGGTGAGATAGCCGTAATTATCGAAGGAAAAGGTCGCGACCTTGCTCCAGAAACCACTCCAGCCATCGGCAAAGGAGAAGACCGGCTCATAGGGCGGGATGGCGATTGCCGTCGTCGACAGGGAAATACGGAAGACGATGAAGAACGGCGCCAGAAAGAAGAGCAGCAGCCAAGCATAGGGGATGATGATGACGAGACGGTTGTAAAGGCGAGATGCGAAAGTTTCCATAGCCTCAGTCCTTCAGCAGCACGCCGCCATTCTCGTCGAACGAAACCCAGACCTCCTGATCATAGGTGAAAGGGTCTTCGACGGAACGCTGCGCGTTGAGGGAAGAGGCTCTGACGAATTTGCCGCCCGGCAGCTTGATGTGGAAGACGGTCATGTCGCCGAGATAGGCGATATCCCAGATCTCGCCCTTGGCGGCATTGACCGAGGCGTTCGCGGGGGCCGTGCGCGTCACGCGAATCTTTTCCGGGCGGATAGCAAAACCGACCGTGCTGCCGGTCGCCGGCGCCTCCGTGGCGGCAGTCCGGATTGTCAGGCCGCTTTCGACTGATATCTCGACCGCCCCGCTTCCTGACGTCGTCACCTTGCCGTCGAAGATATTCACGTCGCCGATGAAGTCCGCGACGAAGCGGCAATTCGGCGCCTCGTAGATTTCGCCCGGCGTTGCCACCTGCACGACCTGGCCGTGGCTCATGACCGCGATGCGGTCGGCCATGGTCATCGCCTCTTCCTGATCATGGGTGACCACAACGAAGGTGAGGCCGAGCGTCTGCTGCAGGTCCATCAGTTCGAACTGGGTTTCCTCGCGCAGCTTCTTGTCGAGCGCGCCGAGCGGTTCATCGAGCAGCAGCACTTTCGGGCGTTTGGCGAGCGAGCGGGCGAGCGCGACGCGTTGGCGCTGACCGCCGGAGAGCTGATTCGGTTTGCGTGAGGCAAACTGCTCCAGCTTTACGAGCTTCAGCATCTGCGTCACGCGCTCGACCATTTCGTCCTTAGGCATGCCGTCCTGCTTGAGGCCGAAGGCGATATTCCTCTCGACGGTCATATGCGGAAAAAGCGCGTAGGACTGGAACATCATATTGACCGGCCGCTTGTAGGGCGGCGTGCCGGCGAGATCGGTGCCATCGAGGATGATTTCGCCCGAGCTCGGCTGCTCGAAGCCGGCGAGCATGCGCAGAAGCGTCGACTTGCCGCAGCCGGAGGCGCCGAGCAGCGCGAAGAACTCGCGGTGATAAATGTTCAGCGACAGATCATCGACGGCGGTGAAATTGCCGAAACGTTTGGTGACATTCTTGAAGGCTATGAAAGGTTTTGCAGAAGGATCGGTCCAGGGTGCGAAGGCGCGGCGGATATTGCCCAAAGATTTCATCATATTCCCCGAGAATAAGTTTTCAGCCGGCCTCCACCCCGGGCCGGTAATTGAAAGGCCCGGACGTTTCCGTCCGGGCCTGGCATCGACTTACTGGCCGGTCACGACCTTCGTCCAGATCCGTGTGGCCGTGCGCTGCGTCTTCGGATCCCACGGCTTGACCGTAAAGAGGTTCTTCATCACCTCGTCGGTCGGATAGACGGCCGGATCTTCCAGCACTTCCTTGCTGACGAACTGCTGCGAGGCCTTGTTGCCGTTGGCATAGAAGGTGTGGTCGCTCGCCTTGGCGATGACCTCGGGCTTCATGAGGTAGTTCAGGAATTCGTGCGCCTCGGCCACATGCTTGGCATCGGCGGGGATTGCCATCATGTCGAACCACATCTGGGCGCCCTGCACGGGGATCGAATAGTTGACCTCGACGCCGTTCTTGGCCTCGGCCGCGCGGTCGCGGGCCTGCAGCATGTCGCCGGAATAGCCGAAGGCGATGCAGATATCGCCGTTGGCAAGGGCGTTGATATATTCGGAGGAGTGGAATTTGCGGATATAAGGGCGCACCGCCGTCAGCAATTCCTCGACCTTCTTGAAATCTTCGGGCTTGGTCGAGTTCGGATCGAGGCCGAGATAACGCAGCGCCGTGGTCATCACGTCCTTCGGCGTGTCGAGCACGTAGATGCCGCAATCCTTGAACTTCTCGGCCACCTTCGGGTCGAAGATCACTTCAAGACCTGGCTTGGCATCAGGCCCGAGGATTTCTGCGACCTTCTTGACGTTATAGCCGATCCCGTCGGTGCCCCACATGTAGTCGACAGCGTATTCGTTGCCCGGATCGTAGGCAGCGGTGCGCTCCTGGATCACATCCCACATGTTGGAAAGGTTCGGCAGCTTGGATTTGTCGAGTTTCTGGAAGACGCCCGCCTGGATCTGACGCTGCAGGAAGTCGGCCGTGGGAACGACGACGTCATAACCGGTGCCGCCGGCAAGCAGCTTGGTTTCGACAGTCTCATTGGAATCGAAAGTGTCGTAGACGACCTTGATGCCGGTTTCCTTGGTGAAATCGGCAAGGATGCTGTCGTCGATATAATCCGACCAGTTGTAGACGTTAACGACGCGCTCCTGCGCAACGGCCGGCGCGGCGGCAAGGAGCGCGGCGATGGCTGCGGCCGTCACGGTTGCGATGGTTGACCTCATGATTTCTCCTGTTTGTTCGAAGAGCCCGCATCCGCGGACATCTTTTCCCTCTGGTTTTGCCCGCAGACTAAGAAGGAATTTCTAACCCCACAAGCGCAAAAAACTGCGCCTTCAATCATTTCACAATCACTGGAAGTCGAAGGCGCTGAGGCCTGCCACCATCTCGTCCAGTCCGAGCGGCCGCGTTACCGGCGGCTCGGCGCGGGAAAGGCAGCCGCGCCGCTCGCAAAGACGACAGGCCGGGCCGATCGCAACCGGATCGAGCGCCGCCGCCTGCCCGTAGACCACGCCGTCTGCAAGAGCGGCATCGCAGCCGACCAAGATCGCGGTGCGTCTGATTCTTTCGCCGAATTCGACGCTCGGCCCCTCCAGGGTGCGCGCGACCGTCAGGAAGGACGCGCCATCCGGCATGACGACCGTCTCGGCAAGAATCTGGCCCGGCTGCAGGAAGGCGGCGTGGATATTGAGCTTCGGACAGCCGCCGCCGAAACGGGCCTGCGGAAAGCCTTGGGCGCCAGCTCGCCGCAGCCGATGGCCGGCCGCATCGATCTCGATCAGGAAGAAGGGGATTGCTGCCGCGCCAGGTCGCTGCAGCATCGTCAGACGCGTTGCCGCATGGCCGAAGGAGACGCCGAAACGCGCCCGAAGAATATCGATGTCGTAACGCGTCGCCTTGGCCGCCGAAAGGAAGGCTTCATAGGGCATGGCCAGCGCCAGTGCCGCAATGCGGGCAAGCTCGAAGCGGGCGATGCGGCGCGCCTCGGCGGAGGAAAGTTGGAGATCGTCGAGCTCGGCATCGATGGCCGGCAGCAAGGCAAGACTCGCGACCTCGACTGAGATTTCGTGCGCACGATCGGCCGGCGACAACCGCTCCGAAATGAAAAGCCGCATCGAATGACGATCGAAACGGCGGCGCAGATCCGGCATGACGTGCACGGGCAAGACGCGCACCGCAATGCCGCGTTCGGCGCGCAGCCAGTCCTTCAGCCCCGCCGCCAGATCGAGGCCGCCGGGCACAGTTGCAGCAAAGGCTTCCGCCGCGGCCTCAATCCGTCCGAAATAGCCCGATCGGCGCTCCAGCGCCTCGCGCAGCTCATCAAGCGGCAGCCGGCCGGCGGCAACGGGCGCATGCCCCTCGGCCGCCATCAGCGCCGTCAGATCGGACAGCCGCGCGGCCTGTTCGCGGTAGGCGCGATAGAGCTTGATCATCCCGCTTGCGGCATTCGGCGCCGCCTCGGCCACCTCCACCAATTCCTGGTCACCGGGCAGTTCGCCTGATAGCAACGGGTCGGCGAAGACCTCCTTCAGCTGACCGAGGCTGCCGCCGGTCTGCCCCCGCAACTCCTCCAGATCGATCCGGTAGACGGCCGCAAGCTTCAGGAGCAGCTGAACCGTCAACGGCCGCTGGTTGCGTTCGATCAGGTTCAGGTAGGAAGGCGAAATCTCCAGCGCCTCGGCCATGGCGGTCTGCGTCAGCGCCAGCGCATTGCGAATGCGCCGCAGTTTAGGGCCTGCGAAGATCTTCCGTTCCGCCATGTCACACCTTTGACAAAGAACAGGGTCGCTTAATTTACAAAATTTTACAACTTCACAGCGCCCCTCTGTCAATCCTCGTCATCTTAACCTCTTTCCGGTCCGAAAATCAAAGGTTTTTCTGGCCATAACGGCGCAAATTGTCAATCTTGTCATTCATTCACCCAATGACGATTTTCAGTGAGGAAAGCCCGCATGACCGATTTTTACAAGCTTGTCCCAAATGCTTCAGCAGGCCGCTTTGACGGTATCGAACGGCCCTATTCCGCCGCTGACGTGGAGCGGCTGAGAGGCTCGGTGGCGCTCAGCCATACGCTCGCCGAAATGGGGGCGGATCGCTTGTGGCAGCTCATTCATCAGGAGGACTTCGTCAATGCGCTCGGCGCGCTCTCCGGCAACCAAGCCATGCAGATGGTGCGCGCCGGGCTGAAGGCGATCTATCTCTCCGGCTGGCAGGTGGCGGCCGACGCCAATACCGCATCCGCGATGTATCCCGACCAGTCGCTTTATCCCGCCAATGCGGGGCCGGAACTCGCCAAGCGCATCAACCGCACGCTGCAGCGCGCCGATCAGATCGAGACCGCAGAGGGCAACGGCCTTTCCGTCGAGACCTGGTTTGCACCGATCGTCGCCGATGCGGAAGCCGGTTTCGGAGGACCGCTCAACGCCTTCGAGATCATGAAGGCCTATATCGAGGCGGGTGCGGCAGGCGTCCATTTCGAGGACCAACTCGCTTCGGAGAAGAAATGCGGCCATCTCGGCGGCAAGGTGCTGATTCCGACGGCCGCCCATATCCGCAATCTCGACGCCGCCCGGCTTGCTGCCGACGTCATGGGCGTGGCGACCCTGGTCATCGCCCGCACCGATGCGGAAGCAGCAAAACTGCTGACGTCTGATATCGATGAGCGCGACCAGCCCTTCGTCGACTATGATGCCGGGCGCACAGTCGAAGGCTTCTATCAGGTCAGAAACGGCATCGAGCCCTGCATCGCCCGTGCCGTCGCCTATGCGCCGCATTGCGACCTGATCTGGTGCGAGACCTCGAAGCCGGATCTGGAGCAGGCGCGCCGTTTTGCCGAGGGTGTGCACAGGGTCCATCCGGGCAAGCTGCTTGCCTATAATTGCTCGCCATCGTTCAACTGGAAGAAGAACCTCGACGAGGCGACGATCGCCAAGTTCCAGCGCGAGCTCGGCGCGATGGGCTACAAATTTCAGTTCATCACGCTCGCCGGCTTCCACCAGCTGAACTATGGCATGTACGAGCTGGCGCGCGGCTACAAGCAGCGGCAGATGTCGGCTTATTCCGAACTGCAGCAGGCCGAATTCGCCGCGGAGGTGAACGGCTATACCGCCACCAAACATCAACGCGAGGTCGGCACCGGCTATTTCGACGCCGTGTCGCTCGCCATCACCGGCGGCCGGTCTTCGACCACGGCGATGCACGATTCAACCGAACATGCGCAGTTCAAACCGGCTGCGGAATGACCCGAAGAGGAGGATAGATCATGGCATCCATCGCACGCGTCCGCGAACGGGCCGAAGAGCAGGCATCGAGCATGAGCGAGGATCAGCAGACGACGATCCGCATGCTCGCCAATGACCTGCATCGGCTGAACCAATCCGTCATGAAGGCCGTCGAGGCCGGCGTTTCTGTCGAACTGGTGCGCTCGGCCCGTCACCACGGCGGCGACGGCAACTGGGGCGACCTGTTGATCCCGGTCGTCGTCACCAACCGGCACTGACGAAATAGGCGGCAGCCCGGGCACTGCTCGGTTTGCGCTCGATCACAGCGTCCGCGCCGCGAAAGAATGCGCGGACGTCTTATAGTCTTTCAGTATTCCCGCCTTCGGTATCAGCCGCGGCTCGGACGCTTGCCGGCGAAAAGGTCGGCATAGCTTCTAACGAGCTTCGTCATGCGGTCGGCGACCGTGCGGATCTCCGGGCGATGGCGATCCTCGGCATTCATGACGATCCATTGACGATGACGCAATTCCGGCAATTCGCCGCCTTGGCGCTGCAATTCGGGATGGAGATCGCCGACGAAACAGGGAAGCACCGTCTTGCCGGCGCCGGCGCGCACCAGATCCGGCAGCGAGCGCGGCCGGTTGACGGTGGCGACGATATCAGCCGCGGCATGGGAATGCGGCCAGCGCAGATAGGCCGAGATCGCCTCCTCCTCGCCGACGGCAATCCAGCGCTCGTCGGTCTCGACTGCGTTTCGCCTGACATAGACGGCGTATGCCACCTCTCCAAGCTGGCGGGCGGCCAGATTGGGTTCCTCCGGCTCGAAAGCGCGAATGCCGATGTCGCTCTCGCGATAGGCAAGGCTTGCCCGCGCCTCGCCTATGGTGAGCGCAATGGCGAAGGCATCGCCCGGCATGCGGATGGCAGCGAAATTCTCCGTCAGAAGCCAGGCGACCCAGGTGCCTGCACTGATCCTAACTGTCGTGCCGCCCTCCCCGGACTGCCGCCAGGCTTCGACCTTGCGGGCGGCGGCCTCCATTTCCTGAAGGTGATCGAGCAGCGCCTGGCCATCCCGCGTCAGCCGATAACCTGTCTGGCTGCGGGAAAACAGGGTGCGGCCGACCTCCTGTTCTAGATCGAGCATGCGTCGGCCGATGGTCGCGGGGCTAAGACCGCTTGCGGAACTCGCCCCCGTCAGGCCGCCGAGCCGGGCCACCTGCAGGAAAAGCTGATAGGAATCCCAATTCGCGTTTTTCATTAGTGAAAAACATAGCGTGGATTTCCCTGTTTATGAAGAGAAATTCGCCGCTTAAATCAAGAGATGTCTTTGAGTAGGAAAGGACATCCCATGATCGACATGATCACCATCGCAGGCGTGCATGGATTTCGCCACCATCGCCCGCCGAGCAACAGCAAGGCGGATGAGGATCGATTCTATGACGAGTTCGGAGACAAGGGCACCATTCGCTTCGCCGCCTGGCTGACCTCGCTCGACCTCATCATCAGGCGCGTGGTGTCAAAGCGCCGCAAAGCTGCAGCGCAGTCTTGCGGCAGTCGCTGCCGGGTTCCTCAGGCGACTTTCCTTACGCCGAGGTGAGCGGCCGCGGGCTCGGTGCCAATACGGAAGCGTTCGATCAGCGCCATCAGCGTATCGGCCTCGCCGGCGAGCAGACGGCTTGCCTGCGTGGTCTCGGCAACCATCGACGCGTTCTTCTGGGTCATCTGGTCCATAGCGTTGACGGAGCCGTTGACCTCCTGCAGCGCGGCCGACTGATCGCGGCTGGCAGTGGCGATGGTCTCGACATGGCCGCTGATCGCGATGATCTCCTGGCTGATCGAGGCAAGAACGCCGCCGGTCTTCTGGACGAGTTCCGAGCCTGCCGTCACTTCCCGGCTCGACGTTTCGATCAACGACTTGATCTCGCGCGCCGCATCGGCCGAACGCTGGGCGAGTTCGCGGACTTCCTGGGCGACGACGGCAAAGCCTTTGCCCGCCTCGCCGGCCCGCGCCGCTTCGATGCCGGCATTCAGCGCCAGAAGGTTGGTCTGGAAGGCGATATCGTCGATCACCTCGATGATCTGCTCGATACGCTTCGAGGCCCCTTCGATACGCTCCATGGCGGCGACGGCATCGCCAACCACGGTGCCGGAATTGTCGGCCGTCTTCTTGGTCGCGGCCACGACGCTGTTGGCTTCGCGGGCACGCTCGGCGGAGGAGCGAACTGTCACTGTGATCTCCTCAACCGCGGCGGCGGTCTCCTCCAGGCTCGCCGCCTGCGCCTCGGTGCGTTTCGAAAGCTCGCCGGCGGAGGCCGAAACGGCGCTGCTGTTGCGCTGGATCGTCGAGGCGCTGTCGCGAATGCCGGAGAGCGTATCCTGAAGCCGCAGCAGGGACGCGTTGAAATCGACGCGCAGTTGTTCCAGCCGGCCGATAAAGGGCGTGCCGATGGTTTGCGAGACATCGCCCTGGGACAGGCGCCCGAGGCCGGCCGCAAGCTGGCTGACGGCAAAATCGATCTGGCTGTCGAGCGAGCGCTTGTCCGCGTCGTTGCGGGCGCGTTCCGCGTCGCTCAAGGCGCGCTGTTCGACTGCTTCGGTTTCCAGATCGCGCCTGGCGCGGGCGCTGTCGCGGAAAAGCGCCAGGGCTCGGCCGATATCGCCGAACTCGTTCTTCTTCTCAAGACAAGGGATCGTCCCTTCGAGATCGCCCGAGGAGATCGAGTGGACGCTGGCGGTCAGCGCCTGCAAAGGCTTCACCGACAGGCGGATCGCATAAAAGGCGAGAACACCGACGAGCAGCATGACGATGGCGCCGATGCCGAGAATCAGGATCTGCAGCTCATTCATGCGTTGGTAATAGAATTCCATCGGAATGCCGATGAAGAGAATACCGACATTGGCATTCGATGCGTTCTTGATCGGGAAATAGCCGGTCATGAACTTGCGGCCGAATAGCTCGGCCGGGCCGTAATAGGCCTCACCCCTGGCAAGAACCGGCTGAGCCGGGTGCTCGGCTGCGAGCTTGGTGCCGACGGCGCGCTCGCCGTTTTCTTTCTTGACGTTCGTGGAGATGCGGACGTAGTCGCTGCCCTGCTTCTGGAAAATGGTCGCTACGCCGGCGATCGACTGCGCGGTGCGATCGACAAGCGAATGATCGGCAAGGGCTGGAACCCCATCCTCGGTGACGGCGGAGAGCTGATTGTCCTTCACCTCAATCTTCGCCGCCGGATCAGCTGCGCCGTAAAGGACAGCCATGGCGCGGGCGGCATCCCTGGCGTCGGAGACGGCCCCGTCCATCACATGACGGCTGAGATTGTAATAGGTTGCGCCGACAATGGCGGCCGTGCTGATCGCCAGCAGAAACAGCGTGATCGCAACGATCTGTCGCACGATAGACGTAGAAAAAAGGCGCTGCATCGTAACCCCCGGCCGGCATGACAAATGCTAAATTAAGCCAAAAGCGTTAAGGAAAAATTTTCCGTAAATCAGAGCGGCGGGAAGCGCGATTCTGCACACAAAAGAAAACGGCCCCGGGAAGAGCCGGGGCCGTTTGGATGAAAAGGGATCGCGATCAGGCAGCGCGATAGACCTCGGCTTCGGCCGCCTCGCCGTGGATCTTAAACTGCTGAATCAGACGGCGCAGCGCGTCAGCCTCGTCCGCCAGTTCGCGGCTGGCGGCCGTCGTCTCCTCGACCATGGCGGCGTTCTTCTGCGTCATCTGGTCCATCTGATTGACCGTCGAGTTGACGCTCTGCAGCGCGTTGGACTGGTCGTGGCTGGCGCGGGCAATCATCTCGACGTGCTGGCTGATCGTGACGATCTGAGCACTGATCTTCGCAAGTACTGTGCCGGTTTCCTGGACGAATTGCGAGCCGGAGCTGACCTCGCTGGTCGACTTGTTGATCAAGCCCTTGATCTCCTGCGCGGCGGCGGCGGAGCGCTGGGCAAGTTCGCGGACTTCCATGGCGACGACGGCGAAGCCCTTGCCGGCTTCGCCGGCGCGCGCCGCTTCAATGCCGGCGTTGAGCGCCAGCAAATTGGTCTGAAAGGCAATCTCGTCGATGACGCCGATGATCTGCTCGATCTGACGCGAGGCCTCCTCGATGCGGCCCATGGCGTCAATCGCATTGCTGACGACGACCGCGGAATCGTCGGCGCTGCGCTTGGCCTGGCGGACGATCTGGTCCGCGTCCTTGGCGCGTTCGGCCGACGAACGGACCGTGACGGTGATCTGATCGACGGCTGCGGCGGTCTCTTCGAGCGAGGCAGCCTGCTGTTCCGTGCGCTTGGAGAGATCCTCGGCCGAGTGGGCCATTTGGTTGCCGTTGCCCTGGATCAATTCGACGTTGTCGCGGATCTGGCTCATCGTTGCCTGCAGGCGCAGCATCGAACCGTTGAAATCCTGACGAAGCTGTTCGAGTCGGCCGATGAAGGGGGTATCGATCGTCGTCGAGATATCGCCCTGCGACATGCGCTCGAGGCCGGCCGCAAGTGCGTTGACCGCGAACTCGATCTGACGGTCCATCTCGCGCTTTTCGGCATCGTTGCGCTGGCGCTCGTGCTCGGCGGCAGCGCGCTCCTCGTCGCTCTGTTCCTCGATGCGGATCTTCGAGATGGCATTTTCCTTGAAGATGCCGAGCGCCCGGGCCATGTCGCCGATTTCGTCATAGCGCTGCTCGCCCGATATGCTGGTATCCAGGGCTCCGTCGGCAATGCGGCGCATGGCGGCGGTGATCTGGCTGATCGGGCGCTGCAGCGTCAGAACCAGGGCGATGCCGCCGAGGATCGACAGAAGAATGCCGAGGCCAGTGGTCATGACGGAGATGCTGTTTGCCTGGGTGCGCTCGGTGCCGGCCGTCTGCTTCTGCAGTTCGGCGAAATCAGTGAGCTTCCTCCAGATCCCGTCGAGTTCCTGGCGCGCTGCGGCATAGGCCGTCACGCGCTCGCCGATCGTATCGACGATCTTCGAACCGCCGCCGGCAATGGCGTCGAGCGCCGGCTTGATTGCATCCGATATGCCTTCGGCAAAGCCCATGCCCTTGGCGCTTGTTGTCAGCACCTCCATGTCCTTGCCAAGCGTGCCGGTCTGCTGCTGCAGGCGGACGAGATTTTCCTTGCTTGAATTGGCAAGGAAATCGGAAAGGACGATCTGCAGCGCATAGACCGAATTTTCCAGGCGCCGCGTATCCTGAAGGACGGAATTGGTCTGGGCGATGCGGCCTTCGAGTTCGGCGAAGCGCTGTGTTGCCTCACGCATCTTCTGCGTCGCGGTCAGCTGCGTATAGGTCGAGGTCTGGCGGAAGCGGGACACGAGACGACCGAGCTCGGTGATGTTTTCCTCCGTCGGGCTGGGCATCTCGGCGATCTGCTTGATGCTGTCAATGGTCGCAGCCAGCGAGTCGATGACATTCTTCTGGTTGGTGGGGACCGAAATGGCGATTAGCCGCTGGGATTTCATGATCTCCGGCAGCTGTTCCTTGATGTAGGCGATCTTTTCCTCAGGCGTCTGCGGCTTGCTGTAACCGCTGGCGACGCTGCCGAGGAAATCGCCGCCCTTCAGCAGACGGTCGGCCGTGCGCAGCGTGATGGTGGCGGCGCCTTCGTCGCGCTGAAGCGCGGTCTGCAGTTCATCGGCCTGATAAGAGACCGTGAAGCGGGTGCTGATCAGGCTCTTCTGCGCCGCGTCGATCTGCTCATGCAGCGCCTGTTCCTGCTCGTGCAACGCCCAGAGCTTGTCGACGACGCCCGAAATCTCCTTGGTGCGGCTCGAAGCTTCCGCGAGGCTGTCCCGGCCGGCAGCCTGTTCACCGACCTGGTCGAGCGTCTGATCGAGCACGCCTTGCTGCATCTTCAGATCCGACAGCAGCTTGTCGCGCGCCTCGGGGCTGGTGACGCGCAGGAAATCATCCATCGAACCGTAAAGATCCTTGAACCCGCTCAGCGACTGCAGCACGCTGTTGGATATTTCCATGCGGCCCTGGAGAAGCCCGGATGCGTAAAGGCCGGTCAAGCCCACCGCCGAAATGGTGACGACAAAGGGCAGAACGAAGATCAAAACCTTGGTCTTGATCCTGAAACGGGAAAGAATCTTGTCAATCAACATGGCGTTCCGGGCCTTTCATACACTACTCCTCCCGCCGGCAGCCATAAGGCGCGCCAGCCGAGTGCACATCGAATTATTCTATTTCCATCGGGGGACCTGGAGGCCAGGCGGCAGTCATTGCCGGTTCATGTCCAAGCAGAGTTGGAAACGCCCAAATAATCGCGGGCGATTGTGTCAGATTAGATATTAATTTTCAGATAAGCGGTAATGGTGACTTAAGCCAAGACGGTGAAATAATTGCAGATTATGCGCCACGCGGCCGCAGCGTCGCGATCGGAGGCCGGCAAGTTTGCTTTCAGATGGGCGGGCAGGATCAGATGAGGTTGGCTAGCAGCAGCGCCAGGCTGGCGGCGGTCGCGCCGGCTGCGAGCATCAGGTATCGCAGGGTGGCGATGCGGGCGTCGGGTTTTGCCTGGGCGATTGCGATGGCGCGGGCGCGTCGTGCGTTTCTGTTCATGCTCGAAACCTCACTCTTATGACACAACAGTCCAACAAAAAGGCCTGCCGGTAAAGCTTAATTTGGGAAAAGCTTTCAGAGCCGGCAATTGAGACAGGATGGCGCACCTCTCTTAAGAAGTCTTGAATCGTTATTGCGGATATTTCTAAGCAGATTCGCCGGCGGCAAAACCGGAAGCCCAGGCCCATTGGAAATTATAGCCGCCGAGCCAGCCGGTGACGTCAACACATTCACCGACGAAATAAAGGCCGGGAACGGTCTTTGCTTCCATGCTGCGGGAATCGAGGCCCGCGGTGTCGATGCCGCCGAGCGTCACCTCGGCAGTGCGATATCCTTCCGAGCCGGATGGTTTGATGATCCAGTTCTGGGCGCTGGCGGCCAGCCGCTGCAGGGCCTTGTCCGGCAGGTCGGCCATATTACCGGCGATCTTTTCCCGCTCGACGAGAAACTGGGCCAGCCGCTTCGGCAGGATATCGCCGAGAGCTGTCTGGGCCGACTGGCGGCCATTAAGCCGCTTCGCCGTCTTCAAATGCGCCGATATGTCGACATCCGGTTCGACTGCAACGACGATTTCATCGCCCTCCCGCCAGTAGGAGGAAATCTGCAGGATGGCGGGGCCGCTTAAACCCCGGTGGGTAAACAGCAGCGCTTCACGGAAGGCAGTGCGGCCGTGGCGGATTTCGGCGGGGGCCGAGATGCCGGCAAGCGGCGCAATGCTTGCAAGCATGCCTGGATCCAGCGTCAGCGGCACGAGAGCCGGGCGGGTTTCGAGCACGGTGAGGCCGAACTGTTCGGCAAGGCGATAGGCAAAGCCGGTGGCACCCATCTTCGGGATCGATTTGCCGCCGGTCGCCACGATGAGAGAGGATGCCTCGAAGACGCCTTCGCCCGTGGAGACGCGGAAGCCTGCCTCCCTCCTCTCGACGCCGGATACTTCGGTGCCGAGATGCAGGCCCGCGCCGACCGCGCGCATCTCGTCCAGCAGCATACGAATGATGTCCTTGGCGTTATCGTCGCAGAACAACTGACCGAGCGTCTTTTCATGCCATGCAATGCCATGCCGATCGACTATGGCGATGAAATCGGCGGGCGTGAAACGGGCAAGCGCCGACTTGCAGAAATGCGGATTGGCGGAAAGGAAATTCCTCGGTCCGGCATGGATATTGGTGAAATTGCAGCGGCCGCCGCCTGATATGCGGATCTTCTCGCCAGGCGCCTTCGCATGGTCGATGACCACGACCGAGCGGCCGCGTTTGCCCGCGCGAATGGCCGCCATCATGCCGGCGGCTCCGGCGCCGATGACGATGACGTCGCTTTTGTGCTGCAAACCTTTTTCCCCGATCCAACCGGCGTCTTCTTTTCCATCAAAGGACGAAAGTCAACGTTCTCAACCCCTCGCCAATTGGCAAACTCCGGCTATGATGGCGCCACGATCAACCAAACCGGTGTGTCATGTCCCCAAAAAAGACGACGCTGAAGCCTGCCAGAAACGTACCCGCCTCGACCAAAACACCCCCGGACCCCGGATCCCTGCGCGGCGTTGCGAACTGGAAGGAAGCGGCGCAGTGGCTGAGGGCTAGGAGCATCGAAGACATTGAATGCATCACGCCGGATCTTGCCGGCGTTCCGCGCGGCAAGATGATGCCGAGTTCCAAATTCACCTCCAACACCTCACTGGCCCTGCCTTCGGCGATCTACCGACATACGATTTCAGGTGAGTATCCGGAGGAGACCGAGAGCTTCCGATACGAGCCGCGCGACAGCGATCTGAAGCTGATGCCGGATCTGTCGACGCTATCGGTCGTGCCCTGGGAGACCGACCCGACGGCGCAGGTGATCTGCGATATCGTCGATTCGGATGGGGGGGAAGTGCCCTATACGCCCCGCAACGTCTTGAAGCGGATCATGAGCCTTTATCATGATCGCGGCTGGAAGCCGATCGTCGCACCCGAGATCGAGTTCTACCTGGTCGCCAAGAATGACGACCCCGACTATCCGCTGCATCCTCCGAAAGGCCGCTCCGGCCGCTCGATCCTCGGCGGCCAAGGCTATTCGATCGCCGGCATCAACGAATTCGACGAGCTGATCGACGACATCTACCATTTCTCCGAGAAGCAGGGACTGGAGATCGATACGCTGATCCACGAAGAGGGACCGGCGCAGCTCGAAATCAACCTGCGCCACGGCAATCCGATCGAGCTTGCCGACCAGGTGTTCCTGTTCAAGCGCACGATCCGTGAAGCGGCGCTGAAGCACGACATCTATGCGACCTTTATGGCCAAGCCGATGCAGGGCCAGCCGGGATCGGCGATGCACATCCACCAGTCGGTAGTCAATGTCGAGACGGGCAGAAACGTCTTCTCCAATGCGGATGGATCGGCCTCGAAGGAATTCTTCCATTTCATCGGCGGCATGCAGAAATTCGTGCCAAGCGCGATGGCGATGCTGGCGCCCTATGTGAATTCGTATCGGCGCCTGCAGCCCGACATGTCCTGCCCGGTCAACAACGCCTGGGGCTACGACAACCGAACGACCGCCTTCCGCGTTCCGGTTTCCGATCCGCAGGCGCGGCGGGTAGAAAATCGGCTGCCGAGCTCGGACGCCAATCCCTATCTGGCGCTCGCCGCATCGCTTGCCGCCGGCCTGCTCGGCATCATGAGGCAGATCGAGCCGACGGCGCCGACCGAGGATTCGGCCAACGAGGGCTCGATCGACCTGCCGCGCGGCCTGCTGGAAGCCGTGGCGCTGATGGAGGACGAGCCCGCCTTCGAAGAGGTGTTCGGCAAGCAGTTCATCGGCCTTTACGCCGGCGTCAAGCGCGGCGAATTCGAGACCTTCATGCAGGTGATCAGTCCCTGGGAGCGGGAGTTTCTTCTGCTCAACGTGTGAGCGATATCATGGCATCGCAGGCGATGTGGCAGAGCCCGATTGCGCCCGGGCTATCCTGGTATCAGGCAACTGTCGGGGAGCGGCCGACCTACGCCGCTCTCGACGGCTCGAGAACATGCGACGTCGCAATTGTCGGCGGCGGCTATACCGGCCTGCAGGCCGCCTACAACCTCGCCAAGTCAGGCGTTTCCGTCGTGCTGATCGAGGCCTGGCGCTTCGGAGACGGAGCGTCGGGGCGCAATGGCGGCCAGCTCGGCACCGGCCAGCGATGGTGGCCGGAAGAGCTTGAGGAAAAGATCGGCTACGAACGCTCGAAAGCCCTGTTCGATGTCGCCGAGGCGGCCAAGCGCCATCTTCTCGATTTCGCCCGGGAACATCAGATCGAGATCGATTATGTGCCCGGGCAGCTCAACGTCGCGCACAAGGCAAGCTACGAACGTGACTACCGTGAGAATGCCCAAATCGCCGCTGAGCGCTATGGCTACCCGCATTTGAGCTTCATGGATGAGAAGGAAACGCAGGAGCGGCTCGGCTCGAAGCGTTTCCACTGCGGCGTGCGCGATGTCGGGACCGGCCATATTCATCCGCTCAAGCTGCTCATCGGGCTCGCCCGGGTGGCCGCCAATGCCGGCGCGTCCATTTTCGAGATGACCCAGGCAAAGGCGATCCGCCAAAGCGGCGGCAAGGTGACGATCGAAACCGAAAAGGGCACGATCACCGCCGACCGGGCGCTGATCGCCTGCAACGGCCATATCGGCAATCTTGAGCCGGTGACGGCAAGTCATGTTATGCCGATCCGCTCCTTCATCGGCGCCACTGTTCCGCTCGACGGCTACCCCGATGTGCTGCCGGGGGGCGAGGCCGTCGCCGATTCGCGCTTCGTCGTGCGCTATTTCCGCAGATTCGAAGGCCGCCTGCTGTTCGGTGGGCGCGAGGCCTATACGGCGGACAATCCGCGGGACATATCGGAGCATATCCGCCGGCAGATCGCCGAGATCTATCCCGACCTGAAGGATATCGAGATCACCCATGCCTGGGGAGGCAGCGTCGGCATCACCATGCCACGCCAGCTTTTCGTGCGCGAGGTGATGCCCGGCGTCACCTCGATCGGCGGTTACTCCGGCCATGGCGTCATGCTGTCAAACTACTGTGGCAAGCTCTACGCGGAAGCGGTGCTCGGAAAATCCGGCGATCTTGATCTGTTCAAATCGCTCGACGTTCCCGCCTTTCCCGGCGGGGCCCGGATGCGAGCGCCGTTGCTTTTCCTCGCCTTGTCGTGGTTTGCGCTTCGCGACAAGTTTTAGTCCGATTGCGGATTTCCTCTTTTGGGAATTCGCTCTAAAACCGGTGCCTGACAAATTCATTGCACTGCACACTGGCTTTTTTAAATCGATTAGATTAAAAGGGCCGCCAACCAGCCTGATTGAGAGACAAGCTCATGAGCAGCCAGATCATTCCCGTTGAGCCTTTTGATTATGTCGTCTTCGGTGGCAGCGGCGACCTTGCCGAACGTAAGCTTCTGCCTGCGCTCTACCATCGCCAGATCGAGGGTCAGTTTACGGAACCGACGCGTATCATCGGCGCCTCGCGCAGCCCGCTTTCGCATGAGGAATATCGCAAGTTCGCCAAGGACGCGCTGAAGGAACACCTGAAGAAAGGCGAATACGACGACGCGGAGGTCGAAAAGTTCTGTGCCCGCCTCTACTATGTTTCGGTCGACGCCCGCACTGACACGGGCTGGGATCAGCTGAAGAAACTGCTCGACGAAAGCAGGGACCGGGTGCGCGCCTTCTATCTGGCGGTAGCACCCGGCATCTTCGGCGATATTTCCCAGAAGATCCATGACCACAAGCTGATCACGAAATCGACCCGCATCGTCGTCGAGAAGCCGATCGGCCGTGATCTGGCCTCGGCGCTGCAACTCAACGACACGATCGGCCGCGTCTTCAAGGAAGAGCAGATCTTCCGTATCGACCACTATCTCGGCAAGGAGACGGTGCAGAACCTGATGGCCTTGCGTTTCGCCAATGCGCTTTACGAGCCGCTGTGGAACGCCAACTATATCGATCATGTGCAGATCACCGTGGCGGAATCGGTCGGTCTCGAAGGCCGCGCCGGCTATTACGATACGGCCGGCGCGCTGCGCGACATGGTGCAGAACCATATCCTGCAGCTGCTCTGCCTGACGGCAATGGAAGTACCATCGTCGATGGATTCGGAAGCCGTTCGCGACGAGAAGCTGAAGGTGCTGCGCGCCCTGAAGCCGCTCGATGCCTCCAATGTCGAGCAGGCGACGGTCCGCGGCCAGTATCGCGCCGGCGCTTCGGGAAGCGGCCCGGTCAAGGGTTATCTCGAAGAGCTGGAAGGCGGCGTCTCGAACACCGAGACTTTCGTCGCCATCAAGGCCGAGATCAATAACTGGCGCTGGGCGGGCGTTCCCTTCTACATCAGAACCGGCAAGCGGCTTACCGGACGCATGTCCGAGATCGTCATCACCTTCAAGCCGATCCCGCATGCGATCTTCGACCAGGCGGCCGGACGCATCGTCGCCAACCAGCTGATCATCCGCCTGCAGCCGGATGAGGGCGTCAAGCAGTCGCTGATGATCAAGGATCCGGGTCCGGGCGGCATGCGGTTGCGCAACGTATCGCTCGACATGAGCTTCGCCCAGGCGTTCAATGTCCGCAATCCGGACGCTTACGAGCGCCTGCTGATGGACGTGATCCGTTCCAACCAGACCCTGTTCATGCGCCGCGACGAAGTCGAAGCCGCCTGGAAATGGGTGGATCCGATCCTCAAGGGTTGGGAAACGACCGGCCAGCAGGTGCAGGGCTATACAGCCGGCACCTGGGGCCCGAGCCAGGCCATCGCGCTGATCGAGCGCGACGGCCGCACCTGGCATGACGACATCTAGGACGACATCGATGGCCTCAACCCTGCATTCCTTCGCCAGTGCCGCCGAACTCGCCGGCAGCCTCGCCGATAAGGTTGCCGATACGCTCTCGGCGTCCATCTCCGCTCGAGGTGCGGCGTCCATGGCCGTTTCCGGCGGTTCGACGCCGAAGGCCTTCTTCCAGGCGCTTTCGACACGCGACATTGCCTGGGACAAGGTGACGATCACGCTGGTGGACGAACGCTTCGTACCGGCCGACAATCCGCGCTCGAATCATCTGCTGGTCGATGCCAATCTCTTGCAGAACAAGGCGAAGGCGGCGCGTTTCGTGCCGCTTTACCAGCCGGCATCCTCAGTCGAGGAAGCCGCAAGGCTTGCGACGGAAAAGAGCGCCGAAATCGGCATCCCCTTCGACGTGGTGATCCTCGGCATGGGCGGCGATGGCCACACGGCCTCGTTCTTTCCGGGCGGCAGCAATCTTGCCCAGGCGCTCGACGCATCGACGCCGCGCGGCGTCATCCCGATGGAAGCGGAAGGAGCCGGCGAGCCGCGCCTGACCTTCACCTTCTCCAGTCTTCAGGATGCCGCACTCCTGGTGCTCCATATCGAGGGCGAAGGCAAAAAAGACGTTCTCGCCAAGGCGGAAGGCAGCGCTGACGAGGCAGAAATGCCGATCCGCGCCGTTCTGCGCCGGGCCACTTCCCCGGTCGAGATCTACTGGGCTCCCTGATCGGCCCCAGACCCGGATCCGGATTCAGGCCGGAGCCGCCGAGAGAGTTAGAGACAACGAATAAGGCAGGGATTTTCCATGTCCGCTCATGCACGCATTTCTGCGATCACGGATCGCATCGTCGAACGCTCGAAGCCGACCCGCGAGCGCTACCTGGACCGCCTGCGCGCCGCAGCTTCAAAGGGCGTGCAGCGCTCGGTGCTCGGTTGCGCCAACCTCGCGCACGGCTTCGCCATCTGTTCCCCCGCCGATAAGGACGCGCTCGCCGGTGACCATGTCCCCAACCTCGGCATCATCACCGCCTATAATGACATGCTCTCGGCCCACCAGCCGTTCGAGACCTATCCGGCAATCATCCGCGAGGCGGCCGCCGAGGCTGGCGGTGTCGCCCAGGTGGCCGGCGGCGTGCCCGCCATGTGCGACGGCGTCACCCAAGGACAGCCTGGCATGGAGCTCTCGCTCTTCTCGCGAGACCTGATCGCCATGGCCGCGGGCGTCGGCCTGTCCCACAACATGTTCGATGCGGCCCTCTTCCTCGGCGTCTGCGACAAGATCGTGCCGGGCCTCGTCATCGCGGCCCTATCCTTCGGCCATTTGCCGTCGATCTTCGTTCCGGCCGGTCCGATGACGACGGGATTGCCGAATGACGAGAAGTCGCGCGTGCGCCAGCTCTTTGCCGAGGGTAAGGTCGGCCGCGCCGAGTTGCTGGAGGCGGAATCGAAGTCCTATCATGGCCCCGGCACCTGCACTTTCTACGGCACCGCCAATTCCAACCAGATGCTGATGGAGATCATGGGTTTCCACATGCCGGGATCCTCTTTCATCAACCCCGGCACGCCGCTGCGCGAAGCGCTGACGCGCGAAGCCGCCAAGCGGGCGCTGGCGATCACGGCACTCGGCAACGAATTCACGCCGGCCGGCGAGATGATCGATGAGCGCTCCGTCGTCAACGGCGTCGTCGGCTTGCATGCGACCGGCGGCTCGACCAATCACACGCTGCACCTCGTCGCCATGGCGCGGGCAGCCGGCATTCAGCTGACTTGGCAGGACATCGCCGAGCTTTCCGAAATCGTGCCGCTGCTTGCTCGCGTCTATCCGAACGGGCTTGCCGACGTGAACCATTTCCAGGCGGCCGGCGGCATGGGTTTCCTCATCAAGGAACTCTTGAAGCACGGGCTGGTGCATGACGACGTTCGCACCGTCTTCGGCCAGGGCCTCGAAGCCTATACGGTCGATGCCCGCCTCGGCGAGAACCGCACCGTGTTACGCGAACCGTCGCCGGACAAGAGCCACGATCCGAAGGTGCTTGCCAACATCGAGACACCTTTCCAGGCGAATGGCGGGCTGAAGATGCTGCGCGGCAACCTCGGCAAGGCGGTCATCAAAATCTCGGCCGTCAAGCCGGAGCGCCACGTCATCGAGGCGCCGGCGATCATCTTCCACAGCCAGCAGGAACTGCAGGACGCCTTCAAGGAAGGCAAGCTCAACCGCGATTTCGTCGCCGTCGTGCGCTTCCAGGGGCCGAAGGCGAACGGCATGCCGGAGCTGCACAAGCTGACGCCGCCGCTCGGCGTGCTGCAGGATCGCGGCTTCCGCGTGGCGCTCCTGACCGACGGGCGCATGTCCGGCGCATCCGGAAAGGTACCGGCGGCGATCCACGTCACTCCGGAAGCCGTCGATGGCGGCCCGATCGCCCGCATCCGGGACGGCGACATCATTCGCCTCGACGCGATCAAGGGCACGCTCGAAGTGCTGGTCGACGCCGCCGACATGGCCGAGCGCGAGCCGGTGAGCATCGATCTCTCCGACAATGAATTCGGCATGGGCCGTGAACTCTTCGCCCCCTTCCGCCGCGCCGTCGGCGCTTCCGATCAGGGTGCGAGCGTGCTCTTCCACTGAGCATGAACGCCCGGAGCAAACAAAAACCCGCGGGGTGCGCACGAAGCACCCCGCGGGTTTTCTGTATCAGGTCCGGTGATATCCTTAGGCGCGGATATCGAGAACGTAATCCTTGTGCGCCGGGTGCGTGCTGTAGACGAAGATCTTGTTGAGTTCCTTCTGGGTCAGCAGTCGCAGGAAGCGCACCTCGATCGTGTTGTTGGCATTCACCTTCATCAGCAGGCAGCCGACCTTGGTGATGCGGGCATCTGGAATATCCAGATAGAACTGCTTCGGCAGGTTGAACTGGGTCAGGATGGCGAGCGTCGCGCTGCTCATCGAGATGCGGACGATATCGCAGCGGCGCGAAGCCGCGTGCATGACACCCTTTTCCGTATATTCGATGCGCGCGGCATTCATCGTGTCCTCCATCTTGAACCGCGCCTCGCGGTCATACATGAAGGATTCTTCCTTGCTCAGGAAGTGAGATCTTGGCTGTGATGGATTGGAAGCGGCCACTGCTTGTCCCCCTCGTAAATTGATGAGGAAAAGTTAGCAGCCGATCTTTAACAGAAAGTGATAATCCGGCCCGCCAAGTATAATTCTCGGAATTATTCCCCCAGAAATGGCTACCTCATTTCCGGTAAGTATGGCCGGTCGCGTCAAAGAGATGCAGCTTCTGCCGATCGGCGGCAAAGCGCATCTTCTGGCCCTTATGGACATCGTAAATGCCCGGCAACTTGACGACGATCGGCTCACCGGGAACCAGGCCCTCGATATAAAGCAGCGTCACTTCGCCGAGCGCCTCGACGATCGAGACTTCGCCCTCGAAAACATAATCGCTCCCATCGGCGATCCTCAGATCTTCGGGACGAACGCCGAAGCTCGCCTGTTTGCCTTTCTCGGAGGCTTCGGTCGCCACATCTAATGTCACCGACATGCCGCCGGTCAGCGTCACGGTCGTCTGGCTGCCGGTCCCGGCGATCGTCGCGGGAATGATGTTCATGGCGGGCGAGCCGATGAATTTTGCGACGAATAGGTTGGCGGGACGCTCGTAGAGCTCCAGCGGCGCGCCGACCTGCTCGATATTGCCGGCCGAGAGGACGACGATACGGTCGGCGAGCGTCATCGCCTCGACTTGGTCGTGGGTGACGTAGATCATCGTCGTATCGGCCATCTGCTCGTTAAGGCGGGCAATTTCGATACGGGTGGCAACGCGCAGCGCTGCATCGAGGTTGGACAGCGGCTCGTCGAACAGAAAGACCTTGGGATCGCGGCAGATGGCGCGGCCGATCGCCACGCGCTGGCGCTGGCCGCCCGACAACGCCTTCGGCAGGCGGTCGAGATATTTGGTCAGCTGCAGGCTCTCGGCCGCCGCGCGGACACGGCGGTCGATCTCCTGTTTGCTTTCGCCGGCGATCTTCATGCCGAAGGCCATATTGTCGTAGACGGTCATGTGGGGATAGAGCGCGTAGGACTGGAAGACCATTGCGATGCCGCGCTTCGATGGCGGCACGTCATTGACGAGCTGGCCGTCGATATACATCTCGCCGCCGGTAATCGCCTCGAGACCGGCAATCATGCGCAGAAGCGTGGACTTGCCGCAACCGGACGGACCGACGAAGACGATGAATTCGCCCTGCTTGATATCGAGGTCGATACCATGGAGAACATCCACGGAACCGTAGGATTTGCGGATGTCCTTCAGTGTCAGTCCAGTCATTTGTCACTCCCCTCCTGATCCTTAAGCGAGACGGGCGAAATACGCCCCCCAGGCCGGAATATCGATCTTGTCGCCATAGTTGTTGCTGGTAAAGCCATGGCCCGTCAATGCCTGCCACTCTCCCGCAGGCAGAGTGACGCCGGTCTCGGCCGGGCTCATGTTGAAAATGCAGAGCAGCTTTTCATCGCCGTATTCGCGGGTGAAGACCAGGCTGTCGCCCTGCGCCTCCTCGAATTCGATTTCACCCTTGGCAAAGGCCGGATGCAACTTGCGAAAGGCAATGAAGCGGCGATAGTGCTCCAGCACCGAAGTCTCGTCGCCCTGCTGGACGTTGACCGCGCGCAGGATGTGCTCGACCGGTACCGGCAGCCAGGGCTTGACGGTTGAAAAACCGCCCTGGGCGACGTGGCTGTCCCAGACCATCGGCGTGCGGCAGCCGTCGCGGCCCTTGAACTCAGGCCAGAACTGAATGCCATAAGGATCCTGCAGATCCTGATAGGCGAGATCGGCTTCCGTCAGCGCCAGCTCCTCGCCCTGGTAGAGGCAGACGGAGCCGCGCAGCGTCAAGAGCAGCGAGGCATAGAGTTTGGCGAAGGCGTCGTGATCGGCGACCAGCCCGCCCCAGCGGCTGACGTGACGCATGACGTCATGATTGGAGAAGGCCCAGCAGGCCCAGCCATCGGGTGCGGCAGCTTCGAAATCCTCCATCACCTCCTCGACGCGCTCCGGCGTCAGCGGATCGGGCGCCAGGAACTCGAAGGCATAACACATGTGCATCTTGTCATTGCCGGAGGTATATTCGCCAACGATTTCGAGGCCGCGCTGGCTGTCACCCACCTCGCCGACGGCGGCGATTGCCGGGAACTCTTCGAGCACGGCGCGGAAACGCTTCAGGAAGGCAAGGTTCTCCGGCCGGTTCTTGTCGTAGATATGCTCCTGGAAGTTATAGGGATTGACCGCCGGCGCCGTCGAGGCGTTGCGCCGCTCGGGCGCAAGCGCCGGGTTGTCGCGCAAGAGCGGATCGTGGAAATAGAAATTGATGGTATCGAGGCGGAAACCGTCGACGCCGCGATTGAGCCAGAAGCGCACGACATCGAGCAGACGATCCTGCACTTCCGGGTTATGCAGGTTCATATCCGGCTGCGAGGTCAGGAAATTGTGCAGGTAATACTGCATGCGCGTCGGGTCCCACGCCCATGCGGAGCCGCCGAAGATCGACAGCCAGTTATTCGGCGGCGAGCCATCGGGTTTTGCGTCGGCCCAGACATACCAATCAGCCTTGGCATTGGTCTTGCTGGAACGGCTCTGCACGAACCAGGGGTGCTGGTCCGAGCTGTGGGAGATGACGAGGTCGATCATCACGCGGATTCCGAGGCGATGGGCCTCTGATATCATCGTGTCGAAATCCACCAGCGTGCCGAAGATCGAATCGACATTCTCGTAATCGGAAACGTCGTAACCGAAATCGCGCATCGGCGAGGTGAAGAAGGGCGAGATCCAGATCGCGTCGACGCCGAGGCTCGCCACATGCGGCAGGCGGGCGGTGATGCCCTTCAGATCGCCGATGCCGTCGCCGTTCGAATCCTGGTAGGAGCGCGGATAGATCTGATAGATCACCGCGCCGCGCCACCAGTCCTTGTCGGCGGTCAAGATCGATTGGGAAGCCACGTTCATGAGATATCCTGTTCGTCACATTTCGGGGGATTGTCAGCCGCCCTTGACCGAACCCGCCAGCAGACCACGCACCAGATAACGCTGCAGTCCGAAGAAGACGAGCAGCGGCACGACGATAGTGACGAAGGCCGACGCCGTCAAAATCTCCCAATTGCCGCCGCGCGAGCCGAGCAGCGCGTTCAGCCTGCCGGTCAGCACGAGGTGATCCTGATCGGTGCCGAGGAAGACCATGGCGACGAGCAGGTCGTTCCATACCCACAGGAACTGGAAGATGGCGAAGGAGGCGAGTGCCGGGAAGGACAAGGGCAAAACGATACGGGTGAAAATCTCGAAGTCGCTCGCGCCGTCGACGCGGGCGGATTCGATGATCTCCTTCGGCAGGCCGGCGATATAGGCCCGCAGGAGAAAGATGGCGAGCGGCATGCCGAAGGCGGTGTGCGCGAACCAGATACCGGGATAGGTCTTCGACGGCTGGCCGAGCATATTGCCGATCTCGTTGTAGAGGCGAAGCAGCGGAATCAGCGACATCTGCAGCGGCACGACGATGAGGCCGACGACGAGCGCAATCAGCAGCGCGCGGCCGGGAAACTCCATCCAGCTCAGGGCATAGGCGGCAAAAGCGGCAATCAGGATCGGGATGATCGTCGCCGGGATCGTCACCGTCAGCGAATTGATGAAGGACTGGCCGATGCCTTCGCCGGTCAGAACCGTTTTATAGTTCTGCAGCGTGAATTGCGGCGGCGCCGAGACGGACACGTAGATGCGCCGCGGCCGCTCGTCAGGCGAAAAAGCCGTGTTCTTCGTATAGCGATAGCTGCCGTCGCTGTTGATCTGCAGCATTTCGCCATCACCGAGATCGGCGGTCTCGCCGGCATCGAAAGCGGCCGGCTGCTGCACGCGGTTGCCGAAGGCTTTTACCGAGCGGCCGGTCTGCCCTTCCAGCACATTGCCTGAAATGACGTAAGTGGCGCCTTCCTGCTTTTGCTGATCGGGCGTGCCCAGGCGGACGGCGACGGTCTGCGTCGAGCCGACAAAGGCCGTCCACCATCCGGAGACGACGATCTGGTCCTTGTCGCGCAGCGCGCTGACGAAGATGCCGAGCGTCGGGATCAGCCAGATGATGACGATCAGCAGAACGGCAAGGTGAACGAAGAGACGGGCGGGACCGATCTTGAAGTAGCTTCCGACAGCGGTCATCTCAATGGCCCTTCAGTTCGCGGTTGGCGCGGCGCACGTTCCAAATCATGATCGGCGTGACGGCAAGCATGATGATGATGGCGATGACGGCGCTTCGGCCGGAATCGCCGCCGCCGCGGAACATCCAGTCGAACATCAGGTTCGCCAGCACCATCGTCTGCCACTGGCCGTTCGTCATGGTCAGCACGATGTCGAAGACCTTGAGGACGAGGATGGTGATCGTCGTCCAAACCACGGCGATGGTGCCCCAGACCTGCGGCACCATGATGCGCCAGAAGATCTGCCAACCATTGGCGCCGTCGATGACGGCGGCCTCGATCGTCTCTTCCGGAATGCCGCGCAGCGCCGCCGAAAGGATGACCATGGCGAAACCGGTCTGGATCCAGATCAGGATGATCATCAGGAAGAAATTGTTCCAGAAAGGAACCGAGATCCAGACTTCCGGCGTGCCGCCGAAAAGCTGGACGATGGCGTTCAGCAAGCCGATCTGGACGTCGTTACCGCCGCGATATTCATAGATGAATTTCCAGATAACCGATGCGCCAACGAAAGAGATCGCCATCGGCATGAAGACGATGCTCTTGGCGATATTGCCCCACCAGATGCGGTCTGTCATCACGGCGATGACAAGGCCGAAGAAGGTGCAGGCGGCCGGCACGACGGCAAGCCAGAGGATGTTGTTGAAGATCGACTGGCGGAATTCGCGGTCCCCAATCGCCCATTTGTAGTTGGCAAGGCCGACGAACTGCAGACCGGTGCGGTCGTAGAAGGAGAGGATGAAGGTCGCGACGACGGGATAAACGAGGTAGACGAAAAGCAGGAACAGCGCAGGCCCGATGAACAACCACGGCCGGATCAGTGCGCGCCGGTTGAGGTTGCGCGATGCGGCGCGGATGTCGCCATCCTTCACCGGCAGTGCCAGATCCAGAATCTTGTTCGAAAAATAGAAATAGGCCGAGCACGCGACAACGGCCACGACCACGACGCCCAACGCGGACACAATCTGCAACAGCATTTCGCCCTCCCCTGCTTCCCCTGATTTCATTCCGACCGGATTTTATTCTGACGGATCAAGGCCGGCCACCGTCAATCTGTTTGATTGCCCAGCACGATATATCCCGCGAAGGCCGGGCTCATTGAGAACCCGGCCAGTCACGCAGGCCATGCCGCCGGCAAACCGGCGGCATCGTATTAACGATTATTTGATGCCGTCCCAGGCGCTCTGGATTTCGCCGGCCGCCTCTTCGGCAGTCTTGCCGCCGACGAAATCGACCATGCCCGTCCAGAAGGCGCCTGCGCCGATCTTGCCCGGCATCAGGTCGGAACCGTCAAAGCGGAAGGTGGTGGCCGACGTCAGGATCTCGCCTTCCTTCTTCATCTGCGGATTGGCATAGGCCTCCGTGCTGACGCCCTTGTAGGGTGTCAGGAAGCTCGACTGCGCCATCCAGACCTCGTGTGCGATCGGGGTCTTCAGGAAATCGATGAAGGCGCGGGCCGTCTTCGAGTCCTTGGTGATCGAGACGAGCGTGCCGGCGCCGAGCACCGGTTTGCCGAGTTCGGGATGCGAAGCATAGGTCGGCATATAGAAGAAGTCGGCGTCCTGTCCGAGCTTCGTGCCCTCAGGGAAGAAGGAGGGTATGAACGAGGCTTGATGGTGCAGGTAGCACTTCGGCGGAACGGTGAAGAGGCCCTTCGGGCTGTCGCGGAAATCGGTCGAGGCCACGGCTGCGACACCACCGTTTACATATTTCTCGTTCTTGGCGAACTTGCCGAATTCGTCGATCGCGGCAACCACGGCCGGATCGGTGAACTTCAGCTCGTTGGTCGTCCACTTGTCGTAGGCTTCCGGCGGCTGCATGCGCAGCATGATGTCCTCGACCCAATCGGTCGCCGGCCAGCCGGTCGCGCCGCCGGAACCGAGACCGATGCACCAGGGAACGCCGCCATCCTTGACGATCTGGTCGGTCAGGGCATGGAGCTCTTCCATGGTCGTCGGGATCTTATAGCCGGCTTCCTCGAAATTCTCCGGCACGTACCAGACGAGCGACTTGACGTCGGCCTTATAAGGGAAGGCGTAGAAGGCTTCCTTGCCATCCTTGCCCTTGTAGGTGCCATAACCGACCCAGCTGTCGCCGGCGCCGTAATTGTCCTTGATCCACTTGGAATTGTCGTCGCCGAGCGGCGTCAGGAAGCCCTTGCCGGCGAGATCGGCCAGCAGGCCCGGCTGCGGCAGAATGGCGACGTTCGGCGGCGAACCCGCCTGCGTGTCGATGACGATCTGCTGCTCGTAGTTTTCGGAAGAGGAGTATTTGACGTCGATGCCGGTCGCCTCGGTGAAATAGGCGAGAACGCTCCTGAAGAACGTCTCGTCCTCGCCGCGCCACGGCCCGAAGATCGTCAGCGGCTGACCCTTCAGATCGGCGTGCGCGGCCTTGAATTCGTCATAGCTCTTCCAGTTGAACTTGGCATCTTCTCCCGGCGCAAACTTCAGATCGGCCGCGGACGCAGCACCGGCAAAAAGCGCCACCACGGCAACGCTCATCAAAAATGACTTTTTCATGTGATCAACCTCCCATCACAAACTCAATAGCGCCAAACTTCTTCAACGGAAATTTTCAAAGCGCTTTGGCACCCAACTCATTCCACTTTCGGTGGAGCGAAGTCAAGTCATTTCGCGAAAAGCCGCCGCAGACATGCAGAATAGTGGCGTCCACCGGTTTCTCTTGGGCAATATGGAGCGATTTTTCTTGAGTCAAGCGCGCCAAATGAATACATAATTGAAAGCGCTTTGGATGTCGCTGGGAGGCGGCTTGCCTGTCGAGGCGCCAAGCGGGCCGGGAGGAAGCATAGCAGGTGAATCTCAAACAGCTATCGGAATTGCTTGGGCTTTCGCAGACGACAGTAAGCCGGGCGCTGAACGGCTATCCCGAGGTCAACGAAGCGACCCGGGAGCGCGTGCTCCAGGCTGTCAAGGAAACCGGATACCGGCCGAACAAGGCTGCCCAGCGGCTTGCGACCGGCAAGGCAGGCTCGATCGGCCTCGTCATGCCGACGGCTCCCGGCCACCAGTCCGACGTGCATTTCGGCGAATTTCTGACCGGGCTCGGCGAGGAGGCCGTGCGCCACGATTTCCATTTCGTCATCATGCCATCCGACCCGGACGACGAGGTGGCGGCGCTCCGGCGCCTTGCGATCAGCGGCAATGTCGATGCGCTGTTCGTCGCCTATATGCGCGGCCACGACCCGCGGCTTCCCATGCTGAAGTCGCTCTCCATGCCCTATGTCGTGCACGGTCGCTCCTTCGGCGCGGAGCTGGACTATCCCTATCTCGACATCGACAATGAAGGGGCCTTCTACGACGCAACGCGGCTCTTGCTACAGCTCGGCCATACGCGTTTTGCTTTGATGAACGGGCCGATGCATCTCGATTTCGCCATCCGCAGAAGAAACGGCGTCATCGCAGCGCTTGCCGAACGCGGCCTCACGCTTGAGGAGGATTGCATCAGCCACGCGCTGATGACCGACGAACAGGGGCTGCTGGCGATGGAACGGTTCCTGCAACTGCCGGAACGGCCGACGGCGATCCTCTGCTCCAGCACGGTGATGGCACTCGGGGCGATCCGCTCGGTCAACCAGGCGGGATTGCGGCTCGGCGAGGACATTTCACTGATCGCCCATGACGACGTGCTGCCGCTCTTGAAGCCGGAAAACTTCTCGGTGCCGCTGACGACGACGCGCTCCTCGCTGCGGGCCGCAGGCGTTCGCATCGCGCAGCGGCTGATCGGCACGGTGAAACAGGCCGGCCCCTTTCCCGAACAGGAGCTGTGGAAAACCGAACTGATCGTCAGGGCCTCGACCGGCCCTGCCCCACAGCAGCCATAATCAGAACTGCGGCGGTGTCTGCCCTGCAGCGCGATGAGCGGCGATGACGGTGTTGGCCATCAGCATAGCGATGGTCATCGGCCCGACGCCGCCGGGCACCGGCGTGATGGTGCTGGCGACTTCGGAGACTTCGCGGAAGGCCACGTCGCCGACGAGCCGGGTCTTGCCCTCGCCCTTCTCAGGAGCCGGGACGCGATTGATGCCGACATCGATCACCGTCGCGCCGGGCTTGACCCAATCGGCCCTGACCATCTCCGGCCGGCCGACGGCGGCGACCAGAATATCGGCATTGCGGCAGACGTCGGCGAGGTTCCTGGTTCTGGAGTGAGCCATCGTCACCGTCGCATTGGCGTTGAGCAGCAATTGCGCCATCGGCTTGCCGAACAGATTGGAACGGCCGATGACGACGGCGTTGAGGCCGGAGAGATCCTCGCCATGGGTGCGGCGGACGAAGACCATGGCGCCGGCCGGCGTGCAGGAGACCAGCCCGGTCTTCAGGTCGCCGGTGGCGAGCTTGCCGGCATTGACGACGCTGAGGCCATCGACATCTTTTTCGGGCAGGATCGACTGGATGATCGGCTCACTGTCGAGCGGCTTCGGCAAGGGCAGCTGCACCAGGATGCCGTGGATCGACGGATCGGCATTGAGGGCGGCGACGAGGCCTGCCAGCTCCTCCTGTGTCGTCTCGGCCGGCAGGGTGTGCTGAACGGACTTGAAACCGCACTCCTTGGCCATGCGGCTCTTGGACCCGACATAGGCGTGGCTCGCCGGATCGTCGCCGACGATGATGACCGCGAGGCCGGTGGTAACGCCACTCATCTTTTCCAACGCTGCCGTCGCACTCTTGACCGTCTGAATGACCGATGCAGCTACGTTCTTGCCGTCGATTACTGTCGTCACGCGTCTCTCCGCCCTGTTTTGCGTCAATCTAGGAATAGTTGACGAGCGTCAAATGCCCGCTAACGCCCTATCCTGTCGGAAAGCGGCAAGGCAATATCAAATTTGCAAGGAAATGGGTGCTTCAGCGCCGCGGTTGCCGCGTTTCCATCACATGAACCCGAAGCCGGTCCCGCAGGCCTGAGATTTCGGAGCGCAGCTGCGCGATCTCGTCGACCGCCGCCGGGGCTGGCACGGGCAATGGCGGCGGAGAAGCAACGGGCGGAGATGCCGGCAACTCCGTTGCAGGAGACGCGACGGATTTGCGCAAGGACAGCAGGAAAGCCAGGGCAAGACCGATTGCCAGGCCCGTGGCGGCGCCGGCCAGAGCGCGGCCGGTCAGACCACTCTTTGCCGATACCGCCGATGTCAGCGGCGGTTTCAAAACGGTGATATGGCCGTCGCCGGCTGTCGCCGATGCGGACGTCGCATCATCCAGGCGCGAGCGGGCGGCATTCGCCTTCTCGCGCAGCTCGGTCAGCCGCGACAGATCGACGCCGGTATCCCGGCTCTGGGCGATCAGCGTGTTGCGGCGGTCGTTCAGGCCCTTGCGTGCATCGACCGCAGCCTTGGCGGCGGCGTTGGCGACCTGTGCGAGCCGGGCAAGCTCCCTGCCCATGTTCTCCTTGAGGCCGTCGGTTTCGGCCTGCTGTTGCAACAGGCGCGGATGACGCGGGCCAAGCTCAGCCGAAAGCTGCGCAAGCGTCGTCCTGGCGACCGCATATTTGTCGCGCCAGTCCTGCATCGCCGGCGAGAGCATGTCGGAGGGCACGGAACCGTCCAGCACGCCGGCAAGCTTCGCCGCCTTCAGCCGGTCGGCCTGCGCCTTGGCCGCGAGAATGTTCTGGTCTGCCTCTTTCAGATCGGCATCAAGCCGGTCGATCTGGCGGCGAAGATCGATCGCCACCTTGACGTTGCCTTCGCCGCTCTTTGCCGTGAAGGCGGCAAGCTCCGCCTGAACCTCGTCATAGGCCTTGCGCAAAACCGCGTCGGTTTCGGCGTTGCCGCCGCGTGCGTCGCCGCCCGCTGCCTCGGCCAGCCTTGCGGCGATGCGGGTGGATTTGGCGCCGTCGCCGGTCGTCACCCGCACCCGGATCGTGCCGGCGGCGGCATCGGGCACAATCTCGACTGCACGTCTCAGCGCGACCTCGGCGCGCGAGGCCGGATCGGCGGCAGCACCGGTCGCCGAGAGAAGATCGAGCGCAACGGCGAACGCATTGGCGCCCGTGCCGACGAATTCGGGATCGTGATCGAGCTTCAGGGTGGCGACTGTCGACGCAGCCACGCGCGCCGACAGCAGTCCCTTCGCCGCAGCCTGCGTAAAAGCGGCGCGGCTTGCGGCATCCGTTTTCACAGCAAGCGTCGCTTCGGCGCGGTAGAGGACGGGCGCAGCCGGCATCAGCATCGGCAGGCCGGCGCCCAGGATCGTTGCGGCAGCGACCGTTACCGCAAGGCCGGCCCTGTCCGCGCGGCGCTGCGGTGCTGCCGGGCGGGGCTCGAGCGTTTCCTGATGAATTGCGGCGAGCGGTTCGACCGAAATCGCCGGCTCTCCGGCGGAAGCCATTGGCTCCTCATATCGCGCCGGTTCCGGCGGAAGACGATGGCCGACATCATTGGCAGCCCGGAGGCGGTTGCCGAGAATTGTTTCGATGCGGTCGACGAGCGGCGCCTCGGGCGCCGCCCTCATGCGCTGCTCTTCCAGCACACGGCCGATGGCGCGCAGCAGGTCGGCTTCGGGCGGGGCGATATCCGGTCCGTTTGATCGGGGCGGCCGATAGGGATCGTCATGGGCGCGCGGCCTTGCGGCTGCGTGATCGAGAAAACTACTTCTGGCCCTGCTATCGTACATTTGCGCCACATCTCATGCACATGATGGCCGAGTTTACTCATCCGCATGCGAAGCAGATGATTAAGTCACTCTAAATATTCATGGCAAAGAAATGGTTAACCGCAGCCGGCAAGAATTGCGGTCCGATTCTCGATAGCGCTGCTGCGCGTCAAACGCGCGGACACTGCAGGCTCAGCTCGCCTTCTTGCGATCGGCCGCCGGCTGCACGACGCTGCGGGCCTCTTCCGGATGGCTGAGCATTCTTTCGCGCCGGCGGAAGCGGTAGCGCAGGACATGAAAGAGGAAGACCGGAATGCCGACGATGTAGCGCCGCCACAGGCGCGCGGGCTCCTGTATCAGGCGATAGGCCCATTCCAGACGCATCATCCGTACGGTCTTCGGCGCCCGCGGCACGGCGCCGGAGACGAAGTCGAAGAGCGCGCCCACCGTCAGCACCAGGCGCGCATGGTCGGCACGAATATTGTCATGAACCCATTTCTCCTGCAGCGGCGTCCCCATGCCGACGATCAGAATATCGAGTTTCTGGCGCTCGACCTCCTCGATGACATCCGTGGAGTCGACCTTGTCGAAAAATCCATCGGAAATAACCACAAACTCATGCCAGGGCGTGTGCTTGCGGAAATTTTCCGCCGCCGCCTCGACGACCGAGCGCTTGCCTCCGATGAGACCGATGCGGCGCGGGGTCTCCATGAAGGTGAGCAGGGCCGGCACGAAGTCGGTGCCGTTCAGATTGGCGGGAAATGGCCCACCATGGGCGATCTGCGATGCTATATTGAGGCCGATACCATCCGGCAGCACCAAGTTGTGCGACACGATCCGGTAATATTCATCGTCGCGCAGCGCCGTCAGCATGTTATGGGCGTTGACGAAGCAAACCACGGTCTGGCCGACGGGAATGGACGCCAGCTCGTTGATAAAAACGAGGGCATCGTCCCAGCCGAGATCGCAGACCGGCAGATCGAAGATCGTCCGCCGCGACGCAAGCACCGCGAAGTTTGCAATCAAATTCATTCCTACCTCCTGCCGAGGGTGCCTCATGCGCCCGAAATCCCGGAAAACAAGCCCATATTTCCGCACCCCGGAGGTCTCGAAAGAACCGGTCGCGTCACGCATGGACGGCGTCGCCCCGATCGCGGAAAACGGCGCATGCCAAGCTGTGCCACCTGATATAGCAGGACGGTTTCAAACAACCCTTAGGAAAATTCCTTGGATTTTGATGCTCGCATAAGTAGTTTGTTAACCAAAGGCGGCCCAACGACAAACGGCGCCCGAAGGCGCCGTTTGTGCATCGATGATCGGTTGCTTCAATGTGCGGGGGCCGATGCTTCCTCGGCTGGGGCGCCTTCGACGATCTTGACCGGTGCGCCGAGCTTCTTCGGTTGACCGGCCGAATTTTCCTTGACCTCTTCCTTGGAGAGATAATCGAGCTGCTCCAGCATCACGTCAGCGACATACTCGCCGCCGAGGCGCTCGTTCATGCCCTTCCTGATCTCCTCGCGAAAGGCTTTCGGGTCGAAGGATTTGATGTGGGCAAGATCGACCATCTTGTTGCCGACGAGCAGGCTGAAAAGTTCGTCGGTCGTCATCTCGGTGAGCGGCAAGGTCACGCCCTTCAGCATGTCCTTCTTCATCATGAAGGAAATGCGGCCGAGAAAATAACCGGTGATCGCACCGTCGCCGATGACCGGCACAGTGATCGTTTCACCCTTCACCAGTTCGAGCGCGCTCTGCTTGGAATCCGTTGCCGCGGGTGCCGGCGCCGTCGCCAGGTACACCGAAAAATAGACCGAGGCCAAGGTGATGGCGCAAACCCAGATACCGGTAAGGACGAGCTTGACCATCAGTTTCCACGCGCGGCGAATTGTTCCTGGGAATAGGTGCCGTCGGCGTCGGCGTCCTGAACCGCATTCTTCAGGAGGTCGGCCACGGCACGAACCGCTTCGAGATGCGCCTCGACACGCCTGGCGTTCAGAACCAGTTTCTTTTTCAGGCCGTGCAGCTGATCGAGATGGGCAGCGGCAAGCTCGGCCGGATCGGTATCGCGGAAAAGCATCGACAGCTCGTAGAGGCAACGGCTCTTGTGCGCGTTGGAGACCTTGAGATCAAATTGCGGATCGTTGCCGATCCGGGTGTTCTCATTGTCGATGATCATCTCGAGGCGTCCGAGAACGGATTTGATCCTGTATTCGTTCGAAACTATTTCCATTGTGTCCTCGATTATGTGTCGCTTGCTGTCTTGGAGTCGGCGGTCGGCGTGCCGAAGGTCCTGCGCTGGAAGTCGTCGATCATGCTGAGCGCTGTGTTGCGGTCGCGATCATCGGTCGAAGCGTTGACGATCTTGCCTTCCTGGCGGCGCAGCTGCTCGCTGTACATCTGCTTGGCGATGCCGATGCCATCGCCCTTGGCCATGGTGTTGCCGAGCTGCTCGGCCATCATGCCCTTCCAGATGTCGCCGGTCGCGCCCTTGCCGTAAACGTCTTCGCTCTCGCTCGGCAGCATCGACTTGACGAAGTTCTGCAGCACCATGGCCTCGAACTTCCGGTAGCTTTCCGGAACCTCCTCGGCCTTGGTGCGGTTCTGGATGTTGGAGAGGCCGCTCTTCTGGCCGATATGATCGAGAACGTCGACCGTATTGGAGAAGCCCTTGCCGTTCTCGGCGAGGCTCGTCGCGGCAAAGGCCGCACGGTTTGCCTTCAATTTCTCCTGGGCTGCCTGAACCTCCATGGGGTCGGCAGCTTTGACCACGTCCAGGACCAGATCACTGGGGGGCGAAATAGCCACGTTACAATCCTCTGAATTAAGATCGCAACGATTATGGTTTTTGAAGCTTGCTGGAGGCTGGCGTTGCGAATTGCTGATCGATTACATCGTAAACGGCATTGTCGTCGGCCTCGCGGCGCTCAGCGTCCAAGGCCTCTTTCATGCCCTCTTCGAGCCGATCGGCCTTGGCGCGCTCGCGCGACAGCCGCATCTCGTGGATCTGCTGCATGCCGGTCAGCTGCTGATCCTTGATGGTGAGCCGGCCGAATCGATCGGCATAATTCTGCGAGAAAGCGTGGTGGACGGGATCCATCGAGCCAAGCGCGACGATGACATCGTCCATCGCCGCATTGACCTCGATGCGTTGACGGCTGGTTTCGGCCAGATCGTTTTCCGCCATCCTTTCGATATGCCGCTGCACCGACAGGAGACGCTTGAGCTTCTGGGAGCGGCTCTTCTCGATCATGACAGCCTCATCGCCCGATATAGATCGAACTGAAGGCTTGGCCGAACTGGCTGACCAGCGCCGCAATCGAGATGTAAAGAAGGAAGAGCCCGCCCATCAGGAGATAGGGCGTGGAAATGAAATAGACCGGGATCTGCGGCGCCAGCTTGTTGATGAAGCCGATCGAGACGTTGAAGATCATGCCGTAGATCAGAAAGGGGCTCGACAGCCGCAGCATGATGTAGGTCGTCTGCTCGAGCGTGTCGGTGAAGGAGATCAGCGTCGCGCGCATCTGCACCAAGCCGCCGAAAGGCATGGTCGTGTAGGAATCGATCAGGGCGCGGAAGACGATGTGATGGAAATCCATGATGAAGAGAATCATGATGCCGGCAAAGGTGATGAAGGCGGAAAGGCTGGTCTCGGGAGTGTCTTCGATGACATCGGCCGAACCCGGTTGGGTATAGCCGACCATCATGGCGAGGATCGTCGCAGCGAATTGCATGCCGAGCGTATAGAGTCTGGCCAGCATGCCGTACATCACGCCGATCAGTGATTCGCTGAAGATCAGGCCGATATAGGTCGCGGATCCCGTATGAACGGCGGGATAAACGGTATCCCAGAGCAGCGGCATGACGGCGATCGACAGCGCGAGAGCAATGAAGACGCGCAGCTGCTCAGGCACGCGCGCCGAGGAAAAACCCGGAAGAACCAGCACACAGCCGCCGATCCGGCAGAAAACCAGAAACAGCGCAAGAACCGTCCCTTGCGGGTCTGTTATCATGAAATCGAGCCCAAAATCTTTATCTCGATGCCCTTGGCCAATTCGACATGCGACAGGACCGGGAGCGTGGCGAACAGCCGTTCGATGATCATGCGCACATAGGAGCGTGTTTCCGGCGACGTGACAAGGGCGAATGGCAGGCCGCGATCCATGAACTCACGGATAACTTTGCTGGCCTGCTCGCTGAACTCCTCCAGGCTGCGCGGATCGATGTCGAATTCGATCACCTCGCCCTTGGCATCGCGCTTCAGGGCCTGGTGGAAGGCGAGATCCCATTTGCTGCCGAGGCGCAACACACGCAAGACGCCATTATCGGCGAGATCGCCGCAGAGCTGCTGGGCCATGCGGATGCGGACATGCTCGACGATCTGCTCGGTCTTCCTGACATGCGGGGCAAGCTCGGCCACCGCTTCGAGAATGAGATGCAGGTTGCGGATCGAAACGCGCTCGGCAAGTAGGAGCTTGAGCACCGCCTGCAGGCCGGAATAGGACATGTGCGATGAGCAGATCTCATCGGCAAGCTTCTTGTATTCCGGGTCGAGGCGGTCGATCAGCACCTTGACGTCCTTGTAGGATAGAAGTTGCGGCAGGTTGTTGCGGATGACCTCGCTCATGTGCGTGAGCACGACGGAGACGTTGTCGATCGGCTGGAAGCCTTCGCGTTTCAGATCGTCGGCGAAGTTTTCGAGGATCGAGACGGCCGGCATTCCGAAAGCAGGTTCGCGGATTTCGTCGCCGGGAATGCTCGGCTTGCGACCGGCGCCGGTGACGACCAGGACTTCACCTACGCGCAGCAGGTTGGATGCGACCGTCGTGCCATGGATGCGGATCTGATAGGACTTCTCGGGAATGGCGATGTCGTCCGTGACCTTGATTTCCGGCACGACGAAACCGTATTGGGTGGCGAACTTCTTGCGCATCTTGCCGACGCGGAACGCCAGCTCCTGGTGAGCGCCGAGCAGGCGGGTCGACACCATCTTGCCGAGCGCGAGCTCGATCTCGGAGGTGCGGAGCACCGACTTGACCGAATCCTTCTCCAGCTCCTTGCTCTGGACGACCTTCTTTTCCTCCTGTTCGCGGCGAAGCTTGTTTTCAGCCTCGACCTGCCGCGGAATGAACCAGGCGCCGAAGGCGAGAAGACCGCCGAGGACGGTGAAGGGAATGGTCGGCAGGCCCGGCATCAGGCCGAGAACGAACATCAAGACGGCCGAGACGGAGAGCGCGCGGGGATAGCCGCTCAGCTGGTTGACGACAGCCTGGTCCGTGGAGCCGGTCGTACCGCCGCGTGACACGAGAAGGCCGGCTGCGAGCGAAACGATGAGGGCCGGCATCTGCGAGACGAGGCCGTCGCCGACGGAGAGCTTGACGAAGACGTCGGCCGCTTCGCCGATCGGCATGCCGTGACGGAAATAGCCGATGATTATGCCGCCGAAGACGTTGATCGCGGTGATGATGAGGCCGGCGACGGCATCGCCGCGCACGAATTTCGACGCACCATCCATCGCCCCGAAGAAGGAGCTCTCCTCTTCGAGCTCCCTGCGCCGGCGCTGGGCTTCCTTTTCATCGATGATGCCGGCCGAGAGATCGGCATCGATCGACATCTGCTTGCCGGGGATGGCGTCCAGGGTGAAACGCGCGCCGACTTCGGCGATACGCGTGGCACCCTTGGTGATGACGATGAAGTTGATGGTGATGAGGATCAGGAAGACGATCAGCCCGATGACGAAGTCGCCGGACATGACGAGACTGGCGAAACCGGCAATGACGCCGCCGGCCGCATCGTGGCCTTCATTGCCGTGGGACAGGATGACGCGGGTCGTCGCGATGTTGAGCGCCAATCGTGTCATCGTTGCGATCAGCAGAATGGTCGGAAAAGACGAGAAATCGAGCGGCTTCTGAATCCATAGCGCGACCATCAGGATCAGCACCGAGAAAGCAATCGAGAAGGCCAGCCCCATATCGATCAGGAACGGCGGGATCGGCAGGAAGAGAATGCAGATGATGCCGATGATGCCGAGGGCAAAACCGATATCGCGCAGGCTCGGGGCGACTTTCGGAAGGGGGAGTGCAGGTGGTTGCGCCATGACGATTCCGTCTCTTCATGAGAGGAGGCGGACATGAGTCCGCCCAATTCGGATCGAGAATTAAATGGCGAAGCTTGCGCGAAGGTGGCTCAGAAACCCGACTGAATGCGCGAAAAGACCAGATTGGTGAAAATGGAGATCTGTGAGCCGACGAAGGGGGCGGTGATTCCGACCACGACCAGCACCGCGACAATCTTCGGCACGAAGGTCAGTGTCGCTTCCTGCACCTGGGTAAGCGCCTGGATCAAGGCAATGACGAGACCCACCACCATCGCAGCGAGAACCGCCGGACCGGAGGCAATCAGGACCGTCCAGATTGCGGCCTGAAACAGATCCAATGCATCAGCTTCATTCATCTGAAGGCAACCTCATATCGCCTCGAAGCAGCCCCGCTATGACAGGGCTGCGATTGATCGGCATTGTCAGGTGCGCTGGCGCCCCTTTGCGTCAGGAGCTGCTGCTCGGCGCCTCGTCGGCGACAGTGATTCCCGCCTGCACGAGTATCTTACCGCCATCCGTGGTCGTCGCAATGATGCCGTCGGAATAAACCTTCACGGAATCGATGACGCCTTTGACGGTGCCGTCGGCGCTTTCCATATATTTGCCGACATAGCTGCTGGCCTGGGTCAGGCTCGAGCTTGCCAGGAGTGTATCCAGTTTGGTGTTGGTCTGGATCGTCTGCTCGACCTGCGAGAAGGTGGCAAGCTGAGCGACCTGTTCGCTTGCATCCATCGGATCGGTCGGATCCTGGTTCTTCATCTGCGCGATGAGCAGCTGAAGGAAGTTGTCGTAGTTCAGCGTCGCCTTGCTCTGAGTTGAGCTCGAGCTCGTCGTGGTCGAACTCGTCACGCTTGACGTTGCGTCTACCGCCATGGTGCGATCTCCCTGCGAATCTGCTCGACCATCGTCGGCGGCAGTTCGTGATTGTTGAGGATATTGTCTTCGATCGCGTAGAGACCGCGGATCGCCTTCAAGGCGTCGAAGGCGCGGCCGGTCGACACAAGCGCATCGATCCGCTTCAGCTCAGCGAGGATCTCTTCGTTCTTGAAGCAGGTGAGCAGCATGGTGATCGACTTGCGGAACATCGCCGTCGAGTGGTCCTTGCCCTCGGGATTGATGAGGATCATCTGCGCGATGAAATAGAGCTGGCGCAGGGGCGTCGTTGCGCCTTCCGGCTGGAGGACGTGATTCTCGAGAAGGAACGTCACATCGTTCAGGAATTCCAGCGCGACCTTGCGGTCGACACGCAGGACGGCGCCGTTGATGAAGATTCTTTCTCCGGCCTTCAGAGAAATGCGAAGTGTACTTTTCATTTAAGTCCATCCCTGATGATGGTGGTAACGTCGATGATGCCCTGGTAGTTATTAGACAGACGTTTTCTGATCCTGTCGCATTCCTTCAATATCCAGATCGCAATCGAGATGAGGTTAGCCCTGAGCTGGATATCCAGCTGGTTTTCCGGATGTTTCAGATCCTCGATAAAACTGATCCACACCCGGCGCGTATAAAACAGGGCTTCGATGGCTTCCCGACCATATTTTTCCTTGTCGCGCGCCAACGACAGCAGCTCTATGGACCGGTCAAGAACTTGCCATTCCCGCTCTTTCGCGTCGGCCACCGAGTCCTGCATGACTTCGGCATATGAGAACTGATACATTCATGCATCCTTCTTTATTGCGCGCCTTTGCTCATCAAAGGTAGTTCACAAGACTCAACTGCTGGATCTTCGAGACGATCGTGTAAGCGGTTTCAAGCTGCGTTTCCAAAGTCTTGACGAGAGTCGAAGCTTCGTACGGGTCGACGCCCTGAAGATCGACCAGCTTGTTCTTGATGATGTTCGACTGAGCGTCGAGAGCGTCATTGGACTTCTTGACGCGCTCCTGGGAGAGGCCGAGCTGGCTTGCCTGCGTCACGAGACCGCTTGTGGCTTTGGCCGTGTAGCTGATGGCCTGCTTGGACACCGTCGTCATTGCATCGGTGCTGAGGTCCTGCCCGAGCAGCGCGGTTGTCATGACCGAGGCAAGCGCCATATAACGCATGCCTTCGGAATTGGCATTGGTCGAGGATTCGATCACTTCCGAGTTGCTGATGCGGCTCGTCATATTCTGGCTCGATGCCTGCGACCAGCCGGTCGTCGTGTTGGTCCAGTTCGCTTCGCTGAACATCGGCTCAACCGTCGTCGTAATGAAGGTCTCCATTTCATCACCGGTGAGGTCGCTAACGCCCTTGCCGAGGCCGGTCGCATAAGTGTTCAGCGCAGTAACGATGGCGGCGCTCGTAGCGGTCGTCTTGTCGGTCAGCGGCTGTACGTCCGTGTTGATGCCGGAGAACAGATATTCCCCGTTCACCATGGTATTGGCCGTATCCATCATGGTCGAAAGTGCGCTGGTCGCCGACTGAATGGCGACGGTGACGCTGCCCGGATCGTGGCTGCCCTGCAACGCCGTCAGCTTCGAAACAAGGCCATCGCCCACATCCTTCATCTTGGAAAGACCGAGCTGCGAGGATTCCATGCGTGCGCTGACAAGCGAATTGCTTGATTTGATTGAATCGATTCTGTCGGTCTCGCGGGTGAAATCCACGCTTCTGGCCGCATTGCCGCCGAGCGAGACGCCGATATCCGCATAGACCCCCGTGGTCGCTTCCATCGTCGCCTTCGTCATCTGGTTCTGCGCCTGACGGATCGTCAACCGCATCGCATTTTGAATGGCCGAACTTGAAATAAATGAGCTCTTCATGGCTTAACTCGCAATATCCAGCAATGACTTCAGCATTTCGTCTACGGCGTTCAGAATCTTGGTCGCCGCTTTGTAGGACTGCTCGATATCAAGGAGCAGCGTCAGCTCCTCGTCGAGGTTGACGCCGGTCTCATTGGAATAGGCTTCGTCGGAGCGCGACAGTGCCGCCGAAGTGTTCTCCGCCGCCGTCGTGGCGTTGCTGCGGTACTGCTCGAGCCAGCCGAGGGAATTCGTGGCATATTCCATGATGCTGACGTTGGAATCGATGCCCGTCGTGGCGTCGAAGCCGACCGTCGTTCCCGTTGCCGGGTCGAAATCCATGTCGGAGCCCAAGGCATTATAAAGACTGTCGAGGTCCGTCGTATAACCGCTGAGGTGGGTCGGATTGTTGACGACGCCATCGGCGTTGACGCCGCCATCCCGCAGGCGCATCGGGTCGCCGCCCTGCGAGGTGATGACGGTGCTGCTGACGGTGATGGTCGAAGCCATGCCGGCAACAGCAGAGCTGCCGGCCTCCACCGTGTCGCCGCTCCAGGTGAAGAGACCGGTCACATAGGTCGGGGTGCCCGAGATGCTCTGCTCTTTGAAGAGCGAGACCAGGCCGCGAGCGATTTCATCGAGCTGCTTCTGAAAGTTCGGGGCGATCTCGTCACGGACCTGCAGCAGCGACTGAAGGCTTCCCTGCCCCGTCGCCGTCGATCCGCTGCCGCGCGCAAGCGCGACACCGTCGATATAGACCGAATTGCCGGTGATGGAGGCGGTATAGACATCCTGGGACTTGAAGGTCACGGTGCGCGGAACCGTCTCGAAAAGGATCGTCCCGTCGGTCGTGCTCAGCACCATGTCGTTGTTGTCGCGCGTCGTCGCGCTGACGCCCACGATCTGTGAAATCTGCTTGAGAGCCTTCTCGCGCTCATCCAGAGCGCCGGATGCATCCGTACCCGAAGCCGTGGCGGTCTTCACCGCATTGTTGGCCGTCTCGAACTGGCTGAGCAGCGTATTCAGCTTCTCGACGTCGGTGGCGATCTGCTTGTCGGCGTTGGCGCGAACGTCCTGAACGGAAGTCGACGCGTTGTTCAGCGAGTTAGCGACGTCCTGGGCGGCGGTGATGGCGCCCTGGGCAGCGACGGTGCTGCCCGGCGTCGTGCGGAAGGCCTGAAGTTTCTGCTGGAAAACACCGAGATAGGTGGATGGCGCCGTTTCGTAATCGTTGCCACCCACGATCGACTTGAGATCCTCGAGACCGCTGAGCAGGGTCTGTTGGGCGCTGTCCTGAGAGGACGACTTCAAATACTGGCGCAGCAGGGCATCTTCCTGCGCCCGGTCGATCTTGACGACCTGTGCGCCGTTCAGGGACGTGGTGAGCATCGCCTGCCGGCGCACGTAATCCTTGTTGCCGGCATTCGAAATATTGTTCGATACGACACTGCTCTGCGTGCCGGTATTGTTGAATATTCCCTGCGCGGTATTAAGTGCTGACGTGAGCGACATGGCTTACCCGTTACCCTGATTATCTCTTGAGCCCGATTATCTCTTGAGGTTGACGAGGACGTCCATGATGTCGGACCCCGTCTGGAACACCTTGGAATTGGCGGTATAGCTGCGCTGCGCTTCGATCATCTCTGTGAGCTCGCCGGCGAGGTCGACGTTCGAACCTTCGAGAGCGCCCGATTTGATGGTGCCGAGACCGTTGGTCTGCGCGAAGCCGGTGACGGTGACGCCCGACTGGCCGTTGGCGCTGTAGACGTTGCCGCTCATCAGCGTCAGCTTATCGGGGCTCGCCACATTGGCGAGCGGAATGCGGTAGAGCGGCTTTGTGCTGCCATCCTCGTATTTGGCGTAGACGATGCCGTCGCCGTCGATCGTGACGTCCTTGACCGGGCTGGCGGCCTGGCCGTTCGGCGTGCCGGTGCCGGCAAACTCGGAGGCGAGTTGGGTGAAGCCCGTGAGGTCCATGTCGATCGACAGGCCCGTCGTCGCCGTATCGTCGATCGTGACGGCGCCCGTCGAGTTGGTTATTTTTCCAGCGGCGTCGAAATCGAGCGTGGTCGTGCCGACAGCGGCGCTGCTGTAAGGGAAGGAGGTCGTGCCGCCCGTCGCCGCATCGGCGTTGCGGAAGATCGCAACCTCCCAGGTGCTGGCGGTACCGGTAGACGGCGGCGGCGTCGTGACTGAGGTCTTGGTGAAGTAGAAGTCGTACATCACCTTGTTGCCGAGACTGTCGTAGGCGACCATCGAGAACTTCTTGGTGTCAGTCGTCGTGGTGCCGCTAGCACCGTTATCGCTCGGGAGATTAGCCGTAACAACAGTGGCGTTGGAATTGAGGTTGCCTGTGAAGACACCTGAGGTCGAGGCGATGGCGGTCAGGCCACTCTGGGTGACGTTGATCGGAACGAGGCCGTCGAAACCGTTGACGACGACGGCGGGAGCGCCGGAGTCGTAGGAATAGCCCATCAGCTGAAAGCCGGCGGAATTGACGAGGTTGCCTTCGTCGTCCTTGGTGAAATCGCCGGCGCGGGTCAGAACCGGCGTGCCGTCGGCACCCTGAACGATGAAGAAGCCATCGCCCGAGATCGCAAGGTCGGTGCTGGAGGTGGTGTAGGAAATATCGCCCTGGTCGGAGACGGCCTGCCGGACGGAGGTTTGAACGCCGCCGGAATTGTAATTGCCGCCCGAGGAGGGAAGAACCAGCGACGAGAAGCTCGTCGACACGGCCTTGTAACCGGTCGTGTTAACGTTGGCGATGTTGTCGGAGACGGTGCTGAGGCGGTTCGCCTGCGCATTCATTCCCGATACCGCCGTCTTCATGCTGCCGAAAATGCTCATCTGAAAACCTCGTTCTACCTGTTAAACTCGAGAGTATTTGTCGGGCCTTGCGTGAAGCTGTCTGTCATGGCGAGCAGCAAGGCCAATATCGAGGTTGAGCCGGTCGCCGCCACCCGGCCGGAAAATCAGGCCCAATCGATGCAGTAGCCGAGGAAGCGCTTGGAATCGACCGGATCGACGCCGAGCTTCTTACGCAGCTTCTTGCGCAGCTTCGAGATGTGGCTTTCGACGACGTTCTCCTCGACCTCTTCATCGAAGATGCCGTAGATGGCGTTGAAGATCTGGGTCTTGGTGACCCGGCGACCGCGGTTGGCGATCAAATATTCGAGGATGCGGCGCTCGCGCCGGGGAAGCGCAAAGACCTCGCCGTTGATCTCGGGGTCACGGCCATCCGAGAAAACGCGGATGCCACCGATATCGGTATAGTTGGCGATCGCCTTCAGCCGGCGCCGGATCGCGGCCGCTCTGGCGAGAATTTCGCGGGGATGAACCGGCTTGCGCACCACGTCGTCGACGCCGCAATCGAAAAGCGCAAGCGTGTTTTCAAGCGAGGGCTGATCGCTGACCGCAATCACCGGCGCCATCGAACGGTCCCGGATCGCCCGGGGCAGTTCGAAGCTGCGCTGGCCTTGCCCGATCAGAAAGGCCTCGACCGCCGCAATATCCGAATCGGCGGCGGTCTGCACCCACTCGCCGAATTCCGATGGATCAAAGCCGGTGGAGGGAATGCCCTCCCGGCCGAACAGGGATGTGTATCCGTCTTTTACGAGCTCACGCTCATCAACCACTACGATCATTCGTCCGCCTCCGAATCAGCGTGGCACTTCGATGATCTATGGGTACGAATCGCACGAATCGGCGACAACTCGTTAAAGTGAATGGCAGAAATTAATAATTGATTAAGACCTGTGTGGCGATTTGATCTACATATAGTGGCTGCGTTTGGATATCCACACAAAAGTTTCGTGGAAAAGTTAACGAGCAGTTAAATGTGACTTGCACACCGATTTGGCGCCGGATTCCTGCCACATTACGACACAGTTTCGTCATAATTCGGCACTTCCCTCTTTGGTTGAATTAATTTCGGCAGAAGTTACTCGCATTGGGAGTCCACTTGCCATAGCCGGTGGCCACCAAATTTGCGATGACGCGGCAGACATATTGCTTCTGCGCCGGGTTGTTATTCGGCCCTGCATGGTATCTTGCTACCGCCATCGTCCACGTCTCATGACGGTCATGCAGGTTGCGGAGAAACTTCGCCGCATATTCGACGTTGCGATGCGGATCGAACATATCTTCGGCGGAGGCAAAATTCTCGCCGTGATAATAGTGATTGATCTGCATGCATCCGATGTCGATGAGCTTCGCCCCGCTCCTGCGGGCGACATCGAACTGCCTCATCGCATCCTGTTCCGAGGGCGGAAAAATCGCTTTGCCTTCGACGTTCATGGCATAGGGATAGAGTGAGCCCTTGCGACCGGTCTCCGTCAGGCCGACCGAATAGAGGATGCCTTCCGGGATACCGTATTTGACCGCAGCCGACTGGATTTCGCGTTCGCAGGCACCGGTGGAAGCGGCCGCCTCAGAGGTAAACGCCGCCAGCACCGCTGTTGCGAGCACCGCCAGCAGAGACGTCTTCGATACCGGTCTCGCCTGCGCCATTGAAGCCTCCATCCATCCGCTGCGCCATCTGATTGTGGCGCTCCCGCGCCTCGCCGCCCTGCCCTTGCTGAGGCAGCGACTGCTGCTGGGAGGCCTGCCCCTGGTTGCCGGCGTCGGCCCGCTCGACGGGGGCCATGCTGATGGTGACGTTGTCGACCGCATAGCCCTGGCTGCGCAGCGCTTCGAGAATCTTGCCGTGATCTTCCTTCAGCTGCCGGTAGGCGGTGCTGGTTTCGACCTTGAGGTCCACATTCAGGGCGTCGCCGGCAAGGCGCATGGTCGCCGTCACCAGGCCGAGATCGATCGGGTTCATCTGGATCTTCAGCGTATTGACCACCTTGCCGGTGCTCGTCCATTCCGCCGCGTTGGAGAGCGCCGAACTCGGCTGCATGGCGCGCGCCCATTCGGAATCACCGGAGAGAGCGGCAGTGACCGCAGCAGAATTGGTATTCTGCGCCAGGCCGATATAGCGGCGCGTTTCGAGGACCGAGACGTTCTCGATATCGGTCTGCTTCGCACCCTCCTTGGACCCGGGCTGTTCCGCGTGAACGTCCACCGAAACGCCGCGGCCATCGGCGCGGCTGATCCGGAACGTCCGGGCGTCGGCGGCTTCGGTGTTCTCGGCGCCGGGAACCTTGATGTCATCAGCCTTGACGCTTTCGACATTGCCGCTGACGACCGCAAGGGCGTCGGATGCGTGCCCGCTCGTTTTGGCGTCGATACCAGCGGTCGTCTTCTCGGCAGATCCGGCCTGGTCGGTCTTGGTGAAGGCTTGATGGACGGCTGCAACGGCCGGCGAAGCCGTGCCATTAGCGGCCTCCTGCTTCAGCAGCCCGAGCACATCGGAGATGCCGCCGTCCTCGGACTCACCGTCCTTATCCGCATCTGCTTTCGGGATGTCCGTCTTGACGCGCTTGACGCCCTTGGCCCCCTGCGCGGTCTCGTCCGCGGACTGATCCTTGGCATCGGGCTTGCCGACGCCGGCGGGCAATTTGAGCTCATCCTTCGCAGGCTTTGCGGCAACCTTCTCGACATTGGCGACCCTTTCCGACTGCACCTCGGCCTGCGCCTTCAGCGCGGCGTTGCCGAGATCGATCAGCGGTTTGGCGCCGCTGCGGCTACGGATCGTCCGCGCCACTTTCCCTGCATCGCCATCGGCGACACCCTGATCCGGCTGTGCATCGTCGGGTGCGTCGTCGACGGCGCTGCCGCCTGTCTTGGCAAGCACATCGGAGAAGCCGCCCTGCTGACCGGCGGGATTGCCCTTTCCCTTCGCGGATTTCGCGGCCGCAGCCGCCTCCGCACCAGAGGCTCCGCCCGAGACGCTCAAATCCATCATTGTTCGTTGCCTTCCTGCGCCAGAAGACCATCGATCTCGTCGAGCTTGGATCGGCTGGTCGTCACAAATGCGTTGAATGAGGAGTCGGTATCCTGGCTCTGGCCAGTCGATGCCACACCTCCTGGAACAGGCCCGGGAGGCGCGCCTGGCGTTCCCGGTTGCGTGGCTATCGCCGCAGCCTTTTCAGAAGTGATTTCTTGATGAGAAGTGTTAGAATTCAATGCTTGCGTCAAGCTTGCCGGATCCGGCGCACGCAGGATCTGCTCGGCGACGGACCGCGCCGCCGCCTGCAGCGCCTGATCCCGCGGCGAAAGCGTTTCACCGTCGATGCCGCTGACATTCTTCGCCGCCTGGTCGATATCCTGCGTGGGAAGGCCGGCCATGCCGCCATAAAAATCTGCGAGCGGGCCAAAGGCATTGTCGGTGCCCGCGCCAAGCAACTGCACATGTTCGACCGCCATGCGCGCCAACTCGGGCTTGCCCGCTATCGCGGCAGCGCGGGCGATGCGCAGATAGACCTCGCGCTGGCGCGGGGCATCCATGAAGGAGAGGATATCGACGACATCCTGCGGTTTCACGTCGTGATCATGGGCGACGACGAGCTTGACGAAAAGATCGGCGAACTGACTGGCATAGGGCGAATGCAGGAAGCGCCTGGCATAACGCTGCGAATAGGCGAGCCCCTTGTCGAGCATTCCCTTGTCGACGCAGATGGCGAGGGAACGGCGCAAGGCTGCCTCCTCGACGATCGTGCCCGGCGCGGCAAGACGTGCCTGGTCGTAGAGATCAAGCGCATCTGTCGGTTTCGTGGCGATCAGCACGTTGCCGCCGATCAGCGCCAAGTATGGGCCGATCTTCTTGTCACGATATTCCCTGGCGGTTTCCTCCAGCGTCTTGGCGACGAGCAGCCCCTTGCCGGTCAGATATTTGCGCAGCACATCGGTGACGCGATTATCGAAATAGCCGTCGACGTCATGGGCGATCAGATATTCGAGCGTCTGGGGATTGCCGCCGCTCATTGTATAGATCAGCGCCGCATCGACATTGCGGTCATCATCGAAAATCTTTGTATTGGCAGTTCGCAGCCGCTCGTCGATGGTACCCAGCATGAAACGCTGCATTTCGCCGGCCGAATGATCGCCGGCGACGACGGAATCCTGCACGAACTGCAGCGACCGCAGCATCTTGTACGGCGCAAGATCGTCCGGATCCTGCGCTTTGCCTGCGGCAGGCGAAAGCATCGCCAGGCCGAGGGCCATAAATCCGACGTAGCGATGCTGCCGACGCGCCATCCGACTATCCCTATTCCGCCTGCACCAGGATCTCGATCCGGCGGTTGGCCGCATTGAACGGGTCGGCGGGGAGCTTCAGCCGGCGGTCGGCGAAACCGGAGACCTGGGAGACGCGCGTCTCGTCCAACCCGCCGCGCACGAGCATGTAGTAGGCGCTCTGGGCGCGATCCATCGAAAGCCGCCAGTTCTCGTTCTGCCCACCCTTGTATTGGCGCCCGTCCGTGTGGCCGCGGATGGCGACTGCGCCACCCCTCTCCTTCAGGATCGTACCGATCTTTTCCATGGCGAGCACCATCTCCTGGCGCGGTACAGCCGAACCGATATTGAACATCGAATCGTCGTTCTGGTCGGAGATGCTGACCAGCAGGCCGCCTTCGGCTGCCGTCACTGTCAGGCCTTCGGCGAGCTTGCCGGCGACACCGCCGATCTGTTGCGCGATCTGCGCCTGAAGCTGTTCGGCTTCCTTCTTCTGCTGCTCGGCCCCGGCCGCCCCCTTGTCGGCTTCCTTCTGATGCTCGGCGTCCTTTCGAGCTTCCGTCTGCTTCTCCTCAGGCGCCTTGCCATCCGTCGCCTTGCCGTCCTTGGCCTGGGCGGCGCCCGTCGTCTCCTTGGTCTCCTTGGCTTCCTTAGCGGGCTTCTGATCGGTCGCCAAAGGCATCGGCTTCATATCCTCGGCCTTGGCGATCTCCGTCGTCTCGCTCTCGGTCGCCTGCTCCTCGCTTTTGCCGGGCGGCAAGGGTTTTCCGGCCGTTGTCACCTCGACCTGCTTCGTCCAGAAATCCGGATCGAAGGGATCGCGATAGGCTTGCCCGCCATCGGCGCCGGTGGCAGGGCCGGAATCGGCCGCGCCGCCATCGCCCTTGGCGCTGACATTGGCCTGCTGGCCGACCTCCTGCGCGATCTCCGCGAGTACCGAATAGGGATTTTCGAAGAAATCGGCCTCGGAATAATTGGTCTGGTCGCCTGAGGTCGATGTCTGGTCGTCACCATCGGCGGCCGACTTGCCCTCGGTCGGATTATCTTCCTTCTGTTTCGACTTTTCCTTCTTCTCCTCGCCCTCGGCATGGTCGACAGGCTTCTTCAGGCCTTTCTCCGTCGGCTTTTCGTCGGCAAGCTTGATCGGATTGAAATAGGTCGCAACAGCGGCCTTGGTCTCCTCGTTGGCGGCGTTGACCAGCCACATGACCAGGAAGAATGCCATCATCGCCGTCATGAAGTCGGCATAGGCAATTTTCCACGCACCGCCATGGGCACCATCGTGATCACCGCCGCCATGCCGCTTGACGATAATGATCTCGTTTCTGCCGTGGTGATGATTTTCGCCGTCGCTCATTCGAGAACTTTCTTCAAGCTGGCCGCCCAGGCGGACATACGGGTGACGATGACGGATTCACCGATTTCGGCGGCTAGATCGACATCGTCGGCCTCGATGTGCCGAACCGCCGCGGCATGTTCGCCGAGCTCGGCTTTCAATATGTCGAAGAGGCCGGTCGGCCCCCTGACTACGATCGGCCCGGCCGCGCCTTCGAGAATCGCTTCGCGCAGCAAAGCGGCGAGACTTTCGGCAGCCTTGGCCGCAAGCGCTTCCGTCATGACGGGTGCAATGGCTGTGGCTGCGCCGGCGCTGACCAGTTGAGCGACTTCTTCGGCGATATCGAGGACGCGGGATGCAATGACCGCCGCCGCCTCCACTTCGTAGCGAATCTTCAGCTCCTCGAGCGCGCGCGCATGGGCCTCGGCCAGAGCGCGCGCCTCGCTTTCGTATTTCTCGGTCAAATCAGCGGTCGCCGCGGCATGGCCTTGCGCATAGGCGTCGCGCCGCTCCGCCTCGATGTCGACCGGAGGTTCGCTCGGCGTCTCCGGAAAAACATCTCCGGCCAAATCGTCGATATCGATGATCGGCGCTGACGGCTTCGGTTCGCCGAAGTCCTTCAAATACCGAGAAAGCGAAATGCTCATAGAAACCATCCAGCATCCGGGAGACGTGCGGCATGCCCGCCCCCGTTCAAAATGACCTTGCGCGCGACATGTCCTTCGCAGCGAACAAGGGCTTGACCTTGGGGCCGGCATGATTTTCGGACGATGCCTTCATGCCGGAAACTAGGAAGTCAAACTTGCGCGAGGATGAATGGCGCCGCCATCGGTGATCGCGCCCAGCTCTACTCCAGCAGAATGAGGATCTTGCTTGCAGCCGTGTTGAGGATCGAGATCGCTTCGACGGCCATCTGCTTCTGGGTTTCAATCGCCTTCTGGCGGATCGAAGCCTCATCCATATCGGTATCAACGAGCGCGCCGACGCTCTTGTCGATCGAATCCGACAGATCGGCCGCGTAGTCGATCTGATCGTCGATACGCGTCTTCATCACACCGATGGAGGCGGCCGTGGTCGTCAGCGAGGAGAACAGGGCGTCGGTTACATCGAGCATGTCGACGAGCTGGGCGTCGGTGGTGTTCTTGTCGATCGCGATCTCGCTGCCTGTCGCCGGCGTGGTCGAGCCGGCGTCCAGCAGGTAATAGTTCCGCGGTCCCGTGCCGGTGTTGTTGATCGCCTGGGCATCGACCGCTTTGGTGAACAGGCCGCCGCTCGCACTGTTCTTGTCGATGAGGATGGTCTGCGACGACGGGAAGTCGATAGTCTGAGCCTGGTATTCGCCGGTCGAGGCGCGCACGAAGCCCGAAATGACCGACCATGTCGGCGGCGCGGCCTTGTCACTGTTCAGCAGCCAGTTCTCGCCTGCAAAGGACGTCGATTGGACAACGGTCTTCAGCTGATCCTTATATTCGCTGATCTCCGCATTAATCTTGTCCTTGTCGGTGCCGGTCTCTCTTGCCGCAACCAGCTTGGCGCGGATCTCGCTGACGAGATCGATCGCCGAATTCATCGCCGTATAGGTCGCATCCACCTTGGCAGCGCCGAGACCGAGTGCATCGCCAATCGTGCCGAGATTGGTGCTGTCCGAACGCATCACGGTGGCGACCGACCAGTAGGAGGCATCGTCTGCGGCCGTCTCGATCCGATAGCCCGAAGAAACTTGCTGCTGGGTCTGACTGGCTTCTTTGTTGATGCTGCGCAGCACCGCAAGTGCATTCACCGCGGCCGCGCTGGTAATCTTAACGGTCATCGACAGGTCTCGGAATAAGATGAAAGGGCAGGCCGGAATGCCGGCGGCGACTGAAGTGGCCTCATGCCTCCGGCGAGTTTTCACCGGCGCGTCGCAAAAGCAAATCAACTAAAGGCGAAGTTAACTCGATATCAACTTGTTGGGCAAGAGCGGCGCTGCGAGCGCGAAAAGCGAATCATTTCGCTACTCAAATCATTGATATTAAAGAAAGAACCGCGCCCCATTGGGACGCGGTCCGGAAGGTTTTCTGCTTGCGGCCGAACGGCGGCGCAAGATTCGGTCCAGCTTCAGCGGCTGATTTAGCTGCGGAACAGCGTGAGGATGTTCTGGGCGCTGGAGTTGGCGATCGACAGCGACTGGATCGCCAGCTGCTGCTGGGTTTGCAACGCCGTCAGCTTGCTCGATTCCTCTTCCATGTCGGCATCGACGAGGCGGCCGACGCCCGAGTCGATCGAATCGCTGAGCGCTCCGACGAAGTTCTCCTGCAATTCGATACGGGTCGAAATCGAACCGAGCTGCGATGCAGCCTTGGTCATCGCTTCGAGGCCGGCCTCAATCGAGGTCAGGGCCATGGAGATCTCAGCCGAACCGAAGGTGCTGATGTCCATAGAGTAGATCGAACCGATCGTGCCGTAGGATGTGCCGATGATGCCGGAGGTCGTCTCGATCGTACCGGTCGAGGTCATGCCGAAGAGAACGTTGCCCGTGGAGCTCGTGTCCAGGACGTAGTCGGTCGTCTTGACCGAGACATTGCCGTTACCGTCGCGGACAAAGGTCGACACGACGCTCTTGGTGCCATCGGCGCCGGCGACCCAGTTTTCACCGGAGAAGGAAGCCGACTGTGCGATGCTCAGCAGCTGCTGCTGCAGCTGACCGATTTCCTCCTGGACCTTGGTCTTGTCGACGCCCTTTTCGGTTGCGGCGACGATCTTCGCCTTGATCTCACTGATGACGTCGATGGCGCTATCCATGGCGGAGTAAGCGGTGTCGACCTTGGCGGCGCCGAGACCGAGCGCGTCGGAAACGGCCGAAAGCGCCTTGTTGTCCGAACGCATGGTCGTTGCGATCGACCAATAGGCGGCGTTGTCGGACGCCTTTTCGACGCGGTAACCGGACGAGACGCGGTTCTGCGTAGCTTCGAGGCTGTCATTGATTCCGCGGAGGGTCTGAAGAGCGGCCATCGCCGCGACGTTCGTCAAAATGCTGGTCATGAAATGATTGCCCCTTGTTGGCATCTGGGAAAAAGGGACATTCCGGAATGTTACCGGGAACGGGGATCAGCCTCATGCCTGTTAACCGGTCTTTAATGTCGGTTAACCCGCCGTCTCGTTGAGCTGAGAAGACAACATTATGGTTAATCAATCGTTAACGGAAATAAGAAAGCCGCGCTTCATCGAAGCGCGGCTCGAGCAGAGGTGCCCGCCGGAGACCGGCGGGCCATATTTTCTGGCGTTTATTAGCCGCGGAAGAGCGACAGGATGGTCTGCGAAGAGGAGTTGGCGATCGACAGCGACTGAACAGCCAGCTGCTGCTGGGTCTGCAGGGCGCTGAGTTTGGAGGACTCTTCTTCCATGTCGGCGTCGACGAGACGGCCGATACCGGAGTCGATCGAGTCGCTGAGAGCCGAGACGAAGTTTTCCTGAAGTTCGATACGCTTGGAGATCGAGCCGAGAGCAGCACCGGCGCTGGTCATGGACTTCAGAGCCGATTCGACGTTCGTCAGAGCGGACTGAATCTCGCCGAGGGTGAAGTTGGTGATGTCCATCGCGTAGACCGAACCGGTCGCGCCATTCGAAGAACCGAGGATACCCGTGGAGGTTTCGACCGCGCCGCCGCTCATGCCGAACAGAACGTTGCCGGCAGAGCCGCTGTCGAGAACGTAGTCGGTCATCACGACCGACACGGCGTTCGAGCCGTCGCGGACGAAGGAAGCGACGACATTCTTGGTGCCGTCAGCGCCGGCAACCCAGTTTTCACCGGAGAAGGAAGCCGACTGAGCGATGCTCAGGAGCTGCTGCTGCAGCTGGCTGATTTCTTCCTGAACCTTGGCCTTGTCGACGCCGTTTTCGGTCGCGGCAACCAGCTTGGCCTTGATGTCGCCGACGACGTCGATAGCGCTGTCCATGGCGGAGTAAGCAGTGTCGACCTTAGCGGCGCCGAGACCGAGAGCGTCGGAAACGGCCGAAAGCGCCTTGTTGTCTGAACGCATGGTCGTTGCGATCGACCAGTAGGCAGCGTTGTCGGCAGCCTTGCCGACGCGATAACCGGACGAAACGTGCGACTGGGTTGTCTGGAGACCTTGGTTGATGCCGCGCAGAGTCTGGAGGGCTGCCATTGCAGCATTATTGGTGTTGATGCTCGTCATAGTCTGTTTGCCCCTTGTTGGCAGATTTTAAAAAGGGACATTCCGGATTTTTGGCCGGCCCACAGCGATCAGCATCATGCCTGTTAACCATTCTCGTTAGGGTTAACTCGCCGTTTCGATGGGCCTAGAAAACAGCAATATGGTTAAGGAAAGTTAAATTCAAAATCGAAATTACGTAAAAATATCTGATACTTAGAGAGATTATCATTAACCTTATGTTAAAACATTTCGCGGCCGGGGATGAGCCGGCCGCGAAACTTGAAAGCCTTGTGCCGACCGCTTAACGGAAGAGCGACAGGATGTTCTGCGAAGAGGAGTTCGCGATCGACAGCGACTGGATCGCCAGCTGTTGCTGGGTCTGCAGAGCGCTGAGCTTGGAGGACTCTTCCTCCATGTCGGCGTCGACGAGGCGGCCGATACCGGAGTCGATCGAGTCGCTGAGAGCCGAGACGAAGTCTTCCTGGCTGTCGATACGGCTGGAGAGCGAGCCGAGAGCAGCACCCGCGCTGGTCATGGCCTTCAGAGCCGATTCGACGTTGGTCAGAGCCGACTGGATCTGGCCGGCCGTGAAGTTGGTAATGTCCATCGAGTAGATAGAACCGGTCGCGCCCGTCGACGTCCCGAGAATGCCCGTGGAGGTTTCAACCGAGCCGCCGCTCATGCCGAACAGAACGTTGCCAGCGGAGCCGCTGTCGAGAACGTAGTCCGTCGTGGTGATCGATACGGCGTTCGAGCCGTCGCGGACGAAGGAGGACACGACGCTCTTGGTGCCGGCAGCGCCAGCAACCCAGTTCTCGCCATTGAAGGATGCCGACTGGGCGATGCTCAGGAGCTGCTGCTGCAGCTGACCGATTTCTTCCTGGACCTTGGCCTTGTCGACGCCGTTTTCAGTTGCGGCAACCAGCTTGGCCTTGATTTCGCCGACGACGTCGATGGCGCTGTCCATTGCCGTGTAAGCGGTGTCGACCTTCGCAGCACCCACGCCGAGAGCGTCGGAAACGGCGGAAAGCGCCTTGTTGTCCGAACGCATGGTCGTTGCGATCGACCAGTAAGCAGCGTTGTCGGAAGCCTTTTCAACGCGATAACCGGATGAAACGTGGTTCTGCGTCTTGTTGAGGCCCTGGTTGACATTGCGCAGCGTCTGGAGAGCGGCCTGTGCGGAAGAATTCGTGTTAATGCTTGTCATAAATCTGTCCCCTGGAAACTAGATACAAAAAGGAGGACATACCGGACTATAATACCGGCGATGACGGACCAGCTTCATGCTACTCGGCGCCTGCTTGTTTGGCCCAAACCCGTCATGTCCAGGGCAATCTCGCAGCCAATGCTTGCCAACTTCTTAAAAATGGAGGGTCCGCTCCGGCTCCTTACATCCCATAGTTAATACCGGCTGAATCTATTTCTTCGCATGCTAACGTGCCGGGAAAGAAACCCTTTTCTCTCGGACAAGACAATGTCTCCATGAGGCGCACCTGTTTCAAGCAAGCTTCGAATGGCAACGTAGCAGGTGCCGGGATAGCATCATAGGATCAATCCACCCGTTGTCTGGGAGGACGGATTGTGCGTGCTCGGCGATCGACAGCCATGCCAGAAATTTCCTTCACGGAGTTGGGTTTTGAACAGCAAAGTTTCGTTCTCTGCGGCATCCAAAGATTACCAGGCAGGCCGCTACACAAAGTCCTTGGCGACGCTCAACCAGCTCATCGATACTCAGCAGGACGCCAAGACCTATGCACTGCTGGCCAAGAACCTCGTGCAGCTCGGCTTCAAGGCTGATGCCGCGAAGGCCTATGGCCTGGCCGGCAATTGCGAAGGACCGAACGCCTACGAATATCAGAAGCAGGCTGCCAAGCTGCACTATGAAACCGGCCACGAGGATGAAGCGCTGCTGATCGCCATGCGCAACCTCGGCAAGGCGCAGGAAGATGCCGAACTCGCCTTCATCATCACCGCGATCTATCTGAAGCGCCAGCAGCGAGATATTATCCGCCCGTTCAAGACGGTTCTGTCGGAAAGCATGAACCCCGATCACATGCGCCTGGCGGCCCTGCTGCTCAGCGACGATCTCAACGACGCCACCAACCAGTCGCTTGCCCGCAACCTCTTCAAGCGCTTCCCCGGCAATCACGCCTTCCGCTTTCTTCACCTTGTATTCGCTCGTGAATTCAATGATTTCGAAGAGGCAGCCAAGCATCAGGCGGTGATCGACCAGGCCTTGGCAAGGGGTGATCTGGAGATCCTGCGCAAGGACAACCCCTTCTATCATCTGCACTGGTGCGGCAACGAAGATTTCAACCGGTATGCAACGATCGGCACGACCCCGCTTAACCAGGAACGTGTCGCTTTGCGCCGCAATCAGCCGCACACCTGGTCGAACAAGATCCGGATCGGCTACATGTCATCGGACTTCTGGGATCGCCACGCGACGATGAAGCTGCTGCAGCGCATTCTCGAACTGCACGACAAGGACAGGTTCGAGGTGACGCTCTTCTGCCATACGGGCCCCGAATACCTGAAGCATAACGACACCGACCGCAGCCGCTGGGGCAGGATCGTCGACATTCACGGCTTCTCCGACCAGGCGGTGCTGGAAATCGTACGCGAGCACAATATCGACATCATGGTCGATCTGAAGGGTCATACCTCGGGCAGCCGCGCGTCAGCCTTCAACCAGCCGCTCGCACCTGTTCATGTCGGATGGCTCGGTTTTCCCGGCAGCACCGTCAACATCGACCTCGACTACGTCATCGGCGACCATTCGGTGCTGCCCGACGTGGCCAAGCCATTCTTCCATGAGAAATTCTGCCGGCTTCCGGAGAGCTACCAGCCGAACGATCCGATGCATCGCCCGAAGCCGCGTCCGGTCACCCGCGAGCAACTCGGCCTGCCGGAAGAGGCCTTCATCTTCGCCTCCTTCAACGGCAACCGCAAGATCACGCCTGATGTGGTCAACAGCTGGTGCCGGATCCTCAAGCGGGCGCCGAACAGCGTGCTCTGGCTGATGGCCAATTCGCCGCGCAACCAGGCGAACCTGCTGAAGCAGTTCCAGGCCGCCGGCATTGCGCCCAAGCGCATCATCTTCTGCCCGCGCGCGCCCTACGAAGACCACATCAGCCGCCAGCAAGCGGCCGATCTCGGGATCGACACCTTCCCTGTCAACGGTCACACGACCACCTCGGAGCAGCTCTGGGGCGGCCTGCCGGTTTTGACCGTCAAGGGCACCAACTTCGCCTCGCGCGTCAGCGAAAGCCTGCTCAGGGCGATCGATCTGCCTGATCTCGTCGCCGCCGACCTCCAGGCTTATGAGGACCTTGCCGTCGAACTGGCGCAGAACCCGGAACGAATCGCCGAATACAAGGCACACCTCAAGGAGAGGCGCTATATCGCGCCGCTCTTCGACGCCGAACGCTTCTGCCACCACCTGGAGCAGGCCTACGAAATCATGGTCGAACGGGCGAAACAGCGCCTGGCACCCGAGCACATGGATATTCCGGCGTTGCCGCCGCGCACGGCCCCCTTCGCGGCTGAGTAACGGCTCGACTCCATGATAAACCCCGCCGGAGCGGATCCGGCGGGGTTTTCTTCCTTCCAAATATTGAAGGGCCAGCCGATCAGCTGAACGAGCGCACCAAGCTGCCGACGAGCAGGTTCCAACCGTCGATCAGCACGAAAAAAAGAATCTTGAAAGGCAGCGAGATCGACGTCGGCGGCAGCATCATCATGCCCATCGCCATGGTGATGGTTGCAACGATGAGGTCGATGACGAGGAACGGCAGCACGACGAGAAAGCCGATCTCGAAGCCGCGACGAATTTCCGAAATCATGAAGGCAGGGATCAGCACGCGATAGTCGATCGGATCGGTCGTCTGGATGTTCTGTCCGCGCTCGCGCGCAAGATCGACGAAGAGCGCCAGATCCTTGTCGCGGGTATTGGCCGCCATGAAGGTGCGGAAGGGTTCGGCGATACGCTGGACCGCCTCAGTCTCATTGATCTGGTTGGCAAGCAGCGGCTGCACGCCATTCTGCCAGGCCTGATCGAAGGTCGGCGACATGACGTAGAAGGTCATGAACAGCGACAGCGACAGGAGGATCATGTTGGAAGGCGTCGAGGAGATGCCCATCCCTGAGCGCAGGATCGAGAAGGCGATGACGAAACGCGGGAAGCTCGTCACCATGATCAGAATGCCCGGCGCGACCGAAAGAACGGTCAGCAGGCCGAATGTGCGGATGATCCAGGCGGCGACGGAGCCATCGACCGGCACGTTCAACAAGTCGGTCGGCAGCTGCTGTGCCACCGCCAGTTCCGGTACCGCCATCATGGCGGCAAGGAAAACTATGAAACGAATCATTCGATGACAAAGGTCCTGAACATGACCTTCGATACCCGCCCTTGCGAGCGAAGGTCAACACGTTCCTGGATGTCATCCTTGAGATATTGAAAGCCCCGCGGCCCCTCGATCTGCTGCAGGGAAACCGTCCTGATATAGGCGAGGATATCCTGGTGAATGTCCTCGGCGACCTTGACGTCTGGCGGCCCGTTGAACAGCAGCGCGACTTCGAGTCGGACCCAGTTTTCCGAAGGGTAGGCAAGGTTCGATGTAATCGGCTCGAGTTGGACGACGTTGTTGGCCTCGGTCGAGATGCGCGCCAGGCCTTCCTCGGCCTTCTTCTTGGCATCGGCTTCCTTGGCCTGCTCTACCTCCTTGGCGCCCTTGATCTCGGGCGCGACGATCGTGCCGACCGCCCAGCCGCCGCCGGCGCCGAGAAGCGTCAGGACGGCAATGCCGACGATCGTCAGCAGGCCGGATTTCTTCTTCGATTGACCTGCGCTTACGTCTTCGTCTGCCATCGTCGTTCGGCCTCAAAGCGGCGAGAAAAGATCGACGGCCTGCTGGCCGCGCGGAGGCTGCTGCACTTCCATCAGGCGGCCGCGGCCGCCATAGGAAATGCGGGCTTCGGCGATCTTGTCGTAGGAGATCTGGTTGTCGGCGTTGACGTCCTGCGGACGCACGATACCGGCGACGTTCAGGATGCGCAGCTCCTGGTTCAGACGGACTTCCTGCGAACCCGAGATGACGAGGTTACCGTTTTCGAGAATGCCGGTGACGACGGCCGCAACGAGAAGGGTGAGCTTGTCAGTGCGCTCGATCTTGCCCTTGCCGTCGGTGCTGGTGTCGGAACCATAGGTCAGATCGGTCTTGGATTCGGGCGTCCAGCCGAAGATCTGAGCGTTGATGTCCCAGTTCATGCCGCTTGAATTCGTGCGGCTGCGGTTGGTCTCGTTGTCGAAGGAGGCCTTGTCGTTGATCTGGATGTCGACGGTCAGGATGTCGCCGACGTTCAAGGCGCGTGCATCCTTAAAGAGCGCGGCCTGCGAATCGCTCCAGAGCGAATAGCCCTGCGCCACGGCGCGCGGCTGCTTCGGATAGAGCGCCATCTGCGGGGTCTGGCCATAGGCAAGTCCGCTGCCGATCGGGCTCATGGCGGGCGCACGGCCGATCTCGCTGACTGCCGTCGGAGACTGGCAGCCCGCAAGGAGTGCGAGGGCGGCGATCGCGGCCGGGAAACGCATATTCATGAAGGATCCTTCGACGTATTGGGATCGGACGCACTGGCGATGACGCTGGCGATAGCCGCGGCCTTCTTCGAGTCCATCTCGTTGAGGATGAGGCTCGACTGGCGCGGGCCGAGCCGCATGATGACGGCCGACGCTACTTCGATGTTCATATCCTGCAGCTGCAGTGCCGCCGCATCCGGTTTCATCTTCTTGTAGATATCGGTGAGGCCGGCTTCGGCCTGCTTGAGGAAATCGTCGCGCCGCTTCAGCCAGTCCTGGTATTCGGCCTTGCGCTTGTCCATCTCTTCCATCCGGGCGTCGATGTCGGCGCGGAGCCTTTCCAGCTCCTGTTTCTGCAGCAGGTAGCGCTGGTCGCGGGCGGGATCGGCGATGTTGGTGCAGAATTGCTTGATCTCGTCCTGAGACGTGATGTCTCCCTCCGGATGCTCCTGTGCGAAGGCGCCGGGGATCGACAGAAGGACGAGGCCGGCCGCCGGCAGCGCCAGGCGGCGCAGCAGCTGCAGCACGGTCATGTCAGGATTCAGGATCGTCATCATTGCAGCACAAGCTCCGCCTGCAGGGCGCCCGCCGACTTGATGCCCTGGAGAATGGCGATGATCCCATCCGGTTTCACGCCGATATTGTTGAGGCCGGCGACAAGGGTCCTGAGGTCGGGACCGTCGATGATGGCAACGCGCCCACCGGTCTGCTCGGCCGCAATGTCGGTCTGCGGCTGAACGGCAGTCCGCCCGCGTGAGAAGGGCTCGGGCTGAATGATCTGCGGCGTCTCGGTGACCTGAACAGTCAGAGTGCCGTAGCTGACGGCGACCGGCGAGACGCGGACATCGGAGCCGATGACGATCGTGCCGGTGCGCTCGTTGATAACCACCTTGGCCGGCGTATCGGTTTCGACAATGAGGTTTTCGACGTCGGCCATCAGCCGGGTGAGATCGGCCGTGCGCGGTTTCTGGATCACCACTTCCTGCGAATCCTTGGCTTCGGCGACCGGGCCGCCGAAGCGCGCGGAGGCATAGCCATTGACGATGTCGGCAATGCGGATCGCCGTCGAGAAGTCGGGATTGCGCAGCTGCAGGACGAGATTGACTGAATCCTTGAAGTGGGACGGCAGTTCGCGTTCGATGATCGCGCCGCCGGGCACGCGGCCGGCAGTGGTGACGCCTTCGGTCACCGTCGCCGCCTGGCCCTGCGCCTGAAAGCCGGAGACGATAACGGAGCCCTGGGCGACAGCGTAGATCTGGCCGTCGGCGCCGGAAAGCGAGGTCATGACGAGCGTGCCGCCGCGCAGCGAGGTAGCATCCCCGAGCGAGCTCACCGTAACATCCAAACGGCTGCCGGGGCTTGCGAAGGGCGGCAGGTTGGCGGTGACCATCACGGCCGCGGTGTTCTTAGCGTTGGACTGGCCGCCCTGTGTCGAGATGCCGAGATTCTGGAGCATTGCCCGCATCGACTGCTCGGTGAAGGGCGAGGAACGGAAGCCATCGCCGGTTCCCTGCAAGCCGACGATGAGACCGTACCCGATCAGCTGGTTATCGCGGCCGGCCTGAAGCGAAGCGATATCTTTGATGCGGGACGTCAGCGCCCAGGCGGGCGCCACGTCGGCCAAACTCATGGCGACAACCGCAACAAAGGTGACGATACGGAAGAACAATTTCATTTCGCCCTCACATGGATCGTGCCGTCCGCAAGCACCGTGCCGCTGACGATGACGCCGGAATCCATATTACGCGCACGGACGACCTGCCCCGTCGCACCGTCTTCAAGCGGCGTGCCGGCGGCGGAGATCGTCATTGCGCCGAGAGAGAAGACCAGGCGGATCGAAGAGCCGCGCGTCACCGTATAGGGTTCGCGCAGCGCTGAAACCGAGATCGTACGGCCCGGCAGCAGCGTGCGTTTGGAAACCAGACCTTCGACCTGCGAAATCGATTTGGCATAATCGCCGGCGAGGTTGGGGTTGGTGACCTCAACCTCCTGAAGCTGGCTGCCCGACAACGTGTCGCCGGGATAGATGATCGTCGTCGGGACGACGGCATAACCCATGCCGGCATCCGCATTCACGGGCAAGATGATGCCCGCGATTGCGATCGTGGCTGCCGCCACCCATCCTGAGATGCGTCCTGCCCGGCAAAACATCATGTTTCGGCCCTTCCCTTTACTTCAGGTTCTTGCTGACGATGGAGGCCATTTCATCAGCCGTGGTGATCACCTTGGAATTCATTTCGTAAGCACGCTGAGCCGATATCAGCTCGGTGATTTCCTTCACCGGGTCGACGTTCGAGGATTCCAGATAACCCTGCTTCATATAGGCAAAGCCTTCCTCGTCAGGGTTGCCGACAACCGCCTCGCCCGAGGCCGGCGTTTCCTGGAAGAGATTGTCGCCGATCGGCTGAAGGCCCGCTTCGTTGACGAAATCGGCAAGCGTCAGCTGTCCAAGAACGGTCGGATCGGTCTGGCCCGGCAGCTTGGCCGAGACCTCGCCGGAGCGGCTGATAGTCAGTTCGGTCGAACCCTGAGGGATGGTGATCCCAGGCAGGACTTCATAGCCGTCGATGGTGACGAGCTGCCCTTGGTCATTCTTGTTGAAAGCGCCGGCGCGGGTATAGAGCGTCGTGCCATCGGTCGACTGGATCTGAAAGAAGCCCTTGCCGATCAGCGCCACGTCGAGATCGTTGCCTGTCTGCGTGAGTTCGCCCTGGAGATGCAGGTTGCGGACCGCGGAGGTCTGGACGCCGAGGCCGATATTGGCGCCTTCGGGAACGACGGCCTGGTTGGCCCGGTTGGCGACGCCCTTGGCGCGTTCGGTCTGGTAGAGAAGGTCGGTGAACTCGGCGCGAGCCCGCTTGAAGCCCGTCGTGTTGATGTTCGCAATGTTGTTCGCGATGACTTCCAGATTGGTCTGCTGGGCATCCATGCCCGTTGCTGCGATGGCGAGCGCTCTCATGTGTTCGTCCTCAAATCAGTTACATCTGCATCTTGGTGACTTCGAGAAAGGCCGAAACGACCTTGTCGCGGATGGCAATCGCGGTCTGCAGCGTCTGCTCGGCCTGGAGCATGGAATCGACGACTTCACGGGTCGTCGCCGTGCCCTTGATGCCGGCGAAGGACATGCTTTCGGCACCCTTCAGGCTGTTGACGGCGTCGGTCGCCATGCCGCCCAGCACGGAGGCGAAGCTCAGGCCGTTGGCCGCACCTGCGGTGCCCGGCATGGCTGTTGCGGAGGACGAGGCGGAATTTTCGGAGTCGACGGCGCCGAGCGCGCGGGTCATCGAAAGATTGCTGACATTCTGGACGCTGCTGATCATTGATTATTGGCTCTTCAGAAGATCGATCGTGGACGAGATGAGGTCGCGGGTCTGCTTGATGGTCTGCAGATTGGCATCATAGGAGCGATTGGCTTCACGCATGTCGGCCATCTCGACCAGGATGTTGACGTTCGGCAATTTGACGACGCCCTTGGCGTCCGCCGCCGGATTGCTGGGGTCGAATTCGGTGCTGAAGTCGCCTTCGTCGACACCGACCTTCTTGACGTTGACGGTCTCGACGCCGCTGGTGCGGTCCATCTGCTGGCCGAAGGTGATCGTCTTGCGGCGATAGGGATCGGCGCCCGGCGTGTCACCGGTCGAGCGGGCGTTGGCAATGTTTTCCGAGACGATGCGCAGGCGCGTCGATTGCGCCTCGAGCCCCGAACCGGCGATTTTCATAGCTGCGGAAAGCGGATCCATGACACTTACTTCCTGACCGTCATCAACATCATGCGATTGAAGGAGCTGACCAGCGAGGTGTTCAGATCGTATTGGCGCTTGATGTCACCCGACTTGGAAAGCTCCTCGGCCAAACCGACGGTGTTGCCGGATTCCTGAATGCCGATCTCCTGGTCGAGGGCCGCTTCCTTGACGTCGATATCGCCGCTTGCGCTGAAATCGTTGCCGCTGAAGTGCGCCGGATTGGTGCGCGCCATGGTGATGTCGGATCTGTCCAGCACGGCATCGAAGGGCGTGACGTCTTTGGCGCGGAATTTCGGCGTATTGGCATTCGCGATGTTGCCGGCAACAACCTGCTGACGGATCGTCAGCCATTCCGCCTGTCGCGAAGCCAAGTCGAAAAGTTGGATCGGTTGCATGAGAACTCTCCGTTTTTACTATCCGGAACCTAGAGCGGTAATCTTGCGTGGGACTTACGGGAATCCGGGCTTCGCGGCGCTTCGCCCAAGGCCGCCAGAGAAAAGGGCTCCTGCCGGTTTGCGGGGGAGCCCTCTTTCTTCAGCCTTTGCGAAGAGGTTCAATCGTTCTTGTAGATATCGCCCTTGGAGGTGATGATCACCCACTTGCCCTCGCGCTGCTCGATCATCGCCAGGCGGCTTTCGTCGGGCAGGACCGAGCCGATGCGCACCACATACATGCCCGAGGGATCCTCGATCAGCGCTCGGCCGTTGGACACATGCAGAAGGCGGAAGGAAGACTTGCCCGGGAAAGGCTGGTCTTCCAGCATCGCGGCGCCGTCACGCTGCTTGCCGAGATCGGAGACCGTCGCCGTCGTCAGCGGATCGACCGGCGGAGCCTTCTTGGCTGCCTCGTTCTTGTTGACCATGGCCAGCGGTGAGACGCTGAAGACGTTGCGGGCGGGCCAATCCGGCAGTTCGCGCGAATTGCTGCTGGTGGCGACGTTGATGCCGAACTTGTCCGCATTGAAGAAGACGTACCAGGGGAAAAAGGCGGAGGCGCCGGCAAGCGCCAGGCCGGCGAAGGTGAGAAACCGATCCAGAGTGGCGGTCTTGTCGCGCGGCTTCAGGGAAGCGATGCGTTCATCATCGAAATCAGCCACTATTATCTCCTCTGCATGGGTGCGCCCTGATTGCCCATGCCGGCAGCAGCCTTGAGCGCGCCGGCGAGATCGGCAAAAGCGTCGACCGAATCGCGATCGCCTGGAGACTGTTTCAGGACGTCGTAAATGATAGGGACCTGCTTGACCGCCATGTCGAGATCAGGATCGGCGCCTTGGCGATAACCGCCGATCAGCCGTAGGTCCCTCGTTTCCTCAAAGCGGTGGATCAACACCTTCAATCGCGACACCAGCTTTTCCTGATCCGGCGTCCAGGCCTTGCGGGCAAGACGCGAGATCGAGGCGAGCGGATCGATCGGAGGATAGCGCCCTTCCTCGGCAAGACTGCGCTGCAAGACGATATGGCCGTCGAGAATGCCGCGCGTCGAATCGGCGATCGGGTCGTTGTGATTGTCGCCATCGACGAGGATCGAGATGATGGCGGTGATCGTGCCGGCGCCCTCCGGGCCAGGACCAGCGCGTTCGAGCAGGCGCGGCAGCTCGGTGAAAACGGAGGCGGGATAACCGCGGGCGATCGGCGGTTCGCCGGAGGCGGTCGCCACCTCGCGGATCGCATGGGCGAAACGGGTGACGCTGTCGACGATGAAGAGCACGTTCTCGCCCTTGTCGCGGAAATGCTCGGCGATGGTGACCGCCGTCAGCGGCGCCATCTTGCGCAGCATCGGGCTTTCGTCGCTGGTCGCGACGACGGCAATCGCCTTCTTCATATTGCTGCCGAGCGTATCCTCGATGAATTCGCGCACCTCGCGGCCGCGTTCGCCGACGAGGGCGATGACCACCTTGTCGAAGGCGTCGGCGCGGGCAAGCATGGACAGAAGCGTCGACTTGCCTACGCCGGAGCCGGCAAAGATGCCGAGACGCTGGCCGAGGCAGAGCGGCGAAAAGATGTCGATCGCGCGCACGCCGGTCTTGAAGCCGGTCGCCACGCGCTGGCGCGTCATCGAGGGTGGCGCGGCGTTGGAAATCGAGCGGCGATCGAGCCCCTGGACGATCGGACCCAGCCCGTCGATCGGCTCACACAGCGAATTGATCGTCCGCCCGCACCAACTGTCGGATGGCGAAATTCGGAAGGCGCCCTTGCGAATGACCGTGTCATGGATGCCGATCGGCTCACCGGGTTCGATCGGGCAGACATAGATCAGGTCCGGCTCGACACGCACGACCTCGCCGAGATGGATGCCGGTCGCCGATTTATGCGCGACGAATTCACCGAGACGAACATGACGGGAGAGACCGCGAACAGTATAGTGGCCGGCAGCGATGGTCTGGACGCGACCGCCATGAGCGACGGCGAATTCCGGCGATGCGTATCGATCGACGAGACCCGCCAGATGCGCGAGCTTCGGAGAAAGGCCGTCTTCGGACAGTAGCGTTGTGCTCATTGCTTAGCGGCTGCCCCCAAGCGTCTGGACGGCCTGCTTGAACGAATCCTCGCTGTCGCGCATCAGCGAGGAAATGCTTTCGAAGGCACGGTTGACTTCGATCAGCTGAGTGATCTCGCGCATGGCGTTGACGTTGGAATTTTCCAGATAGCCCTGCTCGACACCGACATTGAAGCGGTCGACGACGGCGCGCGGCTGGTCGGTGGTCATGATGCCGCTGTTTTCGTAACGCAGGTAACCCTTGCTGATATCGGCCTCGAACAGGCCGAGCGAGCCGACCTGGCGGTCGCCCTGATAGATGATGCCATCGCTGCCGACAGCCGGCTCGCCGGCCTTCGTGTCCAGCTGAATCGGTGCGCCGCCAGCATCGAGGACGGGATATCCCCGGATCGAAACGAGTTCGCCGGTTTCCTTGAGCGTGAAGCGGCCGTCCCTCGTGAGCACACGGCCGGCTGGCGTATCGAGCGCAAACCAGGCATCGCCCTTAATGGCGAAATCGAGCATGTTGCCGGTGTGCTGCAACTCGCCGTTCTGCTCGTTCAGATAGTCGTTGCCCTGAGAAACGAAGGCGACCTTGGTATTCAGCTTGTTCTTGGTGGCCGCCACCATCTCGTCGAACTTCACCTCGGTGGCACGAAAACCCGTAGTGTTCACGTTCGCCATGTTGTCGGCGATGGTGTTCAGGCGCTTTTCAAGCGCCATCTGCGACGACAGAGAAACGTAAAGACCGGATTGCATGTCTGTAAGCTCCAAGCATTGGCGATGAACGGAACGAAAACCGGGCGTCGTCTGATCTGGTTCGGCCGGAATTTCGCTGAGGCGGCATCTCAGAAACGGACGCGAGCGCCCATTCGTCTCCTTTAGATTGGCGGCAGATGCTTGCGCGAAGCTGGCACGTGGAAATGCCCGGACCGACCCTTTCATCAGCCTCACGCAAGGCAGAAACCCTATCCGTCCTAGAGAAAAGCAACGTTCAGATTGGGCTGACGATGAACATCATTATCGGATTTATTGTTGTCTGCGGCTGCATCGTCGGCAGCTTCATGGCGATGGGCGGCGAAGTGGACGCGCTGTTCCAGCCCTTCGAATTTCTCATCATCGGCGGCGCCGGCCTCGGCAGCTTCATCATGGCGAACCCGATGAAGGTGGTAAAGGATTCCGGTAAGGCGCTTGCAGAGGCCTTCAAGCACGCCGTTCCGAAGGAGCGGAACTATCTCGATACGCTCGGCGTGCTCTACTCGCTGATGCGCGACCTGCGCACCAAGTCGCGAAACGAAATCGAAGCCCATATCGACAATCCTGCCGAATCGACGATCTTCCAGCAGGCTCCGACGGTGCTGAAGAACAAGGAGCTGACGGCGTTCATCTGCGATTACGTCCGCCTGATCATCATCGGCAACGCCCGTAGCCACGAAATCGAGGCGCTGATGGACGAAGAGCTCAACACCATCATGCACGACAAGATGAAGCCCTATCACGCGATCCAGATCATGGGCGATTCCTTCCCGGCGATCGGTATCGTCGCGGCCGTTCTCGGCGTCATCAAGGCGATGGCCCACATCAACGATTCGCCCGAGGTGCTCGGCCATCTGATCGGTTCGGCGCTCGTCGGCACCTTCCTCGGCATTCTGCTGTCCTACTGCGTCTGCTCGCCGCTGGTTTCCCAGATCAAGGTCGTCCGCAACAAGCAGCATCGCCTCTATGTCATCGTCAAGCAGACGCTGCTTGCCTATATGAACGGCTCGGTGCCGCAGGTCGCTCTCGAATACGGCCGCAAGACGATCTCGGCGTACGAACGTCCGTCCATCGATGCCGTCGAACAGGAAATGATGAACCCAGGCGGCGAGAACAAGGCGGCTTAAATGACCATGAGCGATGCTTCACATGACAAACCGGCAATGGATCCCGCCCTTCTCGCAAAGCTGACCGGCGGGCTCGGAGACAGGGGCAGGGTCGCCAAGATCTGCAGCGCCTTTGGGGATGTCTACAGCGAGTTCTTTCCCGACGTCATCAAAAGCGAGACCGGCCTCGACGTGACCGTCAGCTATCTCGGCTGCGAGATAGGCTATAAGAACCACCTGATCGACGACCTCAGCCACAACGTCACGCTCGTCGACGCGACGTTGCGCAACTGGTCTCAGAACGTCGCGCTTGCCTGCGGCAATGGTTTCGTCATCACGCTGATGGAACACCTGCTCGGCGCCACCGCCGATACGATCGAGGAGCCGGCCGAGCGGCTGCTCTCGGTCATTGAACTCGATCTGGCGGTCATGGTCTTCGACAAGATCGCCAAGGTGCTGCGCTCGGCGGTGAACGCACCGGGCGGTTTCGAGCCCAGTCTTTCGGCCCCGCATGCGCATGACTCGCGCCCCCGGCCGGCGGAGGACAAGCCGGACGAATTTGCCGCCGCCATCAACATGTCGATCACGCTCGCCGGCATTGTTTCGGAATTCGCACTGATCATTCCACAGACGGCGCTGCTCAAGACCAAGGTGACGCCGCCAAAGCCGAAGCGCCAGACCGGCGGCAATTCGCCGGAATGGACCGAACAGCTCGGCGATCAGGTCCGCCGCTCGCATGTCACACTCGAAGCCAGGATCAGGTTACAGGACCTGACGCTGCGCACCATATCGAAGCTGATGGCCGGCGACGTCATTCCGTTCCGCGACAGCGGCGACGTACGCGTCGAGGTCAGCGCCAACAGCAAGGAATTGTATATATGCGAATTCGGGCGTTCTGGCGAAAACTACATGGTCCGCGTCAAGGATACGATGAACTCGGATGACGAACTCATCCGTCATTTAATGAATTGATCGGTTCTCTGGCTTCTGGGCTGCAAAGGCAGTTTGAGGCAAGTTTCAACTGGAATAGTGATTTCATGGCAACGAAGAAAACACAGCAGAACAGTGACCTCTCCCTGGATATGCCGGGCAGCGAAGCCGATCTCGACCAGGCGATCGACGATCTGCGCGGCGTGCTGAAGAAGGACGCCGATAGCGACCTGTCGCAGTTTGGCGGTGAGCTGGAGAATGACGACTTCGCGGCAGGAACGGATCTGGCCGCCTTCGGCGGCGAGATTTCGGATTCCCCTTTCGGTGGCGATGATTTCGGCGGCGATTTCGGCGCAGGCAATGCCAGCCCGGCTGCAGGCATGGATTTCGGCGGCAGCTCTTCGTTCGAGGCGTCATCGACGCCGCTCGGCAGCGCGCTGACCTCGAACTTCGAGCTGATCATGGACATTCCGATCGATGTCCAGATCATGCTCGGCACCAGCCGGATGCAGGTCTCCAGCCTGATGAATCTCAATGAAGGAGCGACGATCGCTCTCGACAAGAAAATCGGCGAACCCGTTGAGATCATGGTGAACGGCCGCAGGATTGCACGCGGCGAGATTACGGTTCTTGATAACGACGACACCCGATTCGGCGTGAAGCTGATAGAAGTTTTGAGTACGAAAAAAGCCTGATCCCTGTGGGGACGGAGAGGTTAGACCATGATGGACTTTGACGATTTCGGCGGCGCGCTAGCCGGGAAACCGTTGACCCAGGCTGAAAAGGCGGCGGCGGTCCTTCTCGCCATGGGAAAGGGTGTCGCCGGCCGGCTGTTGAAATATTTCACTCAGGCCGAGTTGCAGACCATTATCGCATCTGCCCAGTCGCTGCGCGCCATTCCGCCGGACGAGCTCCTGTCCCTCGTCTCCGAGTTCGAGGACCTCTTTACCGAGGGCGCCGGACTGATGGACAATGCCAAAGCAATCGAAGCCATTCTGGAAGAAGGCCTGACCCCCGACGAGGTGGACAGCCTGCTCGGCCGCCGCACGGCCTTCCAAGCCTACGAGACCTCGATCTGGGATCGCCTCAGCGAGGCCGAGCCGGCATTCGTCGCACAGTTCCTGCTGCGCGAACATCCGCAGACCGTCGCCTATATTCTGTCGATGATGCCCTCCGCCTTCGGCGCCAAGGTGCTGCTGCAGCTCCCCGACAACCGCCGCGCCGACATCATGAACCGGACGGTCAACATGAAGGCCGTCAGCCCGAAGGCGGCGCAGATCATCGAGAACCAGGTGATGACGCTGCTTGCCGAAATCGAGGCAGAGCGCAACGCTGCCGGCTCGACGAAGGTCGCCGATCTCATGAACGAGCTCGACAAGCCGCAGGTCGACACGCTGCTCACCTCGCTCGAATCGATCAGCCGCGAATCGGTCAACAAGGTTCGGCCGAAGATCTTCCTCTTCGAGGACCTCATGTACATGCCGCAGCGCAGCCGCGTCCTGCTGCTCAACGATATTTCGACCGACGTGCTCACCGTCTCGTTGCGCGGCTCGCCGGCCGATATCCGCGAATCGGTTCTGTCCGCCATCAGTCCGCGCCAGCGCCGCATGATCGAATCGGATCTGCAGAGCGGCATGGGCGGCGTCAACCCGCGCGAGATCGCCATTGCGCGCCGCGCCGTGGCGCAGGAGGCGATTCGCCTGGCCAACTCAGGCCAGATCGAGCTCAAGGAGAAGGAAGGCGAAGCTTCGGCCGCCGCATGAGCTTCTGAGACTGTTGACAAATCCGGCCGACAAACAGGCCGTTGTTGATCGCCGCGCCTCAGGCGACTACCCTTCATCGATCGGCCGCATTCTATGGCGTGTCGCAGAGCACTCGGTTTCTGCGGCGCGCTTTGGGTTTTTGCTTTGACGCATCTCGTCATCCCAGAATCGCTGCCCGGTTCGGGGTGGCACGCATGAGCTGCGGCCTGCTTTTTTGACGGAGGGCCGCGACTTGGCAGATGATGACAAGGACAGCAAAACAGAAGCCCCGACCGCGAAGAAGCGAACCGACGCCGCGGAAAAAGGCAATGTGCCGTTTTCGCGCGAGCTGTCGATCTTCGCGACCATCCTCGCCACTTTCATCTATCTGGTGTTCTTCCTTCCCGATAGCGTCGGCCGCATGGGCGAAACGCTGCGCGACATTTTCGAACAGCCCGACCAATGGAAAATCGAGACGGGCCCGGACATTCTGGCGCTCTTCGTCCGGCTCGGCTGGTCGAGCGCGGCGCTGCTGGCACCCGCCCTCATCCTGTTCATGGTCTTCGGCATCGCCTCCTCGATCTTCCAGAACCTGCCGACGCCTGTGCTCGAACGGATCAGGCCGCAAGCCTCGCGCATCTCTCCGGTGAAGGGCTGGTCACGGCTCTTCAGCCTGCCCGGCCTCGTCGAGTTCGGAAAGTCGCTGTTCAAGGTCGTCGTCGTCGGGGTCGTCCTGTTCTTCGTGCTCAGGAGCGAATATTTCGGCTCGATCGACGCCATGTTCTCCGATCCGCAGACAATCCTCGTGCGAATGATGACGGCGATGCGCAAGATCATCATCGTCATGCTGATCGCCACCGCGATCGTGGCGATCGCTGACCTTTTCTGGACGCGCCACCACTGGTTCACCGAGCTCAAGATGACGCGCCACGAGGTGAAGGAAGAAAACAAGCAGGCGCAGGGCGACCCCTTTGTCAAAAGCCGGCAGCGCTCGCTGATGCGCGACCGCGCCCGCCGGCGCATGATCGCCAACGTGCACCGCGCCACGCTTGTCATCGCCAACCCGACGCACTACGCCGTGGCGCTGCGCTATGCGCGTGAGGAGAACGACGCGCCGGTCGTTCTGGCAAAGGGCCAGGACCTGATTGCGCTCAAAATCAGAGAGATTGCCGAGCAGAACGGCATCCCGGTGTTCGAGGATCCACCGCTCGCGCGCTCCATGTTTGCGCAAGTCTCGGTCGATAGTGTCATACCGTCAGTCTTCTATAAGGCCGTTGCGGAGCTCATACACAGGGTCTACGCCGCAGACGCCAAGAACAAACGGGTAAGATAAGCCGAATGAAAAAATGCCCTCACTCTGCCCAGCGTGAAAAGATCCTCGCAGAGGCGATCAGCCCGGTCGCCACCGAACTGCGCCTTCTGGATGCCTCTGACCTCATTTCACTGCTGCGCTTCGAGTATTACGGCAATCTGGCCGATCTCGTTGCTTCGGCGGCGGAGCTTTTCTTTCATCCGGGCACGGTCAATTTCGGCCTGGGCGGAAACTATACGCTGGAATGGGGCGGCAAGCCGGAAGTCGTTCTCGACCTGGAAATCAAGCCGCGCGGCGTCACCGTCTATGCCCAGCTCGCCCTTGCCGACAACCATGCCGGCATTGAAATCAACCACATTGCCTTCGAGGACCCCTCCTCCGATCCCGACGAGAATACTGCCTTTCTGGAAAAGAGCCTTCGGCAATCCCGCTACAGCGTGAAACCGCCGCGCGCGCTCGCCAGCTGATTGCCTCAGGCAATTTCGCCGTCTTTCAAGAAGGTGACCGGCGCGGGTTAGAGCTTTTCCGGGTTAGATTGCAGCATTCTGTTGGCTCAAACGGAGTCGGATGGTCGACCGGCCGGCGCGCGTCGTAGCGCAATTCTACGGCCAAGCCGGCCGGTCGATCAGCCGGCCCGTTTCAGCCAACCCGAAGGGCCGGGCATCTTTCCGCCAGGATCAAAGGCGATCGGCTCGGACGTATCTAGGGGTATGCCCGTCGCCAATCGCCTTTGCCGAGACGAAAACCGGCAGAATGCTGCAATCTAACCCGGAAAAGCTCTAGCTGATATAGCCGAGCCGGATCGCTTTGGCGATCGCCTGGATGCGGTTGACGGAATCGAGCTTGATCGTCGCCGAGCCGAGATAGGCATTGACGGTGTGTACGGACAGGCCGAGTTTTTCGGCGATCTCTTCGCTGATACGGCCATCGCCGGCGAGCTGGAGACAGGCGACTTCGCGTTCGCTCAGCGCTTCGGCGGCGGCCGAGCGGCGTTCGTCGAGCGAGAGCAGATCCATCATCACGTGGCAGCAGCGGCCGTGCAGCTCGACGATCGTATCGCTGGCAGGATCGATATCATCGCCGGTGAAAAGGATGAAGCCATTGCCGACGGCGCCGAGCCGTACTGGAAATGCAAGGCCGGAAAAAGGCAGGATGCCATCCTTCAGGCGCGTCATGAAAGGGGCAAAATCCGCCGGACCGGGGGCCGCCCGGTCGTGAGCGCCAGCCCATGAAAGCGGCAGCAGCGACTTTTCGATATGGTCAAGAAGAATATCGCCGTAGGCATCCGTGAGGGCCTTGCCGAAACCTGAATTCGAAGGGCCCCAGTTCTCGAGCTCGCAGACAAGCCGCTGCTTTGCCGGCAGCCCCGAACCGCTGACACGGTAGATCGCAAAGCCTTGAGCGTCGGCGAGCTTCTGCATCGCGATCAGCCGCGGATAAAGATCCGAACGGCTGGAAATCCTGTTCACCCGCACCATGCGCAGCGGATCGGTGGCGTTCATCGCCCTGCTTGATGGATGCGCCATGGATCCCCCTATACGAGATTGTTGCGGACCGCGAAAGCAATGGCCTCCGACCGGGTCTTGGTCGCCGTCTTGCGCATCACGCTGGTGATATAGTTGTTGATGGTATTGCGGGATATTCCGAGGATCATCGCGATCTCGTCGCTGGTCTTGCCCTCGGCGATCCAGAACAGGCATTCCAGCTCGCGGTCGGTCAATTCGAAATCGCGATCGACCCTCGTGCCCCCGCAGCGAAGGAAGCTCGCGACATAGCCGGCAAGCAGCCCCACGTCCCGCAGGCGCTCCGGCGACAGGATGAAGCCTTCGCCAAACAGGAACATCAAGGCAAGCCGCGAGCGGCCGACATTGAAGGTCAATGAGCAATATTGGCGGCTGGCACCCTCCGGCACATCGGCGCCTTCGGGCAGAAGCGCGAAACTCGGCTGGAAAACCTGCATGCATTTTTCCAGCTCGGTCGAGCGGGCATAGGTGCTGACGAGATCATCGGCGACCTCCTTGACCAGATCGAAGGGCCAGTCCGAGGAAACGATGAAATCCAGGCCGCTTTCCTGGATAAGATCACAACGCGCCAGAAGATAGTGCGAGGCACCGACATAATCGGTCAATGCGCGCAAGCCAGACTGCAACCTGCCAGTGCTGGCGACCCCGTGCAGGCGCTGGATCAGCTCGTCGCGCGGCAACAGAGCCGGCGCCACTGCGCTTGCGAAACTCATCATGTGCCTCTCGCCTTTGCTCGCCAGAGCTATGTTCATATCCATCGGCAACGTCCTACGGCTGAGAAGCGATCACACTTGGTGCAACTGCACTTTTTCTACAAAGGATTCAAACCAGTCCCGCTCGAATCCCATTTCGAATCACCCAAGGGTAAGCCAGCCGATGTAAAGTACCATCTCCGACTTCTAGGGATTTACTTTCGCCGCCGTCCATGCCCTGATTCGAATGCCGATCATCCCCCGACATATATAGGGGAGGCTAAGGTGATTCTGGCTGTGCCGCAACGTGATTCGCGTTTTACGCGAGTGAAGCCGACCAGCTTAATTCGCCTCTCCTGAAGCCCGCCGCAACCTTTCAGATCCAGCCGGCGCGCCTTCCCGGGGCAGGCGCTGTTCCATCGCCCGGCAAAGCCTGGCGCCGAGGCGAAAAGGGCCGGTTTCCCGGCCCTTTCTCATGCTGCGTCGTCGATCGCCCATTTCCTGAGGATTTTGGCGGCGCGCTCCTCGTTGATTTCCACCATGCGGGCAAGCTTGCGTTCCGGGCCCTCCTTGACGCGGCGGTTGAAGTTACCATCGTCGTCGCCGAGGCTGAGCAGATCCTCGGTGCTGTCGAAGCCGAAATCGGAGCCGAAGCCATCCATGAGGGCGCCTCCAGGGGCGCCGGCCGCGGGCGCGAAGTCCGGAAGTTCGAGGCCAGCCGCTTCCGGCGTTGCGTCGCCAAGCACCGAGCCCACGCCGTTGCCGCTGACGCTGCGTACCAGCGGCCGCAGGCCCATCCAAACCACTACGAAGGCGACCGCGACGAAGGCCAGCGAGTTGATGATGCCGGCCAGGTTGCGGCTCAGCATATCCATGACGCGGACACCGCCGGTGGCGTCTTCCAGCAGCTGATTTTCGAGGAAATCCATCGCCGTGACGGTGACGACATCACCACGCTTGGCGTCGATGCCGGCCGCCGAAGCGACGATCTTCTGCATTTCGGCGATATAGGCATCGATCTTGGCCTGGTCGGCGGGCTCGCCGACCATCTTGGCGATGCGGCCTTTGTTGACCACGACGGCAATCGAAAGCTTCTCGACCTGATAGCTGTTGCGGGTCGTGGCCGTCGTCTTGCTGTTGATTTCGTAGTTGGTCTGCTCTTCGCGCTTGTCGGACTTGTCCTGAGATTCCGGACCGCTTGAGCCGCCGGCATCGGGGGCCGCCTGGGGAATGTTCTGTTCGACGGTCGTCGCGTTGTCGGACTGCCTCTGCTGCGACTGCTGGGCTTCCTTCGTAGAACGGACGGAGCGTTCGACCTTGGATTCGGGATCGTAGACCGTCTCCTGAATCTGCTGAGCATCGGTGTTGAGGTCGGCGGTGACGCTGGAGCGGAAGTTATCCATGCCGAGGAAGGGCGCTAAGGCCTTGTCGATGTTGGATTCGACTTCCTGCTGAACGTTCTGGACAATGTTGAGCGAGCGGTTCAGCGAGCTGTTGCTCGCCTCGTCGCCGGACGCGAGAAGCTGGCCGGCAGAATCAAGAATCGTGACGTCATCGACATCAAGCCCCGGCACGGCCGAGGCGACGAGGTGACGGATCGAGGTCGCGGCGCCGCGCCCGGTGGCGGCGCTGGCGCGAATCATCACGGAGGCGGTCGGTTTCTGCTCCGCCTTCCGGAAGTTTCCGACTTCGGGCATGACGATATGGACGCGCGCCGCCGTTATGCCCGAGATCGACTGGATGGTGCGTGCGATTTCGCCTTCCAGCGCTCGAACCCGCGTCACTTCCTGCATGAAGGAGGTCAGGCCGAGGGAGCCGACATTGTCGAAGAGTTCATAGCCGGCATTGGCGCTGTTCGGCAGGCCGCGCTCGGCAAGCATCAGGCGGGCCTTGCCCGTCATACCGGCGGGAACGGTGATGCTGGAACCGTCCGTGCCGACCTGGAAATTGATGTTGGCTTCGGCAAGCGCCATGCTGATCTGGTTGAGATCGGGAGCGTCGAGACCGACGTAAAGCGTTTCTTGGGCCGGTTTGTTGACGAAAAGGGCAGCCGCAAGGATGATTGCGATGGAAACGGCACCGACGCCCCCCAGAATCATCAGGCGCGTCCGGCCCAGGGCACCAAAGTTCTTAAATATCTGAACTAATTGATTTAACAGATTCATTCTGTTCTCGCACGATCCGTCAAAGACAAAGCAGGCTTATTGCCTCACCTGACCAATAATCGGCGAAACTTGTGCGAGCGTTTCGTGAGGAGCGCGCGGGAGCGAAAGGCTGATGCATGTCGCGCAGCGATTTGGCGAGAACGACGTGCGTGAAAAGAGGACCTGAGGCGCGAGAGGCGGCGTTGAAACCGCGCGCTTCAGAAGAAGTCGAAGTCGCCGGCGGCTTTGCTCAGCGGCTGAGAATGACCGTGGCGCGTGGAGCCGCCCAGCGCCTTCTGCATTTCCGCCAGCTTGACGAGGCTGAGCGCGGTGGCGACGTCGACCGTCCAGCCGAGCGGGATTTCGCCGGTGATGGTGTCGATGAATTCGGCAAGGCCGCGTGACTTCTGCACGGCCAGATCGATGCCCTGCATGACCTTCATGGCGTCCGGCGAGTTCAGAATTTCAGCGCCGCCGAGTTCGAGTAGCTGCGGTTCGATGCGCTCGATCAGGTAGGCCACATCGTGGAGTTCCGAAACGATGCGCATCAGGATGTCGCTCAGCGCTTCGACAGGCGCGGGCGGCTCCATCACCGGAGTAAATGTCATATGAAAATCCTCGCCATCAAAAAAATTCGATACTGGTTTCGGCGGGCTTCTGCGGAGCGGCGGGACGCTGCTGCTCGAGAGCGACGGTTCTCTGCGTTTCGGCGCCGGTCAAGGGGTATTGCCGGGCACGACCGGAGACCGGCCAATATTCGAGCTTGCGCCCATGCTCTCCGCCAGTGGAGGAGCCGACCACCGGAATGCCTTCATCCCTCAGGAACTGCATGGCGAAAGCCGCATTCTGCTCACCGACGTTGGAGAACGTCGAGATCGTCTTTGCGCCGCCGAAGATCTTTGCCTCCAGCCGGTCGCGCCGGGCGCCCTGCTTCAGGAGACCGTTGATCAACAGTTCCATCAGATGCACGCCATAGCGTGTGGCATCGCCGCCTGATGTCGGCGACGTCGCCGAACCGGGCAGCAGAAAGTGGTTCATGCCGCCGATGCCGGCGACGGGATCTCTGAGGCACGCAGCCACGCACGAGCCGAGAATGGTCGAGAGAACCGCATTCGGATCGCTCAGAACCTTGTACTCGCCCTGAATGATGTGCACGCGGCGGGCTGCCCCCTCAGTGATCATTTCAAAGCTCCAAACACGGCTTCGATGGCCGCTTTCATCTTCTCGATCGTAAACGGCTTGGCGAGCACGTTGTTGGCGCCGAGCTGGGCCGCCTTCTGTACCAGCGCGCGATCGCCCTGGGCGGTGAGGATGATGAAGGCCGCCTTCTTGGTGTTCGGGTTGGTGCGCACGGCCTGGAGGAAGCCGATGCCATCCATCTTCGGCATGTTGAAATCGGAGATCACGAGGTGGTGCGGCTGCTCGGTCATGATTTTCATGCCCTGCTCGCCGTCGCCTGCGGATGTGATCTGCTTGAAACCGAGCTGGGTCAGCGCGTCGCTGAGCAGCAACCGGCTCGTTACCTGATCATCGACGATCAGAACTTTGATTTTCTCCGCGATCGACATTTATTCGGTCCCTTCCTTTCGGGCGGCTGTCAATTTCAGTATTTCTTCACCGATGGCAGTCAGTGGCAGCTGCTGCTCGACGGCGCCAAGTTCGTGAGCAACCCTTGGCATTCCGTAAACGACGCAGGTTTTTTCGTTCTGGCCGAGCGTTCTGGCGCCCGCGTGGCGCATTTTCAACAATCCGGCGGCGCCATCGCGGCCCATTCCGGTCAGAATCACGCCGACGGCGTTGCGGCCTGCGAGTTCTGCGACCGAATCAAAGAGCACGTCCACGGACGGGCGGTGACCGTTGACAGGCGCCCGGTCGACGAGACGGCAGCACGGGGCAGAGCCGCCGCTGACCTGGAGATGACGTTCGCCGCCCGGCGCCAGATAGATCTTGCCGATCTCGAGACGGGCGCCGTCGGTCGCTTCCTGCACCACCGGCGCGCAGAGACGGTTCAGCCGTTCTGCGAAACTCTTGGTGAAGGTCGGCGGCATATGCTGGGTGATGACGGTCGGCGGGCAATTTGCCGGGAATTTCTGCAGTACTGCGATCAGCGCCTCGACGCCGCCTGTGGACGAGCCGATCGCGACGATCTTGCGGCCGACGCGAAAATCGGCGACCGCAGGCGGGGGCGCGACGGCGGCCGCCGGTTGGGAGAACTGACGCTGCGTGCGCGCGGCCGCCTTGACCTTCTCGGCGAGATCGCCGAACGGCCTGGGTTCGCCGGGGCCCGGTTTGCCGACGCAATCGAAGGCGCCGATCTCAAGCGCCGCAAGCGTCGCTTCGGCGCCGCGATGCGTCATCGTCGAGACCATGATCACCGGCATCGGCCGTAGCGTCATGATTTTTTCGAGGAAATCGAGGCCGTTCATATTCGGCATCTCGATGTCGAGCGTCACGACGTCGGGGTTCAACCGTTTGATCGCCTCGCGTGCTTCCAGCGCGTCGCCGGCCTGGCCGATGACACTGACTTCCGGGTCGGAGCTCAGCACTGCGGTAATCAGACCCCGCATGGTCGGCGAGTCGTCGACAACGAGAACTCTTGCCGGAGCGCTCATGCCTTCCTCCCGAGACCCTTGGTCGTGTAGCGATAGGTCGTGATGCCGATATTGTCGAAGACGTGCTTCGCCTCACCGGAGACGCGCTCGGAATGGCCGATATAGAGGTGGCCGCCTTCCGGCAGCAGGCCGGCGAAACGTTGCCAGATCTTCATCTGGGTCGGCTCGTCGAAATAGATGACGACGTTGCGGCAGAAGATGACGTCGAACTTGCCCTTGAACGGCCATTGCGCCATCAGGTTCAGTTCGTTGTAGGTGATCAGCCGCTTGACGCGGTCGTCGACCTGGAACTTGCGCCGGCCTTGCACCTCGACTTCGCTAAACCATTGCTTGCGCATGGCTGGCGAGACGGTTTCGAGCGCGCTCTCGTCGTAAGCGCCGGCCCGGGCGATGGCGAGGATTTTCGGATCGATGTCGGTCGCCAGGATCTTGAAGTCGTAGTCGGCGACATTCGGCATCAGCGACAAGACGGTCAGCGCGATCGAATAGGGTTCTTGTCCGTCGGAGGAAGCGGCCGACCAGATGCGCACCCTGCCGCCCGATCTCGCCCGCTGCAGGAGTTCCGGCAGAACATGGTCGCGCAGGTGCTCGAAATGATGGTTTTCGCGGAAGAAGCGGGTGAAATTGGTCGTCAGATGCGAGAGCATTTCGCGACGCGCCGCAGCCCCCGCCGGCGAAGCGACGAGGTCGCAATATTCACGGAAACCCGACAGACCAAGATTGCGGATATGCTTGGACAGACGCGAATAGACGAGCGAGGCCTTCGTCTCGTTGAGGAAGATGCCGGCATCCGAGTAGATCATGGCGGCGATTTCCGTGAGGTCGCGGCGCGTCAGCGGATATTCTCCGCTCGCCAGCACCTCATCGGCTCCCTGCCTCTGATCTTTTGCACCCATTGCACTCATGCGGCTTCGCTTTCGGTCTCGGAAAAGAGGGCTTCAAGTTCGATCAGGCAGATCATGCGCTTGTCGATGGCGAGAATTCCCCGGGCAAATTGGCGCTCGAGGTCGGAAGAGATTTCGGGCGTCGGCTGAATGATCTCGTCGGTGACCGTCAGAATGTCGGAGACGGCGTCGACCAGCAGGCCGACGACTTTGCGGCGGACCTGGGCGACGATGATGACATGGCGGGCTGTGGGATCGGCGGGCTTCATGCCGAGACGAGCGGCAAGATCAATGATCGGCAGCACCGCGCCGCGCAGGTTGATGACCCCCAGCATATAGGCAGGCGAGTGCGGCATCGCGGTCGCCGGGGTCCAGCCCCGGATTTCGCGAACCGACATGATGTTCACGCAAAATTCCTGATCTCCGATGCGGAACGCGATCAGCTCGCGATCCCCCTGGTTCAGACTTTTTACAGCGTACGACATTCCCCTACCCTACCGCTGCTAACGACATTTCCGCTTTGAGCGACTGGCCGCGCGAGGCGCCGACAACCGCGTCGACATCTAGGATGAGAGCCACGCGGCCGTCGCCGAGAATGGTGGCGGCGGCGATGCCGGGCACATGAGTGTAGTTCGCTTCCAGGCTCTTGATGACCACCTGGCGCTGACCCTGGATGGCATCGACCATCAGGGCGCGCTGACCGCCGCCTTCCGATTCCACCAGCAGCGCCACGCCCTCAACGGGGTTGGCCTGCGTCGCGCGGAAGTTCAGGATGCGACCAACATCGACCAGTGGGCAGAATGAGTTGCGGATCGAGATCAGCCGGTGGTTCGCGCCGAAGGAGTGAATCGCGGATGCTTCCGGCTGCAGGGTTTCGACGATCGCGGTCAGCGGCACGACCAGCGTCTGGCCGGCGACGGTGACCACCATACCGTCGAGAACGGCAAGGGTCAGCGGCAGGCTCATGGTGAAGACCGAGCCGTGGCCCGGCTTGGAGGTGATGTTGATGCGGCCGCCGAGCGCCTGGATCGAGCGCTTGACGACGTCCATGCCGACGCCGCGGCCCGATATGTCGGAGATCTTATCGGCGGTGGAGAAGCCCGGCAGGAAGATCAGGTTGTCGATTTCCTCGTCCGACAGGTTGGCGTCGGCCGGGATGAGATCGTTGTCGATAGCTTTCTGGCGAACCTTCTCGCGATTGATGCCGGCGCCGTCGTCGGCGAGCTCGATCAGGATGCGTCCCGAACGGTGCTTGGCGGTGAGGCGAACCGTGCCTTCGGTGTTCTTGCCGGCGGCCGCGCGCTTTTCCGGCGTTTCGATGCCGTGGTCGACGGCATTGCGGATCATGTGGGTCAGCGGCTCGGCGAGCTTGTCGATAACCGTCTTGTCGACTTCGGTGTTTTCACCTTCGGTGATCAAGCGGATCGACTTGCCGGTCATGTCGGCGATTTCGCGGACGATACGCGACATGCGCTGGAAGACCGGCTTGACCGGCTGCGCGCGGATCGCCATGACCGAGTCCTGGATCTCGCGGGTGAGCTGCTGCAGCTCCTCGAGACCCATGTTGATCGAAGACGTGCCTGTCGTGTCGTTCTCGATGACGCTCTGCGACAGCATCGCTTGGTTGATGACCAATTCGCCGACGAGGTTGATGAGGCGGTCGACGCGGTCGAGATCGACGCGAATCGTCTGGCCGGCGCCGGCGGCGTTGTTCTGGGCGGCGGCATTGGCCGCGGCGGCTGCGGCGGCGGCCGATTCCTTCTTCTCGACGCGGGCGGCGGCTGCCGCCATTTGCGTGACGTTGGAAGCGGTCTCGGCGGCGGCAACGGCAGCGGCCGTGGCTTCGGACCGTGCAGCGGAAACGCTCTCCGTTGCCTCGGTCTCATCCAGGATCGATAGGTCGAAGGGAACCGGCACCATCGGCAGTTCCTCGTTGCTCGAAGCGGCGTTACCTGTCTCCTCGACCGGCTTCACCGTCAGCTCGCAATCCCACTCGGCGAATTCGAAGACGGCGCGTATGGCATCCTCGCCCTTGTCGGTCTTGAGCGTGACGTTCCAGAAGAAATAGGCAGCCTCCGGATCGAGCTCCTCGAGACCCGGCAGCTCATCCATATTGCAGTAGATCGTCATTTCGCCGAGGCGCGAAAGGTCGCGCAGCAGCAGGGTGGCGTCGTTACCCTTCGAATAGAGTTCGTGGCGCGGCTTGAAGGTGATCTCGTAGGCCGGCAAGCCGGTCTCTGCGCCGTCCTCGTCGCCGAAATCGTCGAAGGAAAAGGGGATTGGCTGGAAGCCGCTGTCGTCGGTCGGCTTGGGGGCTGGCGCCGGAGCGGCCTTTGCGGCGGCCTTGGGCGCAGGCGTCTCGGCCGAAGGAGACGGTAGGTCGCCATTGGCCAGAGCCTCCAGCTCCTTGACGAGGCCGCGGCTGCGGCTTTCATCGACGCTGCCGCCGTCGCGCGCAGCATTGGTCAGGTCGGCGAGCACGTCGGCCGACTTCAGCATCACCTTCAGGACGTCCTGGGTCGGCTCGAGCTTGTTGGAACGAACGCAATCGAGAGTGGTCTCGAATACATGGGCGAAGGCAACCAGATCATCAAGGCCGAAGGCGCCGGCGCCCCCCTTGATCGAATGCACGGCACGGAACACCGCATTGACGGTTTCCGGATCGCGATCGCCATCGTTCATTTTCAGAAGACCGGATTCCAGCTCGGCGAGCTGTTCCTCGCACTCCTGGAAAAAGATCTCTTTGATTTCGTTCATATCCATAGGAGCAAATCCTGGGTTTAAGCGGTTACGCGCTCAATTGCATCGATCAGCTTGGCCGGGTCGAAAGGCTTGACGATCCATCCGGTGGCGCCGGCCTGGCGGGCGCGGTTCTTCTTTTCCGCGTCGCTTTCGGTGGTCAGGACCAGGATCGGGATCGCCCGATATTTCTCGTTGCGGCGCACACCTTCGATGAAGCCGAACCCGTCGAGGCGCGGCATGTTGATGTCGGTCACGATCACGTCAGGATTGGATTCTTCGAGAACCTCGAGGCCCTCGACGCCGTCTTCCGCCTGGATCGTCTCGAAACCGGCATTGTTCAGCGTCACGAGCAGCATGTTTCGGATGGTGCGGGAATCATCCACGGTAAGCACTTTTTTCTTCATTGCCGAATCTCCTTGGCAAGCAGGTGGTCAATATTGACGCCAACCAGCTGCATGGTTTTGTGAAATGCGTCGGACACCTTGGAGAAGGTGAACGGCTGCTTGTCCTGCTCCCAGGTCTTCTCGGCGGACATCAGGACCTGAGCGCAAAGAGCCCCGATCCGCTCGACGCCCGATGCGTCGATCGAAAGACCGCTGCCCCTGAGGGAGATGAGTTTTTCACGCAAGGCGGAAGCCTCGTTGAGATCGAGCACCGCTGTCAAATTCAGCGTCTTGCCACCCTTCTTTGCTACCATCAGCTTGTCCTTCTTCCCTTGTCCCCGGCCCGAAAAGATGAGCTGCGGCGATCATCCGATAGGTTAGTAAACATTCCGCCCACCTCTGACGCTCGCGAGCGCCTGCGGAAGGCCAAAATCGTCATTTTCATATTCGTCTTCGACCGCAGGACGGCCGGCCGCTTCGATCGTGCGGGACGGCGCAGCGCGAACCGAGCCCAAGCGCCCGGAATGCGCATTCTCGCGGGCTATGCGGAATTCGCGAATCGTCTGGCCGAGCTCAAGAATGACGGTATGGAGGTGGTCGGCGCCTTCAGCGGAACGTTCGGCCAAACCGGCGTTGTCCGCCACCTCTGCGCCAAGTCCTTTGACGTCGGCCGCCACGCCGTCGAGGCTTGCGGCATGCTCGCCGGTCCTGGTGGCGATGCCCGATATGGCGGCGTTGATGTCGGTGACCTGCCGCACGATGCTGCCGATCGAGTCCTGCGTTCGTCCGACCATCTGCACGCCGGCGTCGACCTGCGCCTTGGTCGTCGTCACCAGCGTCTTGATCTCGCGGGCGGCGTCGGCCGAGCGCTGGGCAAGCGCACGGACTTCCTGGGCGACGACCGCAAAGCCGCGGCCGGAATCGCCGGCGCGAGCCGCCTCGATGCCGGCATTCAGCGCCAGAAGATTGGTCTGGAAGGCGATCTCGTCGATCGCGCCGATGATCTGGCCGATCTTCTCGGCCGACTGCTCGATATCGGCCATGGCGCTGATGGCGCGGCCGACGACCTCGCCGCTTTGCTCGACCGCAGCGCGGGTGGAGGCGGCCGCCTGTTCGGCGGCGCGGCTGTCGGCGGCGCCGTCGCGCACGCTTCCGGCGATGCCGGCAAGGACAGCAGCGGAAAGCTGCAGCCGCTCGGCCTGGCCAGACGCCGTGCCGGCGAACTGCCGCGACTGGCCGGCAAGCGAAGCGGTCGCCGTCTCGGCCTTATCAGTGCGTTCGGTCATGGCGGCGAATTCTGCCTGGAGGCCATCCAAGGCGCCGTTCAGGGCGGCGGCGATCCCGGCATAGGCACCGTCGGCGTCGACAGGCGCGCGCCGCGTCAGGTCGCGGGCGGCGAGGCCTTCGATGACGTCGCCGAATATCCGGGCGATCTCCGCTTCACTTTCGGCGCGGTGATCGGCAAGCGCGCGGCTCTGGGCAGCGCGTAGCGCATTGAAGCGGAGCGAAACGGCGATTTCGACATCGACCATGACGATGCGGACGATCGCAGTCATCAGCTCGGAAATTTCGCGGGCGCGGCGCCTGGCCGAGGGCAGCAGGGGGCGGCCGGCAATCTCTTCGGCGAGGCCGGAAAGAACATGCTCCAGCACGACGCCGTGGCCGGCTACGTGCCAACGCGGGTCGAGGCCCATCTTGCTTTCGGTGTCGGAGAGAACCTTGACGCGCTCGGCATAGAGGCTGTCGAAGCGGGCATCCGTCAGCACGTCCCAATGCGAAGACTGCAGATCATGCAGACGATCGACCTGTCTGTCGCTCTCGAAGTTGCGCGCGGCGTCGGGATAGGACTGGAACCTGTGGAAGAGATCGCGCAGGCCCGCTTTCAGATACGCTTCGAGGGCCGGCCGGTTACGGCGCACCAGTTCGCACTGATCGGCATCGAGACCGGCAAAACGCAGGCGATCACGCAAGCTGCCTGCCTGCGCTCCACGAGCCTGATCTGATGGCATGTCCTGCCTCAACGCCTGTCCCCGACCCACTTTCCAGGCGAATGCCCGGCAAAAAACTTTTGCAGCATTCGATCAACGCAAGCGCGGAGCCGGTCTTCACCACCGGCGACGACCGGCAGGCAAAGCCCCTGATCAGCTATGTTTCGAAGCTGTCTGAAGAGATGGATACCGGATCGACCCGGTACGGCGGTACGGCGTCATGCCTGCTGGGAACGAGCACATCTTCCCATTCCGACGTGTAACCCAATGTTTATGGTTAATTCCTTGCCCGAAGGTTAATAAGTCTTTCCAGGAACAGGCTTTTGGAGCAATTCAAGGCAGTTCGCAGGAAATACTTCCGCGGAGTTGCACGGCTGCTACAAGGCACACGCAAGCTCCGTGTTATAGGCCGGTCGACAACCAAGACATGACGTCGACAAGGACAGAGCAATGATTGTTCTCGGATTGGGTTCCTGTTTGATCGCAATGGGCATACTTGCCGCCATCGCCCGCCTCGATTTCCTTGCCGCAAATCGCGACATCGGGATGCTTCGGGTGTTCTGAAGCCTCTCTGGCTTCAAGCCGATCCAATCCCCGTTGGCAGTCCGGTGCCTTTGGTGTAATCGCACTCGCGCCTTTCACGTCAGCGGAACACTCGGTTCATGTCTCCCAGATCTGGTCTTCTCATCGTTCTCGGCTTCACGCTCTGGCGCGTCGTCACGCTGTATTTCGATGCCACAGACCTGTTTGTCGACGAGGCCCAGTACTGGTTCTGGTCGCAGAATCTCGATCTCGGCTACTATTCAAAACCGCCGATGATCGCCTGGGTGATCCGGGCGATGACGGAGCTTTCCGGCTCCAACGCCATCTATTTCATCAGGCTGCTCGGGCCGCTGATCCACATGGTGGCGGCGCTGGTGCTGATGAAGCTGGCAAGGCGCTTCGTCGGGCCGGAGATCGAAGGCTGGACGGGCGCCACCTACATCACGCTTCCCGGCGTGGCGCTCTCTTCGGTTTTCTTCTCGACCGACGTGATCCTGCTGTTCTTCATCGCCGTCGCCCTGCTCGCCTATTTCAGCCTGACGCAGCGGCGCTCTGTGGCACTGGCGCTCGTCATGGGTCTCGCCGTCGGCCTTGCCTTTTTGACGAAATATGCCGTTCTGTTCGTCGTACCAGGCGGCGCGATCGCCCTCCTTCTCATCCCCGCGGCGCGCATCGCTGTCCGGGACTTCATCATAGCGGTCGCGGTTGCCGCTGTCGTCGCCTCGCCGAACCTCTGGTGGAACCTGCAACACGACAATACGACGGTGCGCCACACGCAGGATATCGCCCACTGGAGCGATCTCGGCATCAATCTGCGCCGCGGGCTCGAATTCTTCTCCGCCCAATTCGGCGTCGTCGGGCCGATCATCTTCTTCGCAATGCTGTGGGCGGTCTATCGCATGATCAAGGGCCGAAGCGACGACCGCGAAAAGATGCTGATCTGGCTGTCGATGCCGGTGGTGGTGCTGATCACCCTGCAGGCGACCGTTGCCAAAGCCTATGCCAACTGGGCCGTGACCGCCTATGTCGCGGGGACCATTCTTGCCGTCTGGCTGCTTTACCGGATGTGGCCGAAGGGGCTGAGGCTGTCGCTCACCATCAACGGCATCGCAAGCCTGCTCTTTCCGCTGGCGACCATCTTTCCGCAGCAATTGCTGCTGCCGAACGGCGACGAATTGATGAAGCGCTATCTCGGGCGCGCCGAGGTCAGCCGCGAGGCGGGAGCCCTTGCAGCTCAGGCGGGCACCGACATCATCGTTACCGACAACCGCGACATGGTCGCTGATCTCTTTTATACGCTGCGCGATACATCCTTCAGGATCTATGCGCGCGCACCCGCAGGCCTGCCGGAGAGCTATTATGAGCAGGAATTCGCCCTGCCCGCCGACATCGCCGGCAAGGTGCTTTTCCTGACGGACACGCCGCTAACCTGCGCCACTGAAACCCCCGAGCTGCTGAAGAGCTGGCTGCCTGCCGCAGGCTACTACAAGCGAAAGACGCTTTACGTTTACAAGGTTTCTGCCGCCTGCCTGGCGCCCTGAGGGCTTCAGCCTAGTCGATTGGGCAGGCAGAGGCCGGTGCCGGCGCCTTCTATCTCAACGAACCTGACGCCGCCTTCCTCGAAGGCGAGGCGCAACTGCGCTTCGGTCGCACGGTGGATATCGTGGTGGCGTCCCTCGTAATCACGGATGGTGCTGCGCGAGACGGCCGCCTTCTCGGCGAGCTCGTTCTGGGTCCAGTCGAGCAGACCGCGTGCAGCCCGGCAGAGAGCGGGGCTTAGAATTGTTTCTCTCGCGCCTTGACCCATAATCTCAAAGTACCCATATTGGTTGATATAGATCATATATGTCATAATACGAACGAAATTTCCAGATCGGGAGAAGCGATGCCGCACGATACGCCCTTGATTTCGACAATCGTCGGCGGCCTGGTGCTGGCTTTCATCTTCGGCGCGCTTGCTCATCGGCTGCGCATGCCGCCGCTCGTCGGCTATCTGATTGCCGGTGTGCTGGTGGGGCCACATACTCCGGGTTACGTGGCCGATCAGAGCCTCGCGCCGGAGCTTGCCGAAATCGGCGTCATCCTGCTGATGTTCGGCGTCGGGCTGCATTTCTCCCTCAAGGACCTGCTGTCGGTGCGCGGCATCGCGCTGCCTGGCGCGGTCGTGCAGATCGGTTTTGCCACCTTGCTCGGCTGGGGCCTCGGTGCATTGATGGGCTGGCCGACCGGCGGCAGCCTGGTTTTCGGCCTGGCGCTTTCAGTTGCCTCTACCGTCGTGCTCCTCAAGGCTCTGCAGGAGCGCCGGCTCATAGAGACGGAGCGCGGCAGGATCGCCGTCGGCTGGCTGATCGTCGAAGACCTCGCCATGGTGCTGGCGCTGGTGCTGATCCCGGCTGCAGCCAGCATCGGCGGCGACGGCCATGGTCCCGTCGAGCCGCTGTCGGCGGGGCTGAACAGCCTGTTCGGCCTCGATCTCGGCATCGGCGGCATGATCGCCATGACGCTGGTCAAGGTGGCGCTCTTCGTGGCTCTGATGCTCGTCTTCGGCCGCAAGCTCATTCCTTGGACGATGCATCGCATTGCCCATGCCGGCTCGCGCGAGCTCTTCCGGCTCGGTGTGTTGGCCATCGCCCTCGGCGTCGCCTTCGGCGCGGCCAAACTCTTCGGCGTGTCCCTGGCGCTTGGAGCCTTCTTTGCCGGCATGGTGCTTGCCGAAAGCGAGCTCAGCCACCGCGCAGCCCAGGAAAGCCTGCCGCTGCGCGACGCCTTCGCCGTACTCTTCTTCGTCTCGGTCGGCATGCTGTTCGATCCGAACATCCTGATCGACAGACCGCTGCCGATCCTCGCCACCGTCTTCATCATCGTCATCGGCAAATCCGTCGCCGCCTTTTTGATCGTGCTCGCCTTCAAGAAGCCGCCCGGCACGGCGCTGACGATTTCGGCAAGCCTCGGTCAGATCGGCGAGTTCTCCTTCATTCTCGCCGCTCTCGGCGTCGAGCTCGGGCTTTTGCCGGAGGAGGGCCGCGACCTGATCCTTGCCGGCGCCATCATCTCGATCATCGTCAATCCACTGCTGTTCTTCCTCTGCGACCGCGCGCGGCCTCTTCTCGAAGGTGCAAGGCGCGAGGAAACCGTGGCCGAGCCGGCTTCCGCCGCCGATGTGGGTGCCGTTCAGGAACAGGCGCCGCCCGAGGACGACGACGTGCGTCCGACCGCGCTTACCGGCCACGCAATCCTCATCGGTTACGGCCGAGTCGGCAGGATCGTCGGACAGAATCTCAAATCGTCAGGCACGCCCTTCCTCGTCATCGAGGATTCCGACAAGCGCATAGGCGAATTGAAAGCGCAGGGGATCGAAGCCTACATGGGCAATGCAGTGGCGCGGGAAACGCTCGATCTCGCCAATCTTTCGTCTGCACGCAGCCTCGCCATCGCCATCCCGAACGCCTTCGAGGCCTGCCGCATCGCCGAGCAGGCGCGCAGCGTCAATCCCTCGATCCTTATCGTCGCCCGCGCCCATTCCGACGCCGAGGTCGACGAGTTGAAACAATACGGCGCCGACACCGTCATCATGGGCGAACGCGAAATCGCCCTTGGCATGGTTGACCGGCTCGCTCAAGTGCATCATGAGAGTGTTTCCTATGAAGACAGGCAGGAGCCTGCTACAATCATCCCGACGGGCACTGCTCCGCCGGAACGACAATGAGAGATTTGGCGCGCTTTTGAGCCGATACGGGAGTGACATCGCCGGGACGGGGGAGATGGAGCTGGACCAGCACCGTCTGACGAGCCGTATCGCCTTTTCCCTCCTCTTCGCCATTCTTGCCTATATCGGCCTGCTTTTCGGCGGCAATCTCATCATTGCGCAGGCGACCGCCGTCAATACGCTTTCCTCTTCCGGCCGCGATCCGCAGCCGCCGCAACTGAGCGCGCGCGATGCCGTGCGCGGCGTGCTTGCCGCCGAGCGCAGGCTTGCGCCGAAACAGACCGCCTACGACGCCGGACCGCCGGCCCTTGCCGCCGCCCCTGCTGTCGACTTTACCGGCTGGGACATGGCGGCTCCTCTTGCGGCATTAGAGCCTCCGCTTCATCAGGCAGTTTCCAGGACCCATCAGGCGCGCGCGCCCCCGATCATCGCCTGAGGCCTGCGCCGAGCGGCGCATCCGACCATTGACGACATGCCGCCAGCGCCCGGGCGCCGGCCCTCGATTATCTAAGGAATACAACATGCGTAATTCACCATGGCTGGTGTTCACCTATACGGTGATCATCGTGATCGGGCTATTGATCGCCCTGCCGAACGCCCTGCCGCAATCCGTGCTCCAGCGAATTCCGGCCTGGCTGCCGCATGAGCAGGTATCGCTCGGCCTTGACCTTCGCGGCGGTTCTCACCTCGTTCTGGAGGTCGACGAAGCCGATCTGACCAAGGAGCGGCTGCAATCGCTGCTGCAGGACGCCCGCCGCGTCCTGCGCGAAAAGGGCATCCAGCCGAAGGCCGTCGTGCGCAGCCAGAACCAGATCGTCGTGACGCTCGCCGATGCCGCGCAGAGCGACGCGGCAGTCACCGATCTTAAGACGCTTGCCAACCCGATCAGCACCGGCCTCAGCGCCGGTCAGGCGGATCTCAACGTCACCGCAAACGGAGCGACCATCACCGTCGGCTTCTCGCCGGCCGGCATCTCCGCCAATGTCGACAACGCCGTCCAGCAGAGCCTTGAAGTCATCCGCCAGCGTGTCGACCAGGTCGGCGTCTCCGAGCCGACCATCCAGCGCATCGGCGGCAACCGCGTGCTCGTCCAGCTTCCCGGCGCGCAAGATCCGTCGCGCCTGCGCGAACTTCTCGGCTCCACGGCAAAGATGTCCTTCCACATGCTGGCGCCGAACAATCAGCCCGGCCCCGGCGTCACCATGCTGCAGGACGACGAAGGCAGATCCTATCCGGTTCTCGACCGTGTCGAAATATCGGGCGACCGCCTATCGGATGCCCGCGTCAGCTTCGATCCTAACACGCGCGAGCCCATCGTCAGCTTCCGCTTCGACAGCGCCGGCGCCACGCGCTTTGCAGAGATCACCCGCCAGAATGTCGGCAATCCCTTTGCCATCGTTCTCGATAACAAGGTGCTGAGCGCCCCCGTTATCCGCGAGCCGATCACCGGCGGCTCCGGCCAGATCTCCGGCAACTTCTCGGCAGACAGCGCCACGACGCTTGCCGCCATGCTGCGCGCCGGCGCCCTGCCCGCCAAGCTGACCGTTATCGAGGAGCGCACGGTCGGCGCCGATCTCGGCGCCGACGCCATCAAGATGGGCATCTATTCCGGCATCGTCGGTTTCGCCCTTGTTGCAGCCTTCATCTTCGTGCTCTACGGCACCTGGGGCATCCTGGCGAACGTGGCGCTGCTGATCCACACGATCCTGACCTTCTCGGCGCTCACGCTGGTCGGCGCGACGCTGACACTGCCCGGCATTGCAGGCGTCGTTCTCGGCATCGGCCTTGCGGTCGATGCGAACGTCCTTATCAATGAACGTATTCGCGAAGAGACCCGCAAGGGCAAGGGTGCCTTTGCCGCTATCGATACAGGCTTCAACCGAGCCTATTCGACCATCATCGACGGCAACATGACGGCCCTGATCGCTGCGGCGATCCTGTTCTGGTTCGGTTCCGGGCCGGTTCGAGGCTTTGCGGTGACCATGGCGCTTGGCCTGATCATCTCGATGTTCACCTCCGTCGCGTTCGTTCGCGTCGCGATGATCGAGATTACCCGCCGCCGCAAGTTCAAGGTGCTGAACATCCGGCCGTTGATCCCCTTCAGCCCGTATGACAAGCACATCCAGTTCATGAAGGCGCGCTTCTTCGGCGTCACCGTTTCGGCGCTGCTTTCGATCGCATCGGTCGTGCTCTTCATCCATCCCGGCCTCAACTACGGCGTCGATTTCCGCGGCGGCATCCAGATGTCGGTCAAGACGAAGGAGGCGGCCGATCTGGCAAAGTTCCGCGAGGGTCTCGATAGTCTCGGCCTCGGCGAAATCACGCTGCAGACCTTCGGCGACAACAACAGCATTCTCGTTCGCGCGCAGCGGCAGGAAGGCGGCGAAGAGGCACAGACGGCGGCGGTGACCAAGCTGAAGGCCGAAGTCGCCAAGATCGATCCGAGCGCTACCGTCGAAGGCACCGACGTCATCGGTCCGAAGGTCAGCGGCGAGCTTGCCTCGGCCGGCATCCTGTCGGTCGTGATCGCCAGCATCGCGATGCTGCTCTATATCTGGGCGCGGTTCGAATGGCCGTTTGCCGTCGGCGCCATCGTTACGCTGGTGCTCGACGTCACCAAGGCAATCGGCTTCTTCGCAATCACCGGTCTCGACTTCAACCTCACGGCCATCGCAGCCATCCTGACGCTCGTTGGCTATTCGGTGAACGACAAGGTCGTTGTTTACGACCGCATGCGCGAAAACATGCGGCTCTACAAGTCGATGCCGTTGCGCGAGATTATCGACAAGTCGATCAACGAAACTCTTGCGCGAAGCCTCTACACCAATGCGACGGCCTTCCTCGCCCTGGTGCCGATGGCGATCTGGGGCGGCAGCGCCGTCTCCAGCTTTGCGATCCCGATGGTCTTCGGCATTCTTGTGGCCGGCGCCTCGTCGATCTTCATTGCCGCACCGATCCTGCTGTTCCTCGGCGACTGGCGCCGCCGCCACGCCAAGGCGGTAACGGCGACCGATGCGGCAGCCGAAATCATCCCGCCGGAAGAGGGTCGCTCGCGCAAGTCGGCGAGCTGAAAACGGGTTGTTAACGTATCCTTGAAGAGGGCGCCGGTTGCAGAGCCGGCGCTCTCTTTTTATTGTTGCCTATTGCCAGGATCAAATTATGCAGCAATTCAAGCTATTACAGCGTCCATCGCGCGGCTGAAAAAGAGAGCGCGACGATGCATCAGAGATCGGGGAAACCGCGCGATGTCACCCAACCCGACGAAACCGCTTGAATCCAATATTGCCGGCGACAACGAAGAACGCATTAAGCGCTTTCTTGCAATCGCCTCGCACGACCTGCAATCGCCGCTGCGCCATATTGCCATGTATGCCGAGCTGCTGCTCGACGATCTTGAGGAGACACTCGACAGCGAGCAGCTTCAGAGCCTCAAGATGATCCTGGAAAAGGTGCAGGCGGCCCAGCGTCTCACCAAGGCACTGATGAGCCTTGCCGGTGGTGCACCGCAGGTGACGCTGGAAGAGGTCGACCTGAAGGTCTTGGCCGAAAAAATTTGGAGCGAACTCATCGAGGAGACGGGGGCTCTCGACGCGACGTTCGCCAGTCGGGACCTCCCCTCCATCCGCACCGACCCGGCGCTGTTCGGCTTGGTGCTCAGGCAGCTCATGTCCAACGCCCTCACCTATCGGAGCTCATCGCCGCCGCATGTGGCCATGACGGCGGAGCAAGAGGGGGCGAACTGGGCCATCCGGATTTCCGATAACGGCACTGGCATCGATCCCGCTTATCGAGAGCGGATCTTCGAGCCGTTCTGGAAATTACCGAAGGCGGGGGCAGCCCCTGGCGCCGGCCTCGGCCTGACGACGGCGCAGGAACTTCTGAAGGTGCTTGGCGGCGATATCCGTCTCGAGCATTCCGACGAAAACGGCAGCCACTTCACCATCCGCCTTCCCGCCGGCTGAGGCACATATTGCAATCGCTCAGCCTCATTTGCCGTGCTTGAAGCGCACCGCGATCTCAGATTCGGCCGACGTGCTTCCAAGCCTTCGCGCTGTTTTGCGCGGCTCAAATGCTGTAATCGTCCTTCCAGAAATCCGGCACATCGTAGTGCACATATTCGCGGATGATGTGCTGCAGCGTCTGGACGTCGATTTCGTCCTTGCCGATGCGAAAGTCGACGCCGTAATCCGGAAATTCCTGGAAATAGCCGCCCGATATGTCGGTCGAGACGACGCCGATCGGGCCGGTATAGCCGATGCCGCGCAGCTCCGGCACCGTCTCGCGGAAATCGGCATTGGGCAGAAGGCGATTGTCGAGCAGGATGAGATCGAAGCGCGCCGCGCGGATCTTTTCCAATGCGTCTCCGATCGACGGCGAATATTCGACTTCGACCGCCGGCTCGGAGAGATCGGCGATCTTCTTTTTGAGCGCGCGGAATTCGATGAACTCGTCGTCGACGAAGAGAACCTTGACGGCGTTCTGTCGGACCGTTTTGGTGATCATTTCAATTTCCCCAGTCCCGAAGCCGATTTTCACGAAACCAAACCATTCCTCAGGGCGATCGCCACCATGTGGACGCGGTTCACGGCGTCGAGCTTGCGCGCGGCCGCAGTGATATGCGAATTGACCGTATGTTCAGACAGACCGAGGATGATGGCGATTTCGGCCGAGGTCTTGCCTTCGCTGGTCCATTTGACGATTTCCGCTTCGCGCTGGGTCAACCGCCCGGACATTTCCTGCGTCAGGATTTCCTCGTAGAGCTTGTCGAAAATGCGCATGGCATCAAGAAGCATGTCGGCAATCTCGCCCTGGTCCGGCTCTTCACGCTCGCCGCTCAGCACGAGACAATATCGCCGCCCTTCGGGCGTGAACAGCGGAATGAAGAGGAAGACGCCGCTGCGGAACTCGTTGAAAAGCAGATCGGAGGGATAGGTGTCCGGCTGCGCGCTCCGGCCATGGACGGGCGTTGCCAGAAACTGAGCGCTTTTTGCGCGGGTGGTCCCGAGCGCCTCCCTCAACGTCGCAATGAACAGGCCAACCCGTCGCTCGGCGACATTGGTGATGACGATATCGCGTTCGCCGAATGGAGCCGAAGCCTCGGAAATCCGGGCAAGCGCGAAATTATCGAAGTGGTAATGCTGCGCCGCCGCTTTCAGCAGGCGGAAAAAATCGGTGCGGTTGATCGCTCGGCTCAGCTCCGGTCCGGCATGAAAAGGAGTTGCCGCGGCATTGTTCATTCCCACTCTTCCTCTCCTCCTCCCGCCATGCCCCCGATCCCCAAATCTTGGGATATACGTCTTAAACGCGAACAGCTACAAAAATTGCGAGACGGTTGATGAGAGATATCGAAACGGGGACTTTCGGTATACAAGGCGGATATCATCAATTATCTCAACTACAGGTGATGCACGGGCAGATATACTGAGGGGCAGTAATTCTTACCTGGGTGTCGTAAATCTTCCGCGTTCAACATCCATGAATGCGAGAAGGCAGTGCCAGACGTAAGCGCGAGAGAGCCGACAGGCCCATTCAGCTAAGGGGTTGGCTGGAAGTTCGTGGCGGCGAACACGGGTCAATCGGCTCTCTCAGCGCTTATTTTACGTTCCGTCCGTTTCGTTTCGGTTGCATCTTGGGATGCGCACTCGGCCTTGTCAATTGCGGTTCGTCACGTCGCCAGGACCAACGCCAGGAAACGCACCATTCGGCTTCCGCTGTTTCCTACACTTCCAGATTGAGAAGGATCGCTGCGAGGTCAAGCGGCTTCTCAAGGTAAAAATCGGCACCGGCTTCGAAAGCACGCATGCGATCCTCATCGGCATCCGACCCGCTGCAGACAGCGAGACGCATTGTTCTGAACCGGTCATCGCTGCGCAGCGTGCTTACCAGGCTGATGCCGCTGTCGAGGGGCATATAGAGATCGGCGACCAGCAGCTCCGGCGGAGCCCAGCCTTCGGCCACGCGCTGCTTCAGCGCCTCCAGCGCCGTCTCGGCGGTCGAGAAACAAAATAGATCGACGTCTATATGCTGCTTCTTGCGGATATAGTCGAGATAGAAGAGATCATCCCTGCTGTCGTCGACGTAAACTATCGTAGGCATCCGGCACCGTGATCTGGGTATTGTTCGAATGAACCTCGTTGTCTTCCGACGTCACGATATCGCGATTTCACGAAAATTCGATCTGTCCGATCGAAAAATCATTTCGGAAAAAGCGCGACGGCGGCGGCCGCTGCCTATTGAGTATTCCTCGATTTCGGAAAAAATGGCCGCGCGAACCGAGAGAGGATACACGGGTGCAGGATAAGGGCAACGTGGACCTGCAGGACCAGCGGAGGCGACGGCGCTACCGTGCCTTTGCAATTGCAGTCGGCTGCCTGCTGTTCCTTCTCGGAGTGAGCGCCCTTGCCGGCTGGCTGTTGCAGATCAAGCTCATCATTTCGCTCTTCCCCGGCTTTCCGTCAATGGCCTTCAACACCGGGGTCTGCTTCATACTATCCGGCCTTGGGCTTGCGGCCTCGATGCTTGATGGCCGCCGCTCTCGGATAGCGGCAACGATCATGACAGGGATCGCAGCGGCGATCGCGGCGGCCCGGCTGGTGGAAATCGCTACGGTTGGGCGGGCCGTCCATAACGTCGACCAGTTGATCACCCACCTGGTGATTCCTCCCGATTTCATCGCCGAGATCGGCGGCGGCATGGGCCCCAATACGGCGCTGATCTTTCTCATTGCCAATCTTTCGCTGCTGCTCTCGCTTCATGTGGAGAAGTCGAAAAACCAGGTCGTGCAGGAACTGACGAGCTATGTCGTCGTCACGCTCGGCATGATCGCGCTCGCCGGCTATCTCACCGATGCCGAACAGGGCTACCGCTGGGGTCCCTATGCGGCGATGGCGTTGCACACGGCAGTCGGCATGGTGCTTTTCGGCGCGGGCCTGCTTGCCCGCTCCTGGTGGATGCAGCCGGCAAACCGGGCGCAGATTCCGCTCTGGATTCCGGCGGCAGTCTGCTTCACCGGCCTCGTCGTCGATCTCTATACGCCGCTCGGCCTTGCCAACGGCATTCTCTACGTGCCGCTGGTGCTGACGGCGCTCTGGTTCGGCAACAGGAATGCGCCGCTCTTCTTCGCCTTTGCCTGCACCGTGCTCCTCATGCTCGGCTTCTTCGCCGTCAGGCATGACGAGGCGGCATTCTGGCAGGAGATCGCCAATCGCACCATCACCGCCGCCACGCTCTGGCTGATCGCCATCCTCGTCTTCTATTTCCTGCGCAACAACAACAACCTGGAAGCCGAACGCGTTCGCTTCGGCGCGCTGGCGCGCAGCACGCCCGATGCCGTCCTCGTCATCGACGGGCGCGGAACGATCAAAAGTTTCAATCCGGCGGCCGAAAGCATGTTCGGCTATTCACCGCAGGAAACGATCGGCCGGAACATCAAGATGCTGATGCCTGAGCCTTATCATTCCGAGCATGACGGCTATCTCGCCCACTACCGCCAGACCGGCGAGGAGCGCATCATCGGCACGACGCGCATGGTCTCCGGGCGGCGCAAGAACGGCATCGTCTTCCCGATCGAAGTATCCATCAGCGTTGTCGTCAGCGGCGAGACCAAGACATTCGTCGGCATCGTACGAGATATCAGCGAGCGCGTGCGGCAGGAAGAACGGATGAAGACGACGCTCGCCCAGCTCGAGGCATATACGGCCGAACTCGAGCGCAGCAACCACGACCTCGACGAATTCGCCTATATTGCCTCGCATGACCTGAAGGAACCGCTGCGCGGCCTGCACAACCACTCGCGTTTCCTCCTCGAGGATTATGAGGACAAGCTCGACGCGGACGGCGTGCGCCGGCTGAACCGGCTCGTGCGTCTGAGCCAGCGGATGGAGAAGCTCGTCAACGACCTGCTCTACTTCTCCAGGCTCGGGCGGCAGCAGCTGGCAGTCAAACGCACCGATATCAGCCTGATCGTCAAGGATGTGGTCGCGACGATGGAGCTGCTGCTGGAAGAGCGGCATGCCAGGGTCGTCACCGACGGCCGGCTCCCTGACGTGGTCTGCGACGCGCCGCGGCTGACCGAAGTGTTCCGCAATCTCATCACCAATGCGATCAAGTACAACGACAAGCCGGCGCCGCTGGTCTCGATCGGCTATCTCGAGCGGTTCGTCGGCAAGGATGGCACGGTTGCCCGCAACGTGTTTTTCGTTAGGGATAACGGCAAGGGAATACCCCAGGAATTCCATGAGGATATTTTCCGCATTTTCAAACGGCTCGAAAAGTCGCAGGATTCCGACGACGGAACCGGAGCAGGCCTTACCTTCGTCCGCAAGATCATCGCGCGGCACAACGGCGATATCTGGCTGGAGTCCGAGGTCGGCGTCGGCACTACGTTCTATTTCACCCTGGGAAGAAAACGCGAGGGGCAGAATGCAGCAGCGTGACACGCAACCGATTTTGATCGTCGAAGACAGTGAAGACGATTTCGAAGCGACGATGCGCGCCTTCAAACGCACCAACCTGCGCAACTCGATCCGCTGGGCCGCCTCGGGTCAGGAAGCACTCGACATGCTCGGCGTGATGGTGCCGAAACCAGGGCTGATCCTGCTCGATCTCAACATGCCGGGACTCGACGGCCGCAAGACGCTGGAAGCGATCAAGTCGAACGACGGCTGGCGCAAAATTCCGGTGGTGATCCTGACGACGTCAGACGATGAACGCGACATCGAAGGCTGCTACGCGCTCGGCGCCAACACCTATGTGCAGAAGCCGGTCGATCTCGACGGTCTCTTCGCCGCGATCCAGCGGTTAAAGGAATATTGGTTCGAAATCGCGATCCTGCCGCTCGAGGACTGACGGTTTGGCGGAAGACTGCTGCATTCTCATCATCGACGACAACATCGACGACCGCGAGGTCTATCGGCGCATTCTGGGCCGCGTCTCCAGCACGGCCTATACCGTCCTCGAGGCGGAGACGGGTGAAGAGGGCCGCGCTCTCAACAGCAGGAAACGGCCGAACTGCATCCTGCTCGACTATTCGCTGCCGGGGCGCGACGGGCTCGGTGTTCTTGCCGATATTTTGGAGGACGATCCCGTCGCCAACGTCATCATGCTGACCGGTCAAGGCAGCGAAACCGTCGCCGTCGAGGTGATGAAGAGCGGCGCGCGCGACTATCTCACCAAGGATACCCTTTCACCCGAAACGCTGCATCGCTGCATCCAGAACGCCATCATGCACGGCATGCTGGAAGCCCAGCTGGAGCAGAAGCGGCAATCGCTTGAGATCTTCACACGCGCCATGGCGCATGACCTGAAGGAGCCGCTGAGGACGATCAAGTCCTTCAGCCGCATCCTGCACGGTTCTGCAGTGCTTCCGGCCGAAGACCGCGAGCTGCTCGATTATGTCTTGAGCGCCGCCGACCATATGGAAGACCTGATCGTCAAGGTCTCGAACTTCACCAAGCTCGAAGCCTATGGCGGGCCGCAGCTGACGCCGGTCTCGCTGTCCGATGTACTCAACCAGGTGGAAGACAATCTGCGCCAGCAGATGGAGAGCCGCGGGGCCGTCGTCATTCGCGGTGTGCTGCCGGAAGTGATGGGTGATGCGACGCTGCTGACCCAGCTTCTGCAGAACCTGGTGTCGAATGCCATCCGCTACTGCGATCAAAAGGTTCCGGAGGTTCAAATCTCGAGCGAAGCGCGAGGGGGTAGCTGCCGACTGTTGGTGCGTGACAACGGACCCGGCATCGATCCCCAGCACCGCGAGCTGATCTTCCAGCCGTTCAAACGGCTCGTCGGCCGCGGCATCGAGGGCACCGGACTAGGCCTTGCCATCTGCCGCCGCATCGCGCAGCTGCATGGCGGCGCCATCTGGTGCGAACCGGACAAGGGACCCGGCGCCACCTTCATCGTCGAGATGCCGCTTGCCGAGGCACGGCCCGCACCGCCCGCCGCATCAGCCGTTCCGCCCAGCCTGAAGCCGGCGGAGCAGCCGGGTGAAGGTTCCGGCAGGCTTGCCGAGGTACTGCTGGTCGAAGACAGCCCCGCCGACATCCAGATCCTGAAGATCAAGCTGATGCGGCGGGAGAAGGTGACCTTCAACCTTCATGTCGCAACCAACGGACGCGAGGCGATGCGGCTGCTCGAAGAGCGCGCCGGCATCGCCGATGTGCCGCAGATCGACCTGATGCTGCTCGACATCAACATGCCGATCATGGATGGCTTCGAGGTGCTGAACGCGCTTTCGGCCGACGCCCGTCTCAAACGGATTCCCGTCTGCATTCTCAGCACCTCAAGCGATGAGAGCGACATGCAGCGGGCCAGAAATCTCGGCGCGCGCGCCTATATGGTGAAGCCGCCGACCCTGCAGCAACTGGAAGAGGCGCTCGAAGATGTCGACCATTTGGAACTGCTGCCGCGCGGCGATTCGCTTGCGCTTTGCGCGGAACAAAACTAAGCGGTGGTCATTGGCAACGGTATGACTGTCGCAGCTCTCATACTCGCGCTCCTGACGACGCCGCTTCAATCAGGACTGCTCTCGATGGTATCAGGCATACATCACGTTACAGCCATCACCCGAAAGGTGCAGGCAAACGTGGATTTTTACGCCGGCTTTCTCGGCATGCGCCTCGTCAAGCAAACGGCCGGCTACGAGGATGCGACTCAGCTCCATCTCTTCTACGGCGATTCGGCAGGTACGCCGGGTTCGCTCGTCAGCTTCCTCGTATGGGAAGACGGCGCGCCCGGTCGGGCGGGTTACGGCCAGATCAGCGAAATTTCACTGGCGATCGATCCGGCGAGCATCGGTTATTGGCTGACGCGCGCCATGAACTTCGGCCTGCGTTCGGAGGGACCGGCCGATGAATTCGGTGAGCCTGTTCTCAGGTTGAAAGACCCCGATAATATCATCCTCAAGCTTACGGGCGCAAAGAACCTCACATCGCCTGCTGTCTGGGATGGCCCCTCGATCCCGGTCGAGCATGCCGTCAAGCGGGTGCGCGGCGCAACCATGCTGACGGAAAAGCCGGCCGAGAGCCGCAGCTTCCTCGAGCGCCATTTCGGTTACCGCTTCCAGGCCAACCGCGGCATGATTGACAGGCTGGTATCACAATCGGGCGACGTCATCGATGTGCGCGATGCACGCGGCTTCTGGTCCGGCGCGCCGGGAACCGGCACCGTCGATCATGTCGCCTTCCGGGCCGCCGATGAAGAGGCGCTGCGTTCGGTTTCCAAGGCGTTGGAGAAGACCGATGCATCGCCGACCAACATGCACGACCGCAAGTATTTCCGCTCGCTCTATGCCCGCGAGCCCGGCGGCACACTGGTGGAGCTTGCAACCGACAAGCCCGGCATGACTGTTGACGAAGAGCACGCAGCCCTCGGCACCAAGCTCTTCGCGCCGCCGGGAGCGATCACCAGTCTCGACGACCTGAAGGTGGTTCTGCCGCAATTTTCGATGCCCGGCCAGCCGCGCATCAATTACCGCGAGCTGCCGTTCGTCCATCGCTTCTATACGCCGCCGAATCCCGATGGCAGTGTCTTCGTGCTGCTGCACGGCTCGGGCGGCAATGAGACAACGCTGATGCCGCTCCTCAACAAGGCGGCGCCGCGCGCGACCCTGCTCGGCGTCCGTGGCCGTGCGACGGAAGAAGGTTTTCCGCGCTGGTACAAGCGCATCACCCCCTTCTCCTTCGACCAGAACGACATCAAGACGGAGGCCGAAGCCTTTGCGGCCTTTATCGAAGGCGCCGTCAAATCCTATGGCCTCGATCCCAAGAAGATCGTCTATGTCGGCTATTCCAACGGCGCCAACCTGTTGAACTCGCTGCTCTACCTGCACCCGAACCTCGTTCACAAGGCGGTGCTGCTGCGCTCCATGCCGGTGCTCAGCGACTATCCGCATGCCGATCTGAAGGGCACGGACCTGCTCGTCATCAGCGGCAAGACCGATGCCTACGGCAAATATGCGAGCGAGCTGGAGGAAAGGCTGAAGAGTTCGGGCGCGACCGTCGATTCCGACGTCATCCCCGGCGGCCATGATCTCGGCGACGCCGATGTGCCGATCATTCAGAAGTGGCTTCTCCAGAGAATGGGGGATGATCCATCCCCGCTGGAGCAGCAGGCGGTCAAACCGACGAGCGAGCCGTTCGGGCAACCATGATGCCGGCGAGCACCACCGCAGCACCCAGCGCCTGCATCATCCCGATCGACTCGTCGAGCAGCGCCCAGGCGAGGATTGCGGCGACGACCGGCTGCAACAGCAGCGTCAGCGATGAAAAGGCGGGCGGCAGATAGGCCAGCGCATAGGTGATCGCCACCTGCCCGCCGGCATGACTGATAAAGGCGAGGCCGAAGAGGATCGACCAACCGTAGAGGGTCGCCGGCAGCATCTGCCCTTCGAAGAAGAAGGCTATCGGGAAGATGCAGACGGCAGCCGATGCCGTGCTCCACAGCATGATGCGGATCGTATCGAACCGGCTGCGCAGCCTGCCAATCGCCAGGATATAGCAGGCATAGAAGAAAGCGGCGATCATCGCGGTGCCGTCGCCGCCCAAGTCCCCGTGGCCGAGCCCTGCCGGTCCGCCTTTTAAGGTAACGACACCGGCGAGCGCCAGGACCAGCCCGAGCAGGAAGACGCCGCTGGTTCGCGCCTTAAAAAACAGAACGGCGATCAGCGTGACGAAAACAGGCGCGAGGTTTGCAAGCAGCGTCGCGTTGGCCACCGACGTCATGGTGAGCGAAAGATGCCAGGCGGCAAGGTCAAGCGCCAGCATCAGGCCCGGAAGAGCCAGCAGACCGTAATCGGAGAGGCTTTGCGGTTTCGGCCCCGTATCCTTCTTCATGAACGAGACGATGAAGATCGGGATCAGCGCCAGCGCCACACGCCAGAAGGCAGTAGCCATCGGCCCGACTTCAGACAGGCGAACGAAGATCGGCGAACCGCCGATCGCCGCCCCGCCGACAACAAGCGCGGCAAGCGCCAGACGATTGGAAGGCGAGGCTTCGGAGAAGGTGGAAGCAGTCTGCGACATGATCTCGATATTTCTGATTTCCCGCAGACCGGCGGCGGGCCATTGACTGCCGAGTGCGTAGCAGAAGTCGACCGCCGGCGACAGTCGAAGAACGACATCAGAACGGAAAATCAGGCCGGGCGGGTGTTCGTCGCGGCCTGCCGCAGCTTTGCGGCGATTTCCCCTGCAACAAAGAAGGCATGCTCGGTCACCTGCGGCAGACCCATCAGTTCGCCGAAAGTGCCGCGGGCCAACGGGCCGGAGATCAATAACGAAGACTCCGCCTTGCCCGAGGGGCCGATCGCCTCCGACTGCTCGGTGCAGGCAAGGCCGAGGCCTGTGGGATCAAGTGACAGGTGGCCGTTTGCGGCAAGCGCCGCGAGCCAAGGCTGGGTTTCGAGAATGCCGCCATGCGCCGGGCCGGTGGTGACGACGACGGCGTCATAGCTCCGCTCCAACGGCTGGCGTTGATAGCGCGGCTGCAGGGCGCAAAGAACAAGCTCACCTTCAATGCGCGCATCGGCGACCGACCCGGCAACGATCTCCAGACGGCCGGCGGCAATCGCCGCGTCGAGCACGGCTTCCACCTGCGGCGCGATGCGGAACCGATGTACATCCCAATAGGGGCGCAGATGTCGGACAATACGGCGCCTTTCGGCAATCGGCAGCGCCTGCCAGAGATCGTGTCCCTGCGCCCGCACCTGATCGATCACACCATGCCAGCTTATGCCCTGCGCTTCCGCAGCTCTTATGGCGGCGCGGATTCTTCTCAACAGTGAAACGGCGGAATGTGCCGCATCGGAGACGAACTCGCCGAAGAGCGGCTGCGGCATCGGTGCATGCCCGCGCGAGCGAAGACCGCGGCGCGAGATTGCCGTCACCGGACCGCGATGTCCGCGTTCAGCGAGCGAGGCGATGACATCGGCGGCGGTCAAGCCATTGCCGATGACTAGCACCCGGTCATGCCGGCCGATCACGCCGAGCGCGCCCGGCTTGGTGGTGTCGGCGACGAAGCGGGGATGGGCCGCCAAGCTGGCGGCAAGCCGGCCGGGCGCTGCAGGCGGCGGATGGCTGGTGGCGATCGCAACGATATCGGCCTCGGCGACCCCGCCTTTGTCGTCCTGGATCGACCAGCGGCCGCCCCGGCGCTCGAGTCCGGTCACGCGGGCGCGGTTGTGGAGCACGACGCCTTCTTCCAGCAATGGCTTCAAAAGGGAGGCGACATATTCGCCGAAGAGCCGGCGCCGGGGGAAGAGCATGCCGTCCGGTTGCCTCGCCCCGGGATCGTCCGCGACGGCATCGCGGGCGTCGATCCAGGCCTGGAACTCGCCCAGATCATCGGGCTGCAGGCTCATCTTGGCGGCAGGAACATTGATACGGTGCGCCGGATCATCCGTATCATAGGCAAGGCCGCGGCCGAGCTCCGCCCGCGGCTCGAAGACCATGATTACAGGACGCTCGCCAACGTTTGCACGGGCGAGATGATAGGCGACGCCCGCGCCGGAGACACCACCGCCGATGATGGCGACGACGGGCTGGTCGGACATCGACAGAGGCTTGGGCTGCATGATCTCCGGCACCGTTGCTTCGATGCCCCGAGCATAGAAGCCGGACATAACTCGCGCAATCCTCCGGCCGCAATAGTCTATAATGTTTGTGAAGATCAGTCTTGTTTCGATATGACGGTCGAGAATTCGGGAGTGCCGCGGATGGTGTTGCTGACTGTGCAGATCTCGTCTTCGGCGGCATGGACGATCTTGCGGCGGGTCTCTTCATCGACATCGCCCTTGATCGAGAAGACGATGTTGAATTTCGCAACACGTGAGAGCCCTTCCGCCGCCTTCTCGCCGGTGACATCGGCCGTGATCTCGCTGATCCTGTCGAGAATCCCCATCTGACTGGCTGCAATGCGGGCGCTGAGCACGAGACAAGCCGAGAGCGAGGCATAGAGCAGATCGAGCGGGCTGAAGCCCGGCTGAGAGGGGGCGGTGACGATATCGATCTCACCCTTGGTGGTGGACGTGACATGCGGAAAGCCGGTGCGGCCGAGGGTGGCGATGGCGCCGGTCGGACGGGGGCGTGCCTTGAAATCGGCCATGAAGAAATCCTCTGAGAATAGCCTCGCAGAGATAGCGAGTTGCGCCGCGGCCCGCAACGGCGCCGCAACGCCTGGTAACGGAACCTTTCCATCCGTCATCGGTTGATTACACCTGAACGAGATCAGTGACAAAGGTGCACGGCGATGCCGCATGCCCGCAACATGCATCGTCAGGACCGGCGGATGGACGCCCGCGACCGGTTGATCGTCGCGCTCTATGCACAGCTGAAGGCCGAGCGGGAAACGCGCGAGACGCTGGAATGGGCGATCCGCAACGGCGCCATCTCGCAGGAGGTGCTGGAGGCGATCGCGTCCGATCCGGTCCCCGTCGTCACCAGTGAGGACATCGCCTCCCTGGAGAAAATCATCGCGCTTGACGAAAGGCGCAAACCAAATCGGAACCAGGGGTAATGCCGAAAACTGTGCGCGGTTTTCGGCCGACATCATAACTCCCCATCGAACTGCAAAGAGGAGATCCGAAATGGCCGATATCACCTATCAGGTTGTGCCGCATGACAATGGCTGGGCTTACAAGCTCGGCGACACGCTGTCGGAAACCTATGCGACCGCCGAGGAAGCGATTGTCCACGCCAAGGATGCTGCGTCACGTCAGAAAATCGGCGACGGCGACGCGTTGCTTGCATATCCCTCCCCCGATGGCGGATGGGCTTTCCAGGAGCTCGAAACCGACAAGAGCAACGGTCGTCTGTGATTTTCAGCGGAGGATGGCATGACCGCGCGGGCAAGCTGGAAAGGTCATCTGAAAGTAGGCGACCTGGCTTGCGCCGTCGGGCTCTATACCGCCATCTCCTCCTCCGACCGCGTTTCCTTCAACATCATCAACCGCAGGACCGGCCACCGGGTGGAACGGCAATTCGTCGACAGCGAGTCCGGCAAACCGGTCGAGCGAGACGATCAGGTGAAGGGCTACCAGATGGAGAGTGGCGACTATATCGTCATAGAAGGCGACGAGATCGCGGAGATCATGCCGGAAAGTCACAAGGTGCTCAACGTCAAGGCTTTCATTGCCTATGACGATATCGACAAGCTCTATTTCGACCGTCCCTATTACCTCGCGCCGGTCGATGAACATGATAAGGAAGCGCTGTCGCTAATCGTCCGCGGCATGCGCTACGGCAAGGTCGCGGCGCTCGCCGAAGCCGTGCTTTTCCGGCGGAATCGAACGTTGCTGATCCGGCCTCATGATGGCCACATCATCGCCACCACGCTGAACTTCGACTATGAGGTGCGCTCGGCTGACGCGGTCTTCAAAGACATTCCCGACATCAAGTTCGACAAGGAAATGCTCGAACTCGCCGGTCACATCATCGAAACCAGGCGTGGCAGCTTCGACCCGAGCGCCTATGAGGATCGCTACGAAGCGGCACTCGTCGAACTGGTGAAGGCGAAGATCGAGGGCCGGGCACCACCCAAGAAGAAACCGGCGCCCGAAGGCAAGGTCGTCGACCTGATGGAGGCGCTGCGCCAAAGCGCCAAGCTGAGCGGCAAGGCGGCGCAGAAGGCTCCGGCAAAAAAGAAGGCTCCGGGGCGCGGCGACAGCCAAAGGAAGAAGGCAGGCTGAGATGGCCCTCGAGACCTATGAGGCGAAGCGCAATTTCAAACTCACTCCGGAGCCGCGCGGCCTCAAAGGCCGCGCGAGCGGCAACAGTTTCGTCATTCAGAAGCATGACGCAACGAGGCTGCACTACGACTTCAGGCTGGAGATGGATGGCGTGCTGAAGAGCTGGGCTGTCACCAAAGGTCCGAGTCTCAACCCGGAGGACAAGCGTCTTGCCGTACACGTTGAAGACCACCCGCTGTCCTACGGCGATTTCGAAGGCATCATTCCAAAAGGACAATATGGCGGCGGCACTGTCATCGTCTGGGATCGCGGCACGTGGACGCCGCTCGGCGATGCGCAGAAGGACTATCGCGAGGGCCATATGGAATTCGAGCTCGACGGCGAGAAGCTGAAGGGTCGCTGGCACCTCGTGCGCATGCATGGGCGCCCCGGGGAAAAGCGGGAGAACTGGCTGTTGATCAAGGGAGATGACGCCGAGGCGCGCCACGACGGCGATATTCTCGAGGAGCGGCCGGAATCGGCAAAGACCGGCCGCCAACTCGAAGAGGTGGCGGAAAATCCGGACGCGACTTGGAAATCCAAGTCGAAAGACGGCAGGCCGGCCGCCGCCAAGAAAGCGGCGTCGAAGGACAAATCCCCAGCACCGCGAGGACGCGAGTGGCCGAAGGGTGCGCGCAAGGGCGCCATGCCCGATTTCATCGAGCCGGCGCTTGCCAAATTGAAACCGAAGCCCCCGGCTGGCGATCGCTGGATCCACGAAATAAAGTTCGACGGCTACCGTCTGCAGGTCAGGGTCGAGAACGGCGAGGTCAAGATGTTGACCCGCAGCGGCCTCGACTGGACGGACAAATTCGGCAAGCAGGTAGTCGCGGCCTTTGCCGCCCTGCCCGTGAAATCGGCGGTGATCGACGGCGAAATCGTCGTCGAGCGCGATAGCGGCGCCTCGCACTTCTCGGCACTGCAGCACGATCTGAGTGAAGGCCGCGATGATCGCTTCGCCTTCTATGCCTTCGATCTTCTTCACCTCGACGGATATAATCTGCTGAATGCAGCGCTCACCGATCGCAAGCAGCTGCTCGAAAGCGTGCTGCCCGGTGATAATGATAAGCTGCGCTACAGCGGGCATTTCAACGAAAGCGGCGGCCTGGTGCTCGACCATGCCTGCCGGCTCAGCCTCGAAGGAGTGATTTCCAAACTGCGCGGCAGCAAATACAACTCGGGACGAAAAGGCGATTGGATCAAATCGAAATGTTCGCACCGGCAGGAGTTCGTCATCGGCGGCTACGTGCCGTCGACCTCGATGAAGAATGCGATCGGCTCGCTGGCGATGGGCTATTACCAGGACGGCGAACTCAAACATGTCGGGCGCGTCGGCACCGGATATACAGCGGCAACTGCGCAGATGCTCTATGAGAAACTGTCGCGTCTGACGCAGAACGAGAGTTCATTCGACGACAAGCTGACATCAGAGGAGCGGCGCGGGCTGATCTATGTCAAACCGCAGCTGGTCGGCGAGGTTGAGTTCCGCGCTTGGTCGGCCGATGGCAATCTGCGCCATGCGGCTTTCCGCGGCTTGCGGGAAGACAAGCCTGCAAAGGACGTGACGCGTGAGACGGAAAAGACCATGGCCCCTGCCCTGCCGAAATCGGCTGTGACACTCACCCATCCCGACCGCATCTACTGGCCGGACGAGGGTGTTACCAAGGAAGGGCTGGCGAATTACTACGCCCAGGTCTGGCGCTTCATGGCGCCTTATGTCGTCAACCGGCCGCTGGCGCTCCTGCGCCTGCCGGACGGGATCAACGGCCGACAGCGGTTTTTCCAGAAGCACGCCTGGAAGGGCATGAACCCGCATATCCAGGAGATTACCGACCCTAAGGACAAGCAGGGGGAGAAGCTGCTCAGAATTACCGATTTCGACGGCATCGTGGCGCTGGTGCAATCGGCCACGCTTGAAATCCACCCCTGGGGCGCAACGACCGGCAATTGGGAAAAGCCCGATATGATCACCATGGACCTCGATCCCGATGACGAGGTGGCGTGGGCAGATGTGATCGCCGCTGCTTACCAATTGAAGGAGCGGCTGGAGGCCGAAGGCCTCGCCGCCTTCGTCAAGACCTCGGGCGGCAAGGGACTGCATGTGGTGACCCCGCTCACGCCGAAGGCCGGCTGGGCCGAGGTGAAGGGGTTCGCCAAGTGGCTTGCCGACAGCATGTCCGCCGACGATCCCGACCGCTATCTGGCGACGGCGACGAAGGCCAAGCGAAAGGGGAAGATCTTCATCGACTATCTCCGCAACGGTCGCGGCAATACGGCGGTCGCGCCCTATTCGACACGGGCACGGCCGGGCGCCGCAGTCTCGATGCCGCTGGAATGGAGCGAACTCACGGCCGACGTCGGGCCGGCCTATTTCACCGTTGATAATACGCCAACCCGGCTCGACGCTTTGCCGCAAGATCCCTGGGACGGATTTTTCGCCGCGGCGAAGCCGTTGGAAAAGAAGAAGCGGTAGAAGAAGCCCCCAATCTAGCGCGGCTTCCGCCCGCCTTCCGCCGTCAGGCTCTTCTTCAGCGCATCCATGATGTTGATGACGTTGCCGGTCGACTTTACCGGTGCGGTTTTCTTGGCGGGCGCCGCCTTCTTCAGGCTCTTCTGCTTGTTGCGGATCATCGATTTCAGCTGCTTCTGGATCGGGTCCTGCACCATGGTCGGGCCCCAATCCTTCGTCTCTTCCTTCACCAGCCGCTTCATCAGCGTCAGCAGCTTGCCGTCGATATCCGCCTTGTCGTCGATTTCGGTCGAGGGTTTGCGCACCTCGTCGCCGTAACGCAGGGTCCAGAGCACGATGCCCTTGCCTTGCGGCTCCAGGAGCACGGCACGCTCGCGGCGATAGAGAACCAGGCGGGCAATGCCGACGACGTCGTTTGCCTTCATCGCTTCGCGGATGACGCAGAAGGCTTCCAAGCCGACCTTATCCTCCGGCGCCAGAAAATGCGGCTTGTCGTACCAGATCCAATCGATCGAGCCGCGCGGGACGAAACTCTCGATATCGATGGTCCGAGTGCTTTCGAGCCCGACTTCCTCGATCTCCTCGTCCTCAAGAATGATATAGTCGTCCTCGCCGCGCGGGTAACCCTTCACCTGGTCCCGGTCAGCCACCGGTTTATGGGTAACGCTGTCGACATAACGGCTTTCGACACGATTTTTTGTCTCGCGATTGAGGACGTGAAAACGCACCTTGTTGCCTTCGGTCGTCGCCGGCGTCAGCGAGACGGAGGCGGTGACGAGCGAGAGCTTGAGATATCCTTTCCAGAACGTCTGACGTGCCATGACTGTCCTGCCCTCCCGGACCGATGGAACATTGGCAATCAACGGCAAAAACCGGTCTTCGGTTCCAGGCCCGGCATGGCAGGCAGCACTTGGCTTAGATTGAGAGATACCGCTTCTGCCACGGCAGCTTCTTTTCCTCCCATGCGCGCGGCGTGAACTCGTCATAGGCGGTTTCGGCGATTGCGAGCATCCAATTGCGGCCCTTACGGGCCAACAGCACGCAAGACAATTCCATGCCGGGCTCGACGGTAATCGACGGCCGGTTGGCGCCAGGAATATCGACTCCCTTGTCGCGCCACTGGATAGCGATCTCATCGGGTTCGGATGTCCATTCCCCCGAAGCGACGGAGGCCTTGCCGTCGGAATTGAAGCGGAGGGGCGGCGCCACAAGGTTCAAGAAGCTGCCGTCATTGCGGTAATTGCCGTCGATCTCGCCGGCGGTGGCTTTGCCCTTTCCCGACAGAACCATGTCCTGCCCGCATCGCATGAATATGTTGCGCCGGAAACTCCCCGACCATGGCCGATTGGCGAAGAAGGCAATGTCGCATCCGCTGATGACGTTGTCGTGGATGTCGATGTCCTTGCGAAAGGCCAGTTCCTGGTCGGAAAAGCCGCTCAGGCTGATCCCGCGATTGTTGTTCTCGATCCAATTGTCATAAACGTGATGGCCGGTATGGTCCGCCTTGTCGCCGATGCCGTAGCCGAAAGAATAGTCGTTCATTCTGCCGTCGCGCATGATGTTGCTGCGCACCACGGCATCGTCGCCAATCGATGAAAAGGAGAAGTTCTTGCCGCCGATGAAATTGTACTCGACGCGATATTTCCGGGTTTTGTCGCAGACCAGGGCCCCTTTATTCGAGGTGCTCGTCGGCGACTGCAGGAAGAGGTTGCCGCGGATCACGACATCCGAACTGATATTGTCGTCGCTGTTTTGATAGGCGAACTGGCAGCAGTCCGCGCCCTCGCCAGGCGCGGCCCCCATGCGGTTGTTTTCCAGAAGAACGTTCTTCGTCTTCGTCAGATAGATGCCGTCGCCCTTGACATTCTCCGTTTCGCAGCGCCTGACGACGAGATTGTTGCCATTGTGAAACTTGAAGCCACGAGGTGAGTTCTTGACGACAACGTCTTCGATCACCGTATCGGAAAACACCTGATAGGCGACGCCAATATCCTCTGCGCCGTCGATGACCTCAGCCCGCGTGGACGCGCCGTGAACTTTTTTTCGCAGAATTGCGGGCATCGGATCTCCATCGACGCGGTTGCTGCAGCAACGCTATGAACTGCTGCGCACGTTATCCCTAAATCGATTCCGATATAAGGAGTACGCACTCGCGTCGAATTAATGCACGGCTTGTGGCAGGAGTTTGACGGCCTGCGTCGACTTCGCACGCCGCCATGAGATCTCAGAAGCCCAACGCCTGGCGGTCGGTCAACGCGTTTCCAGTATCCGCATCAACCGGCCGCGATAGCTGTCCAGGATAACGGCAAGCACGATGACGGCGCCGATGACGATCGGCTTGATGTTGTCGTCGGCGCCCAGCAGCTGCAATCCCGTCGACAGCACCTGCAGAATGCAGGCACCGACCAGCGTTCCAACGATCGAGCCCTTGCCGCCGGAGAGGCTAGTGCCGCCGATGATGACCGCAGCGATCGCGTTCAATTCATAGCCGATGCCTGCAACCGGACTGCCGACATTGAGGCGGAGCAGATAGACCATGGCGGCGATGCCGGCGGTCAGGCCCGAGATCGTGAACACCGCGATCTTATATCGTTTCGGCTCGTGCCCCGACAGCCGCACAGCTTCTTCATTGGTGCCGATTGCGAAGACGAAACGTCCGAACACGGTGTAACGCAGCACGAACCAGCCGACGAGGACGACGACGATCGCAATCAGAAAGATCGACGGGAAGATGCCCCAGAAGATCAGATTTCCGAAATCGACGAAGGGCTGCGGCAGGCCGGTGATGGTGGAGTTGTCGCTGACGACGCGTGCCAGGCCGCTGGCGACATTCAGCATGCCGAGCGTGACGATGAAGGACGGCAGCTTCCACTTTTCGCAGACCCAGCCGTTGATGGCGCCAAGGAGCGCGCCGGTGCCCATCGAGGCGAGCGAAGCGAGCACGATCGCCTGCCAGGGGGAGAACCTGGGGTCGATCATGATCGTCGCGCCGATCACCGTGCAAAGGGCCAGCAGCGAGCCCACCGAAAGGTCGATGCCGCCGACCAGGATGACAAAGGTCATGCCCGAAGCAAGCACGGTGTTGATGGCAATCTGAACGAAGATTTTCAGGAAATTCTCCGGCGTCGCGAAATAGGGCGCCGTCGCCGAGAAGAAGATGACGATCAGGACGAGGGCGATGGCAACGCCTGCCTCTTTCATCGAGATCCGGATCAGCTTGTCCCAGAAGCCTGTCTCTTTCGCTTCGATCTTGGTTTCAATGTTGCCGGACACGACTGTACTCCTTGTAAGCAAGTGAGAGGATCCTGCTCTCTTCGAATTGATCGCGCGCGATTTCGCCGGCGATCTTGCCGTCCGACAGGACGATGATGCGATGGCAGATGCCGATGAGCTCCGGCAGATCCGAGGATACGACCAGAACACCCTTTCCTTCAGCGGCAAACTTCCAGAGAAGCTCGTAGATTTCAGCCTTGGCGCCGACATCGATGCCGCGGGTCGGCTCATCGAAAATCAGCACCTTGGGACCGCGGAACAGCCATTTGGCGATGACCACCTTCTGCTGGTTGCCGCCCGAAAACCTTCTGACCAGCTGATGGACGGATGGCGTTTTGATGCGTAGCTCCCGCACAAGACGCTGCGCGTTTTCGTTCTCCATCCTGCGGCTGATCAGCCCCTTGCGGGAGATCTTGCCGAGGTCGGTGACCGTGGTGTTTTCCGCGCAGCTCATGTCGAGCATCAGGCCCTGCAGTTTGCGGTCTTCCGTCGCCAGGCACAGGCCGGCGGCAACCGCATCTTTCGGCGCATTGATCGCAACCGGCTCTCCGTCGATGCGGATTTCGCCGCCGGCTTTGACGTCAGCGCCGAATATGGCGCGGACCGCCTCCGTCCGTCCGCTGCCGACAAGGCCGGCAATGCCGACGATTTCGCCCTTGGCCACCGAAAACGACAATTCCGGGCTGTTTCGTGTCACTTTCAGACCGGAGACACCGAGCGCCTCGCCGAACACCGCGCTGTCACTGCGAAAGACGCCATGATCCGAGAGCGTTCGCCCGACCATCAGCTCAACGATGTCGGGGATGGCCAATCCGGACAGGGGACGCGTGATCACATGCTGGCCATCGCGCAGCACCGTGACGTCATCTCCGACTTCGAAAATCTCCTCGAGCCTGTGCGATATATAGAGCGTCGTCACACCGCGCGCCTTCAGCCGCTTCAGAATTTCGAATAGCCGATCGACTTCCTTGGACGTCAAGGTTGCCGTCGGCTCGTCGAGAACGAGCAGCTTGCTTTCATAGCAGAGCGCCTTGGCGATCTCGAGCAGTTGCAACTGCGCGACGCTGAGGCGACTGGCGAGCGTCGTCGGCGCCACATCGAGACCGACTTCCGCCAGCAGTTCGGCCGCCCGACGGTTCATTTGCTTGTAATCCACCAGCCCGTATCGACGCGGAAGATGCTCGAAGAGCAGATTTTCAGCGACGCTGAGATTGGAAAGGGGGTGGAGTTCCTGGTGGATGACGCGGATGCCGGCCTTGAAGGCCTCCAGCGGCGAGGCAGGATGATAGGGCTTGCCGTCGAACGAAATGTGGCCATCGTCCGGCTTGAACACACCGCCCAGCAGGTTGATCAGGGTCGACTTGCCTGCGCCATTCTCGCCGAGCAGGACGTGGCCCTTGCCGCGGCCAATCCGCATGGAAACATTCCTGAGCGCGACGACGCCCGGGAAGCGCTTGCCGATCCCCTCCAGCTTCAGGATGTGGTCATCTGCTACGTCCGACACGTCCACCTCGTGCATGATCCGTTTGAGTTCCTTGGCCATCACCCACACATGCGCACTCCAAAAGCCCGCAACGAGCGCCATCGGGTGATCACCATGCAGTCGGGTGGCAGCGGTCAGCGCCGGCGGCGGCCGGCGCTTCCTTTCGCTTAAACTCGTCGGCGATGTCGATTATTTAAGGTCGCCTGACGTAACGAGCTTGATGTCGGTCTTGACCCAGCCGGTGAATTTTTCGCCGGCAAGTTCCCGCATACCATAGTCGATGCCCATGACCGCCATCTGCGCGCCATATTGTTCGACGGTGGCAAGCATCTTGCCGTCCTTGATCAGCGGCTGCACCGGCGGGATGTTATCGAAGCCGACAACCTTGATCTTGCCGGCCTGGCCGGTTGCATCGAGAGCCTTGACGACACCAAGCGCCATGGAGTCGTTGGCCGCCATGACACCCTGGATATCCTTATATTTCGTCAGGAAATTCGTCATGACCGTGTTGGCTTCTTCGGTCTCCCAATGGGCGGTCTTGCTGTCGAGTAGTTCAAGCTTGCCAGATTTAACAGAGTCCATGAAGCCTTCCTTGCGCTCCTTGGCATTGTCGGCCTCAGGATTGCCCTCGAGAATGACGACCTTCGCGCCCGCCCCCAGATCCTTGGCCAGCGCCTCGCCGGCGAGCTTGGCGCCTTCGCGGTTGTCCGGGCCGAAGAATGCCAGATCGATGCCGGCTGCCTTCTTGGCATCGGCATCGAGCGGCACGTCGATATTGATGACCTTGACGCCTGATTTCACGGCCTTTGCCAGCGGCGTGGCCATGGCCTTCGAATCGGCCGGGGCGACGACGATGATGTCGTATTTCTGCGTCACGAAGTTTTCGACGGCATCGACCTGGGCGGCAAAATCGCGCTCGTCCTTCATGCCGACGGCCTTGAAGTCGAACTTGTCCTTGTTCTCGGCCGCATACTTGTCGGCGCCGGCCTTCATCTGCTTGAAGAACTCATTGGACAGAGACTTCATGATCAGGCCGACCTTCGGCTTGCCAGCTGCAAAAGCGGGCGACACGCCGCAAGACAGTGCGAGCACCAAGGTGCCGGCAAGTCCAAGCTTCAATGCCGCACGGCGCGGCGCACGCATCAGGACGGAATCACGCTTCGTATATTGGGACATTTCTCTCCTCCGAACGGTTCCGGGCCTATCCTCACCTGAGTGCCTTCGCTAATGAACCGTTTCCAACACCACTTGGGTAACAACGGCCCGCAAGATTGTCAAGGTGGCCGAAAACGGGCAGAAACTGGCGGAAGCGGCAGCAATCCTGACCTTCTCGAGAATCAACGGTGAACCGTTTCCATTGAATGCCGGCGTTTCTCGTGTTATGCAGGCGCCGTCAAATTGACTGCGGCCCTTTGACGAAGGCGATGGAGACCATTAGCTGAAGCCCGATCGGGTGCCTCCACGTCCCCGAGACTGAAATGAAGGGACATGTTCTTCCATTATGCCAAAGGTCGGAATTCGAGACGTTGCCAAATTTGCCGGCGTTTCCACCGGGACCGTCTCGCGAGTCCTGAATGACCACCCCGCCGTGACCGATGAGCTGAGGGCACGCGTCAGACGCATCATCGACGAGCTCGGCTATATGCCCGACCCGTCGGCGCGAAGCATGCGCAGCAAGGTCAGCCGCCTGATCGGCATCGTCATTCCCGATCTCACCAATCCGTTCTTCTCGGAACTCGTGCAGTCCGCCGAACAGGCTGGGGCAAGCCATGGCTACAACATCATCGTCATGACGTCTTTTGACGATGCGGCCAAGGAAGCAGACCGGATCGGGCAGCTGACAAGCCGGAAAGTCGACGGCATCATCCTCGTTCCCAGCAATGATTTCCATAGGCTCAAGCTGCCGAAGGGATTGCCGATCGTCGTCGTCGACCGTCTCATGCCCGGATATTCCGGCATCGCCTCGGACCACCGCGCGGGCGTACGTCTCGGCGTCGAGCATCTTTTGCAGCTTGGTCATCGCCGCATCGGCTTCATCTCGGGCCCCAGACATTCCGTGCCTGCCAACGATCGCCTCAAAGGTTACCTCGACGCCATGGGGCAGCCCGACGACGGCGGACAAATAGGGTCGCCGCTGATTGCCGAGGCGGCTTTCGATTATGAAAGCGGACGATCGGCGGGAAACTATCTGCTGGCACGCGCCCGCAGCGAACGGCCGACCGCGATCTTTGCAAGTTCGGATCAGCAGGCGATCGGCTGCATGAGAGCGGCACATGATCTGGGAATACCGATACCCGCAGCCCTTTCCATCGTCGGATTCGACGGCATCCCGCTCGCGAGCATGACCACGCCGCGGCTGACCACCGTCAAACAGCCGATCCAAAAGATCGCTGCTGCGGCAGTCGCAGTTCTTTTGAACAAGCAACCGACGCCCGGCATCGGACATCCCATCTTGCTCGCCTGCACGCTTTCGCAGGGGGAAACGACCGCTCCACCGCAACCCGACTGAGGGTCGGCGGCAGGCCGTTCGTTTAGTTTTCCGCCACTCACTCGGACATAAGCCGCGGATCTGTCGCAACGGGCGGCAATCCTCCGATCACCACCATGCCTACCGCTGACACTCCCAGCAGCGGACGAATTCATTTGACGGATATCCTACAAGTGGATATGTCTGTGGCGTCTTCATCGCAGACGGAAATGACAAGGCATGCCGCTGAAATCCATGAAGCCGCTTACCCGTGCGCCTCTTCTTCACGTCTCCGTGCAGGAAAGCCTGCGCGCCTATATCAGCGACAACGGGCTGAAGCCGGGCACGCTGCTTCCGGCTGAATCCGACTTGGCAAACCAGCTCGGTGTCAGCCGCAATTCCCTGCGCGAAGGCATCAAGGCGCTGGAATCGCTCGGTGTGCTGGAATCGCGCCGTGGTGTCGGCATCTTCGTGAAGGCGTTCTCATTCGAGCCGCTGCTCGACAATCTCGCTTATGGCCTCGGCGGCGCGTTGCGTCAGATCGAAGAAGTGATCGAGATCCGCCGCACCCTCGAAGTCGGGCTGATCGGCAAGACGCTTGAAATGATCGGCGACGACGATATCGCCGAACTGCGCGCCACGGTGGAGCGCATGCGGGTGCATGCGGAGCGTGGACAATCCTTTGCCGACGAAGACCAGCTTTTTCATACCCTGCTCTTCCGCTGCCAGAACAACGTGACGCTTGCCCGGCTGATCGATGTGTTCTGGCTCGCCTTCTACAAGGCGTCCGATTTCGTCAACCTCGACAATGTCGACCCCGTCGCCACCTGGAGGGATCACGCGGCGATCGTCGACGCCATCGAGGCGAAGGACGTTGCGGAAGCGCAGAAGCGCCTGGATCGCCATTATGACGGCATTTCCCGGGTGATCGCAGCCAATAAGAAAAGTGCAAATCTGGGAGGAGCACAATGAAACGACTGCAAAGACTATCATCGGCCATCGCATTGACTGCTTTGATGGCGACGACCGTCGCCCCAGCCTTCACCGGCGCCGCGCAGGCGGCCACGCTGTCGGGCGGCTTCGATGTCGGGCCTGGTGGTTTCCAGGGCAATTTCAATCCGCTCGCCGCGACGGGCGGCTTCACATGGCTCAGCGTCTATTTCGAGCCGCTAGTGGCCTATGACGAGAAGCTCGAGAAGGTCGTCGGCCAGCTCGCTTCGTCCTACGAGGTCAATCCCGACCAATTGACCTACACCTTCATGCTCGCCGATGCGAAATGGCATGACGGCAAGCCCTTTACGGCAAAGGACGCCAAGTTCACCATCGAGCTCGCCAAGAACGCCAAGACCGGCTCCGTTCTGGCGGCGCGGCTGAATGCCGTTTCCTCGGTCGAGGCCAAGGACGACAAGACCCTGGTCATCAAGCTCTCGGCCCCGTCCGCAAGCCTGATGGACACGCTGACGAAGGTGATGATGCTGCCGGAGCACGCGCTTTCGCAGATCCCAGCCGATCAACTCGCCAAGAATACGTGGTGGTCCACGGCGCCGATCGGCACCGGGCCGTTCAAGTTCAGCAAATATGTCACCGATCAATATGTCGAACTTGTCGCCAACACCGACTACCGGGGCGGCAAACCGGCGCTCGAAAAGATCATCAACCGCTATTTCGCCAATCCGGCAGCGGCGATCGCCGCATTGCGCGCCGGCGAGATCCAGTTCACCTATGTCGATTCCAACGATCTGAAGGCTTTCAACGACAATAAGGATTTCCGCGTCATCGAAGGCAATTCCTTCGTCGTCAACTATCTCGGTTTCAACCACGACTCACCCATCTGGAAGGATGTTCGGGTCCGTCAGGCGGTGATGTACGCGATCAATCGTGATGCGATCATCCAGAGCCTTTACGGCGGCGCCGCCGAACCGGCAAACTGCGCCTATGTCGCCGATCAGGTGGTGCCGAAAGGCATCGAGACCTATGCCTATGATCCGGAAAAGGCCAAACAGCTGCTGAAGGAAGCCGGCTGGGATGAGATCAACGGCAACAAGCCGATCACCCTTCTGACCTATTACACGACGCCGCTTGCCGCCAATGTCATGGCGGCTGTCCAGGCGATGCTCGCCCAGGTCGGCATCAACGTCACGCCGCGCGCCGTCGACACCCCGACCTATAACAGCATCGTGCTCAACCCGACGCCTGACGTCGCACAGTTCCAGATGGTCTATGCCGGCCTTCAGAACGGCCCGGACCCGGGCAGCATCAATGTCGGCCTCAACGAGAAGCAGATCCCGCCGGCCGGCCCGAACGTCGCGCGCGTACGCATGCCGGTGCTGACGGCTGCTCTCGACGCAGCGCTTGGCGAGACGGATGCCACAAAGCGCACCGCTCGTTACCAGGAGGTCTGCAAGGTGATGAACAAGGAACTGCCCTGGGGTCCGCTGTGGGTGGCGAAACGCTATGGTGTCGCCTCCGCCAGGCTGAAGGACTTCATCTGGACGCCTGCTCCCGGCGGCGGCCCTTACCAGGCGCATCCGGAGAAATGGGCGATCGCCGAATAGGGCGTCACGCATCCTGAGAAGCAAAGGGCGGCCGGGTCACTGCAGCGCCACGCGTCTTTCGAGGCGCAGTGGCCCGCCCGCACGGGAACGGATTTCATGCTGAGATACAGTCTCCGGCGTCTGCTGATCGGAGTGGGCATGCTGCTTGCCTTGAGCGTGCTGATCTTCGCCATGCTGCGCCTCACGCCGGGCGATCCGATCGACGCCTATATCGATCCTAATATTCCGATGTCGTCGTCGGATCTGGCCGAGCTGCGCGCCACGCTCGAACTCGATCAGCCGCTGCCGGTGCAGTATCTTGGCTGGCTGCGGCAGGCGCTGACGGGAAATCTCGGCTATTCGATCAAGCGGCCAGACCAGCCGGTGCTCGGCCTCGTCCTCTCGCGCGTCGGCCCGACAGTGCTCCTGATGGGATCGGCGATTGCGATCGCGATCGTTGCGGGCATCGCCACCGGCATTGTCGGTGCGATTCGCCGCAATTCCGTCGCCGACCTGTCCCTTTCAGTCTTCGCAGTCACCGGTATTTCCAGTCCACCCTTCCTCAGCGCTCTTGTCGGCCTCTACTTCTTTTCGGTCTATTTCAACTGGATGCCATCAGGCGGCATGCTGACGCCCGGCCAGGAATTTTCCGTCGCCGACCTTCTCCATCACCTCATCCTGCCCGCGACATTGCTGGCCGTCGCGCAGACAGCCCTGATCATGCGCTACATGCGCGCTACGATGCTGGAGGTCCTGAACCAGGACTATGTGCGCACCGCGCGCGCCAAGGGCGTCTTCGAATTCTGGGTCATCACCAAACACGCCTTGCGAAATGCGCTGCTTCCCGTCATCACGCTGATCGGCTCGACCATCGGCCTTGCGATCGGTGGCGCGATCTTCATCGAAAGCGTGTTCAACTGGCCCGGCATGGGCCTGCTCATGGTCGATGCCGTGGAGGGCCGCGACTATCCGGTCATCATGGGCTCGACGCTGGTGATCGGCGCCTGCGTGATCGTCGTCAATCTTCTGACCGACCTTGCCTATGCGGTGGTCGATCCGCGGATCAAGGTGGGCTGAGAGATGCTGGCACGAAGCCCTGCCCGCAGCCCGGGCCCGATCGTACGCTCCCTGCATCGCTTCCTGCTCAACCGGACCGCCTTGCTAGGCCTCTGCACCATCGCGCTGATGATCGTAGCAATTCTTTCCTATCCGCTGTGGTGGAGCTTCAAGCCCAACGACATCGATCTCATCGCGATGAATGCGCAGCCGGGGCCGACACACTGGTTCGGCACCGACGGGGTCGGCCGCGACATCCTCGCCCGGGTCATGGACTCCGGCCGCATTTCGCTGCTGGTGGCGCTCACCTCGACCGTCATTTCCGCCATCATCGGTTTCCTGGTCGGCGCCGTCTCGGCACTTGCCGGCCGCTGGGCGGACGCAGTCACGATGCGTTTCGTCGATCTCGTCATGACGCTGCCGCCGGTCATCTTCCTGCTGGTGCTCGCCTCGATCGCCGGCACCGGCATCTGGCCGACGGTCTTCGTCATCTCCCTTCTCTCCTGGCCTCTGCTGGCGCGCATGGTGCGCTCGCGGCTGCTCGAACTTCGTGAACGCGACTTTGTGATGGCGGCGAGAGGCATGGGGGCGGGTCTGCCGCATCTCCTCTTCCGCCACGGACTGCCGAACTCGATCGACATCCTCGTCGTCTTCGCGACCCTGCAGATCGCCAATGCCATCCTGCTCGAGGCCGGCCTTTCCTTCCTCGGGCTCGGCATTGCGCCGCCTGCGGCAAGCTGGGGCAACATGCTGAATGCCGCCCGCTCCACCGCCGTGCTCGAACAATACCTCTGGCAGTGGCTGTTTCCCGGCGGGTTCCTGGTGCTTGCCGTGCTTGCAATCAATTTCATTGGCGATGGTCTTCGCGACGCCTTCGACCCTCGCGCCGAATTAAACTGACGATCGAAAGAAAGCGAAAATGAGCAAATTCAAGGGTGTCGTTCCTCCCGTCATAACCCCGCTGAACAAGGATTACACGGTCGACTACCGGTCCTATACACGGGTGCTCGAAAATCTGATCGAGGCCGGATGCCATGGCCTCTTCGTGCTCGGCTCGACCAGCGAGGTGATCTTCCACGACGAAAGGACCCGGCAGGACATCATCGAGCATTCGGCCAAAGTCATCAACGGTCGCGTGCCGCTGATCGTCGGCGTCATCGATCCAACCACCGACCGGGTCATCAACCATGCCAGGACCGCGAAGTCGGCCGGCGCCGACGCGGTTGTCGTCACGGCGCCGTTCTACACGGTCACCAGCCAGGCCGAGATCATCGATCACTTCCGCTATATCCGCGATGCTGTCGACGTGCCGCTGATCGCCTATGACATCCCCGTCTGCGTGCATGTGAAACTGCAGCGCCAGACCAACGTAACGCTTGCCAAGGAGGGAACGATCATCGGCATCAAGGATTCGAGCGGCGACGACGGCAATTTCCGTTACGTGCTGCTCGATCTCGCCGACAACGAGGACGTCTTCCTGATGACCGGCTCCGAAATCGTCGTCGATACGGCGCTGCAGATGGGCGCCCATGGCGTCGTGCCCGGCATCGCAAATGTCGATCCGCACGGTTACGTCAGGCTCTGGGATGCCGCCCAGCGCGGCGACTGGGTCGCGGCCCGCAAGGAGCAGGAGCGCCTCTGCCGGCTGTTCGAGATCGTCTCGGTCGGCGCGGGCCGCGTCAGCGGCGGCGCCGCCGGCATCGGCGCCTTCAAGGCGGCGATGAAGCGCCTCGGGATCATCGATACGGCGCTGATGCCGCGTCCGCGCGCGGCTCTTAACGAGGTCGAAACGGCAAGGATCGACGAAATTCTTCGCGCGACGGGCCTGCTTTCCTGATGGATGCCATGCAACAGACCGCCGACACCATTCTGAACGTCAGGGGGCTGCGGACCGTCTTCCGCATCCGCTCGGGCGAAGTGACGGCGGTCAATGGCATCGATCTGACGGTGGCTGCCGGCGAGACGCTTGCTCTCGTCGGCGAGTCCGGTTCGGGAAAATCGGTCACCAGCCTTTCGGTCATGCGGCTTCTGACCCGCAATATCGGTGCAATCGCCGCCGGCAGCATCCATTTGAAGCGCAAGAATGGTACGGTCAGCAACCTTGTCTCGCTCGACGAACCGGACATGCGCGCCATTCGCGGCAATGATATCGGCATGGTCTTTCAGGAGCCGATGTCGAGCCTAAACCCCGTCTACACGATCGGCGACCAGATTTCGGAGCCGATCCGCATCCATCGCGGGGCGAACCGGAAGGCCGCAATGGATGCGGCCGTCGCCCTTCTCGACAGCGTCGGCATTCCCGATGCCAGGCGCCGCGCCGGTCAATATCCGCACGAGCTCTCCGGCGGCATGCGCCAGCGCGCCACGATCGCCATGGCGCTTGCCTGCGACCCGACGCTGCTGATTGCCGACGAGCCGACGACAGCGCTCGATGTTACCATCCAGGCGCAGATTCTGGCTCTCCTGCAGACGCTGCAGCGCGAACGCGACATGGCCATGCTCTTCGTCACCCATAATCTCGGGGTCGTCGCCGAGATCGCGCATCGGGTGGCGGTGATGTATGCCGGGCGGATCGTCGAAACCGGGCCGGTGGGCGAGGTTTTTCGCAATCCGAGACATCCCTACACGATCGGCCTGCTGGCCTCGATGCCGAAGCTCGGCGATGCCAGCCGGATGAAGCAGGCGGGTGAAAGGCTGGCGGCCATACCAGGCATCGTGCCGAGCCTGATGAACATGCCCGCCGGCTGCGCCTTCCAGCCGCGCTGCAAATTTGCCATCGACGATTGTCGCCTGGCTGTGCCGCCGCTTGCCGACGTCAATCCGCGCCACAAGAGCCGCTGCATTCGCTGGCAGGAGGTCAGATGAGCGAGCCACTTCTCTCCGTCCGCGACCTCGGGAAACATTATACGTCCCGCGGGACCAAGCTGAGCATCCTGCAGGACATATCCTTCGATATCGGCAAGGGCGAGGTGGTCGGGCTGGTCGGCGAATCCGGCAGCGGCAAGACCACGATCGGCCGGTCGGTCCTGCGGCTGGTCGAGCCGTCGGCCGGCAGCGTCCGCTTCGACGGCATCGAACTCACCACCTTGTCCTCATCCGAAATGCGGCGTCTGCGCCCCCGGATGCAATATATTTTTCAAGACCCGTTCGCGAGCCTGTCGCCGCGCATGACAATCGGCGAAATCCTGACTGAGGGGTTGAGGATCCAGGGCCTCGGGACGGCAAGAGAGAGATTGGAGCGCGCCCGCGCCGCACTCGAACAGGTCGATCTTCCGCCGGAGGCCGTCAACCGGTACGCCCACGAGTTCTCAGGCGGCCAGCGACAGCGGATCGGCATCGCCCGCGCGCTGACGCTCGCACCGGAATTCATCGTCGCCGACGAGCCGGTCTCGGCGCTCGACGTCTCGATCCAGGCGCAAGTGATCAATCTTCTGCGCGACCTGCAGCAACGTCTCGGCCTGACCATGCTGTTCATCAGCCACGACCTCGCCGTCGTTGAATATATCTGCGACCGGGTGATCGTGCTCTATCTCGGCCGGATCATGGAAATCGCGCCCAGTGCCGCGCTTTATGCCAGGCCGCTGCATCCCTATACGCGGGCGCTTCTTTCCGCGATCCCCTCACCCGATCCCGATGCGCGACGCGACCGCCAGATATTGAAGGGCGATATCCCGAGCCCTGCCAATCCGCCGAGCGGTTGCGTCTTCCGCACGCGCTGTCCGAATGCTCTGCCCGCCTGCGGCGAGACCGTGCCGGAGCTGCGCGAAATGCAGCCCGGGCATTTCAAGGCCTGCATCCGTGATGACCTGAACTGAAGGACGTGCGATGACCACCACAACCCGCCGCCACCCGATCGCGGGCAACTGGGCAAGCCTGCTCTTACCGATCGCCGACGACGACAGCATCGATTTCGAAAGGCTGACCGAGGAAATCGACGTACTGATCGCCGCCGGAGTCGACGGCATCTATTCGAACGGAACGGCGGGAGAATTCCACAATCAGACGGAAGCCGAGTACGAGCGAATTCAGGACGTGCTGGCGTCGCGATGCCGCTCGGCCGGAATGCCGTTCGTCATCGGCGCCTGCCAGCCCGATCCGATCCTCATGCTCGATCGGTTGCGCCGCGCAACCGTTCATAAGCCATTGGCGATCCAGGTGATCCTTCCCGACTGGTGGCCGCTCACCAATCTCGAAGCCACCGATTTCCTGAGGCGCGCGTCGGAGGCGGCGGAAGGAACCCCGCTCATTCTTTACAATCCGCCGCATGCGAAGCGGGTCCTGTCACCAGCCGAGCTTCGTGACGTTTGCGGCCCCTGCCCGTCAGTGGTCGGGATGAAGATCGCCGATGGAGACGCTGGCTGGTATGCGCAGGCACGAGCCCATCTTTCCGAATTTTCGCTGTTCATTCCCGGCCACCATCTCGCAACCGGCATGAAGCAGGACGTTGCTGTCGGGGCGTTTTCCAATGTTGCCTGTCTTCATCCCCGCGGCGCCCAGGCCTGGACGGAGCTGATGCATGGGGATATGGACGCCGCGCTGGATATCGAAAGCCGCATCTGCGCCTTTATGGACAATCACATCGTCCCGTTTCGCCGTGACCGTGGCTATTCCAATGCCGCGCTCGACAAACTGCTCGCTGTGATCGGCGACTGGGGTCCGGTCACCACAAGGCTGCGCTGGCCTTACCGCTTTATTGATGAGCAAGAAGCGGCAAGTCTGCGCGATCGCGCGCGCATGATTATCCCCGAGCTCTTCGCTCGGTAGAGGACAAGGCGCCGACCGAACGGGATGCTCTGCAGGATCATCATGCCGGAATGCGGGCGATGACCTTGATCTCGAAATCGAAGCCCGCCAGCCAGTTCACGCCGATCGCGGTCCAGTTCGGATAGGGCGGCTTGCTGAAAAGCTCCTGCTTGACGGCCATGATCGTTTCAAACTGGTTCTCGGGATCGGTATGGAACGTCGTCACATCTACTATGTCGTCAAAGGTACAGCCTGCAGCCTCCAGCGTCACCTTGAGGTTTTCGAAAGCCAGCCGGACCTGGCGCTGGAAGTCCGGTTCAGGTGTTCCATCGGAACGGCTGCCGACCTGGCCGGAGACGAACAGAAGATCGCCGGTTCGAATGGCGGCCGAATAGCCGTGTTTCTCGTAAAGAGCATGCCTGTCTGCCGGAAATATTGCTTCGCGTCGGGTCATTGTCGATCTCGCTTCCTTATCGTTGATTCGACACCGCCTCGTCATTTGATATACGGTGCGTATGTGTAGTAAACCGCATACGCATCGTATGTCAAATTCATATACGTCTCGTATGTGAGAATTGGAGATGAGATGGCAAAGAAACGCAGCGAGACGATGGAGGAAAATCGCGTGAAGCTGATCGCGGCCGCGCGAAAAGCCTTTGCCGAAAAAGGATACGCGGCCGCCTCGATGGATGAGCTGACTGCCGAAGCCGGCCTGACCCGGGGAGCGCTTTATCACAACTTCGGAGACAAGCGCGGGCTGCTTGCGGCCGTTGTCGATCAGATCGACACGGAAATGGCGTCGCGCGCAAAGGAGATCGGCACCCGTGCGGGCGATGACTGGCAGGGCCTGCTCGCCGAGGGCGCCGCCTATATCGAAATGGCGCTTGATCCGGAAGTCCAGCGCATCGTCCTGCTCGATGGGCCTGCTGTCCTCGGTGATCCTTCACAATGGCCGAGTCAAAGCAGCTGTCTTCAGGCAACCAGGCAGACAATCGAGCGCCTTATCGCGCAGGACGCCCTCAAGCCGGTCGACGCGGAAGCAGCCGCCCGGCTGCTCAACGGCGCTGCGCTCAATGCCGCCCTCTGGATCGCTGCCAGTGACGAGCCGGAACATGTGCTACCGAAAGCTGTCGAAGCCTTCGGCGCCTTGGCCGCAGGCCTTCTCAAGGCGTCCGCATAAGCTTGCGATATACTGGCGGCAAATCGGGAATCTTGATGGAAGAGAGCAGTGCGGAGTGGGCCAACACTGTCGTCTGTCACCAGTAGCTCCCGGAAACCAGAAAAACAGCACCGACCGCAATGACAACCAGCGCCGGCCAGTTCCGCGCCAAGCTGAGAAATCTCAGGCCTTGGCGCCGAGGTTCGAGCGTGGCGCCGCCTTGCGGCATCAGGTGCGGATCACTCGGCTTTCGGCGAAGCGTCGGCCGCAAGAGAAAAACAAGGCCACCAATTATGAGAGCGGCACCAATTAGAACTGCCCACATCGTCACCTCCGCCGGAGATACGTGGTGCGAGTTAAACCAGATCCTGCTGTGATTGTTCCGTTGGCCGATTGAGCTGCTGCTTCTGGCATTTGCGGCTTTTCAGGATAAACGGATTTGTCACTGCCCGGCCAAACATGTATTCGATCGCCGAAAAGCTCTTGCATCAACCTTGGCGGCTGTTCTGCCGCGCCCCAACCGAACGCGATTTGCAAATGACTGAACATGCCATGACCTGGGGGATCGCCGGCCTCACTGCAATGGGCGTCGTCGTCCGTCCCTTTCGGTGGCCGGAAGCGATCTGGGCCGTCTTCGGCGCCCTGCTCCTGCTCGCCTTCCGCCTGCTCGGACCCCATGATGCCCTGGCGGGCGTTGCCAAGGGCGGCGACGTCTATCTCTTTCTGATCGGCATGATGCTGCTCTCCGAACTTGCTCGCCGCGAAGGCCTGTTCGACTGGATCGCCGCCATTGCAATCGCCTACGCCCAAGGATCACCCCGGCGCCTCTTCGTGCTCGTCTATCTTGTCGGCGTGGTTGTCACCGTCTTTCTTTCCAACGATGCGACGGCCGTGGTTCTGACGCCGGCCGTCTATGCCGCCTGCCGGACGGCGCGGGTGAAGGATCCGATGCCTTATCTGTTGATCTGCGCCTTTATCGCCAATGCCGCAAGCTTCGTCCTGCCGATTTCAAACCCCGCCAATCTGGTGATCTTTGCCGGCGGTGACATGCCGCCGCTGTCCCGCTGGCTGTCGACATTCATGCTGCCGTCGATCATTTCGATCGTCGCCACGTTCCTCTGCCTCTACTGGACGCAGCGCCGCGCCCTTGCAGAAGACACTCTTGCCGCCGACACGCAGCGGCCACCCCTCTCCCGCAGCGCCCGCCTGGCAGGATGGGGAATCCTGCTGACGGCCATTGTTCTGATCGCGGCCTCGGCCATGCATGTGGATCTCGGCGTGCCGACCTTTGTCGCCGGCACGATCACCACCGCGATCGTTCTGATGCTGACGCGGCAAAGCCCGGCCGAGACGATGAAGGGCATCAGCTGGAGCGTTCTGCCGCTAGTCGCCGGCCTGTTCGTCATCGTCGAAGCGCTCGATCACACCGGCTTGACGAACATTCTCTCCGATCAGCTGGCTGCGCTTGCCTCGTTCTCGCAATCGCAGGCGATCGGCGTGGCGGGCCTGCTCGTCGGCGTAATCTGCAACCTCGTGAACAATCTTCCGGCCGGCCTGCTTGCCGGCAGCGTGGTGCAGGCCGCCGGTGTCTCCGACAAGATTGCCGGCGCCGTGCTGATCGGCGTCGATCTCGGCCCCAATCTGTCGGTGACAGGCTCGCTGGCGACGATCTTGTGGCTGTCTGCCCTGCGCCGCGAAGGCCTGCATATCGGCGCCTGGACCTTTCTAAAACTCGGAACCGTCGTCATGTTCCCCGCACTCATTATGTCTCTGGGGTCGCTCTTCCTGTTTTGAGTGCCTACAGGCGAGACGCATGCCGCTCTAACCTTTTGGATCTACACAATTATCTGCTAAAATGGCGCGAGCGGCCTTCATGCAGGCAGTTTCCGGAGCAAGAATTTACTTGCGCAGCGAATGCGACACATTCGAACGCCTGACGGCCATTCAGCGGGAGGATCGATGATGGGCATCATCGACGAGCGTGAAGAAGCACTCGAGAAAGAGTACATCGTGAAGCTTGAGCGTTCGTTCCATATCCAGGCGAGGCGCGACCGGATGCTGGCACGCTGGGCGGCCGAGCTCATCGGACGAACCGACTTCGACGTCTATTTCGACGAAGTCATTTCCGCCGGGTTGCTGGAGTCAGGCGATGAGAACGTCTTCAGAAAGATTCTCAGCGACCTGCAATATGCAGACGTCGCTATCAGCGCTCAGACGGTTCGCGAGAAAATGAAGCAGCTTCTGCTTGAAGCGGCAAGGTCCCTCGACGAGACCGGCTAGAGCCTTTCCGGGTGACGTGCGCACGGCTGGCGGCACTTCCGTGCCGGAGACATCTCATGACCGTTCCCATTCCCCAGCATTCGTTAGGCGGTCGATCCCTATCTGCACGTCCGCACGCTAAAAGACGTCCTTGCCGTTTCGTCCAACGAACTCAGTCCGGAAACCCTTTTCATGCGCCTCCTTCACAAAGGAATTCGCGCTGAGCGCATCTGCCTGTATGACGTCGTTGAAGCATTGTGCAAAGGGAGAGCAGAGTTCATCACGCACCCAGGCGTGGGCGTGCGGCGATACTGCCGAAATTTGCCAATCATGATTGCTCATTCGCTCAAGACGAAAGTCAATGCTGCAGGGCGGTTGATCGGAGCTTGCTGCACCGATCAACGCCGCCTCGGCGATCCGAGAGAAAATGTGGTTCATAGCTTCTCCTTTCCTTCGAACGCAACCACCTCATGAATAACCCCGTCACCCCCACCTGTTATCAATGGCCCGTCCGGAAACTGTTTCCACCGCCGGGGTAAGCGCGAACATCGGAGATGCCGTAGCGAAACCTGATCCGGTAAATCTCACAGAAACGACCTTCGGCGTCTTCCGCCATGATCCGGATCAAATGTGAGCAGAAATCACCTTCTCGCCACAGCTGGCTGATGCGTGCTAATCAAACCTCACCGCCCAAGCGATCGAACCCGATCGTTCTCATTCTCATATTAGCCACTGTCTTCAGCGTCCCGCTGATCAAATCAGCAATGCAGCCCGATCAGAGAAACGCACCATTGCTGCGCTCGATGAGAGAGGCCGCAATGACGTCCAACCGACAGCGGATCACCCTTTCAATGAACTTGGCGATCGATCAACGACACCGTCTCGATCCTCGGGCCGAGGCAGTTAACACATTGCTCATGGCGTCAGCACGGCTGCGCCGCTCAAGCGGCCGGTCCTGAGATCGTCGAGCGCCCTATTGGCGTCTATCAGTGGATAGGTGATCGTGTGGGTCCTGACCCTTGCTGGCGAGCGACGGGAAAGAACTCTTCGGCATCCTGCCGCGTGAGATTTGCCACCGATACAAGACTTCGTTCGCCCCAGATGAGCGCATAGGGCATTGCCGGAAGATCGCTCATATGGATGCCGCCGCAGACGACCCTGCCCCCTTTCCGCACCGATTTCAAAGCAGCCGGCACGAGTTCGCCGACCGGGGCGAAGATGACCGCCGCGTCGAGCGTGACGGGCGGGCGGTGATCCGAACCTCCGGCCCAGACGGCACCGAGCTCGAGCGCGAAACGCTGCGCCGCAGTGTCGCCCGGACGTGAAAAAGCATAGACTTCGCGCCCCTGCCAACGGCAGACCTGCGCGATGATGTGGGCGGCCGCACCGAAACCGTATAACCCAATCCTGGAGCCGTCGCCGGCCTTTTTCAGTGAACGCCACCCTATGAGACCGGCACACAGCAACGGCGCAAGCGCTACCGGATCGGCCTGCTGATCCAGCACAAAGGCGTAATCAGCATCGGCAACGACATGCGTGGCAAAACCGCCATCACGCGTATACCCGGTGAATTGCGGCTGATCGCAAAGGTTTTCCCCTTTGCTCCGGCAAAAAGAACAGCAGCCACAAGTGTGACCAAGCCAGGGAACGCCGACCCTCTGTCCGACGCGCGATGTAGGCACCCCCTCCCCCACTGCCTCAACGACGCCGACGATCTCATGGCCGGGAATGAGCGGAAGCTTCGGCTCGGAAAGATCGCCGTCACACACGTGAAGATCGGTCCTGCAAACGGCGCAAGCTTCCACTCTCAACATCAGTTGCCCGCTTAGCGCGACGGGATCGGGCCGATCGACCGGACGCAGAGGGGATCCGACCGCTTCGAGAACCATTGCTTTCATCAGGTCTTCCTCCGAACGCCTCCCGCAGATGCGTCAGGTTACCCTCTTCTTCCGACGGGATGAAGCCAAGACTGCACCTGCATGGGCATCGGCGTCGATGGCCGCAAAATTCAAACGCGATCCGGTCAACGGAACTGCTCTTTGCGATGGGTCAATGTGCGGAGTGTGCGATGCCAGCACTATCCGCGCCGGACAATCATCGTGAAGGGACGAAGATCATGACGAGCAAGTTGATGAAGGCGGCAGTGGTTCGGGAGTTCGGCAAGCCGCTCGCGATCGAATGCGTGCCGGTGCCTGTGCCGGGTCCAGGTGAAATCCTGGTGAAGGTCGTTGCCTGCGGAGTATGCCACACCGATCTGCATGCCGCCGACGGCGATTGGCCGGTCAAGCCGCTGCCGCCCTTCATTCCCGGTCACGAAGCGGCCGGGGTCGTTGCTGCTCTCGGTCCCGGCGTCACCCAATTCAAGGAAGGCGATGCCGTCGGCGTCGCCTGGCTGCACGATGCCTGCCTGCGCTGCGAATATTGCGAAGCCGGTTGGGAAACCCTCTGCGAACACCAGCACAATACCGGCTACAGCTGCAATGGCGGCTTTGCCGAATATGTCATTGCCTCGGCCGCTTTCGCCGCCCGCCTTCCCGCAGACGTCGACTTTGCCGAGATCGCGCCAATCCTCTGCGCCGGTGTCACGACCTATAAGGGGCTGAAGGAAACCGAAGCGCGGCCCGGCGAATGGGTGGCGATATCGGGCGTCGGCGGCCTCGGCCATGTTGCGATCCAATATGCCAAAGCGATGGGTCTTAAGGTGGTCGCTCTCGATGTCGCTGCCGCCAAGCTTGACCTTGCCCGCCAGGTCGGGGCCGATCTCGCGCTCAATGCCCGCGCCGAAGACACCGTCGAAAAGGTACTGAAGGCAACTGGCGGCGGTGCGCATGGCGTTCTCGTCACCGCCGTCTCGCCGCCCGCTTTCTCGCAGGCGCTCGGCATGGTGCGTCGCAAGGGCACCGTCAGCCTCGTCGGCCTGCCGCCGGGCAACTTCCCGACACCGATCTTCGACGTCGTCCTGAAACGCATCACCGTACGCGGCTCGATCGTCGGCACGCGCCGCGACCTCGACGAAGCGCTGGCTTTCGCCATCGATGGCAAGGTTCGCGCCGAAATCTCCAAGGCGCCGCTCGACAACATCAACGATATATTTGCCGATCTCAAAGCGGGAACGATCGAGGGCCGCACAGTGCTCGATATCGCAGGAGAGGCGAGCATCTTCGCAGCGCGGGACCAGTCCGCAGCATAGCTGGCGCGCTGCGCCTCTCCGCCGCGCCGGGAGGAGCGGCGGAGACACCTTCGCTTCGAAAACCAGAGCGCCTCGTCCCGGCCGATCCGGTACGTGGAGCAAGGCGCCCCCCGGCTGGGGCTGAGAGCGAAGCGCTGGGCCGAAAAGGAATTCAAAACGATCCGGCTGCGTTTCGAGTTCCTTCCATTGTTGACGTTGGTCAAAGCGTCCCGGCTTCATCGCCACTACCTTGTTCCCACTAGCCCAAAGTGTTGCTTGCCTGCTGCAAAGGCCGGCACCCAGCCATCGATTACGCCGGCAAAATGCCGGTCTGTTCAAGGTTCTCGCGCGTCACGTTTTGCCGAGAGGATGCGAAACATCAGGAGTCGAAAATGCTCGTTCAAGACATCATGACATCGCCGGCGATCACTACGACGACATCCTGTTCCGTCGCCGAAGCCGCCAAGCTGATGCTCGACAACAGGATCAGCGGTCTGCCGGTCGTCGATGCCAACGGAGCGCTGGTCGGCGTCGTCAGCGAAGGGGACTTCCTGCGCCGCAGCGAATTGAACACAGAACGTAAGCGGTCGTGGCTGCTCGAATGGCTGACGGGCTCCGGAAAGATCGCCGCCGAATATGTCCGAACCCATGGGCGGCGGATCGAGGAGGTGATGACCGCGGAGGTCAGCACGATCGCGCCGACCGCCTCCATTTCCGACGCCGTCAGATTGATGGAACACCAGGATATCAAGCGTCTGCCCGTGGTGGAGAACGGCAGGCTCGTCGGTATCATCTCGCGCTCCGATCTCTTGCGGGCCTTGTCTCGGGCGCTACCGGCGGCGGCGCTTTCGGCCGGGGACGCTCAGATCCAGGCAGCAATCGAAGCGGAACTTGCAAAACAGAGCTGGAGCCGTAACGGCTTCATCCATTGCCACGTCGCCGGTGGCGTCGCCGAACTGACCGGAACGATCTTCGACGAACGCGAGCGCCTGGCCGCAAGGGTCGCGGTCGAGAACGTTGCAGGCGTGACGTCGGTCAGGGACCTGCTCGTCTGGGTCGATCCCTATTACGGCATCGCACTGCCGCCGCCGGATGCCGAGATGAGACAGGCGTGAAAAGTCAGGGAGGCAAATCATGGAATGGCCAGCCGGCAGGAGGGCGCGCCCAACAAGGTGGAAGTCCGTTCCCGTCGCGCGGTGCCTCGCCGGCTATTCTGAAGCACAAATACGAGGCCATGACGCTGAAATGCCGAGAAGTCTGTTCGGATTCGTGTTCCTAATTGGGCGCCATCACCAGATCGCGATCGCGGCCCTTTCGATCGTTCTCTTCCTCGCCGGCACCGCGCCGCTGGAGGTCCAGAGGCGCATCATCAATGCGGCCACAAACGGCACCCCCTATCAGGCCATTCTGATTCTCGTTCTTGCCTATCTCGGCCTCGTCCTGCTGGAAGGCCTGACCAAGCTGATGCTCAACATCTATCGTGGCTGGATCGGCGAGGTCGCGGTCCGCTGGCTGCGTAAGTCGGCGCTTGCTACCTCGGAACGCTCGGCCGAGGGTCCTCTCGATGCGATCGCCGAAGGCGTGCAGCTGTCGATCATCATCGCCGAAGCCGAACCGGTCGGCGGTTTTGTCGGGACCAGCATCTCGGAACCGCTGTTGCAGGCCGGCATTCTTGTCGCCGTCGGCGGCTATTTGATCTTCCTGCAGCCCCTGATGGCCCTTGCCGTCGCCGTCGTCTTCCTTCCGCAGATCGGCTTCGTGCCGCTGATGCAGTCCGCCATCAACCGCCGCGTCGAAACCAAGATCACCGTCATGCGCCATGTCAGCCAGAGCATGGTCCAGCACGTTGTCACCAATGATGCGCTCGATGCCCAGGATGATCGGGTTGAGAGGCTCTTCTCGCTGAACATGAGCGTCTACAGGATTAAATTCACGATGAATTTCATGATGAACCTGATGACTCAGCTGGGTTATGCCGGCATCTTCGCCTTGGGCGGCTATTATGTCGTCACCGGTCGGACTGAAATCGGAACCGTCGTCGCCTTTATCTCCGGCCTCTCCAAAATCCGAGACCCGTGGGGAGAACTTGTCGACTGGTATCGCGACCTGAGGGTCACGCAGGTGAAGTATGCCATGATCCGTGATGCAAGTACTGCCGCAAGATTGCAGGAGATGGTCGAGGATACGGCAGCGGCTGACGCCCTTGAGGCGTGAAACGGGCAGCACTACGGCAGCATCTTTCCCGTCCGGCGCAAAGCGTCGTGCTGCTCGAAGTTGCGCTTTGACATGCCTTGAGCAGACCAGCCGGGGTGCCAAACGGAAGCAGAGTGTTGGTGGGCGTCCTTCGCCGAGCTGGTCCTGAGCGATATCGACACTTTAGCGTTCAGGATCGGAGTGAATTGGCCGCCAATCGACATGGATATGTCAAAACACATATGGATATGTGGCGAACGCTAAATCATTTGCGGCGCTGCAAGACAAACGGATCAACCGCGATCTTGCCTCCGCCGAAGACAACCAATGCCAGCGCCATTGCCGCCCAGGGCAAATGAAAATTCGCCCAGCCATCCGGGATGGTGAGCTGGATAATCGCCGTCATCAGCAGCAGACCGAGAGCAGCAAAGCGTGTGGCCAGGCCGAGGATCAGCAGAATTGGCAGGACCAATTCTCCAATTCCGGCGGCCGTCGCCATCGTCAGAGGAAACGGGTAGGCAACTGCGCTACCGAAGATATGAAGCTTGAACTCCTCCTCGAAAAGATATCGTGCGCCCGATGAAAGCGTCAGGAAGCCGTCCCATTTCGTCAGCCCCGACTTGAAGAAAGGAATAGCCAGCGCAAAACGCAATGCCAGCAGCGGCAACGACTTGGGAACGGAAGCGAGCAGCGCTTCAGCGCGTGTGACGAAGGAGGCAGCGGCAGCACCAAAGCCGTGCGAAGGGGCCACTTCGGTTTTCATGTGGAGTTTCCTTTATACTGTTGAAGGGCGCTGAACGCGCCGAGACCGACAAGACCGACCAGCGCCGTTCCGAAATCGAATCCGGGGGCAGCTGCAAATGCCGCCTTTGCCGCCTCGCCAAGAGTGGCGGCGTTGAACAAGGCGGCTGCAAAGATGGCGTCCCGCGGTGGCAGGACATGAACATTGACCGACATTTCCGGTCGTGCGACGAGGACCGCTTGCCCACGCCAATCGAAGACCGGCGAAACCATCTCCTCTTGATGTGCGCTCCAGATCGAACCAACCGGAAAAATCGACTGGATCAGGTGCGCCGATGGGTGCGGGACGAGCCGCAAGTCCGAAAGCATCTCCGGCGTCACGGCTTTGAATGCCGCAAGATCGAGAGGCGCGCTGTCGGCGGCGTGGTAAGCGTCTGTCCAGGCCGCCTCGAGCCGGGCGATATCGGGCAGGTAAGCAAGCGCTCTTGCAGGTTCAAAAGCTGCGATGAAATCCGGGAAATCGTCGCCATATTGCATGATCAGCGGTGAGCACGGCTTGTGATCCTGGGCATAGGCGCGCGCCATGGCCAGAAAGAATTCCGAACCAACGAGCCTCTCCGTCACCGCAAAGCGTTGCGCTAATGCCTTTGTGAGCCCGACGAACACATTATTGCGGTAGACGGCAAACCGCACCGTGTCGGGTTTGCCGCGTGCGTTGATGACGCCGTCGGGCACCGGCCGCTCGGCATGCAGCAAGGCATCGGCGAAGGCAGTTTGGCGGGTTGCGAAATCCATCGTTACGCCGCCCGGGTCCGGCGCCCGCCGCGGCGAAACGTTTCGGCGGCGAGCATCGCATCCGCGCGTTTCGCCTCTGAATACAGTGTGGCGAAATCCGGAACATTATTGTCCCATTCAATCAGCGTCGGGAGTGCGCCGGTGCGCGCGAGGGTATGTGCGTAGAGCGCCAATACATCGCTCTTCACTGCCGTCGCGTGCGCGTCGATCAGCAGCCGGTCGCCGGTGGAGTCGACGGTTTCGTCGTAGCCGGCAAGGTGAATCTCGCCGACGAGCTCGACCGGAAAACGATCTATATAGGTGGCGGCATCGAGCCGGTGGTTCACCGCCGAGACCATCACATTGTTGACGTCGAGCAGAAGGCCACAGCCCGTCCGCTGCGCGATCGCCCCGAGAAAATCCACTTCATCGATCGTACTGTCGGCGAACAGTATATAGGTGGAAGGGTTTTCCAGCAGCAATTGTCGCCCGAGCGCCTGTTGCGTTTCATCGACATGGTCGACGACGCGTGCCAGCGTTTCTTCCGTGTAGGGTAGCGGCAACAAATCGTTGAGAAATCCCGTTTCATGCGTCGACCAGGCCAGATGTTCGGAAAAGCTCTGCGGCCGATAGCGGTCGATCAAGCTGCGAAGTCGATTCAGATGCGCCTTGTCGAGCCCACGCGGCGAGCCGATCGACAAACCGACACCGTGCAGCGACAGCGGATAGTGTTCCGTGATGGCCTGGAGATAGCGATGCGGCGGCCCACCTGCGCCCATGTAGTTCTCGGCATGGACCTCAAAGAAGCCGACATCCGGCAGATCGGCCAGAATAGTCTCATAATGCTCGGGCTTTAGGCCGAGGCCGCCCCGTGCAGGCAGCAGGACAGGTCGGGTTGTCGAAGCAGTCATCGCATTCTCCCGGTTTGGCGAGAAAAGATGGAGGCCCGAGCATCGGGCCTCCCTTTAGGGTCAGCCTTTGGTCGGCTCGAGCTTACCCATGTGCCCCTTGACATTCATGCTGGTGCAGGTGCCGGCTGGGACTGCCTTCCAGGCGTTCCCCTGATAATCCATCGTCGACGTACCTGCGCAGGTCGTGCCGGCACCGGCGGCACAATCATTGTGACCCTTGAGCGCGATGCCATAGCATTTCTCCTTGCCCACCATTTTCTCCGCCGGCAGCGGTGCGGCGAAGGCAGCGGATGAAATCGCAGTGGCAAGCGAGCCTGCGAGGGCAAGGGTCAGAGTGGAACGGTTCATGGATGATCTCCTCTTGAAAGGTCCGCGTACCGATCATCGGCCGCGTAATCCCTCTTTCGAGCCGACGATCCCGCTTGTTACAGCCACGACGAACACGAATTGGTGATCGGCCTTTTCAAAGACGCCTGCTGCGGGCGATGACACAATGTTGGAGCCGGCACTGCAAACGGCCCCTCACGCATGTCTTTGGATGAGATGTCGAAGCTCGAACTCGTCCGTGCTGAAAATGGGGAAACTGAGCTTATGGGTATTCACCTGTGACGGCTTCAAGGACCAGCGGTCCTTCCGCCTCCAGCCTGACACGGCCCCTGCCGACGCGGGCGAGGCGGATGGGCGCCTGCTTTTCTTCGAGCCGACGGCGCAACAGCAAGAGCCGGGTCTCGAGATTGTCCTTGATCTCCGGCATGCGTGCGCCGGCCGTCATCGCCATCGGCAAATGCGGGAAAGCGCCCAATCGGCGCACACGGCTCATGACTGGCCTTGATCGTCTGTCCACCTGCTGCCGCAGCCCTGATCACTCCTTCGCCGCCCGCGATTCATCCGATTGGGACCTCGTCTATGGTCGCAGTTTGCCTGCCAGGAACGAGACGAAACGTCGGACCTTTACCGCGATATGGCGATTGGCAGGATAGACTGCTTGTAACTGTATCGTACTGATATCCCAATCGGGGAGAAGACGGACCAATCGGCCCTGCCTGAGGTCTTCCCCGACGATAAAGTCGGGCAGAAGGACGATGCCGAGTCCCAGCACGGCGGCGTCGCGAAGACCAAGACTATGATTAAGTTCCAGGCGAGGCACGATGGGAATGCGAAACTCCTCACCATCCCTGCTGAACGGCCAAATCCGCCCCCATCTTAGTTCGGCGAAGTGGAGGCAGGCGTGCTGAGCGAGGTCATGCGGCGTCATTGGCACCCCGTGTTCGGCAATATAGGCCGGTGAAGCGGAAATCACGATTGACGACGTCGCCAGTTGTCGGGTGATGAGATTGATATCGACCTCAAGGCGGCCTCGAATTGCAAGGTCGAAGCCATCCTCGACCAAGTTCACCGGCCGATGTGACAGGTCGAGTTCGACGGACACAGCCGGATTGAGCTTGAGGAACTCCGAAACTGCCGGCACGATCACGAGGTGCCCGAGGTCGGGGGGCGCCGACACCCGCAATCGCCCGACAGCCTCCTTCTGAAACGATATTGCGGCCCGTTCGGCCTCTCTTATCTGCGGCAGGATTCCCGAAAGCGCTTGCCTGTAGGCGGCCCCGGCCTCCGTCAGAGCGATCTTGCGCGTCGATCTTTGAAAGAGGCGGATACCGAGGCGATCCTCGAGTTGCCTGACTTGGGCGCCGACCGTCGCCCGCGCCATGCTCAGTTCCTCGGCCGCCTTCGTGAAGCTCAGATGCGTGGAAACCGTAAGAAATGCGGCAATCCCGTCTAGCGGATCAAGCGTTCTCATGAGTGCAATTATCCATACAATGATGTCGGTTTATCCCTCTTATCATGGGAGAGGGCGCAAAGTAATCGGTGGGGTGTACTCAAGCAAAGGAGACCCGACATGACGACATTCACCCAAGCTGCGGTCTCGCCGTCCGGGTGTGGGACGCTGGCAAGGGCATTCGGCAGGCATGTCATCCGCATAATGGCCGCCAACACAGGCGGTTCGCTCGGCCTGTTCGAAGCATGCGTGCTGCCTGGCGAAGGTCCGCCACTGCACGTGCATGAGCGCGAGGACGAGTTGTTCCGCGTTCTTTCCGGCCGCTTCGGCTTCTGGTGCGCCGGCGATTATGTCGAACTCACGGAAGGCGGCTCTATCGCCTTGCCGCGCGGTGTGCCGCACCGGTTCCGCAATGTGGGGCAGACGGAGGGCCGCCTCATGGTCGTCGTCACGCCGGGCGGGTTCGAAAGCTTCTTTCCGATCGTCGAACTCTGCAAGCCGGAAACGCCCGAGCAGATCGCCTCGATCGCCAGGGGCTTCGGCCTGACCTTCCCACCCGAGGACGATCGCAAGGTCGCCTGAACCAACGCAACCACGTCTCGATAATGAGCAACGGTCCACTTGAAAGGAGACCGAACGATGACACATGCACCTTCGAACGAAAACGCAATGCCCCTGACAGCCCCGCAGCTCGATGCCTATCTGGCCCGGATAGGCGTCGAGCGGCCATCCCGCCTAGATATCGACAGCTTGTCCGACTTGCATCGCGCCCATCTCCTGAGTTTCACATGGGAGGCGTTGGACGCTTTCATGGGATGGCCCTCCGCGGTCAGCCCGGCTGCGGCATTCGCCAAGATGGTCGAGAGGCGGCGCGGCGGCTGGTGTTATGAGATGAACGGCCTCTTCGGCGCCGCGCTTGCTGCACTGGGCTTCCGTGTGACGCGCCTTTGCGGCGCGGTGGACCGGGAGAAGCTTGGCGACATCGCCATCGGCAATCATCTGACGCTGCGTGTCGATCTCGACCGTCCCTATCTCGCCGAGGTCGGCATAGCGGACGCCATCATCGAGCCGGTGCCGCTTGTGGCCGGGCCGATCAGCCAACGCGGCTTCGATTTCTCCATCATGCCGGCCGACGGGAGCTGGCTGCGTTTCAATAATCATGTTCTCGGCATCGCGAAAAGCTTCGATTTCCGGCTCGACCACAGCGACGAAGCCGCGATGGCCGCAACACATGGCTGGCTGATGCAAGATCCCGGTTCTCCTTTCACCAATGCGCTCGCGGTGTTGCGGCATACGGCGGACGGCTACGTCGCCCTCCAGAACGACCGTCTGCGCCGCGTGACGGCGAACGGCCTCAGCGAGGAGCCCATTACGAGCGCCGCCCATCTCGGCGACACGTTCGAGACAGTCTTCGATCTCGACATTCCCCGGTCCGACCGCGTCTGGGAGCGCCTCCAGACGATCCGCCGCGACAAGGCTGCTTGAGCAGACAACCTCATCATTTCCCATCCGAGGAACCATCAATGCTTCGCACAACTGCACTCGCCCTTGCTCTTACCTTGAGCACGACCTTCGCTGCCCTTGCCACCGCAACCGATCCTGCGCCGGGTGGGGCCTACAAGACCGATCCCTCGCATTCGAGCTTCAATTGGTCATTCGACCATTCCGGCCTGTCCCACTACACCGCGCGCTTTACCGGGGTCGATGCGCGGCTCGACTGGAAGCCCGAAAAACCTGAAGCCTCCACGCTTTTGGTCACCATCGATCCGCTTTCGGTCCGCACCGATTATCCATGGCCTGACAAGGTCAACTTCGATGCGGAGATCGGCGGAGACGAGAGCTTCCTTGCAGCCAAGCGGATCACCTTCGTTTCCAGGGCAATCCATGTGACGGGCGAGAAGACCGGCACCGTCGAAGGCCTCCTGACCTTGCGCGGCGAGACGCACCCGGCAAAACTCGACGTCACCTTCAACGGCTCGATGGCGGAGCACCCGATGATGGGCGTCCCGAAGATCGGTTTCTCGGCGACCGGCAGCATCCGTCGCAGCGATTGGGGGCTGGATTTTGCAATCCCCGAACTCGGCGACATCGTCACCTTCGCGATAGAAACGCAGATGGTGCCGGCTGATTACTCATTCCAGTGAGAAGCAAGGCGAGCGGCAGGTCCAACCGGACCTGCGCCGCCTGCGGTGGATCGGAGCCGATTTCGCTGGAAATGGCGACGCGACCCCTTTATCTTGCACACGATGGCGTGTGCTGCGTGCGCCGCGGGCTTTCCCGAAATCGACGGAGACTGAAGATCAACCTTCCAAAACACAGGGAGCGCTGACCGGTGTCGCAGCCTATCTCTCCAGGTCTCATCCGATCCACCCTTCGCCAGTTCCTCGATAGCGAAGCGTCGGGCGGTCTCGTGTTGATGGCAGTCGCCTTGGCGGCAATCGTGACGGCGAACTCACCGCTTGCAGAGGGTTACTTCCACGCTCTTCACATCTATCTGGGGCCGCTCAGCCTGCTGCACTGGATCAATGACGCGCTGATGGCGCTGTTCTTTCTCCTCGTCGGGCTCGAGATCAAGCGCGAAATGCTGGACGGCCAACTCTCCAGCTGGAGCCGCCGCATTCTGCCGGGTGCGGCGGCACTGGGAGGCATGCTGTTCCCCGCCCTCTTCTATATCTTGTTCAACCGGGAAAACCCGGCCGCCCTGCGTGGCTGGGCGATACCGACGGCGACGGACATCGCGTTCGCGCTCGGCGTCATCTCGCTGTTCGGCCCGCGCGTGCCTGCCTCGTTGAAGATCTTCCTAGCGGCACTGGCGATCATCGACGACCTGGGGGCGGTCGTGGTGATTGCGCTGTTCTACACCAACGATCTCAATCTTCTGGCGCTTGCCGGGGCCGCGGCGGTGCTCGGGGCGCTTTACGGCATGAACCGTGCCCGTATTCTGAAGCTCTGGCCGTATCTGCTGCTCGGCGCCGTGCTCTGGGTGCTCGTCTTCGCATCCGGCATCCACGCAACACTGGCCGGCGTTCTTCTCGCTCTTGCGATTCCGCTGAAGGTGACGCCAGGAACACCCGAAGCAAGCCACGACCAGTCGCCGTTGCACCATCTCGAGCACGTCCTCTACAAACCCGTTGCCTTCATCGTCGTTCCGATCTTCGGCTTCGCCAATGCCGGTGTCTCCTTCTCCGGCGTCTCGGCAGCCACGCTGACGGAGCCATTGACGCTCGGCGTAGCGGCAGGCCTGTTGCTTGGAAAACTGGTCGGCGTTCTCGGCACCGTCTTCCTGCTCGTCAAACTCGGTCTCACCGACCTCCCGGCAAAGGCGAGCTGGGGGCAGATGACCGGTGTGGCCGCCCTCTGCGGCATAGGCTTCACCATGAGCCTTTTCATCGGGCTGCTTGCATTCAACGATCCCGACGTCCAGGACCATGTGAAGATGGGTATCCTGCTGGGGTCTCTGCTGTCCGGTCTGGTCGGCGCGGCGATGCTCGCAACATTCAATCGCCGATCCTGAGAGAGCGGGGCTGCAGGTCTCCATGAAGAACCCGGCCGATGGCGTCCTTTGTTTCGGCCGGAAGAGACGTCCCGTTTTGGAATCAAACATCTACAAGAAAAGCCTGCTCGAATTGTGCGCAAATTTTGGATAAGGTCGGCCCGTCGCTGGCCTAGCCGTGACTTTTGTCTATTCGCTATTTTATTATCCCGAGCCAGCATCGATTACACTTCGGTTTTAAATGTCGGTACCTTTACGTTCAACCTCACTGCAGAATAGATGCCGCAGCTACAGTGTTGAAGATCTCATGGCGCACGCCTCCTTTGCTGCAGCTCTGCGCGAATCCGCATCCGAGTTACTGGCAATTCATCGCAGAGCTCCCAGAATAGTGCGTTATGTGGCCGATCTGCAGAAGTGGCTGCTCAGCCAGGCGGCATTGGCGTTGCATTTTGAGCGGAAACTCAACCCGTCCTGCCCCCCTTTGACCGCTTCCAACCTCGCAAAGTTTCTCGTTGAGAACCACATCGCCAGCCACAACACCGTCGTCTCGCATATGAAGGAGATGGCGTATTACAAATTATTCGAGCCGGTGGAGACGACGGATCGGCGCGCCAAACCGTTACAAGCGAGCGCCTATGCTGAAGCCTTGATCCGGCAATGGTTCGAGGGGCACCTTCGTTCGCTCGACGGCATGGATGCGGGAGATCGCTGTCGGTGGTCGGAAGCGGATGAGACAATTCTGTATCGCGCTCAGCCGCGTATTGCACGTCGACTGTTTAACCATCCGGATTGGTACAGCCCGCCCGAAAGCATTGCGCTGTTCGTGAGGTCCGAATCCGGAAGCAACATATTGCACGACCTCATGTCGCGTGTGCCACTGGCACCGGTCGTAGGTGAACGAACCTGGGTGGGCGATGTCTCCGCTCAATTGACCGCAGCCGAATATGTCATTTCCCGCAGTCATGCCAGCAGATTGCTGGCGGCCGCGCGAACTCAAGGATTGCTGGGATGGCAGGCTACCCAAATGAGCGGAGATTGCTGGATTTCCGCGCGATTCGTCCTCGACTACAGACGCTGGCAGGCCACGAAATTCTCGGTTATCTCCGAGGTTTTGGCGAGTATCGAGTAGATGCGTGCCTGTGATCGCGCCGGCGAATGTTTTTGAAGAACGGCACAGATAGTCTCGGCCGCCCTGCCCGGACCTACACGCTTCATGTGATATGCTAGGGTGCCCGCGTGGCTGAGGTTAAGCCGCGATCAGGTTCCGAACGCCGCGGACGGCGACGGCCGCAGCGGCGTGTCGTCGATGTCCATGAAATCGCCTCGTTAAGGTGGATAAGTTTTGTAGAAGATTGCAAATCTCCGCAGCCGGAGTCATTCATGCGGGCGCCGATCGAGCGGCAAGCCCTGCTCAAGCAGCTGCGAATATTCTGCCCAGAACCACGATGCCTGCCGAAGGAGAAAAGCGAATGCGTGTCTTGGTTCTGACTGTTGTTCGTCTCGGACCTGCTTTGGTCTATGCCATCGGCGCAATATTTGCCGCCAGCATGCTACTGCTGGCGATGTATCCATCACGCCCGTTTGCTTGGGCGCTTTACCTGACTTTGCTGCCGGTGTTGCGCCTACCCCTTATGTTACTTAGCGTGGCGGGGATGGGAGCGTGGGAGCTTCTCGCGGCGTTTGCATCGATGGCGATTTTCGGCGTCTATCTTTCTTTTCATCCGAAACGGTTTCTTAGGGCACGCTTCGTTCATGCTCATATTGCGCTGATCGGTTTGGTGCTTGCCAATGCGGCTGCAAGCACAGCTGAAGCAGGTCGCATCGGGACGTCACTCCCCGGTTATGTCGACTGGTCACTGCCGTTGCCTACCGCGCTCCTCGGAACCGCGTTGATCATCCTGGCCGCCCTCGCGTGCCTTTCTACTCATGCCGAAATCATCCGAGGCATCCGGATCCGGGCCTGCATTGATCGGCTGCTGGAGCATCGCGTGTCCTTGCATTGACGGACGCCGGTGTAAGTCACATCCCCAATAGTTGGTATTTACCGATTTAATCAGTTGCGATTGCCATTTCTCGCAACCGTGCGAAGATGCGTTCAAACAACGCGGGGGTACCAATGAGCAATCGACACTTGATTATTGCAGACATTATCGGCCGTATTGGAATCTGCTCCTATTCAATACTAGGTGTGTGGACGAAGATCACACGGATGATGACGACCGGCGACTATCCGTCCAGGGGCGTCGTATTCCTAATAGCTGAGATCGCTGCGATCTTATTTATCGGCATGATGTGTGTCGTGACCCTAACGAGAATGCCCCAAGTGCGGTCTGCGCGCGGCGTTGAACCATACCTGACGGCAATGGCAGGCACCTTCCTCTTCCTGCTGATCGCCTTCCTGCCGCCGCCAATGGTATTGCCAGATACTGTGCGTCTTGCCGCAACGGTTTTGATGATCACTGGCTGCCTTTCATCGGCATATATGCTTGCGATCCTCGGCCGCAGTTTCAGCATAGCACCGGGTGCAAGAGCTCTGGTCACAACGGGGCCATATTCTATCGTCCGCCACCCGCTCTATCTGACCGAGGAGATATTCGTTATCGGGATGATCCTGTTCAGCTTTTCTCCGTGGACGGTATTTCTCGGAATCGTGCATTGGTGCCTGCAACTTCGCCGGATGATTAACGAAGAGACGGTTCTCCGGGCGGCATTTCCAGACTACCGATCATATGCCGAGCGCGTCCCCAGGGTGGTTCCGTTTCTGCCCATGCGCGGCAAACGCGCCACGACCACTGCGTGACGGCTTGTGAATGCTCTTTTCTCGCCCAGGCTTGGTGATCGAGGGGTTGACGGACAATCATGGTCTGGTCGCTACAGGTACTGCGTTTCATCGCCGCATTGATGGTCGTCTACCTGCATGCGGCGCTGACGGCCTACCAAGCCACCGGATCAAGCGGGATTTTCCCGCCGATGATCCAGGTTGCGGGCACCGCCGGCGTCGATATTTTCTTCGTCATTTCCGGGGTCATCATCACCCGGACAGCGCGCGGCCTGACATGGCAGCAATTCGCGTGGAAACGAATTCGTCGCATTCTCCCGATGTACTATCTCGCATCTATCCCGGCAGCATTCATCGCCGCAAAATCCGGCTTCGGCTGGCGGGAGACAATCGCGACGCTAACCCTGTGGCCGGCGTTGGATCAGATGGCAGCGCCCGTCCTGCCTGCCGCATGGACGCTCTGTTTCGAAATGCTCTTCTATGGGGCGGCGACGCTTGTCCTCCTCGACCGGCGTTACTTGCCGGCGATCCTCGGGATCTTCGCGGTGTCGCTGACGTTCCGATCGACAGCGCCGGTGTTCCAATTCCTCGGCAACCCCATCATCCTCGAATTCATGATAGGTGTCGCCTTGGTGTACGCGCCGGCAGTCAAAGGCGCGAGATGGGGCATACCGGTTGGCGCAATCGCAATTCTCGCCGCCGGCTCGCTCGGCATGGCACCCCACGGCGATACGCTGGACTTCCTGATCGGTCAGGATGCTATGCAGCGCGTGGCAGTTTATGGCATTCCTGCCGGATTGATCGTTTTCGGCACGATGCAGATCAATGTCGGAAAGAGCGTCTGGGCTTACCTCGGAGAGGCCTCCTACACGCTCTATCTCTTTCACACCGTCCCGATTTCGGCACTGCTGACGCTGTGGATTTCTATCCCTTGCCGCCCGATATCATCATCGCGATCGGTGTCGCGGTCTCCCTGCTGTTCTGCTGGCGCATTCACGAGAAGGTCGAAAAGCCGCTCCTGAGACTATTCAACCGATTGCCCCGCGGCGTAGTTACGGGGCGATCGCTGTCAGATAGGTGTTAAGCGCATTGTACAAGTCGGTGCTTCAGTATCGCTCAGCTGCGGATACCGCCGAGGGCGACCTCGAGGCGATCTTCACCCGCATCGGACGCGGCGATCCGGTCCAGCTGAACATGCAGAGCGGCACCCTCTTCGTCATCACTGGGAAGCAGCGCCGATGAGCCTCGATCTCTTCAAAACCGAGATGCGGATGAGCGCTGCCATCTCCGACTGCACCTTCTACCGTGACGAGCTGCGCCGCGTTTGGGATGCGGGCAAGCCCATCCTCGTCGTTTGCATGCTCAACCCCTCCGACGCCGATCACCGACGCAATGACCCGACGGTGCTCGTGCTCATCTGGTTTGCCAAGCTCTGGGGCTATGGCGGCATTCTGATCGTCAACCTTCACGCCTGGCGCTCGCCATCCCCGAAGGAAATGATGAAGGCTAAGGACTCGATCGGTCCGCGCTGCGACAACTTCATCGATCACGCCCTTATCATTGCCCGTCACCAGAACACGCCGGTGCTGGCAGCATGGGGCAATGGTGGCGATTACCTCAGCCGTGACACGTGGTTCAAGCACCGCGCCCGCCAGCAGCTCGTCGACATCATCTGCCTTGGCCTGACAAAAGACGGCTTCCCCAAACACCCGATGGCGCGCGGCCAACACCGCATTCCGCGCGACCAGCAGCCGGTCATATTCCAGAGAGCGATGGAGGTCGCGTGATGAGCAGCGGACATCCGATAACCTCGACAAACGGCCGCGGGCGGACGTTTGTGGTTTGTGGAAACATGTTCGTGGAGCGATTGCCGGAAGCCCCGCTCGCATTTCACAATTGAGGGGTCGTCATGGCCAGTAAGCAGCGTCCTGATCGGCGCATCCCTCGGGGCGCAATTCATTCCCTAATTCACGCCAATAGATTGGAGCGGTCTTGTCGCAGTAGGTGTTGGCGTCCAGCCCGAAGGGTCTGCGGCCCGCGCGGCAATGCAATCTCCAGAGCCTAAAGCCGCCAATCAGAGGCGGCTTGCGAAAGGTGCGATCGAGCTGGTTTCGAAGGGCGATGACGAGAGCTAAATTCGGCATGCAGCGTGAACAAATGTGTCCGGAGATTTTCGTTCATGCATAATATCAGGACACTGAGGCTGGAAAATCAAACAGTATCAATGCTGATTATCGTGATGGTGCCCAGGGGCGGAATCGAACCACCGACACGCGGATTTTCAATCCGCTGCTCTACCAACTGAGCTACCTGGGCCAACCCGCTTCGCTACGGTGTTCTTGATGAAAAGAACCGCGGGGCCTTGGTTCGCCCCGGAAGCGAGCGGGGTTATAGCATCTTGTTCGGCCATGGCAAGCGTCAAATGACTCTTTTTTGACGGTCTTGCCGGTTTTGCGGATTCATGTGGAAAAATAAGAACTTCGGAGAGGAAATCTCCTAGTTTTCCTCGTCAGGATAATCGGCTTTCGTTTCGTCGTCGGCCACCGGAATGGCATAAGAGCCGGTCAGCCAGCGGGAGAGATCGAGCTCGCGGCAGCGGTTGGAGCAGAAGGGGTAATGTTCGCGGTTCGATGGTTTGCCGCATTCCGGGCAAGGGCGCGTCTTGCGCAGCGGTTCGACCTTGGCGGCGGCTTTCTTGTCTTCGGGCATGATCGGTCCGTCCTATAGCATGGCGCGCAAAAGTGTCAGCGGCTTTGCGACTGCAACATGAATAAAAACAAAGCCTTAAAGGGCGACACGGAGATCTGAGAGATCGTGACGCGCTTTAAGCGTCGGCCGTCGGTCAGCCCTCCGGCCACCGGCTATGCACATCGAAGCCCTCGCCGGTCAGAAGCAGAATGGTTTCATAAAGCGGCAGGCCGACGACATTGGTGTAGGAGCCCACCATCTTCTGCACGAAGGTGCCGGCGAGACCCTGGATGCCGTAGGCGCCCGCCTTGCCGCGCCACTGGCCGGAGGCCAGGTAGTTCTCGATCTCGAAGCCGGACAGCCGCTTGAAGCGCACCTTGGTCTCGACGATCTTCTGGCGGATCTTGCGTTCGGGCGTCACCAGGCAAACGCCGGTATAGACGAGATGGTTGCGTCCCGAGAGGAGGTGCAGCGAACTCAGCGCCTCGTCGGCGAATTCAGCCTTGCCGAGAATGCGCCGACCCACGGCGACCACCGTATCGGCGGAGAGGATATAGCTGCCCTTCCAGGTGATATCACCCTTGATGGCGGCAAGTGCGGCCTCGGCCTTCTCGGCCGACAGCCTTCGGGCGAGCGAACGCGGGTGCTCCGACTTCTTCGGCGTCTCGTCGATATCCATCGGCATCAGGCGCGAAGGCTCGATGCCGGCCTGGTTGAGCAGGTCGACGCGACGGGGCGAGCCCGAGGCCAGAATGAGCTTGTATTTCAGCGCCATGAAACCTCGACCATCGGCGGACGGGAGCGGGCAGACTTACTTGAAACGATAGGTGATGCGGCCCTTGGTCAGATCGTAGGGCGTCATTTCCACAAGCACCTTGTCGCCCGCCAGAACGCGGATGCGGTTCTTGCGCATGCGGCCAGCGGTATGGGCGATGATCTCGTGTTCGTTTTCAAGCTTCACGCGAAACGTCGCATTCGGCAGAAGTTCGGTGACGATTCCCGGGAATTCGAGGACTTCTTCTTTCGGCATATAGTGGTTTTCTTCCTGTGTGTTGCAGAGGCAGCGCAGAGCGCGCCTTTAAAATTTGGGCGGAAACTACACAATCAACGCAGGTTTGTGAACCTTGTTGATCAGGCTTTCCTTTATTTGTTTTCATGCCGATTGCGCGGCAATGCCATTTCGTCTGAGCAGCCGGCTTTCGATGAGACCGGCCAGGTGGTCGCGGACCTCGCGATAGCTGTCCAATATCTGTTCGCGCGTCCCGCTGACGACCGTCGGATCCATGGTCGGCCAATAGACGACGTCGACCGCGTTCGACCGCGTCAGTTCCAGCGCAGCATGATGGGCCTGCGGCGAAAGCGTGATGATCAGATCGAAATAATCGTCCTCGAGTTCATCAAGCGTCTGCGGCTGGCGGCGCCCAAGGGAAAGCCCGATTTCCTCAAGCACGACATCGACGAAGGGATCGCGCTCGCCGGCGCGAACGCCGGCCGACCTTATATAGGTATTGGACGGCAGAATGCTACGGGCGATCGCTTCGGCCATCGGCGAGCGGATGGCGTTCAGACCGCACATGAAGAGGATCGCGCCCGGCCTCTTCGCGTCTTCGACATCGCCGGCAAGCTCCATCGCCGTCATCCACGCCAGTAGAGCACGCAGACCAGCGTGAAAAGCCGCCGGGCGGTGTCGAAATCGACCTCGATCTTGCCGGCCAGCCTGTCTTTCAGCGTCTGCGAGCCTTCATTGTGGATGCCCCGCCGGCCCATGTCGATCGCCTCGATACGGCTTGGCGTCGCCGATCGGATCGCTTCGTAATAGCTTTCGCAGATCATGAAGTAATCCTTGACGATCCGCCGGAAGGGGGTAAGCGACAGAATGTGAGTGGCGACATCGCCGCCTTCTTCCGTCTTGATGGCAAAGACCAGCTTCGAATCGACCAGCGAGATGTTCAGCCGATAAGGGCCGCCGGAATGGCCGAGCGGCTCGAAGCTGTTCTCCTCGATCAGATCGAAGATGGCGACGGCGCGCTCATGCTCGACATCGGGCGTCGAACGGCCGATCGTATCGTCCAGGACGACGTCGCAAAGCCGGAATTCGCCCGCCGCCATCCCCTCACCTAATCGAGGTTGAGGCGGATCGCGACCGACCGCGCATGGGCATCGAGGCCTTCGGAGACCGCAAGCGCGATCGCCGCCGGGCCCAGGGTGCGCAACTGCTGCGGCCCAAGGCGCAGGATCGAGGTGCGCTTGACGAAATCGAGCACTGATAGACCGGAGGAAAAGCGGGCCGAACGCGCCGTCGGCAGCACATGGTTCGAACCGCCGACATAATCGCCGATGACCTCGGGCGTATGAGCGCCGACGAAGATCGCGCCGGCATTGCGGATGCCGTCGAGCAGCCGGTCGGGATCGGCGACGGCGAGCTCGAGATGTTCGGCTGCGATGCGATTGGCAAGCGGAATGGCCTGCTTCAGATCGGCAACGAGAATGACCGCGCCAAAATCGCGCCAGCTTGGCGCTGCCGTCTCGGCGCGGTTCAACGTCTTCAGCTGGCGTTCCACCGCCTGCTCCACCGCCTTGCCGAATAGGGCATCGTCGGTGATGAGGATCGCCTGGGCGCTGGCATCGTGCTCGGCCTGCGCCAAAAGGTCGGCAGCGATCCAATCGGGATTGTTGTCCTTGTCGGCAATCACCAGCACCTCGGAGGGGCCGGCGATCATATCGATGCCGACGGTGCCGAAGACGTGGCGCTTGGCGGCGGCGACATAGGCATTGCCGGGGCCGGTGATCTTTGCGACCGGTGCGATCGTCTCGGTGCCATAAGCGAGAGCGGCGATCGCCTGAGCGCCGCCGACACGGTAGATCTCGGTGACGCCGGCAAGCCTGGCGGCGGCGAGCACCGCCGGATTGACAGCGCCGCCGGTGGCGGGAACGGCGATGACGATGCGGTCGACCCCGGCGACCTTGGCCGGCACCGCATTCATCAGCACCGAGCTCGGATAGCTCGCGGTGCCGCCCGGAACATAGAGCCCGACCGCCTCGATCGCCGTCCAGCGCGAGCCGAGACCGACGCCCATGTCGTCCTCGTAAATATCGTCCTTCGGCAGTTGGCGGCGATGGTGGCTCTCGATGCGCAAGGCCGCGAGCTTCAGCGCGCCCAGCACTTCGGCAGGCACCGCCTCGATTGCGGCGTCAATCTCCTCAGGCGTGACGCGCATCGGCACGGTGGCAAAATCGATGCCGTCGAATTTCAGCGAATATTCGGCCAGCGCCACATCGCCGCGCGCCCTGACATCATCGATGATAGCACGGGCGACTGAATTCACATCCTCGGACACTTCGCGCTTCGTCGTCAGAAAGGCGGCAAAATGCTGCTCGAAACCTTCCGATGCCTGATCCAGCCAGATTGCCAAGAGCTATATTCCTTCTCAACTCGAACCGCGATGTTCAAACTTCAGGCATCAAGCCCTTTAGGGGTGCCGGGGTTTGGAAGCCGCCTGCCATGCGCCGCCGATATCGGCCATCTGCACCTCGATACATTCGACGTCGAGCGCAATCGAGGCCGTTCCAGACAGCGCCAGCTCGATCGTGCCATCCGGCCCCTCGCCCTTCTTCTCGAAACGCAGCGCCAGCAGCGACAGCACCTCATCGCGTTTGCCGCGATCGACGCCGAGCGAACGGACGGCAAGCACGCGCTTGAACACCAGGGCGGCGCGGCGGCGCTCAAAACCCTTGCGCTTGCGCGCGGCACTTTCCCAGACGAAACGATTGGCGGCAAGCGCGAACTGGGCACCGCGCGGCGACCAGTCGATGTCGCCGACCTTGAAGACGCTATCCTGCATATGCGCAGAAATGATCGCGAGGTCCTCGTCATCAAGCGCAACAAGCTTCAGGTCGGTCATTCAGTCTCAATCCCCAGAGCAGGATGCCGAAAAGTGCGAGCAGTTTTCGGGCGACATCATGCTTTTGCTATTTAACGGGCATCGCCGGAATGGCGATGCGTCAGACAAGGGAAATAAGATGCTGCGACCGATTACGCAACCGGAATGAAGGTCTCTCTTACTCGCTGATGCGCTCGACGACGGCGCCGCAGCGGGTCAGCTTCGCTTCGAGCCGCTCGAAGCCGCGGTCGAGGTGGTAAACGCGGGAGACTGTGGTTTCGCCCTCGGCGGCGAGGCCGGCGATGACGAGCGAGACGGAGGCGCGCAAATCGGTCGCCATGACGGGCGCGCCGCGCAGGCGCTTGACACCCTCGATCTTCGCGGTCTGGCCGGAGAGCGTGATCCTGGCGCCGAGCCGGGCAAGCTCCTGCACGTGCATGAAGCGGTTTTCGAAGATCGTCTCGGTGACATGCGAGATGCCGGAGGAGCGGGTCATCAGCGCCATGAACTGTGCCTGCAGATCCGTGGGGAACCCCGGGAAAGGATCGGTGACAATATCGACCGGCTTGATGCCGGCGCCGTTGCGCCTGATGCGCATGCCGTTATTGGTCGCGGAGATGTCAGCGCCAGTCCGGCGCAAGGTTTCCAGCGCGGTTTCGAGCAGCGCCACATCGGTATTTTCGAGCACGACGTCACCGCCGGCCATGGCGACGGCCATGGCGTAGGTGCCGGTCTCGATGCGGTCCGGCAGGACGCGATGACGCGCGCCCGACAGCGAGGTGACGCCTTCGATGGTGATGGTCGAGGTGCCGGCGCCTGATATCTTGGCGCCCATGGCGTTCAGGCAGTTGGCGAGGTCGGCGACTTCGGGTTCACGGGCGGCGTTGCCGATGACAGTAGTGCCGCGGGCAAGGGTCGCGGCCATCATCAACACATGGGTGGCGCCGACGGAGACCTTCGGGAAGGTGTAGCGCGCACCGATCAGCCCGCCGTCGGGCGCCCGGGCATTGATATAGCCGGCATCGATCTCCATGGTCGCACCGAGTGCCGTCAGGCCGTCGATGAAGAGATCGACGGGGCGCGTGCCGATGGCGCAACCGCCCGGCAGCGAAACACGGCAATGGCCCTCACGCGCCAAGAGCGGCCCAATAACCCAGAAGGAGGCGCGCATCTTCGAGACCAGTTCGTAAGAAGCGGTGGTATCGACGATGGTGCGGCAGGTGAAATGGATCGTGCGGGCGTAGGAATCCTCCTGGCGCTCGCGGCGGCCGTTGACGGCGACATCGACGCCGTGATTGCCGAGGATGCGCATCAGAAGCTCGACGTCTGCCAAATGCGGCACGTTTTCCAGCGTCAGCGTGTCACTGGTCAGAAGCGAGGCGATCATCAGCGGCAGTGCGGCATTCTTGGCGCCGGAAATCGGAATGATGCCATTCAGCTCATTACCGCCGACAATTCTGATACGATCCATGTGCGCTTACTTCCTGAAAGTTCTGCCTTGAAAGAAGGAGTGAGGTGTTTAGGGGATTTATGAAGAGGCTTCAATTCGCCCGGGACGGAACATTACGATTCGTCCATTTTTGCGGCGGGCAGCCCATTAGTTTCGTCGGCCTGGCCGGAACGGCGGGCGCGCACCTGCTGTTTGCGTCTGGAAAGATTTTCCCTGAGCTTTTCGGCGGCGCGCTCGCGGCGCAGTTTCGCCTGTGCCTCGATCGCCTCTTTACGGCTCTTCTGGCCGGCTTCGGTCTTGTCGTTCATGTCAACAGAATTAGCCGAATTCGCGCCGATCCAAAAGTCCCTTGCATCTCTATCCACGCGAAGTTGGATTTTGCGGCTTGCGCTTGTCGTCAAGCTGTGGCAATAGCCGCCCCGTTCCCGCAATTGAGCCGCCCGGCTCCGCGCGGATCTGGTCCTGCTGCCGTAGCTCAGTGGTAGAGCACACCCTTGGTAAGGGTGAGGTCGGTGGTTCAATCCCACTCGGCAGCACCAGTTTTCTTTCGGACACCATTTTCTTACGCGCCTGACTGCCCTCATCCGGCTGCCGCCACCGAGCTGGTCGAGCCAACGGTCTCGACCCGTCCTTCGGCCCGCTTGCCGGGCGGAGAGGATATGCCGCAACCTCCGTCCCTCGCGAAGCTCTCGCGTGGCACGTCCCCTCGCCCCGTTTACGGGGAGAGGGTGAGGGTGAGGGGCAGCCATCTGCACGAAGAGGACAGCATTGCAGCACAATCGGGAATTTCAGCCTCTTCGAGATAATAAGGCAGGAACGGGGATAATTCCCAGCGTTCCATCCGTTCGGCAGTTATCACGAGATCTTCATCTGGCTCGAATATGCCCTCGACGTACCATCGATTGAGACTTATCCGTGCGTAATAGGAAGCGATATCGATTCCCAATGATGGCAGCCTAACCCGCATATATTCCCGCTGCATTCTTGGGACGACTTCAGTGGAAGGGCGCGCCAGGAAAGCCTCTTCAGCGGCCCTCTCTGCGCCGTAGGCTAAAACCGGCATTGCCAGCGCCCCGCAGAGCAAAGCAGCCTGGATCAAATTTCCATCTAACCCCATATCGAGTCAGCTTTCCCGAGCATGGTAGCGGTAGCAGCGCGCAAGCGCCATACAACTTATCTGCGACTGCTCAAAAATTCCTCCGGGCGTGCACACCCAGGCGATTCGCCTCACTCAAGTCGGCATTCCGCCTATCAGCAACAGACGATTCACCATTGTTGACGGCAAAAATCGCGCTAGAATGCCTATGATGGCGGCGACCGTCCTGCGAATGGGAGGCGTCGCACCCTGTTTCTGTCGACAATCGTGGAGGAGTATCGATGGCAACTGAACGATGGAACAGCCCGGTCACGGTCGGTTTCGAGGGAGCCGATGCGCGAACGGTCAACGGGCCGTTCGATGCCCTGAAATGCCTGGCAGATTTCTGGCCGAGTTCGCGCGGGCTTCGGTACATCAAGGCCCGCAGCACCTGCCGGGCAGCGTTGGACGGTCGCAAAAGTGTGGAGGAGGCAAGAGCCGAGTTCCTGGCAGCGGCCGAAGAGGCGAAGCTGAAGCTGCATTGACGCGGCAGGGCGTCCGGCCTTTTTCAGTTTGGTCAGTAAAACTGTGCCGGGACGATACATTGTTTAATTTTCACTTAACCCTGCATCGAGCAGGCGCCGGGTTTGGGCGCAAAGGGCGTTGCGCCTGAGGCAGCTGTTTCGATAGAAAACATCCAGCCGTCATGATGACGGTCAGAGGCTCGTCATCCGGAAACGCAGGCGAGCCTCGTTTGAGCGGATCGGTTTCAGCAATCCGCGCCAGCCTCATTCTCCATCTCGATATATCCCACACCGATGATCGTGCCGTCAGCCGCGCGGATGAAGGACGGCAGGTAGTGCGGTTCTGCCGGCTCACAAGCGACGCTGCCGGTATATTCGTTAAGGGCGATCTGATCCTTCGGCAAAGCGGAATAATCCATGCCGGTTTCGAGCGAGGCATAGGCTGGGCCGGCAAAGACGCCGCAGCCGATGATCAGGGTGGACGCCCAGAGGCGAAGAAGCGTCTGCATGATGGTCTCCAGCGTTCAGGTCCGGCATTTCAACACCTGGAGGGCGCTTTGGTTCCCTCAGCGCCACAGCAGGCGACTGCGCATCGGGCAGCCCTTGGCGAAAGAGGCCGCGCTTTCCATATCTATCGGCAGTCTGAAGAGGGATGACTGCGATGAAAGCGTTTCTGTCCGCCTTGTTTGCCGGGGCATTGCTGGCCGGCTGCTCCTCGGCCGATACGGCCGCGCTCGAACCCATTCCCGGCAGCATCACCTATGGCGGCCAGCCGCGTACCAAACTCACCAAGTCGCCGGTCGGCAGCGCCGTCTACAACCAGTTCTACAATGAGACGGGCCAGCGTGTGGAGGAAACCTATATTCTCCAGCCGGACCGCAGCCTGAAACTGGTGCGGCGCGTGATCGGCCCGGATTTCCCCGATTGAGGTCCCGTGCCGCTTGACAGCGGCTGAAATCGCGAACATTCAAGGAACATCTAATCTTCTCGCAGTGATTCTGCGGGAGCCCGACCGGACGGCTGGATGTATCTCGAAAAGCTCAATCCCCAGCAGCGCATGGCCGTCGAGCACGGCACGCTCACCGACGGCAGTCATATTGCCGGGCCGCTGCTGGTCATTGCCGGCGCCGGCTCCGGCAAGACGAACACGCTGGCACATCGCGTCGCCCATCTGATCGTCAAGGGCGCCGATCCGCGCCGCATCCTGCTGATGACCTTCTCGCGCCGGGCAGCCGCCGAGATGGCGCGGCGCGTCGAGCGCATCTGCCGTGATGTGCTGGGTTCGAATGCCGGCATCATGGCCGATGCGCTCAACTGGTCCGGCACATTCCACGGCATCGGCGCGCGGCTGCTGCGCGATTATGCCCAACAGATCGGCCTCGATGCCGATTTCACCATTCACGACCGCGAAGACAGCGCCGATCTGATGAACCTCATCCGGCACGATCTCGGCTTCTCGAAGACGGAAAGCCGCTTTCCGTCCAAGGGCACCTGCCTTGCCATCTATAGCCGGACGGTGAATTCGGAGACCGCGCTCGATCAGGTGCTGCGCGACGCCTTTCCCTGGTGCGCGACATGGGAGCAACAGCTGCGTGAGCTTTTCGCCTGCTATGTCGAGGCGAAGCAGGCTCAGAACGTGCTCGATTACGACGACCTCCTGCTCTACTGGGCGCAGATGGTCGGCGAGAGCGTGATTGCCGAGGATATCGGCAGCCGCTTTGACCATGTGCTCGTCGATGAATATCAGGACACCAACAGGCTGCAGGCCTCGATCCTGCTAGCACTCAAGCCGCAGGGACAGGGGCTGACGGTCGTCGGTGACGACGCGCAGTCGATCTACTCCTTCCGCGCGGCGACGGTGCGCAATATCCTTGATTTTCCCGCCGCCTTCAGCCCGGCCGCCGATATCGTCACACTCGATCGCAATTACCGCTCGACGCAGCCGATCCTGGCGGCTGCCAATGCCGTCATCGATCTCGCCTCCGAGCGCTTCACCAAGAATCTCTGGACCGAGCGGCAATCGGCGGAGCGGCCGCGCCTGGTTTCTGTGCGGGACGAGGCCGAGCAGGCGCGTTATGTCGCCGACAAGGTGCTCGACAATCGCGAGGAAGGCCTGAAGCTCAAGCAGCAGGCCGTGCTCTTCCGCGCCGCCCATCACAGCGGGCCGCTGGAGGTCGAGCTGACCCGGCGCAACATTCCCTTCGTCAAGTTCGGTGGCTTGAAGTTTCTTGATAGCGCGCATGTCAAGGATATGCTCGCCGCCCTTCGCTTTGCGCAAAATCCGCGCGACCGGGTGGCGGGATTCCGGCTGATGCAGATCCTGCCGGGGGTCGGGCCGTCGACGGCGCAGAAGGCGCTCGATCTGATGGCCGAGGATGCGAGCCCGTTGTCTGCTCTGGCGTCTATGCCGGCGCCGCCACGCTCCGGCGAGGACTGGACCGCCTTCGTTTCGATGCTGCAGCAGCTGAAATCCGGCAAGGCCGGCTGGCCGGCGGAAATTGGGCTGGCGCGGCAATGGTATGCGCCGCATCTGGAGCGGCTGCACGAGGACGCTTCGACACGGCAGGCCGATCTGTTGCAGTTGGAGCAGATCGCCGAGGGTTATGCCTCCCGCGAACGTTTCCTCACCGAGCTCACGCTCGATCCGCCGGATGCGACCAGCGATCAGGCCGGCGTGCCGCTTCTCGACGAGGACTATCTCATCCTGTCGACCATCCATTCCGCCAAGGGCCAGGAATGGACGAAAGTCTTCATGCTGAACGTCGTCGACGGCTGCATCCCCAGCGATCTCGCCGTCGGCGCCACCGCCGAAATCGAGGAAGAACGCCGGCTGCTCTATGTGGCGATGACGCGCGCCCGCGACGGTCTCGACCTTGTCGTGCCGCAACGCTTCTTCACCTATGGGCAGAACGCCCAGGGCGACCGGCACGTCTATGCCTCGCGCAGCCGCTTCATTCCCGCGACGCTGCTGCAGTTTTTCGAGGCCTGCAGCTGGCCGCAGGTGAAGTCGGAAGCCGCCGCACAGGCGCAAGCGCGCCAGGTGCGCATCGACGTCGGCGCCCGCATGCGCGGCATGTGGCGATAGAGTGCGTTGCATAGATCGGCTCTATGCAACGCTTTTTGGATCGGCGCTCAATAGTCCCAGAAGACCGGCACCCAACGGAAGGCTTCGCCGTCCACCGCCACCCGGCCGACGGACGGGAACGGCAGGTGCGTGGCCACCAGCTGTTCACCGGTCGCGGCCAGCTCTTGCAAAAGATCGAGGCGAACGCGAGCCGCTTCTTCGGGATCATGTTCGAAACCATTGTACCAGTCGGGGTGCTCGAACCCGACCGCGAACACGGCATCGCCGGCGAATGTCAACCTGTCGCCGCCGGACGCCAGGCGGACCACGCTATGTCCGGGAGTATGGCCGCCGGTGCGTTGGGCCACCACACCAGGCGCCACCTCGGATTGCTCGTCGAACAGCGTCAGATGACTGCCGTACTCGCTCAGGAAACGTTTTGCCATCGCCCGAAGCGCATCAGGGAAGCCGGGCGGCATGGACACGTGGCTGAAATCGGGCGCTTCCCAGAACTTCGCCTCGGCAGCCGCCACGTGAATCCTGAGGTCCGGGCGCAGTCGGTCCTTGACCCCTTCGACCAGCAGCCCGCCGATATGGTCCATGTGCAGGTGCGTCAGCACCACGTCGGTCACGGATGCCAGATCGATGCCGGCGCCTTCCAGTCGCTTGATCAACTGACCCGCGCGCGGCAAGTTCAAGTCCGGATCCAGCCCCAAGCCTGCGTCGATGAGGATGGTCTGGCCGCCGCTGCGCACCAGGACCACGTTCAGCGCCCAGTCGAAAGCGTCCTGCGGCAGGAACATATCATCCAGCCAGACCGCCCGTTCGGCCGCGTCGGCGTTGTGTCCCAGCATCGCGGTTGGAAGCGGCAGCACACCATCGCTGATGATCAGCACTTCGATTTCGCCGATCCGTACCGCGTAGCGCGACGGAACCAATTCTTCATGTTTCGGACTGCCAGGCTCCTGCTGACCAGTCGTTCGGGTTCTTGCTTCTGCCTGCGACATGATGCGCTCCTGTTTTGATCGAGAGATGTCCGTTATGGGTCACGTCGCGGACACTATGCCGAAGCGTATCTGGCGGTCGATCAGGTCAAGGGAGAGAGAAAGCTAGGCTTTAGGACAGGGCGGCCTATGGTTTCGGCGTGTCGCGCCGGAGATTTGGTATTGAAGAGACTGGCAACAGGAAGCAAAAGGCTCTCACCAGCCGCACGGTGCCGCGCATTGGGCATTCAGAGGATGACAGCGTCAGAGTGAAAGCGGCGGGTCGGCCGGTTCCAAGAAACGTTCGACCGTTTCCGTCTTCACGGCCTCGACTGATGCCGGTGACCATTTCGGATTGCGGTCCTTGTCGATGACAGCGGCGCGGATGCCTTCGAAGAAATCGGGATTATCCAGCATCTGCAGGCAGGCGCCGAGTTCGCGGCGAAGACATTCAGCGAGCGAAGCGCTGCGCCGGCCGGCCCTCAGCAGCCGCAGAGCGAGTTTCAGGCTGGTCGGCGACCGGCTGAGCAGCACCCGGCGCGTCTCGGCGGCAAACTCGCCCTCTTCCTTGGCGAGAGCCCCGAGGATTTCCTCGACGCTGTCGAAGGAAAATGTGTGGTCGATCATATCGGCGTTCTGCCGCAACCGGCTTTCCCCCAGTGGCTCGGAAAATCCCTGCAGCAGGGCATCGACTTCAGTCGACGCGCTGGCGCGCGGCAGGTCGCAAAGAGCATCGATCACCGCGTCGAGCCGCGACGAAGCGATCTGAACATCGGCAAGACCGGCATAGATCGCATCCGCAGCACCAATGTCGAGTCCGGTCAGGCCGAGCCATGTTCCGGCTTCGCCGGGTGCCTTGGGCAGCAGCCATGTGGCGCCGACATCGGGGACATAGCCGATGCCGGTTTCGGGCATGGCAAGCCGCGTACGCTCGGTGACGATGCGATGGCGGCCGTGTGAGGACAGACCGACGCCGCCGCCCATGGTGATGCCGTCCATCAGCGCGACATAGGGTTTGGGATAGACGGCAATCTTATGGTTGAGGCGGAATTCCTCGCGCCAGAAGGTTCCGGCGAGATCATCACCGGCGCGGGCGCTTTCATGCAAGGCACGGATATCACCGCCGGCACAGAAGCCGCGTTCGCCTTCGCCGGTGATTACGACGCTTGCCACATCGGATTCGGAGGCAAAGTCATGAAGGGCCTCCGTGAGCGCGCGGATCATCGGCAGCGTCAGACTGTTCAGCGCCCGCGGCCGGTTGAGCCGGATGATGCCGGCAGTGCCCCGCCGTTCGATGATCACTTCGCCGTGCTGCATGGTTCACCTCATCTGCTGCACCATGCATAGACGAGGATGCGCCATCGCTCCAGAGCATTTCAGGCCCGGCACCGATCGACTGCTCAGGCCGACAGGGACCCTCGGGCTGACGCTGCGGCTTCGCAGCGGCTCGCATAGACACCGCTCAGAAGGATGCGGCGGCAAGTGCGCGGTGGATGCTGTTCAGGTCGTCGACGTTTCTGTTCGACAGGAAGAGTTCCCAATCGAGCGAACTCTGGACGATGGTCTCAAGCGAGTCGTATCGGGGCTTCCAGTCGAGCACCTGCCGGGCGAGCGAAGCGTCGGCGACGACGCTTGCCGAATCGCCGGCGCGCCGCGGCGCCATGTGGATCTTGAAGGAATGCCCGTGCAGGCGGGTGACCATGTTCAAGACGTCGAGCACGGAATAGCCGCTGCCATAACCGCAATTGGCGACGAGCGGGCCCTTGTCTCTACGCAGGTGCTGCAGCGCTTTCAGATGCGCATCGGCGAGATCGCTGACATGGATGTAGTCGCGCACGCCGGTGCCGTCATGGGTGGGATAGTCGATACCGTAGACATGGACGCTGTCGCGCTTGCCGAGCGCTGCCTCGCAGGCAACCTTGATGAGGTGCGTGGCGCCGGAGGTCGACTGGCCGGTGCGGTGGTGCGGGTCAGCGCCGGCGACGTTGAAGTAGCGGAGGGCGACGTAGTTGAAATCGTAAGCGGCGGCGGCATCGCGCAGCATGATTTCGGTCATCAGCTTCGACTGACCGTACGGATTTTCCGGGTTGAGGGGAGCCGTCTCCTTCACCGGCAGATCGCTCTGCTGCTGGCCGTAAACGGCGGCCGTCGAGGAGAAGACGAAGTTGCGGATGCCGGCCCTGATCGAGGCGGAAAGAAGCGCACGGGTCCTGCCGGAATTGTTGTCGTAATAAGAGAGCGGATCGGCGACAGACACCGGCACGACGGCGGAGCCGGCGAAATGGATGATCGCCTCGATGTCGTTTTCGATGAAGATCTTCTTCAGGATGTCGGGGTCGGCGACGTCGCCGAGATAAAAACGCGCCTCCGGCGCCACCGCCCAGCGGAAGCCGGTGGAGAGACGGTCGAGCACGACCACATCCTCGCCGGCATCGATGAGCGCCCAAACCATGTGACTGCCGATATATCCGGCGCCGCCCGTCACCAAAACCGCCATGCCCCACACCCCGCTTCAATTTATAAGCAGGGGCATCAGGCGCCGGTTTTCTTTCCAATTTTCTTATCACGGCGCCGTTGTTAGTCTTTTGAACGGGTATGTTTGGAGTCGTGGTTAGAGGCCGATTTCGCTCTTCGCTACAGTTTTATCGATCGGCCGATTCCGGCACGAAATCATCCCGCACGGTGTGCCCCGCGCCCTCTCAGCGCTTGACGATATAGTCGCAGAGCCGCTCGGCCGCGATCGCCACCTGGGCGGGGTCGCGCAGGAAACAGGCACGCAGGAAGAGTTCGCCGCCGGCGCCGAAGGCAGCCCCGGGAGCAAGGCCGACGCCTGTCTTGTCGACGATATCGATGGCGGCGCTGCGGCTGTCGGCAACGCCGTCGATCTTCAGGAACGCATAGATCGCGCCGTCGGGCTTCAGCGTCTCGACGCGATTGGTGGCAATCAGCGCATCGCAGAGGGTATCGCGCGACCGCGCCGCCTTGGCGATGTTGGCGGCGACGAAATCATCGCCTTGATCAAGGGCTGCGACGGCGCCCTTCTGCATGAACTGCGCCACGCCTGAGGTCGAATACTGGATGAGATTTTCGAGCACCTGGCCCATTTCGGGGGGTGCCACGATCCAGCCGACGCGCCAACCCGTCATCGACCAGTTTTTCGAGAAGGAATTGACGAAGACGATCTTGTCGTCCGGCTCCATCACGTCGAGGAACGAGGCGGCGCGGCCGCCGGCGAAGTAATAGCGCGCGTAGATTTCATCCGCCATGATCCAGAGATCATGCTTGCGGGCGAGCGCCAGGATATCGCCGAGATCTTTCTTCGTCGCGGTCCAACCCGTCGGGTTGGAAGGGGTGTTGATGAAGATGCCTCTGGTCCCGGATGTGATGGCGGCTTCGACACGCCCGAGATCGACCGTCCATTTGCCGCCTTCGAACTGCAGCGGGACGCCGACGGAGCGGGCACCTGCTATTTCGAGGGCTGCGGCAATATTCGGCCAGGCGGGGGTGAGATAAACGAATTCGTCGCCAGGCGAAGTCAGCGCCTGCACGCAGATCTGGATCGCCTGCATGCCGGAGCCGGTGACATAGAAATGCTCGGCCGGAAGACGGACGGCGAAATGCCTGTCGTAATAATCCGACAGCGCCCGGCGAAGCTCCGGAATGCCGCGCTGCCAGGTATAGAAGGTCTCGCCTGATGCAAGCGCTTCCATCGCCGCCCTGCTGATGAAATCGGGGGTCGGCAGATCGCCTTCACCGACCCAGAGCGGCAACAGGCCTTCGCGGCCGCGTGCATAATTGACGACTTCGACGATCCCGCTTTCGGGCGCCGCTATGGCGCGCGGGCTGAGGCTTTTCACAATCGACATGCATATCTCCGGTTTCCGCCTTCATAGCGGATTTGCGCCGGCAAATCCCATGATAACAAGTGATCGCATATCGATTTTCGTGATGAATGGCGGCCCGCCCGACAGCGGGCCGAAGACCGATCAGAGGGCCGGGCGTTTGGCCAGCAGATCGCGGATCTCGGTCAGCAGCTGGACGTCGGCCGGCGGCGGCGGCAATTGTTCCGGCTCCTGCTTTTCCTGACGCTCGACCTGCTGGCGCAGATAGTTCACTGCCTTGACCATCAGGAAGATAATCCAGGCAAGGATCAGGAAGTTGATGAGAACGGTGAGGAAGCTGCCATAGGCGAAGACCGCCCCTTGGGCGCGGGCGGCGGCAAGTGTCGGCGCGTTGACGGCCGACGAGAGCGGCAGGAAATAATTGGAAAAATCGAAGCCCCCGAAAATGGCGCCGACGATCGGCATGATAAGGTCGTCGACCAGCGATTTGACGATGCCGCCGAAGGCACCGCCGATGATGACGCCGACCGCAAGATCCATGACATTGCCGCGGGCGATAAAGGCCTTGAACTCATTGAGCATCGGATCCGTCTCCCTTCGATCCCATTTCAGAGATATGCCGTTGTTTCGATTAGCTACATTTTCGTTGCAATTAATCAATTGGAAATCGCAATTATCTGGTGAAGTCGCCACCAGGCCTTTGACTTAAGGTGTAGATGGACGGGAATTTTCAAGGCACCTGAAATGCCTTAAGCTGACTTCGTTGCGGGAGGTGCCGGCGGCTTTTCGCCGGCGGAGGACTAATGCTTCCAGGCTGGGTCATATTCGCGTCTGCCTTCGGCTATCTGCTCCTGCTTTTCGCCGTGGCAAGCTACGGCGACCGCAAGAACCGCGGTCCTGACGCGCTCGAAGGCGGATGGCCCGTCGTCTATGCGCTCAGCCTTGCGATCTATTGCACCTCCTGGACCTATTTCGGCAGTGTCGGGCTTGCCGCCCAACGCGGCCTGGAATTTGCCGGCATCTATATCGGCCCCATCCTCGTCTTCACCTTCGGCATGCCGCTGCTTCGCCGCATCATCGAGCTTGCCAAGGCGGAGAAGCTCACCTCCGTCGCCGATTTCGTTGCCGCGCGTTACGGCAAGAATCCGACGGTCGCGACGATCGTGGCGCTGATCTCGCTGATCGGCACCATTCCCTATATAGCCTTGCAGTTGAAAGCGATCTCGAGCACCGTCAGCGCGATGGTCAATCCGTCCGACTACGGCATCGGCAGCGGTAATCTCTATTTCCTCGACCTGCCGCTCATAGCCACCCTGGTGCTTGCCTGCTTCGCCATCATGTTCGGCACGCGGCATACGGATGCGACGGAACATCAGGACGGCCTCATCCTCGCCGTCTCGATGGAATCGGTCGTCAAGCTCGTCGCCTTCCTGACAGCCGGCGTCTGCGTCATCTGGTTTCTCTTCGATGGCCCGGCGGACCTCTGGAGCAAAACCGTCGAGAACGACCTAGTCATGTCGGCGCTTAGCTATCATACGCCGATCAGCCGCTGGATCACGCTGATCGTGCTGTCGGCCTTCGCGATCATCATGCTGCCGCGGCAATTCCACGTCACCGTCGTCGAAAACCGAACGGCAAAGCAGCTGAAACTCGCGGGCTTCCTGTTTCCCAGCTACCTCGTCGCCATCAATCTCTTCGTGCTCCCGGTGGCGATCGGCGGCCTCCTGACCTTCGGCGGCACTGGCAATGCCGACTTCTACATGCTGTCGCTGCCGCTTGCCGGCCAGATGCCGGTGGTTTCGCTCATCACCTTCATCGGCGGCTTCTCCGCCGCAACGGCAATGGTCATCGTCGATTCTGTGGCGCTGTCGATCATGGTGTCGAACGACATCATCATGCCGATCTTCCTTCGGCGCAAACTTGCCGGCCGCGCCGGCCAGCGCGACGATTTCGCCAAGACGCTGCTCAACATCCGCCGCAGCGCCATCTTCGCCGTGCTGCTGTTCGGCTATGCCTATTACCGCTCGACCGACAGCACCGCCGGGCTCGCCTCGATCGGCTTGCTGTCCTTTGCGGCGATCGCGCAGATCGCGCCTGCGCTGTTTGGTGGGCTGATCTGGCGGCGGGCGAATGCGCGCGGCGCCGTCCTCGGCCTGACCTCCGGCTTCACCATTTGGGTCTATCTGTTGTTCCTGCCGTCGCTCGGCGGTCCCGACTATTCCTATGTGGCGAGCGCCGTGCTCGGCTTCATCTTTCCGGGCGCGACGCTGTTTACCGCGCCCGACGCCGACCCGCTGGTCAATGCGACGGTCATGAGCCTGCTCGTCAATACCGCCTTCTTCATCGTCGGCTCGCTCACTCGCAATGCCCGACCGCTGGAGCGCATCCAGGCCGGCATCTTCGTCAAGCGGCATTCGCGATCGCAATTTGCAACGCGCGGCTGGAAGACCCGCATCAGCGTCGGCGATCTCAAGGCGGCAATCTCGCGTTATCTCGGTGAAGAGCGCATGCAGCGCTCGTTCACGACCTATGAGCAAAGTTCCGGCCGCAAGCTGGAGGACGAACAGCAGGCCGATATGGCGCTGATCCATTTCAGCGAACAGTTGCTCGGCAGCGCCATCGGCTCGTCCTCGGCAAGGCTGGTGCTATCGCTGATTCTGCAGAAGATCGAGGACGCCTCGTCCGACACCGCATGGCTGCTCGACCAGGCAAGCGAAGCGCTGCAATATAACCAGGACATGCTGCAGACGGCGCTGTCGCAGATGGATCAGGGCATTGCCGTCTTCGACAGTTCCAACCGGCTGACGATCTGGAACCGACGCTTCCGGCAACTGCTTGAGCTGCCCGAGAGTGCCGGCCAGGTCGGCTTTCCCCTGTCGGAGATCGTTACCACACTCAGCCAGCGCGGGGACATCGCGCCCGGCGATCTCAACCAGACGGTGCGGCATTTCCTGACGCTCGACAAACCCTTCGCCCTGGTGCTCGGCGGCGGCGAGCGGATCATCGAGGTGCGCTCCAACGCCATGCCCGATAAGGGCATCGTCGCCACCTTCACCGATATCACCCAGCGCGTCAGCGCCGACCAGGCATTGAAGCAGGCGAATGAAACGCTGGAGCAGCGCGTCGCCGAACGGACGGCGGAACTCACCCGCGTCAACCGCGAACTTGCCGAGGCGCGGGCGGCCGCCGACGAGGCGAATATCGGCAAGACCCGCTTCTTCGCCGCCGCCGGCCACGACATTCTGCAGCCGCTCAACGCCGCCCGGCTCTATTCCTCGGCGCTGGTCGAGCGCATGGCGCAATCCGACAACAGCCCGATCGTGCGCAATATCGATTCGGCACTAGAATCGGTCGAAACCATCCTAGGCGCGGTGCTCGACATCTCCAGGCTCGATACCGGCGCCATGCGGCCGCGGCTCGCTTCGGTCGCGCTTTCCGACCTCCTGGAGCGAATCGAGACCGATTTTGCCCCGATCGCCCGTGAGAAACAGCTGAAGCTGGTGGTCATGCCGACATCGCTCAGGGTCCGCTCAGACCCGAACCTCCTGCGCCGCCTGGTGCAGAACCTCGTTTCCAACGCCATAAAATACACGATCACCGGCAAGGTGCTGGTCGGGGCGCGGCGGCGCGGCAACCAGGTGATCATTCAGGTGATCGATTCCGGCATCGGTATTCCGCCATCGAAATTCCGCACCGTATTCAAGGAATTCGCGCGGCTGGATGAAGGCGCCAAGACTGCCTCCGGCCTCGGGCTCGGCCTTTCGATCGTCGACCGCATCGCCCGCGTGCTCAACCATCCGGTCGAGCTGCTCTCGACGCATGGCAGGGGCACTGAATTTCGCATCTCCATGCCGCTCGACGTCTCACGCCCGGCCGAGGCTGCGGTAGCCGTCACCCCCGCCGACCGCCCGGGGCAGCCGCTCAAGGGACTGAAAATCCTCTGTATCGACAACGAGCCGAATATCCTCGAAGGCATGCGGCTGCTGCTCAGCGGCTGGGGTTGCGAGGTGACGGCGCTTGATTGCCTTGCCGACGTGATCGCCATGGACGGCCGGGACGGGCCGCCGGATCTTGCCATCGCCGATTATCATCTCGACGACGGCACCGGCCTTGCCGCAATACTGCATCTGCGCCGGCAGTTCGGCATCGACATCCCCGCCTTGCTTGTTACTGCCGACCGCACGCCTGAAGTGCGCAGCGAGGCGGAGCGGCACGATATCGCCGTTCAGCACAAACCGGTACGGCCGGCGGCGCTGCGCGCCTATATCACCCAGATATCCGGCGTCAAACGCGCGGCTGCGGAATAGCCGGCAAGCTCAGCCGGCCGGGCTGATGACGCGAGAGACGAGATCCCGTACACGCGCAGTATCCGGCACCTCGCCAAACAGGATGCGGTACATGATCGGCGCCACAACCTGATCCATCACAAGATCGACGTCCGGGAAGGTTTCGCCCCGCGCCTTTGCCCTGTCGGCGATGACGACGATCTGCTGTCGCGTATATTCGCAGCATTTGCTGGCGTTGGCGCCGGCCTGCGCCGCCAACACGTCGCGGATCATCTCGCGGCCCGGCCCGGAGGACATTTCATCGGCATATTGCTCGGCCCAGGCCTGAAGATCGGCCGTGCCGCTGCCGGCGTCGACCGGCTGCATATCGGGCCGCAGCCGCTCGACGGCGACATCGGCGAGAAGCTCCTGCAGGTCGCCCCAGCGGCGATAGATGGTCGACGGCGTCACGCCTGCCCTGGCGGCGATCAGCGGGATCGTCACCTCGGCGCGGTTCATCTCGGCCAACAGATCTCGTGCCGCCTTGTGCACCGACGCCTGGACCCGGGCGCTTCTGCCGCCCGGACGGAGATTCTCTTTCACTGCCATGCCTGCAACCCGACCTTCATCCTGACATCGATGGTTCAAAATCTTTGACAGGAGCATAAACGCAAATAATTTGCCTTTGCGACGCATCCACCCTACATCGAGCTAACGCAACAGGTTAGCTTTAAGGGGTTTATATATGTTCGCCGCAGCCAAATCCACAGAGAATGCGCCGCGCCCCTCGATCGGTTTCCATGCGCTGACGCTCGCCACCTTCTTCGGCGCCTCCTCGGTGCCGACGCCGCTCTACCGGATCTATCAGGAGAATTTCGCGATCTCGCCGGTGCTGATCACCGTTATTTTCGCCGTCTATGCCTTCGCGCTCTTGGCGGCGCTGCTGACAGCCGGCTCGATCTCAGATCATCTCGGCCGCAGGCCGGTAATCTTTTCCGCCCTGCTGCTCGAAATCGTTGCCATGATCCTATTCGTCGTCGCCAGCGGCCCCGGCTGGCTGATCGCGGCGCGGATCGTCCAGGGCATTGCCACCGGCATCGCTGGCGCCTCTCTCGGAGCAGCCCTTGTCGATGTCGACCGGGCGAAGGGACAGATCGTCAATTCGATCGCGCCGCTTTCCGGCATGGCGCTGGGTGCGGTCGGCACCAGCGCCCTGATTCAGTACGGCCCCTTCCCGATGCATCTCGTCTATGCGCTGCTGCTCGTCGCCTTCGCGTTGCAGGCGGCCGCCATCTGGCTGATCCCCGAGAGCGGCGGCACGCGCCCCGGCGTTTTCGGCTCGCTGGTCCCGCGCGTTTCCATTCCGCCGCAGGCGAGGCGGCCGCTCTCGCTGGTGACGCCGATCAATATCGCCAATTGGACGGTCGGCGGTTTCTACCTTTCTCTGGTCCCCTCCCTAGTCGCTACCACGACCGGCAGCGCCGCACCGCTGACGGGCGGAGCAGTCGTCGCCGCTTTGACGGCGAGCGGCGCGATCGCCGTCTATCTCAGGCGCGGCAGGACGGCCACGGCCAATCTCGGCTTCGGCGTATCGGCAAAGACGCTCGGCATCCTGACGGTCGTCGCCGGCGTGCATCTCGCCAATGTGCCGCTGCTGTTGATCGGCACTATTCTTACCGGCGCCGGTTTCGGCACCAATTTCCTGGGCTCGCTCGGCAGCATCATGCCGCTCGCCAAAGCGGACGAGCGGGCCGGACTGCTGTCGGCCTTCTACGTGCAGAGCTACCTCGCCTTCAGCCTGCCGGCGATATTGGCAGGCTTCCTGGCGAAATCCGCCGGCTATCAAGTGACGACGGACATTTATGCGACGGCGATCCTGCTGTTGCTGGGCGTCGGCATCGTGGCCCTTCGCGCCGGCCGAGGAAAGACTGCGGAGAATGCGGCCTAATTCCGGAGGGAGTGTTCACGGCTGGAGATCCAGCAGTGCCCGGCCGCTGCCATCCATGGCGAAAGGCACCGAGGCGTGCTGGTGGGCGACCAGCCAGCGGCCATCCTGCTTGACGAGGCCGAGGGTCTGACGGAACCAGAGATCGACTTCGGTGCCATCGGTCTTCGTCCCGGTCATCCGCGTGAGGCCACTCCAGAAAGCGACACCCTCGCCGACCGTCAGTTTGGCATCGCGCACCTCGCCGCCAATCGGGCCTTCCCAGGTGTCGAACCAGGCCTGCAGGCCTGCCTTGTCCTTGCCGTTGATGACCAGCGGCGGCGCCAGGGAAAATTCCACGGAATCTTCGGCCTCGTAGGAAAGCGCCTCCTCGGCGTTCTTTTCCCCCAGCGCCTTGGCCCGCATCATCAGCATGGCGATGACCGCCTCTTCCTCGTGCCTAACATTTGCTTCGTCTTTCACGGCCGTTCTCCTTTCCGCTATGGACAGAGGACGAGCGGCAGGAGAACAATCCGACAATGATGCATTTCACTCTCGGCAATTTCGGATGCAAGATCGCTGCATTCTACCGGAATTACTTCAGAGATAACTCGTCACTGCGGGCTCGTTCCACCAGGCATCGTGCCTGCCATCGGCGTAACGAACCGGCAGCCCCGCCAGTTCCTCCGGCGTAATATTATCCAGGCAGGCGATGTTGATCGAGACATAGGCGCCGCCGATCGCCTCGACATAACCGTCGCCATAGGCCGGCACCCCGCAGGTGCGGCAGAAGCGGTGATGGCCGCTCATCGTGTTGAACTGGTAATCGGATGTCTCCGCCGGGTCGGACATCAGCCGGAAATCCTCGGGCTTGACGTTGGCGCCCCAATAGCGCCGCTTGGCACAGATCGAGCAATTGCAGCGGCCGGTGCCGGCTTCGAGGTCGATATCCACCTCGTAGTGCACTTTGCCACAATGGCAGCTTCCCTTGTAAGTCTTCTTCATGGCGACCTCCCCATCGGCGTTGCTTTCAGCATGTCAATATGACAATGTGTTGTCATTATGAATGAGATACAGAATAGACAACATGTTGTCAAACAGAATCGGCCGGAGCGAACGGTGGAAGGGGATGCCTTTTCCGCTTTCGCGATCACGGTCCTGCGTCTGGCCGCTCACCTGACGGCGGCCGGCGACCGGTTGGCGAAGCCTGCAGGACAGACCAGTGCGCGCTGGCAGGTGCTCGCCGCGGCAAGGCGCGGCGACCTGTCGGTGGCGCAGATCGCCCGCGCGCTCGGCCTCGCTCGTCAGGGCGTTCAGCGGCTGGCCGACGTGCTGGAGAGCGAAGGGCTGATCGCCTATGCCGACAACCCGCAGCATCAGCGCGCCAAGCTGGTGCGACTGACGGCGGACGGGGCGGCACGGCTCGGGGCGATCGAGGTGGCGCAGGCAGGATGGGCAAACAAGCTCGGCGCCGCGTTTACCTCAGCCGAGCTCGATGTGGCGCGGGCTATCATGGCGCGGGCAATGGAGGCGATGGAGGTGGACGAGGCGTCCGGCGGTTGAGCAATTCGCCCCGCGGTGATGCGCCCGCCGTGGACTGAAAACGAAAAAAGGCCGGGCTAACCCGACCTTCCCTGCCATCTCGACGAACCGTGCCAGTACATCCGTGGTCACGATCCGGAGATGATATTCAAGCCTCGGAGGCTCAGGCCGCCTGGAGGCGGTCTGCCGACATCTTGCCGGACTTGTTGTCACGCACGAGATCGTAGGACAGCTTCTGGCCATCCTTGAGGTCACGCATGCCGGCGCGTTCAACGGCCGAGATGTGGACGAAAACGTCGGCAGCGCCGTCATCCGGCTGAATGAAGCCGAAGCCCTTGGTTGCGTTGAACCACTTTACGGTACCTGTGTTCATGACGATATCCTTTCGAATCGCTCATAGAAGATTGCAGCCCGGACAGAGGCCCGAGCGGCGATGAAAACCGATTTTGGAGGAAGGTCGTCAGGAACGACGCGAGCGCCGTTTCAAAGTTCATCTAGCAAGATCGATGTGCACGGGTGTAATCGGAAATTGTGTCCGCGGCAAGGCGTCGGCAAGGAAAAGTGGAATTCGGCGAACTGGAGAAAGCAGGATTCTTTTGCGCCATGACCTAGCATCCCTCTGCCCTGCCCGGCAGAGGGTGGCTACGTTTGGCGGAAACGATAGCAAAAACAGATTACGCCGCCGCCTTCGCGCCTGCATAGGGATCGAACCGCCCATAAAATGTCTCGCCCTTGGCGGCCATATCCTTCAACAGCGGCGTCGGCTTGAAATGCTCTCCGTAAGCTGACGCTAACTTTTCTGCCAGTTCCACGAATGCCTTTACGCCCATCCCATCAATATAGCTCAGCGCCCCGCCGGTGTAGGGCGCGAAGCCAAAGCCGAGGATCGAGCCGACATCGGCTTCGCGCGGATCAGTGACGATGCCTTCCTCGACCGTCCGGGCGGCTTCGAGCGCGATGGTAACGAGGAAACGTTGCTTGAGGATGGCGACGTCGACCTCGTCCGGGCTTTTCTGCGGATAGAAGCTCTTCAGCTCCGGCCAGAGCGACTTCTTCGCCGGTTTCGGCGGATAGTCATAGAAGCCCTTGGAATTCTTGCGGCCGAAGCGTCCCTCCTTTTCGACCATGCGGGAGATCAGCTCCATGTGCCTGGGATCGACAGCCCTTTCGCCGAGATCGGCGACCGTCGCCTTGAGGATCTTCAGCGACAGATCGATCGCCACCTCGTCATTCAAAGCCAGCGGTCCCACCGGCATGCCGGCCATCTTGGCGGCATTTTCGATCATGGCGGGCGGCACGCCCTCGATCAGCATGTCGTAGCTTTCCGACATGTAGCGCAGCACACAGCGATTGACGAAGAAGCCGCGGGTGTCGTTGACGACGATCGGCGTCTTCTTGATCGCCGCCACATAATCGAGTGCGACGGCCTGCGCCTTGTCGCCGGTTTCGCCTCCGAGGATCAGCTCCGTCAGCATCATCTTTTCGACCGGCGAGAAGAAGTGAATGCCGATGAAGTCGGCGGGGCGTTTCGAATTCTTCGCAAGGCCCGTGATCGGCAGCGTCGAGGTATTGGAGGCGAAGATCGCGCGCTCGGGCAGCACTGCTTCGACCGCCTCGATAACAGCCTTCTTGACTTCGCGATCCTCGAACACGGCCTCGATAACGAGGTCGGCATTGGCGAGATCGGCATAATCGGCCGAAGGCGTGATGCGGGAGAGCAGGGCCGCCGCCTCATCCTGCGTAAATCTTCCCTTACCGACGGAATCCTTGACCAGGCCTTCAGAAACGGCCTTGCCCTTGGCGGCCGCTTCCATATCGCGGTCGATCAGGGTCACCGGAATGCCGGCGGCGGCGGTGACATAGGCGATCGAGGCGCCCATGAAGCCGGCGCCAACGACGCCGACATGTTTCAGCTCCGTCTTCGGGATACCGGCCGGGCGGCGTGCGCCCTTGCCGAGCTCCTGCATGGAGATGAACAACGAGCGGATCATCGAGAAAGCTTCCCGGGTCTGCAGCACCTCGGTGAAATAACGCTGCTCGATCTTCAGACCGGTGTCGAACGGCACCTGCAGGCCTTCATAGACGCATTTCAGGATGGCAAGAGCTGCCGGATAATTGCCCGAGGTCTCGCGGCGCAGGATCGCCGGCGCGGCCGGCCAGAGCTGCGCGGAGGCCGGCGTCCAGATGCCGCCGCCCGGCAGCTTGAAGCCTTTCTCGTCCCACGGCGCGACCGGCTTCAGGCCATCCCTGATCATCTGCTTGGCGGCGGGGATCAGCTGATCCGGCTCGACCACCTGATGCACGAGGTTCATCGCCTTGGCGCGCGAGCCGCTCAACGACTGGCCTGTCGTCATCATCTGCAGCGCGTCCTGGGCATTGGCGAGGCGCGGCACGCGTTGGGTGCCGCCGGCGCCGGGGAAGATCCCGACCTTGACCTCGGGCAGCGCGATCTTGACGCTCTTGGCATTGGAAGCGACGCGGCCGTGGCAGGCAAGCGACAGTTCGAAGGCGCCGCCCATGCAGGTGCCGTTGATCGCCGACACCCAGGGCTTGCCGGAGGTTTCGAGCTTGCGGAACAGGCCGCTCATCCGGCCGACCAGACCAAACAGCGTCTGCACCGCCGTCTCCGGGCTCTTGGCTTTCTCCTCCTGGTAGGAGCTGAACATCGACTTGATCATCGAAAGATCAGCGCCGCCGGAGAAGGAGGATTTGCCTGAGGTGAATACGACGCCCTTGACGGCGACGTCAGCGGTCGTCGCGTCGATGATGGCGTTGAGCTCCTCCATCACCTCGGCGGTGAAGACATTCATCGATTTCCCGGGCATGTCCCATTTGACGAGAGCGATGCCGTCGGCGTCGGTTTCGAGCGTGAAATTGGTGTAGCTGCTCATTGGGAATTCCTCTCCCTGAATTCTCTTGCGGTGAAGCCCTCCCCTTGTGGAGAGGGTCGCGATCCCATCAGACGCGTTCGATAACCGTTGCCGTGCCCATGCCGGCGCCGATGCAGAGCGTCACCAGCGCGGTGTTGAGGTCGCGGCGCTCCAGCTCGTCGAGCACGGTTCCGAGGATCATCGCGCCGGTGGCGCCGAGCGGATGGCCCATGGCGATGGCACCGCCATTGACGTTGATGCTGTCGTGATCGATGTCGAAGGCCTGCATGTAGCGCAGCACCACGGCGGCGAAGGCCTCGTTCAACTCAAAGAGGTCGATGTCCGACAGGCTCATGCCGGTCCGCTTCAGCAGCTTTTCGGTCACGTCGACGGGGCCGGTCAACATCAGCGCCGGATCGGAGCCGATATTGGCGAAAGCCTTGATGCGGCCACGCGGCTTCAGCCCCATGCTCTCACCGCCAGCCTTCGATCCCAGGAGCACCGCAGCGGCGCCATCGACGATGCCGGAGGAATTGCCGGCATGGTGGACGTAGTTGATCCGCTCGATCTCGGGATGGGCCTGGATGCCGACGGCTTCGAAGCCACCCATCTCGCCGGGCATCTGGAAGGAGGGGTTGAGAGAGGCAAGCGCCTGCATATCGGTGCCGGGGCGCATGTGCTCGTCCTTGTCCAGGATCCTCAGGCCGTTCTGGTCCTTGACCGGGATCACCGACTTGTCGAACCAGCCCTGCTGCCAGGCATGGGCGGCGCGCTTCTGGCTCTCGACGGCGTAGGCATCGACATCGGTTCTGCTGAAGCCGTATTTGGTGGCGATGAGATCGGCCGAGACGCCCTGCGGCATAAAATAGGCCGGGAAATTCACCGACGGATCCATGAACCAGGCGCCGCCCGACATGCCCAGGCCGACGCGCGACATGCTTTCCACACCGCCTGCGATGACGATGTCGTCGGCGCCCTGGGCGATCTTACCGGCGGCGAAATTGACGGCATCGAGGCCGGAGGCGCAGAAGCGAGAGATCTGCATGCCGGGCGCACGGGTGGAATAACCGGCTTCGAAGGCGGCAGCCTTGGGGATGACGGCGCCGGCATCCATGACCGGGTCGACGCAGCCCATGATGATGTCGTCGACGGTTGTCGTGTCGAGCCCGTTGCGGTCGCGGATCGCTTCCAGCGTCTTGGCGGCGAGGCGGACGGAAGGCACCTCATGCAGGGCGCCGTCCTTCTTGCCGCGGCCGCGCGGCGTGCGGACGTGATCGTAAATGAAAACCTCGGTCATTGTCTCGTCTCCCTGATGGCGCAGACGCGCCTTTGAATTCTGCGAAGACCAAATAGCCCTTCGTTTTAAGCTCAGGGCGTTCGGCGCTCGAAACGATTCACCGGATCGTTTCGTCGGCTGCGCCGACCGCTTTCTCACCCCCAACCCTCCCCACAAGGGGAGGGAGAACCGGCTCAAAACGCTTCCGCGGCCAGCGCCATCATCGTGTCGGCGCCGGCTTCGATGCGGGTCTTGCGAAGGGCGGTTTCCGGCATGATCCGCTCCATGAAGAATTTCGCCGTGGTCAACTTGTTCTTCAGGTAATCCTCGCGGGCGGCATCGCCCGAGGCAAGGCCGTCCTCGGCGGCCTTCGCCATCTTCGCCCACATATAGCCGAGAACGACGAGACCGAAGAGATGCATGTAATCGGTCGAACCGGCGCCGGCATTGTCGGGCTTGGCCATGGCGTTCTGCATGAACCACATGGTCGCGGCCTGGACGTCGTTCAAGCCCTTCTTCAGATGCTTGGTGAAGAAGGAGAGCTTTTCGTCGCTGCGGTTCTCCTCGCAGAAATCGCCGATTTCCTTGAACAGCGCCATGGCGGCGCGGCCGCCGTTGAGCGCGAGCTTGCGCCCGACGAGATCGAGCGCCTGAATGCCGTTGGCGCCTTCGTAGATCATGGCGATGCGGGCATCGCGCACATACTGGCTCATGCCGTGCTCTTCGATATAGCCGTGGCCGCCGAAGACCTGCTGGGCCATGACGGCGTGGTCGAAGCCCCTGTCGGTCATCACACCCTTGAGGATCGGGGTGACGAGGCCGAGAATGTCGTCAGCGGTCTGGCGCTCCTTCTCGTCGGTGGCGCGGTGGGCGATATCGGACTTCAGCGCGGTCCAGAGCAAAAAGGCGCGGCCGGCCTCGTTGAAGGCGCGAATGGTCATCAGAGTCCGGCGGATATCGGGATGGACGATGATCGGATCGGCCTTCTTATCCGGCGCCTTGACGCCGGAGAGCGAGCGGCCCTGGATGCGGTCGCGGGCATAATTCGCGGCATTCTGATAGGCGATTTCGGAAATGGCGATGCCCTGCAGGCCGACCATCAGGCGCGCCTCGTTCATCATCACGAACATGGCATTGAGGCCGCGGTTTTCAGCGCCAATCAGGAAGCCGGTCGCCTCGTCGTAATTCATGACGCAGGTGGCGTTGCCGTGGATGCCCATCTTGTGCTCGATCGCACCGCAGGACACGGCATTGCGGTCGCCAAGAGCGCCGTCCTTGCCGACCAGGTATTTCGGGACGATGAAGAGCGAGATGCCCTTGGTGCCCTCTGGGGCCCCCTCGATGCGAGCCAGAACCAGATGGACGATGTTGTCGGTCAGATCGTGCTCGCCGGCAGAGATGAAGATCTTCTGGCCTGAAATTTTGTAGCTGCCGTCCGCCTGCGGCACCGCCCGGGTGCGCAGCATGCCGAGATCGGTGCCGCAATGCGGCTCGGTCAGGTTCATCGTCCCCGACCAGGAACCGTCGACCATGTTCGGCAGATAAGTTTCCTTCTGCTCCTGCGTGCCATGGACGAGGATCGCGGCGATCGCACCCTGCGTCAGGCCCGGATACATCATCAGCGACATGTTGGCGGCGGAGGTATATTCGCCGACGGCGGCATGCAGCGTATAGGGAAGCCCCTGGCCGCCGAATTCTTCCGGCACGGCAAGGCCGATCCAGCCGCCTTCGCGATAGGCATTATAGGCTTCCTTGAAGCCCTTCGGCGTCGAGACACTGGCGTCGTCCTGACGTCTGCAGCCTTCCTGGTCGCCGGAATAATTTACCGGAAAAAGAACTTCTTCGGCCACCTTGGCTGCCTCGCCGAGGATCGCCTCGATCATATCAGGCGTCGCGTCTGCAAAACCGGGAAGATTGTTGTAGCGTTCGAGGCCCAGCACGTCATTCAGAACGAAAAGCGTATCGTTCACCGGGGCCTTGTAGACTGGCATCTCTCAAATTCCTCCCATTCAAATAACTGGATCGCATCGACCTTGGGCACTGTCTTACAAAATATTGACGTTTGCGTAAACGTCAAATCCTGCAACTGCGCTCGCTTTTGTGAAAAAAAAATCTGATCCTGTGCATCTGCGCCCCATGAGGAGACGTCAACTCCCCTTCCTTGTCCATCGCTGAACGGCGTATAAGCGGAGGCGTCTTTCAATCCGCAAATCGCAATGCTTCAGGGGGAACCGCGGCATGATCAGTTTCGAGGCGATAAGGCAGCGTGCGGAAGAGCGAAAAGGGGGTGCGGCCGCGCTGCAGGCAATGCTCGAGAAGCACCAGCCGGATCACGACCGGTTGCGCGCCATGCCGGATGACCGCATCCTGGCCGACATGACCCGCCGCATCTTCTACAGCGGCTTCGTGCAGAAGGTGATCGATGCGAAATGGCCGGGCTTCGAGGCGGCGTTTTCCGGCTTCGATCCGGCGGCGCTGAATATCGCGCCCGACGATTACTGGCATGAACTGACATCGGACGAGCGGATCATCCGCAACGGCGCGAAGATCATGTCGGTTCGCGCCAATGCCGCCTTCGTCAGAGAGCTGGCGAGGGAATATGGCAGCGTCGGCGCCTTCTTCGCCGACTGGCCGCGGGAGGACCAGATCGGCCTCCTCGAGCTGATGAGCAAACGCGGCAGCCGGCTCGGCGGCATGACCGCCCAGTATTTCCTGCGCGGCATCGGCCGCGACAGCTTCGTCGCCACGCTCGACGTGCTCGCCTGCCTGAGATCGGCCGGCGTGCCGCTCTCCTCCGGCACGACGAAGAAGGACCAGCAGCTGATCCAGCAGGCCTTCAACGACTGGGCCGCCGAGACCGGCCTTTCCTTCATCCACCTCTCGCGCATCAGCGCCTATTCGATCGATGCCGCGCACTGAAATTCCGGCCTGGCGATGTCTATCCGATCCGGCGAATTTAACGGCAATTGCCGCCTAAAGAAGCCTTTCGGCTGCAAACGTTAAAAAATTCTCATCTATCTTAACGGCTTGTTTACCACGTTTCGTGAAAGGTGCGGATTGAGCCGTAGTGATCCGCATTCCTTTTCCCAGTCCCGCGTTCCTAAAGAATGCCGCTACATCGTTCAGCCTGAGGAAAGTCTAATTGACTATCTTCTTATGGATGATGCGCTCCGGTCCGCGTGAAGACGTGGGCAGCAGACGAAGAAGCCACGGATCGAGCTCTGACGAGAGGTCGAGCAGTCGAAGCGAGCAAGAAGATGAACGGATCGCGATCAAATCCTTCCCGACAGTCCGACAGGACCTCGCTCGATGCGCTGAACCGCACGATCGAAGGGCTGGAGGCGCGCATCGAAGGGCTGATGGGCAGCGGACGCGATCAGCGGACGCGCACGCCAACGGCCGAGCGCGATCCTTATGCGGCCTCCAATGCGCCGCGCCCCACACGAGCGCCGGTCGAGCCGCGGCCGGATCCGCTGGCGGAAATTCGCCAGCGCCAGCGCGCATTGGAAGCGGGCCGCGAACGCTCCTATGGGCGCGAGCAGGCCAGCCAGCTGCGCGACCCCGCACCGCGCGCCGCCGCGCCACTGGCCGCCTCTGCCTTGCGCGCCGGCGACGACACGATGACCGAGATCGCCCAGGCGCTCGTCAACCTGAGGCAGGACTTGAAGCGCGATATTTCCGAGGGTGTGACCCGCGAGATGAGCGCACTGCGCGCCGAACTGCGCGAGATCAAGGCGACCGCCGGAGACAGCCGCTTCGCCGACGACATTCGCGCCGACATGAACCGCCTGGCCCAGAGCATCAGCCAGTTGACCGGCCGCTCGAGCGGCCCGGAGGCCGTCGGCCTGCGCGAGGATTTCGAGGAGCTGCGATCGCTGATGGACGGGCTGGCGCGCGAGGAATCGCTGCGCCATATGGAAAACCGCTGGGACGGCGTCGAGAGCCGGCTTGCCGCACTCGATACCGAGGGGCTGCAGGAAGAGCTCGTTTCGCTGGCCTACCGGCTCGACGATATCAAGCGCCATCTCGGCGGCATGGGCGAAAGCCCCGCGGTCCGGGCGCTGGAAGACAAGCTCATCGCCATCGCCACGGCGATGGAGCAGTTCGGCAACATGATCCAGCCGCATGACCGGGTCATGTCCGAGCAGTTTGCCGCCATGGATATGCGCCTCGACGAGATCAGCCGGGCGATTGCGGCAAGCGGCCGCGCAGCTGCCGCCAACGATCCGACGCTGATGCAGCGGCTGGAAAGCCGCCTGTCGTCGCTCGCCGACCAGATCGACCTGATGAGCCACGACGCGGCCAGCCGGGCAACCCCAGCCGACGAGCTGGCGATGCGGCTGGAAGCGCTGACGGAGCGCGTCGAGGAGCTGGCCAAGGCGGAAGCAACGTCCCGGCTCGACGAGCGGCTGGAACATCTATCCTACCTGCTGGAGCGCACGCAGAAGGCGGCCGCGCAACCCGACCTCACCGGCCCGCTTTCCGACATCTCCCGCAAGATCGATGCGCTCGAGAATGGAGCGGTCAATGACGTGCTGGCGCAGCGGCTCGATTATCTCGCCCGGCGGATCGACGAGATGGCCTTTCAGCAGCCCGCGCCTGCCGTGGCGATCGATGACAGAGCTTTCCAGCGTCTCGAAGGTCGGCTGAGCGACATCGCCGCCCGGCTGGAAGAAACAACGGCGGCGCCGCCGACCGATCCGCAAGCGCTGAAGAACCTCGAAGACCAGATTGCCAACCTTTCGGCGCTGATGAGCGAGCCGCGCGAAAGTGCCGCGATCCCGGCCGACCTCGACCGGCGCATGGGCGCGATCGAAGATTATATGGCGACAAGCGACGAATATATCATCGAGGCGGCGCGCCAAGCGGCGGAGGCCGTCGTCGAGGCCTATTCGCGCAATGGCGGCCTGCAGGGCGGCGTGCCCGCCGCCGACATGTCGGCGCTGACGGCGCTGGCCGAGGATCTGCGCCATCTCGAGGATATCAGCCGCGACAGCGAGGAGCGCACGCACAAGACCTTCAAGGCGCTGCACGAGACGTTGGTCCACATCGCCGACCGGCTCGACGGCATGGAAGAGCGCGGACGGCCGATCGCTCAGATGCCGATGGCCGACGTCGATTTCGATGTCGACCCCTATGCGCTGATGGTGGCTGAAGCCGCCCAAACGGCGGACGTGCCCCCGGCAGCGAAAGCCTCTCCGGTCATCCGCACGGCTGAGGTCGCGGCGGAACCTGCCGCCCCCGCCCAGGCCGCGAGCATGAGCGCAACAAGCGCAATCGCCATCGAAGCCGCGACGCGGCCGCCGGAGACCCCGACACCGGCGCCGGCAAAAACCAGCCTGTTCGCCAGCCTTGGCAAGCGGCTGCGGCCCGGCAAAAAAGCCGAGGCGCAGGCGAAGGAACGGCCGGTGATCGACCCTGCGCCGTCGATCGATCCCGCCGACGTGGTCCCGACGGATGCGGCGAACGAACTGCTCGAGCCTGGTTCGGGCGCGCCCGACGTCAAGAAGATTCTTGAACGGGTGCGCGCCAGCCAGAGTGCCCAACGCGGCAAGCCTGCCATCGAGACGGATCGGGCCGACTACATCGCGGCTGCGCGCCGGGCGGCGCAGGCTGCCGCAATGGAAGTGGACGCCAATCCAAAGCAGGCGGCAACCAAGGCCGACAAGAAGGCCGCAAATGCCGACAAGACGAGCAAGACCGACAAGGCGGGCAAGCCCAGCGCCTTTTCGCGCTACCGCCGACCGATCCTTCTTGCCGTCGGCGCTGTCTTGCTCGCCATCATGGCCTTTCCGCTGGCGCGGACGTTGACGAGCGGCGAACCCGCACCGCAGCCGCCGGCGGAGGTCTCTGCGCTGACGGGAGCGACGGAAAATTCGCAGCCGGTTCCGCCTGAGGCGACACCCGCCCAGCCGGACACCGGCGCTGCCGATCTGAACGTCCCTGCAGCGGCGAGCGCACCGGCCGCCGATCAGGCGCAACCGGAAACAGCCTCGCCGGCCGCAGGCGATCATCTGACCGATGCAACGCCGCTCGATGGCGAAGGGGCTGCAACTTTGGCCCCCGCCGGTTCGTCCGCGACAATGCAGGAAACATCGAGCTTCACTCCGAACAGCCCGACCGCAGCGGCGGCCGCGCCGCAGGCAGCGATCACCATCCCCGACACCGTGCAGCCGAAATCACTTGCCGATGCGGCACAGGGCGGCGACTCCCTGGCGCTGTTCGAGATCGGCGCACGCTATTCGGACGGCCGCAACGGCATGACCGTCGATCAGAAACAGGCCGCAGGCTGGTACCAGCTTTCGGCCGACAGGGGTTTTGCGCCGGCACAATACCGGCTCGGCAGCATGTATGAGAAGGGCAACGGCGTCGAACGCGACATCGCCAAGGCGAAGGGCTTCTACGAGCAGGCGGCGAACCGGGGCAATGCCAGCGCCATGCACAATCTCGCCGTTCTCTACGCCTCCGGCGCGCTCGGCCAGCAGGATTATGCGACGGCGGCCTCGTGGTTCACCAAGGCCGCCAATCTCGGCATCACCGACAGCCAGTTCAACCTGGCGATCCTCTGCGCCAGGGGCAACGGCGTTCCGGCGGATCTCGAAGAATCCTATAAGTGGTTCGCGATCGCCGCCAAGGCCGGCGACAAGGATGCAGCACAGAAGCGCGATGAAGTGGCCAACGCCATGAAGCCTGACCAGCTCGAACGGGCGCGCGCCAAGGCCGACCTCTGGAAGCCGGAACCGCTCGACCATCGCGCCAACGGCATCGACATCCCCGACGAATGGGCGGGCACAGGCATGAAGACGGCAACCGTCGACATGAAGAAGGCGATCCGCAACATCCAGGCGATCCTCAACAATAACGGTTTCGACGCCGGCGTGCCCGACGGCGAAATGGGGGCGAAAACCGTCGCCGCGATCAAGAGCTTCCAGAAGTCGATCGGCCAGGAGCCGGACGGCAAGGTGAGCGACGCGACCGTGAAGGCGCTGCTCGAACGCAACAAGCAGGTCGCCAAGGCGATCTAAGGTGCGTCTACGGAGGTCGAGCCGCCGGGGAAGACCCTGCCCCACAAGGGGGAGGGGCTTGCATGCCGCGCCGACGTTATCTCTTTCACGGATTCACCCGCGGAAACGTTGATGTTGCTGTGGGGTGATGCCGCGCATAGCCCTCCCCTTGGGGAGGGTCTTCGCAGGCCTTGCGGCACTAAGCCGCAAGCTTTTCCGAATTTTTCCCACCCTCGTCACAAAACCTGAAAAAAGCCCGATTATGCCGGACATATCGATCCGCGCATCGCCGAATCTCCCGCCATCGATCTCTATCAATCGGGGCCGATCGAAAGCCTCTGGCAACGATTTCACAGTATGGTGCGCATTCGAACGGGGACGTGACAGGAACCGCCCGGCAGGGGCGGTCATCATTCGGGGTCGGTTGTGACAATTTATCTGCCCATCGCAGAATTGTCGGTGAACATCTTCATCATTCTCGGCATGGGGGCGGCCGTCGGATTCCTGTCCGGAATGTTCGGCGTCGGCGGCGGTTTTCTCATCACCCCGCTATTGATCTTCTACAATATCCCTCCCGTCGTCGCCGTCGCCACCGGCGCCAACCAGGTCGTGGCGTCGTCGATTTCGGGTGCGATCACCCATTTCCGGCGCGGCACGCTCGACGTCAAGCTCGGCACAGTGCTCCTGGTCGGCGGTCTTACAGGGGCGACCGTCGGCATCTGGATCTTCTCGCTGCTGCGCGCCGTCGGCCAGCTCGACCTGATCATCTCGCTGATGTATGTCATCTTCCTCGGAGCGGTCGGCGGGCTGATGCTGCTCGAAAGCATCAATGCCATGCGCCGCGCCGCACGCAACGAGCCGCCCGCGCCGCGCAAGCCGGGCCACCAGCATTGGGTGCACAAGCTGCCGCTCAAGGTGCGCTTCAAGAAATCGAAGATTTTCCTCAGCGTCATTCCGATCATTGCGCTCGGCTTTGCGATCGGCATCCTGACCTCGATCATGGGTGTCGGCGGCGGCTTCATCATGGTGCCGGCAATGATCTACCTGCTGCGCATCCCGACCAATGTCGTGGTCGGTACCTCGCTTTATCAGATCATTTTCGTGACCGCCTATACGACGATCGTGCAGGCGGCGACGAACTTCTCTGTCGACATCGTGCTTGCCTTCATCCTGATGGTAGCGGGTGTCGTCGGGGCGCAATACGGCGTGCGCGTCGGCCAGAAGCTTCGCGGCGAGCAGCTGCGCGCCCTGCTCGGCCTGCTGGTTCTGGCCGTCGGCCTGCGTCTGGCGATCGCGCTGGTCGTGACCCCTGCCGACGTCTACTCGGTGGTGATGGGGACCGGCAACTGATGCGCCTGCTTGCCTCGATCCTCCTGCTCCTGTGTCTGCTGCCGGCGGTTGCCGGGGCGCAATGGCTGCCGGGACAGGCAACGGAAGCGGTGCGGGAGGGGCTGGAGATCGGCACATCGACCAGCGAAATCGCCATCACTTCGGATTTCCACGGTGCCGATCTGACGATCTTCGGGGCGCTCTCGAACACCGACCAGCTGCTGCTCGCCATTGGTCAGTATGACGTGGTGGTGGTGCTGGAAGGCCCGCGCGAGGATGCGACGGTGCGCAAGAAGGAGCGCGTCTTCGGCATCTGGGTGAACAGGCGCTCGATGACTTTCGAGGCGGTGCCGCATTCCTATTCGATGTCGAGCTCGCGCATGATCGACGATCTGACGACGCCGCTGGAACTCACCGACCAGGGAATCGGCATCGACCACATTCCGCTGACGCCGGTCGGCTTCGTCGGCGACGGCAGCAATCTCGGCGAGTTCCGTCAGGCTTTCCTGCGGCTGCAGCAGGTGGGCGCGCTTTACGACAGGAACCCGAGCGGCGTGCGGTTCGTTTCATCGAACCTCTTCAAGGCGAGCCTGCGCCTGCCGGCAAATATTCCGAACGGGGTGCACACGGTGCGCGCCTATCTCTTCAAGAGCGGCAATCTCATCACCGATAAATCGCTGCCGCTGCGCGTCATCAAGACGGGCATCGAACAGACGATCACCGATGCGGCCCATGATCAGCCGATCCTCTACGGATTTGCGGCCGTGGCGCTCGCCGTCGTCACCGGCTGGAGCGCCAGCCTGATCTTCCGCAAGGAGTGATCCGGCGCCGCGAACCGTCGCGCTCGTGTCTCATGTCTTTAGGAAGGCGAGCCGCTCGTCGACGCGTGCGGGGGCAATTTCCAGAATATCGGCGCTGACGACGCCTTCCGCTACGAAAGGATCCTGCTGAATCCTGGTTTCGAGTTCGGCGCGCGAGGTGTTGTGAGCGACGACTGCTCCACCTGCGCTCGGCTGAAGGCCGCCGGCGAGAAGAAAAATCCCGTCGTCGAAGCCTCGTTTGAGCCAGGCATTATGCGCTTCCATCAGAACCGGTGCTTTGGCCCTGCCATCAGAAAACTTCAGAGTAATGAAAAACATCCAGGGGCTCCTTCAGGAATGCTGTCGTGAAAGGGGATCGGGAAAGGCGGGTGTTTCTGGCCGCTGCTCCGCCAGCCACGCGCGCATATTTTCCACCTCGTTTTGAACAAAGATTTCGTCGCGATTGGCGGCCGCAAGCGTCGCAACGCCCTGGCTTCGCATCAGAATGTGCATGGCAAGCGCATCGGCTTCAGCCTCGCGGCCAAACGCACGAAATTGACGCGAGAGCCAATGGCGAAACAGATCGAAAAGTTCGGCAGCACGGCTCTTCGCAATGTGATCGAGCTTGGCGAGTTCGGCGCAAAGCGTGCCGACCGGGCAACCGTGGGCCATGATTTTCGTCTGATTCACGATGAGGAGATTGACGAAGCTGAGAATGCGCTCGTCAGGTGCCTCGGCCTGTGCTTCCCACTCATCGAGCATTGACCTGGTTTTGAGGAGGCGATGGGTGATCACCGCATCGAGAAGCTCGTCCTTCGTCTTGAAGTGATAATAAAAATTGCCTCGCGAGAGTCCGACTGTACCTGCAATGTCGGCAAAGGACGTTGCTTCAAAGCCTCTCTCGTAGAAAAGCCTGTCGGCTGCTTCGACAATTTGCTGCCGGGTGGCCGCAGCGACCATTTTCATTCTCCCTTTCTGTCCGCGAAGCTACGATTCGTAGGTCAATTGACCTAGGCATTAGGACAATTGACCTAGAAGAGTCAAGCGCCGGAACTTCTTGTCGGCGACCTCCAGGACCGCTTGCGTATCGCAATCAGTTGAATTACTGTGAACCAGTTGCTTATTAAAAGCGGTTTGAGGAGGATGAAATGCGGAAGCTTGTCGTCTGGAACCTGATGACGCTCGATGGCTATTTCGAGGGAACGAAACCGTGGGAGATCGACTTCCACAATCTCGCCTGGGGACCGGAGATCAAGCGCTATGCCGAGCAGTTTGGCGAGGAAGGTGACCTCCTGGTCTTCGGCCGCAAGACCTATGAGGGCATGGCCGCCTACTGGCCGACTGCCGAGGACGAAGACAAGATCAAGGCCTATATGAACGGCATCGCCAAGATCGCCGTCTCTCGAACAATGACCGATCCCGGCTGGAACAATGCGCGCATTGTCAGCGATCCGATCCCCGAATTGACGAGGCTGAAGCAGGAGGACGGCAAGACGATCTTGATCTTCGGCAGCGCCGCGCTTGCCGACAGCCTGCTGAAGGCGGGCCTTATCGATGAGATCCGGGTTTGCGTGGTGCCGGTCATTCTCGGCGGCGGCAATCCGCTTTTCAAAGCGAACGCGGCCCAGGTGCCGCTGAGGCTTATTGAATCCTCGACCACGCAAAGTGGCGCAGTGATCCTGCGCTACGAGCCGGTCAGGGCGTAGCGGGCAGTGGGACACGACGGATTCGGCTCGCTGCCCCTACCCTGAGCCTAGTCATGGCCGAGCCACTGTCTCGATTCCGATTGGTGCCGGCAGACAGACGGGCGGCTGATCTCACCGGGCCTCCGCGACGGAAATGGCACTCCGCTGCCTTCAGAAAAGCTCGTATTCGACTAAAAACCGGTTTTTAACATTTACGAGTTAGTAATCTCTCGGAAACGAGAGGTTCTGTCATGCGTACTCGTATCGTTCTGACCGCCGTGGGTCTCGCGTTGCTTGCCGGCTGCGCGACGGCGCCGAAGCAGACGAGGAACATCTGCGCCGTCTTCGACCAGCGCGAAGGTCTTTTCTCCAGCTGGCAGAGGGCGGCAGAGCGGACGGAGAAGAAATACGGCGTGCCCGTGCCGATCCTGATGGCGACGATGTACACCGAATCCGGCTTCCAGCCCTATGCGCGGCCGCCGCGCACCAAGCTCTTCGGCTTCATTCCCTGGACCCGGCCGTCGACCGCCTACGGCTATTCGCAGGCGCTCGACGGCACATGGGATCACTATCAGTCGCAGACGGGGAACTGGGCGGCGCGGCGCACGAACTTCGCCGACGCGATCGATTTCATCGGCTGGTATCATTACCAGAACAGTGTGGAGACCGGTATTCCGCTCAACGATGCTTATAATCTCTATCTCGCCTATTATTCGGGGCCGACGGGATATAAGCGCGGCGACTGGCGCTCGAACGGGCAATTGCAGCAGACGGCGCAGAAGTTCGCGCGAATGGCGGGGACGTATCAGCAGCAATTGCAGGGGTGTGATTAAGTTCAAAGGCGTGCAGTGTGGCACCGCCCACGGCACACATCGAGGACAGACGCTACCCCCGCAAATTCCCATACCTGACCGAATAGATCCGATCGCGTCCCAACAGATGCGCGATCAGCGATTCCTTTTCGAACAAGCCCTTCATCGCCTGATGGCCGAGATCGAGGCCGCCGCTCATCACCCCAAAGGCCGGCATGAGGAGGCGAGCGCCGTCCGTGGCGAAGCAGGGGCGGCGGATTGATCGTTCGCGCCGGCGCACGGTCGCCGAAGGATGCAGGTGGCCGGCGATTTCGCCGCTCTGCAAGCCGTTCCTCGGCTCGTGGCGGAAGGTCAGGCCGGCATAATGCACCTCGTCGGCGCAAGCGCCGGGCAGATCGACGATGCCGTCGGGATCATGGTTGCCGTTGATCCAGATCCATTCGCGGCCGCGCGCCATGCCGACGATCAGCGCGCGAAAATTTTCCGGCAGATGCTTCGAACCGATGCGGTCGTGAAAATTGTCGCCGAGCGAGATGACGAGCTTCGGATCATAGCGGGAAATGACGGCGGCAAGCACGGTCAGCGTCGCCAGCGTGTCATAGGGCGGCAGCATCATGCCACGGCGCGCGAAGGCTGCGCCTTTTTCGAGATGCAGGTCGGAGACGACGAGCAGTCCGGCATCCGGCAGATAGAGGGCGCCGAGCGGATCGCAGACGGCGGCAATGCCGTTCACCGATGTCTCGATGCCGGGGATCGCAGCCAATCCGGAAATGTCGCGCGCCAGCGCCAGGCGGTTCATCACAGTCTTATTTTTCCCAGTCATCATCATGCCAGAGCTTCGGCGATCAGATCGTCCGCCGCCTCGGCCAATAGCGCATCATGGGCCTCGCCCGGCACCGCCTCCCGGCCGATTTCCAGCATCACCGGCACGGCGAGCGGGGAAATATGGTCGAGCGGGCGGTGGGTGATGTGGCCCCTGATTCGCATCAGCATATCGCCAAGACGGCTTATATCCAAAAGCCCCGTCGCCGCGTCCTGTCGCGTTGCCTGCAGCAGGATGTGATCCGGCTCATGGCTGCGCAGCACGTCGTAGATCAGGTCGGCCGAGACGGTGATCTGGCGGCCGCTCTTTTCCTTGCCCGGATGGCGGCGCTCGATCAAGCCCGCAATCACGGCGCAATTGCGGAAGGTGCGCTTCAACAAGAAAGATTCGGCGAGCCAAGCCTCGAGATCGTCGCCGAGCATATCCTCATCGAAGAGGTCGGAGAGGCTCAACCGGCCATTGGCGATCATCAGCCCCATATCCTCGAGACCCCAGACGGCGAGCGAATAATCGGTGGCGACGAAGCCGAGCGGCTTGGCGCCCGCTCGCTCCAGCCGGCGGGTCAGCAGCATGCCGAGCGTCTGGTGGGCAAGACGGCCTTCGAAGGGATAGGCGACCATATAGCCGCGGCTGCCGCGCGGGAAGGTTTCGATCAGGAACTCGTCGCGCTTCGGCAGCATCGACTTGTCGGTCTGCAGCGACAGCCAGTCGCGCACCTGATCCGGCAAGTGGCGCCAGCGATCGGGATCGGCGATCATCGCCCGCACCTGCTCGGCGAGATAGGTCGACAGCGGAAACTTGCCGCCATTATAGGCGGGGATCTTCGGATCGAGCGAAAAGGCCTGCGACGCCAGGCATTCATTTTCGCGTATGCCTTCGAAACGCAGCACCTTGCCCGAAAACACGAAGGTGTCGCCCGGCGACAATTGCTCGAGGAAATATTCCTCGACCTTGCCCAGCGTGGCGCCGCCGCGACCGAGCCGGCCGCCCTCGCCGCGCTTGACCATGCGGATGTTCAGCATCGGGCTTTCGACGATGGTGCCGAGATTGAGACGGTATTGCTGGGCGACCGCCGGATTGGAGACGCGCCAGCGGCCCTCCTTGGTCTTGCGGATGCGAGCGTAACGCTCGTAGGTCCTAAGCGCATAACCGCCGGTCGCGACGAAATCGACGACGCGCTCGAAGGTCTCCCAGCTAAGATCGGCATAGGGCGAGGCGCTGGTGACCTCGTCATAGAGCTCCAGCATGTCGAAGGGTTCGGCGCAGGCCATGCCGAGTACGTGCTGGGCGAGCACGTCGAGAGCGCCGCGGCCGACGGGCGGCGTGTCCTGGGCGCCGATATAATTGGCGTCGAGGGCTGCCTGGCACTCCATGACTTCAAAGCGATTGGCCGGCACGAGGATCGCCTTCGAAGGCTCGTCCATGCGGTGGTTGGCGCGGCCGATGCGCTGGGCAAGGCGTGAGGCGCCCTTCGGCGCTCCGACATGGATGACGAGATCGACATCGCCCCAGTCGATGCCGAGATCGAGCGTTGAGGTGGCGACGACGGCGCGCAAGCGGTTTTCGGCCATCGCCGCCTCGACCTTGCGGCGCTGGGCGACATCGAGCGAGCCGTGGTGGAGGGCGATCGGCAGGTTGTCGTCATTGATCGTCCAGAGTTCCTGAAACAGCATCTCGGCCTGGCTGCGGGTATTGACGAACAGCAGCGTCGTCTGGTGTTCGAGGAGCTGCTTGTAGACATCGGGAATGGCATAGCGGGCGGCATGACCGGCCCAAGGAATGCGCTCTTCGGTCGACAGGATCGAGATATTGGGTTTGGCGCCGCCTTCGACGACGACAAGACCAGCGTGACGTTCCCTCCCCTCCTCCTGGGCGACCAGCCATTTCTGCAAGTCCATCGGCTCGGCGACGGTCGCCGACAGGCCGATGGTCTTCAGGCCGGGGGCAAGGCGGCGGAGGCGCGCAAGGCCGAGCGACAGCATATGGCCGCGCTTGGAGGTGACGAGCGAATGAAGCTCGTCGAGCACGACATATTTCAGGTCCTTGAAGAAGCGCTCCGCCTCGCGGTTCGCCAGCAGCAGGGCAACCTGCTCCGGCGTCGTCAGCAGAATATCCGGCGGATTGAGCTTCTGCCGCTGGCGCTTGGCAATCGGCGTATCGCCGGTGCGGTTTTCGATCGTGACGGGCAGGCCCATCTCTTTGACCGGCTTCATCAGGTTGCGCTCGATATCGATCGCCAGCGCCTTCAGCGGCGAGACATAGAGCGTGTGGATGCCGGTAAAGGCGGAGCCTGGCGGAATGCGGCCGCGGCGGGTGAGATCGGTGAGCGAGGGCAGGAAGCCGGCCAGCGTCTTGCCGGCGCCGGTCGGCGCAATCAGCAGTGTGCTCTGGCCCGCCTCGGCGCGGGCGAGCAGTTCCAGCTGATGGGCGCGCGGCCGCCAGCCCTTTTCCGCAAACCAGCGGGTAAAGGCGGCAGGAAGCAAGGTGTCGGAATCGATCTGGTCCACGCCCTGAAGGTAGTGAAAAGCGGGCGAAAAAGAAGAGCTGGGACGCCGCTTACATCGCGATATAGCGGTCCTTGCGGTGATTGATGGCGAGCGTCAGGTTGAGCACGACGGCGCCGAGCACCGAGCAGGCGATGATGAAGGGGCTGGCGACGAAGAAGGAGAGCGCCAGCACGATGCCGTCAAAGCCGAGCTGGACGAGGCCGGCGCGCCAGCCGAAGCGATCCTGGATATAGAGGGCGAGAATGCCGATGCCGCCGAGGCTGGCGCGGTGGCGGAAGAGCGCCAGCATGCCGGCGGCAATGACGAGGCCGCCGAAGAGCGCTCCGGCAACCGGATGGACATGCGTAACGCCGATGAAGCCGGGCACGAATTCGGACAGGACCGAGGTCAGCCCGATTGCGACGAAGGTCTTGATGGTGAAGGCCGGGCCCAGACGGCGGAAAGCGAGATAATAGAAGGGCAGGTTCACGGCAAAGAAGCACAGGCCGAAACTGATCCCGGTGGCATAGTGGGCGAGGAAGGCAAGGCCCGCGGTGCCGCCGGCGAGCAGGCCGGCGCCGGAAAGAAGTGTGACGCCGAGCACGGCGAGCATGCTGCCGGCGACGATGCCCTGCGCGTCGTCGAACAGCGAATGCCGATCCGCGCTGGAATTCAGAAGGCCTGTGAAGGCGTTGGATGCCATGATGTTCCCCTGTCGGCTTTGCTGTTTTCTATCCGGCGCAGGGATAAAGACAAGTGCCCAGCGAGACGCCGTTGACAGCCCACATAATCATGGATATATCTTATCCACGAATCCAGGAGACGGCGTCGATGAAAATGAGCGATGGAGTCGAGCAGGCCATTCACAGCGTCGCCATGCTCTCCGGCCTCTCCGAAGGCGGTGTCCTTTCGGCGGCTGCGCTGGCGGAATTCCACGGCGTGTCGACAAGCTATCTGCTCAAACATCTGCAGGCACTGTCGGGCGCCGGCATCCTCGATACCGTGCCCGGGCCGAAGGGCGGTTATCGGCTGGCGAAGGCGCCGGAGGAGATTTCGCTGCTCGACATATTGCTTGCTGTGGAGGGACCGGCCCCGGCCTTCCGCTGCGCCGAAATCCGCCAGCGCGGACCGAGCCCGGTCTCCGGCCACTTCTTTTCCAAGCCCTGCAACATTAGCGCGGCGATGCTGCGGGCCGAGCGGGTCTATCGGGCCGAACTCGCCAAGACCAGCATTGCCGATCTCAGCATCGAACTCGCTGCCCTCGACGACGGATCGATCGCAGCCCGAGGCTGCGCCTTCCTTGAAATCCATGAACGCAAGACGGCTCGTTGAGCCATATCAAAGGAGAAAGACATGCAACCGCGTTTCAACTTCGCCAAAGCCGCTCCCGATGCCTACAAGGCGGTCGTCGCACTCGAACAATATGTCCAGTCTTCCGGACTGGAGCGCCGCTTCATCCATTTGATCAAGCTGCGCGCCTCGCAGATCAACGGCTGCGCCTACTGCGTCGATATGCATGTGAAGGAAGCCCGCCATGACGGGCTCAGTGAACAATGGATCAACCTGATGTGCGTCTGGCGGGAATCGCCGGTCTATGACGCGCGCGAAAGGGCCCTGCTCGGATGGGTCGACGCAGTGACCAATATCGCCAAGACAGGCGCGCCGGACGCAGACTACGAGGCGCTGAAGGCGCATTTCTCCGAGAAGGAGATGACCGAGATTACGGTGGCGATCGGCGCGATCAATATCTGGAACCGGCTTGCCGTCGGCTTCCGCTCGCAGCACCCGATCGATCAGGTGACGAAAGCCGCATGATCGATATTGACGGGAAACCGACCCGAAGATCTCGGGTCGGTCGAATATCAGGTTAATCGCGATCGGCAGCGGCGCGCGCGGCAACGGCGTCAGCGCTGTTGTCGGAGAGGTCGATGCTGTTGAATATGTCGCGGACGACCTTGGTAATTTCCTCTGCGGAAGCGCCCTTGGCGTATTCTTCCTGCATGCGGCGTCTTACGAGTTTTTCCAAATCTGACATGGTTCACCTCATCAAATCCGGCGCGACAGGAGTGTCGCTCCGAGGCCGACCTGAGGCAAGTTACGATTTGTTTAGAATGGGTTACCGATTTGTAAGGTTAGTCCGTTATCGGTGAAGGTCCGATTAGGGCACGTCCCCTCTCACCGTTTTACGGGGAGAGGGGACGTGCCCTGCGAAAGGTGTGCGAGGAACGGAGAGGTCGCGGCATATCCCTTCGCCTCGCGTGCGGGGTCCGAAGGACGGGTCGAGACCTGTGGTTCGGCCTCGGTCGATGCCGGCAGACGGATAAGGGGGCAGCCACCCCTACAACGCAATGTAACGATCGGCGCGGTGGTTGATGGCAACGAAGAGGTTGAGGACAATGGCGCCGAGCACCGAATAGAAGACGACGGACGGCGTGGTGACGAAGAAAGCGGCGGCGAGGACGCACATGTCGATAGCGAGCTGGACGAGGCCGGCGCGGATGCCGAAGCGTTCTTGCAGGTAGATGCCGAGAATGCCGACGCCGCCGAGGCTGGCGCGGTGGCGATAAAGCGCCAGCAGGCCGAAGCCGAGCAGCAGGCCGCCGAGAAGGGCAGCCCAGGCCGGGTGGATGCTCGAAATCGAAAAGAAGCGCGACTGCACGTCTGATAGCACCGAGGTCAGGCCGATGGCAATGAAGGTCTTGATCGTGAAGGCCATGCCGAGGCGCCTCCACGAGAGATAGAAGAACGGCAGGTTGAGCAGGAAGAAGGCGAGGCCGAAATTGACGCCGAAGGCATAGTGCAGCAGGAAGGCGACACCGGCGGTGCTGCCGGTGAGAAGGCCGGCACTGGCGAGCACATAAATGCCGAGAGCGGCAATCAGACTGCCGGAGAAGATACCTTGCACATCTTCGATCGGCGTATGGCGGGTCGCGCTGGTATTCCAGACGCCAAGGGCATTGATGCGCTGTGTCATATTCCAGTCTCCACGGCAGACAGGTTCGCGAAAGCCTCCGAGGAACTCCTGAAGGCGGTGACGTTTTTTGCAATGTGAAATGAGCCGGCGGGGCGCGGTCGATATCGCCGCTCTTGGCGATATCAGTGAAATATCAGTCTTCTGCCGTTGCAATCAAGCAAAATAGGTAAGTAATGCTGACCTATTAAAAAATAGCAAGAAAAGTTCGCTTACGCAGCGTTGCGCGTAAGGAACAGAATGCCGGAAACCGGTTTTCCGCCATCTTTGCGAATGACCGTCTTGACGATCTTGAGGATTTCGAAGCCGTGGCGGGAAAGCAGCTGCCTCACATAGGCTTCCGAATGGGCGTAACGCAACGACGGGGCGAGTTGGAAAGCCTCTCCGTCGCCCGCATCCTCGACGGAGAAGGCGAAATCCGCACCGGCGGCGGCGAGTTCACCGACGATCGCAAAGACGCTCTCGAGGTTGCCGAGATACATCAGCACGTCGGCTGCGCTCACGAGGTCGGCCCGCCAGTGCCCGGCATCGTCGAACAGGCCGGAGCGCTCGGGCGCAAGCGACAGATCGGCTCGGGCGAGATGATCATAGGCTCGTTTCTCCGCGGCCTTGGCCAGCATGTTCTGCGAGAGGTCGAAGCCTTCGAGGCGGCGGGCGCGGGCGCGGATCTCCGGGCCGAGCAGGCCGGTGCCGCAGCCGAGATCGACGGCGCATTCGTAACGCCTGCCGGTGGAGGCGATGAGGTCTGCGAGCTTCTGCGGGACGCTGTAATCGAGTTTTTCGACGAGGGCGGTGTCGAATCGATCGGCATAATCGTCGAACAGGCGCTCGACGTAGCGGCTCGGCGGCCGGTCGGGGATCGCAGAGTCGCCGAGAAGGGCAAGCTTGAGGGTGGCGCCGAATATATCCTCGGGATCGAGGGCGATCGTCCGGCGATAGGCCTCGATCGCGGCTTCCCCCCTGCCCGCCTTTTCCAGATAGGTGGCGAGCCGATACCAGCCGGCGGCCCAGGCAGGCACGAGCTCCAGCGCCTGCTCCATCAGCTCGGCCGCTGCCTCCGCCTCGCCGCCTTCTTCGAGCATCCTGGCATAATCGGCGCGGCGGTCGGCGATGACATCGCCTGAGGAAAGCTGGTGGGACTGCATGACGAACCTATCGTTTCGCTGGCATTTGCCGGCGGCCACAAAAAAACTCAAGTCCTATTTCAGAGGCGAAGCGGCCAATTCCGGAAAGGGCTTGCGGGCGGTGCGCCGCGACCTTATTCCAGGGGCAAACAGGAGATGGCGCATGTCCGATCAGGTGAACAGGTTCCTCGGCGATTCACTCGGCCGCACATTGATTAAACTCATCGTGGTGTCGCTGATTGTCGGATTCGTCATGACCGTTTTTGGCCTGACGCCGTGGAACATCATCTATGGGTTCCGCGACTTCATCCTGGAACTCTGGCACCGGGGCTTTGCCGCGCTCGGGCGCGTCGGCGACTATCTCCTCCTCGGGGCGACGATCGTCATCCCGCTCTTCGTCATCCTTCGCCTTTTCAGCTATCGCCGATAACATGATATCAATCGATCTTTCCAGGCGCAGCCTGCTCACTCTTTCCGGACTTGCACTCGCCGCCGGCATCGCCGGCTGCACCACGACCCCGCGAATTGCCGGCACGCCCTCGAACGGCGAGGACGAGACGACGAGTGTGCTGCCGCTCGTCAATCAGTTGAGGGCGAAGAACGGCCTGCCGCCGCTTGAGGTCGATCCGGCGGCGCAGACGGCGGCCCTCTTCCAGGCGAAGCGCATGGCGAGCGCCGGCAAGATGGCGCACCTCATGGGCATGACGGACAGCTTCGGCGCCCGCGTCAAGGCGAGCGGCGTGCGGCTGCCGGCGGCCGAGAACATCGCTTCCGGCCAGCAGAGCGTCGACGCCGTTGTGACTGCCTGGATCAATTCGCCGCATCATCTGGAAAACATGCTCGGGCGTTATGACGGCCTCGGCGTCGCAGTCGCCCATAATACGTCTTCCAGGAACCTGCCCTACTGGGCCATGGTGCTTTCCAGCCGAGGCGATTCTGCCTCGATCTAAGGCAGGTCATGGATACGCGCAGCAACAACAACACTCTCGCTTTCGAGGTGACGCACCGGTTGGTGCTTTCGATCGCTATTCCGATGACGCTCGGCTTCATGACGACGCCGCTGCTCGGGCTGACGAGCACCGCCGTCGTCGGTCATATGGGTAACGCGGAAGCGCTGGCGGGGCTGGCGATCGGCGCGATGCTCTTCGATCTGATCCTCGGCAGTTTCAACTTCCTGCGCGCCTCGACGACGGGACTGACGGCGCAGGCCTATGGCCGGCGCGACGGGCACGAACAGCAGGCTGTCTTCTGGCGAGCGCTGATCTCAGCGCTCGGCTGCGGGCTGGCATTGCTCTGTCTTTCGCCGATGCTCGAGACGGCGGGATTGCGGCTGATGGGCGCGGAAGGGGCGATCGCCGAGGCGACCGGCACCTATTTCGCGATCCGCATGCTGGCGGCACCGGCGGCGCTGGCGAATTACGCCATTCTCGGCTTCGTGCTCGGGCGCGGACAGGGCAGTGTCGGCCTGCTGCTGCAGGCGCTGATCAACGGCATCAATATTCTGCTATCCATCTATCTCGGCCTGTCGCTCGGCTGGGGCGTGGCCGGAGTCGCCTGGGCAACCACGGCCGGTGAAACAGCCGGCGCATTCGCCGGGCTTTTCATCGTGCTCAAAGATTTCGGCAGGGCCGAGCGTCCGGCATGGGCCGAGATCTTTTCCCGGCACCGGCTGGCGGAGCTTTTCGCACTCAACCGCGACATCCTGATCCGCACCTTCGTGCTGATCGGCGCCTTCACGATCATGACGCGGATCGGCACCGGCTTCGGGGCGGTGACACTGGCCGCCAATGCCGTACTGATGAATTTCTTCCTGCTGTCAGGTTATTATCTCGACGGGCTTGCCAATGCCGCCGAGCAGATCACCGGCCGGGCGATCGGCGCGCGGTACAGGCCGGCCTTCGACCGCGGGCTGAAGCTGACAACCATCTGGTCGTTCGGACTGGCCGCATTCGCTTCCGCCTTTTTCTTCCTCGCCGGCCCGTGGCTGATCTCGGTGCTGACCACCTCGCCGGAGGTGCGGCAGGCGGCCGAAACCTATCTGCCCTGGGCTGCGATTACCGGACTAACGGGGGCGCTCGCCTTTCTGATGGACGGCGTCTTCATCGGCGCGACATGGTCGGTCGACATGCGCAACCGGATGCTGATGTCCTTTGCCGGCTACCTCCTTATGCTCGCCGTCTTCGTGCCGCTCTTCGGCAATCACGGTTTGTGGCTTGGCATGAACGCCTTCCTGCTGTTCCGCGGCTTCTTCCTCGCCATGCTGGTCGGGCCGCGGGCCGATCAGACCTTCCGCGCCGCCCAGTAATCCAGCCTGCTGTCCCGCAGCGCGCGGATCGAGCCGGCCTTTTCGCGGTCGAGCAGCGCCGAAAGACCGCGGACGATATCGCCGGGCAGGCTGGGGCCTTCATAGACCATGCATGAATAGAGCTGGACGAGATCGGCACCCGCCCTGATTTTCTCCAGCGCTGTTTCGGCCGAGGAGACGCCGCCGACGCCGATGATCGGCAGATCAGGGCCGACGCGCTTGCGCATCCGGGCAAGCACCGCCGTCGACTTTTCGAACAGCGGCACGCCGGAAAGACCGCCGGCCTCCTTCGCCTGGCGCTGGTCCTTGAGACCGTCGCGAGACAGCGTGGTGTTGGAGACGATCAGTCCATCCAGCGGATGCGCGAGCGCTTCCGCCGCAATATCGTCCATGCCTTCCTCGGTCAGGTCAGGGGCGATCTTCAGAAAGACCGGGATCTTCCGGCCGGATTTCTGCGCCATCTCGTCGCGCGCCGAAAGCACGGTCGACAGCAGCGCCGCGAGGCTTTCGCGTGCCTGCAGGTCGCGCAGGCCGGGCGTATTCGGCGAGGAGATATTGGCGGTGAAATAACGCGCGACGGAATAGAAGCGGCGGATGCCGGCGACATAATCGGCGATGCGATCTTCGCTATCCTTATTGGCGCCGATATTGACGCCGATCATGCCGCCGCCCGCCAGCCTTGAGAGACGTCCGAAAGCGGCGTCATGGCCCTCATTGTTGAAACCGAGGCGGTTGATGACGGCTTCATCCTCGACCAGGCGGAAGATGCGCGGGCGCGGATTGCCAGCCTGCGGCTTCGGCGTCACGGTGCCGATCTCGGTAAAGCCGAAGCCGAGCTTCAAGAGCGCTTCCGGCACCTCGGCATTCTTGTCGTAGCCGGCCGCCATGCCGAGCGGGTTTTCGAAAGTGAGGCCGGCGATGGTCTGGCGCAGGCGCGGATCGGGAGTGATCCGGCAGGCGGGCACGAGGCCAGACTTCAGCGCGGCGATCGACATGCCGTGCGCCGTTTCTGGGTCGAACAGGAAAAGGCCCTTGCGGGCGATGCGCTTGAAGGGATCGATCATGGCTGCAGCTCCGGGAAGATATGAACGCTGTTCTCATCGAGCGGCAGCGGCGCCTCCCAGAGCACGGCCGCAAGCGGCAGATCGGCGTAGAGATGCGGGAAGAGATCGCCGCCGCGGGAGGGTTCGAAGAGGAGCTTGTCACCGAAACCGCGGCCATCGACGGCGACCAGCACCAGGCCGGACTGGCCGGCAAAATGCAGGGCCGCGGTCTGCTTCACCTGGTCGGCCGTGGAGAAATGGATGAAGCCGTCCTTGAGATCGATGCCGGCGCCATGAAAAACACCGCTTTGTCTGGCTTGCTGCCAGAGCGTTTCCGTCACGATCTTGTAAAGGGTCGGTGTCACGGTCATCATGGCCTCGCGATTGCTGATCCTTGGGTCATGAGCGCTTTGCCGGAAAGAGGCGGCGATGTCCACGCCTCGGCACGCAAAAAGCGGGGCCAGCCCAGGCAAAATCCGGAGGATGAGACGATGAAGATTTTGGTTCTCGCACTTGGCGCTGTTCTCCTGCCGCTTGGCGCCGCAGCGGCCGAGACCGACGCGGGCCGATTCCAACTGGAGAAGAGCGGCGACCATTTCGTCCGGCTCGACCGCCAGACCGGCGCCATGTCGATCTGCCAGGACAAGGACGGCGCCCTCGTCTGCCGTATGGCGGCCGATGAGCGGGCGGCCTATGAGGACGAGCTTGACCGGCTTTCAGAGCGGGTGACCAAGCTGGAACAGGGCGGCCTCATCCAGCGTGCGCTGCCGAGCGACGCCGAGATCGACCGCTCGATCAGCATCATGGAGCGGATGATGAAGAGCTTCATGGGGATGGTGAAGGAGTTCCAGGCTGACGAAAAAGCCAATCCCCTTCCGCAGAAGACATGATCTGATATAGTCATTTCAGAATGCCTGCACGCAATGCCGAGGGGACGGCGCGCATGCGGCATGATCGGACTCTTGGGAGGGAGTTTTCGATGCAGGAACAGACCATCATCATCGCGGACGATCATCCGCTGTTTCGCGATGCGCTGCGCCAGGCGGTGATCGGCATGGAAGGCCGGCAGACCATCGTCGAGGCCGGTGATTTCGCAGCCGCACGCACCGCCGCCGGCACACATCCAGATGCCGACCTGATGCTGCTCGATCTCGCCATGCCCGGCGTCAGCGGCTTTTCCGGCCTGATGGCGCTGCGCGCCGAATTCGCCAGCCTGCCGATCATCATCGTTTCGGCGAGCGACGACGCCACGACGATCCGCCGGGCCCTGGAGCTCGGCGCTTCCGGCTTCATTTCCAAATCCTCGGGCATCGAAGACATCCGCCGCGGCATCCAGACCGTGCTTGCCGGCGATATCGCCACACCGGAAAGCTATCGCGACGGCCAGGAGCAGGATCCCGACGTCGCCGACCTGATCCGCCGCCTGCACACGCTGACGCCGCAGCAGAGCCGGGTGCTGACCATGCTGGCCGAGGGCCTGTTGAACAAGCAGATCGCCTATGAACTCGGCGTCTCCGAAGCGACGATCAAGGCGCATGTCTCGGCAATCCTGCTGAAACTCGATGTCGACAGCCGCACACAGGCGGTTATCCAGCTCGGCAAGATCAATATGGCGATGGTGGCTTGAGGGCGGCCGAAACCGGTCGATAACAGGATTTTATTCCTCCTTACCTTTACGGTCGGCGTGCGGTCGGCTAGTATTCTGTCGCTGAAGCATCGGCTCGAAAAATCGGAATCGATTTTTCGGCAGGTGAGATGTTCAGACTTAGAGTGTTAGAGCCTCCTTTATACGTCCGAAGCGGACGCACGGTGCTCTAAAGCGCGGCCCGAGACAGGCTGCACGGAATCGGGCGCATATGCTGTCACACAAGCAGATCTGGGAGGCGATCGACAGGCTTGCCGAACGGCACGAGCTGACGCCATCCGGTCTTGCACGCCGCGCCGGGCTCGACCCCACCTCGTTCAACAAGTCAAAACGGCTTTCCGCCGATGGGCGGCTGCGCTGGCCATCGACGGAATCGATCGCCAAGGTGCTCGATGCGACGGGGGCGAGCATGGAGCAGTTTCTCGCCTTCATGCAACCGGCCGCCAGTTCCGCCGGAGAGCGGATCGGCGAGCGTGCCGGCCCCCCGCCGGGCAGCGCCATTCCTCTGCTCGGCTTCGCCCAGGCCGGCGCCGGTGGCTTCTTCGACGATAGCGGCTTTCCGGCCGGTCATGGCTGGGACGTGGTGGAGTTTCCGGCCAACCCGTCGCAGAGATCCGGCGTCTATGCGCTGGAGGTGCAGGGCGAAAGCATGATGCCGCTTTATCGCGACGGCGACGTGCTGATCGTCGAGCCCGGGGCGCAGGTGCGCCGCAACGACCGCGTCGTCGTGCGCACATGCGCGGGCGAAGTAATGGCCAAGGTGCTGCTGCGCCAGAGCCCGCGGTCGATCGAGCTGATGTCGCTTAATCCCGAACATCCCAACCGCACGCTCGATCTTGCCGATGTCGATTGGATCGCCCGCATCATCTGGGCCAGCCAGTAGGAAGATATTCCATGCGCCCTGCCGCCGTCTTTACAGGTATTATGGGGATGGCGGTGGTGGTCGGCCTGCTGAAGGCAGGCGAAGCGAGGCTTCGCGGCGGCACGGGAGGGGAAGAAACCGCAGCCACAGAGGAGACGGCAGCGGCTGCGCCGAATGTTGCCTCCGGGGCCGCCGAACCGGCAGCGACAATATCCGACGAACGTGCCGAAATGATCGCCCGCTCTGTGGAACCGGCGGTCCCGCACCCAGCGGCGGCGACTGAAGGCGCGGCGCCCAGAGCCGCCACCATCCCGCAACAAGCGGCGCCGACATCCAGCCAAACGACAGGGCCGGCCGAGAAAAAGGCCATGGAGCTGCCGCGGCCACTAGTCGAAAACGCGGGCATTCTTTCCTTCGGGGAGCGCAGGCTCCAGCTTGCCGGCATCGCCCCCACGCCGGCCGACAGGATATGCGGGCCGGCAGGCCGGCAATGGCCCTGCGGCATGATGGCGAAGACGGCGCTGCGCCAGCTCTTGCGCAACCGCAGCATCACCTGCGATCTCGACACGGTCGAATGGAAGGGAACGGCGATCGCCGCCTGTCGGCTCGGTACGCAGGATCTCGGCGCGTGGCTTGCCGAAAGCGGCTGGGCGGAAGCAGAGGCGGGTTCGCCGCTTGCATCCGTCGCCGACAAGGCTAAACAGGCGCAGAAAGGCGTTTACGGCGGTGATCCGCGCCGCAATTGACAGGCCGCCCGCCGGGGGAGAGCTGCCGATCTCTTGTAAAGGCCGCGGCCAATTCCTAATCTGCGCTGATCAACAAGGAATCAGAGATGAACAAGCCGCTTTCCGCCCATGATGCGCTGATCTACGTGATGGTGATGGCATCCGCCGTTGACAGCACCATGAACGACAGGGAGATGGAAAGGATCGGTCAGCTGATCGGCTTCCTGCCGGTTTTCAGGGATTTTGATGACGACAAGCTCATTCCGATAGCACGCGACTGCGCCGCGCTGCTGGCTGGGCCCGAAGGCCTCGACGTGGTCCTTGAAACGGTCCGCGATACCTTGCCGGCAAAACTCTATGACACCGCTTATGCGCTTGCCGTCGAGGTGGCCTCCGCCGATCTTTCGGTCAAGGCAGAGGAACTGCGACTGCTCAGCCTGCTGCGGGACCGCCTCGGCCTCGATAAGCTCACCTGCGCGGCGATCGAGCGGAGCGCCATTGCCCGTTTCCGCAAGGGATAATCCTTGAGGCTCAGTAGAGCCCGTAGGGAAAATAGCGCAGATAGATCTCCTGGAGACGGCCGGTGCGCGACAGCGCCGCCAGCGCATGATCAATGGCGGATGTCAGCACGCTGTCCTTCTGTCGCAGCATGATCGTCATGCCCTCGCCGAGGAAATGTTCGGAGAGGTAGGGGCCGTCGAACAGCGCGCAGCATTTGTCGGAGGCCGGGGACGAGACCCAGAAAGAAAGCTGCAGCGCGTCGGCGAAGGCAGCATCGACCTTTCGCTCCTTCAGCGCCGCAAGCAGGGCGTCCTTCGTGTCGAAAGCCTGCGCTTTCAGCGCCGGGAAAAAGGCTGCCAGCATGGCCTCGTGCACCGTGCCTTTGACGACGCCGACCGAATGGTTGGAGAGCGCAGCAGCGGTCTTTCCATCAAGCGGGGCGGCGAGATTGCGCACGAAGCGCGCCGGCAGCATCAGATATGGCCGGGAGAAGAGAAATTGCCGGCGCAGCTCCGGGGTGACCGCAAGGCCGGCGATGACGGCATCGCCCTGCGAGGCGGCGAGGGCATCCTTGAGATCGGTGAAAGGCATTGCCTGGATCTGGCACTTATCCGAAATCTCCAGCTCGCCGCAGATTTCGCGGGCGAGATCGACGTTGAAGCCGGAAAGCTTGCCGTTCTGATCGGTGAAATTAAACGGCGGGAAATCAACCGACGTCAGAAAGCGCAGGCGGACCAGCGACGAGAGATCCGGTCTGGCGAGACGCTCGCGGGCATCGAAGAGCAACGGCAGCGAAGGGGCAGCTTGCTGGGCGGATGCCGCAAAGCTCGAAAACAGCGCTGTCAGAAACAGGCCGAACGCGAAAAACCCCTTTAGAGTCAGGCATGCCAGCTTGGATAGCTTCATCGTGATTCCAGTCTCGGTTTGAGCGCGAAGCACTGCGGGGACGAGATGTAACAGAGTGATGCCCGGCGGGGAATATCTATGGGAACGAGGGAGCGGATGAGGCTCTCTTGAGGGCCCCGCACCTCCCACGCCTGCAGTTGTGAGCGCGGCATCCTCCAACGTCCCTCATGCTGAGGTGCGAAGCCCATAGGGCGTAGCCTCGAAGCACGCTGCAACGTTGCTTCTTGCATCCCCCTGACGCCGGCGCACCTGCCTCGCCCTTCGAGGCCCCTGCGGGGCACTTCAGGATGAGGCTCTCTTGGGCATTGGCAGACTCTCCTGGATGTCGGCGCGAACCTCTTGCCCCCAAATTTACCGGTGTGTCCGCGCCTGAGCGTTAGCGCAGAATTAAAGAATATCGCCTCTATTTTGCTGCGACGATACGGACCCCGCCAAGCCGATTGCATGATGCATACGTCAATCCACATTTCCTAAGAACAGCGCTCTGTTTGCAACAACTGATTTCCAAACACCGGACGCGCGGCGCGCCCGGCCAGATCGGGTGACATTTCCATGTTGAAGCATCTGAAAATCCGCACCAAAATCATATCGCTCGTGGCGCTGCTCGGGCTGATCACGACGGCGGGGCTGGTCTATGTCATCTCCGAATTCCGCCGGGCCGACGCCGCCTATAGCGCCTTTATCGATCATGAGGCGCAGGCCTCGATGCTGAGCGCACGTGCCAGCGCCTCGGTCGTAGCCTCGGTGCTGCAGGTCACCTTGGTTGCCGAGATGCAGCCCGATACGCCGACATACCAGACGGCGCTTGCCACACCGAGCAAGCTGCCGCAGGCCCGCGACCGGATGAAACAGGCCCTCGCCCTGGTTCCGAGCCGCAAGGCAGCGATAGACGAAATCCAGGCCGGCATCGATGAAATCGAAACTCTGGCCAATAAGATCATCGAGCAGAGCAAGGGCAAGGACAGCGCGGGCGCACTCGCAAACGTCGCCGTGATCAATGCCAAGCTCGATGCGCTGACGCCGAAGATGATCGCCAACAATGATGCGATGATGGCGATGCTCAACGATGGCGGCGACGGCCTCTCAGCATCCGTCAACGGCCGGATCACCTTCTGTCTCACTCTGATCGGCACCGCTGTTCTCACCGCAATCGGCTTTGGCGTCACCATGGCGCAGAAAGGCATTGCCGGCCCGATGACGAAGCTCAGCCTGCGCATGACGCGCCTTGCCGAGGGCGACACCGATAGCGATATCAGTGGTCTCGACCGCCGCGACGAAGTCGGCCAGATGGCAAAGGCGGTCTCGATCTTCCGCGACAACGCGATCGAGCGTCGCCAGATCGAGGCGCGCGCCGAGGCAGACCGCAGCGTCAGCGACGGCGAGCGCCGCGAACGCGAGGCGCAGAAAGCCCGCGAGGCAGCCGAGCTCGAACGCGCCGCCGCAGCCCTCGGCGACGGCCTGCGCCGCCTTGCCGCCGGCGATCTCGCTTCGCATATCGACGAGCCTTTCGTCGCCCATCTCGACGCGCTGCGCCAAGATTTCAACCACTCGGTCGAGAAGCTCAACGAGACCATGCAGGCGGTCGGGGCCAATGCGCGGGCCATCGGCGCCGGCGCCAACGAGATTCGTTCCTCCGCCGACGAGCTTTCCCGGCGAACGGAACAGCAGTCGGCCTCCGTCGAAGAAACTGCAGCGGCGCTGGAAGAAATCACCACGACGGTGCGCGATGCCGCCAAGCGCGCCGAGGAGGCGAGCCAGCTCGTCACCCGCACCCGTCTCGGCGCCGAAAAATCCGGCGAGATCGTCCGCAAGGCCATCTCCGCCATGCACGAGATCGAAAAGTCCTCGGGCGAAATTTCCAACATCATCGGCGTGATCGACGACATCGCCTTCCAAACCAACCTCTTGGCCTTGAATGCCGGCGTCGAAGCCGCGCGCGCCGGTGAAGCCGGCAAGGGTTTTGCGGTCGTCGCCCAGGAAGTGCGCGAGCTCGCGCAGCGCTCGGCCAATGCCGCCAAGGAGATCAAGTCGCTGATCACCAATTCCGGCACGCATGTGCAGACCGGCGTCACGCTGGTCGGCGAGACCGGCAAGGCGCTCGATGTGATCGTCACCGAGGTGCAGGAAATCAACCAGCACGTCCACGCGATCGCCGAAGCCTCGCGCGAACAGTCGATCGGGCTGCAGGAGATCAACACCGCCGTCAACACCATGGACCAGGGCACGCAGCAGAATGCGGCGATGGTCGAGCAATCGACGGCCGCCAGCCGCAGCCTCGCCACGGAAGCGGCAGCACTCAACACCCTGCTCGGCCAGTTCCGATTGACCGGCACCGGCGGCTTTGCCGCCGCCGCACCGATCGCCTCGACCCGGCCGCCGGCCGCAGCACCGCGTGTTGCCCCGCGCCCGGCCGCCAGGCCAGCCTCGATCCGCGTCGCCAAGGAAGGCACGGCCCGCCCCGCCGCCTCACCGGCGCGCGCCCTCGGCCTGACCCTCGCCAACGCCTTCGGCGCCGGCAGCGCGCCGAAAAGCCAGGATGGCGACTGGACGGAGTTCTGAGCCACGACTGTTTAGCTCCCACCCAAAATTGCCCCTCACCCTAGCCCTCTCCCCGTGAACGGGGCGAGGGGACGTGCCCAGCGCGAGATTGGTGGGGAACGGAGAGGTCGCGGCACGGTCCCTTCGCCCCGCAAGCGGGGAGAAGGTGCCGGCAGGCGGATGAGGGGCAGGCTACGGGCCGTACCCTTCCTTTTAGGATCTCATCTACTCCGGCCGCCACCCAACCTCGACCAGAATATTTCCAGGAGCCGTGCAATAAAACAGCCAGCCGCCGCGCATGGCGGCCGGTGGGCCGGACAGGTCTGCACCTGAAGCAACGAGCCCGGCGTGGACAGCATCGACATGCGCCCTATCGGCCAGAATGAAGCCGATATGATAGGTCTGACGCTGCAATTCGACCTGGTCTGACGTGCCGAATTTGGCGATCGCGTGGCTGAGGACAATTTCGAGGCCGGCGTCGTCGGTCAGTATCGCCAGGCCATTCTGGCCCCGCATATCCTTGAGCATCAGGCCGAAGTGGCGGATGAAGAAATCCGCCGTCGCGGTAATATCGGGAACGTGAAAATCGAGATGGTTCAGGCGCATGACAGTCTCCGTCTGAAAAAATCCCGGGACTGCCTTTTGCCGTCTCCGCACGCCGCCGGGATCCCGCATCTTGATGCGGATCACGTCGCGGGTTCTCGTGCCATAGGCCACGGAGCAGAGCTTCTTGAGAGCGCTCACGACGCTCCAACGGAAGGGATCGGGCTTACCTCAACCGATCCTGCCTTTTTCGACACTGCCGATCTAGCAGACACCGCCGGTTTCGGCAACGCATGGATTTCCTGCGCTCCGGGCAGCACCTCTCGAACGAGTGAAGGCGGAGACGCCGTTTCATCTGGTGCGTCTGTTGCGATCGGGAGTAAGATCGCAACGTTCTGCGCATCGGAAGGGATGGATATGAAACCGGCAATCATCGGCCTCATCGGCACACTCGTTCTGGCGGGATGCAACACCGTCAGCTACAGCGGCCCGGGCCTCGAACCCATCCCAGGCAGCATCACCTATCAAGGCCAGCCGCGCACCAAGCTCACCAAATCGCCACCCGGCTCCTCCTTCCCGCATGATTTTATCGACCAGTACGGCCGACAGGTGGAGGAAACCTACATCATCCAGCCCGACCGCAGCCTGATCATCGCACACCGCCGGTATAAGCCGATCCGGTTTTTCGGGGATTAGAAGGACATCGCTGGAAAGGCAGCTGGAGCGGGTGAAGGGAATCGAACCCTCGTATTCAGCTTGGGAAGCTGCTGCTCTACCATTGAGCTACACCCGCGATGCGCTGAGATTTCCAACAGATGGGGGCGGCTGTCAAGTCGCGTTTCAGATCCGGAAGTGCTTCGAGAGCTTGAGGCCCTGGGCCTGGTAGTTGGAGCCGAGGCCGGAGCCGTATAGGCTGGCCGGTTTTTCCTGCATGTGCTCGTAGACCAGGCGGCCGACGATCTGCCCGTCTTCGAGGATGAAGGGCACTTCGTGGCTTCGCACTTCGAGCACGGCGCGGCTGCCGCGCCCGCCGGCCGGCGCGTGGCCGAAGCCCGGATCGAAGAAGCCGGCATAGTGGACGCGGAATTCGCCGACCAGCGGATCGAAGGGGGTCATCTCGGCCGCATAATCCGGCGGCACATGCACGGCTTCACGCGAGACAAGGATATAGAACTCGTCGGGATCGAGGATCAGCTCGTTACGGCCGCGGCTGTAGAGCGGTTCCCAGAAATCAAAAATATCGTGCTGGTCCTTTTCATCGACGTCGACGACGGCGGTATGGTGTTTGCCGCGATAACCGATCAGGCCGTCCTTGTCGCCGGTGAGATCGATCGACAGCGCAATGCCGCCGCCCGAGACGTTCGGCTGCTTGCTGGCAACGAGCGTTTCGCTTTCATGCAGCCTCAGAAGTTCCGGCTCGCCGAGCACGGACTGGCCGACACGGAAGCGGATCTGCGACAGGCGCGAGCCGCGGCGCACGACGATCGGGAAGGTGCGCGGGCTGATTTCGAGATAGAGCGGGCCGGAATAGCCCGGCGGGATCTTGTCGAATTCCTGGGCGTAGTCGGTGATGACGCGGGTGAAGATATCGAGCCTGCCGGTCGAGCTCTTCGGATTGGCCGAAGCCGACATGTCGGCAGGCAGCGCCAGGCTCTCCATCAGCGGTACGATATAGACGCAGCCGGTTTCGAGCACCGCGCCCTGGGAAAGGTCGATCACGTGCAGGCTCAGCCGATCGAGCTTGTCCGAGACCAGATGCGAGGGGCCGGGCATGAAGGAAGCGCGCACACGAAAGGCCTTGCTTCCTAGACGCAGGTCGAGGCTCGCCGGCTGGATCTGATCGCGGTCGAGCTCCCGCTCGGAGTTCAGACGCCCCGTTTCGAACAGTGCCGCAATCGCGCGGTCCGCCAGAATTCCAGTTTCGCGAGCCATCATGCCCCATCCATCATTTTGCCGCCGACAAAACCAAACTCGGGGAATTGACGCAAGCAGCTAACAGCAGTATTGCAGAATTATCCCGTGGTGATTTGGCCGGTCGGCTTGCAGCCACGTTAAACAAGTGGCTAAAAAGACCGGGTTATGAAACCGGTCTGCTTTTGCGGCCGGTTTTTTGTTATGTGAAGGTGATGGCATGAGCAAGACCTGGCGCCCGGCAACCCAACTCGTCCATGGCGGCACGCTGCGTTCGCAATATGGCGAAACATCCGAGGCAATCTATCTCACCCAGGGTTTCGTCTATGACACGTCGGAAGCGGCAGAAGCCCGCTTCAAGGGCGAAACGGACGGCTTCATCTATGCCCGCTACGGCAGCCCGACCAACGACATGTTCGAAAAGCGCATGTGCGCATTGGAAGGCGCTGAAGATGCCCGCGCCACCGCCTCCGGCATGGCGGCCGTCGCCGCCGCCGTCCTTTGCCAGGTCAAGGCCGGCGACCATATCGTCGCGGCCCGCGCGCTGTTCGGCTCCTGCCGCTGGGTCGTGGAAACGCTGGCGCCGAAATACGGCATCGAGTGCACGCTGGTCGACGGCCGGGATCTCGCCAACTGGGAAAAGGCGGTCCGCCCGAATACCAAGGTATTCTTCCTAGAGAGCCCGACCAACCCGACGCTCGAAGTGATCGATATCGCGGGCGTCGCCAGGCTCGCCAACCAGGTCGGCGCCAAGTTGATCGTCGACAACGTCTTCGCGACGCCGCTCTTTCAGAAGCCGCTCGAACTCGGCGCCCATATCGTTGTCTATTCCGCCACCAAGCACATAGACGGCCAAGGCCGGTGCCTCGGCGGCGTGGTGCTCGCCGACAAGGCATGGATCGACGAGAACCTGCACGACTATTTCCGCCATACCGGCCCGGCCATGTCGCCGTTCAATGCCTGGACGCTTCTGAAGGGCATCGAGACGCTGCCGCTGCGCGTCAAGCAGCAGACTGAGAATGCGGCGAAGATCGCCGATTTCCTGGCAGAGCAGGGCAAGGTCGCCAAGGTGATCTATCCCGGCCGCAAGGATCACCCGCAGGCTGACATCATCGCCAAGCAGATGACCGGCGGCTCGACGCTCGTCTGCTTCGAGCTGAAGGGCGGCAAGGAGGCGGCCTTCGCGCTGCAGAACGCGCTTGAGATCATCAAGATCTCCAACAATCTCGGCGACAGCAAAAGCCTGATCACCCATCCGGCAACGACGACGCACAAGAACCTGACGGAAGAGGCGCGTGCCGAACTCGGCATTTCTCCGGGCACGGTGCGGCTTTCGGCCGGCATCGAGGACACGGACGACCTGATCGAGGATTTCGCGCAGGCGCTTTCCAAGGTTTCGGCCTGATCGACTGGAATAGCGGCCGGACTTCAATGAGGAGCCGGCCGCCGATCTGCGGGAACAAGTACCCGCGCGCCGGCGTTGCGAAGTAAAATTAACGCTGACGATTAGGCTTAACGATCGAAAACCATACGATGATCACCATTTGACCGCTGATCAACGTTCCGTTTCTTGACGGACGGGGCCTCTTTATAAGATACGGGTAACATATCTTGACTATGGTGCAAGGCATGTATCGCGCCCTCACAAGAGATATCGAAGTCGTGGTCGAACCGTTCTATCTGGAGGAGCAATCCGATCCGGAAGACGATCGCTATGTCTGGGGTTACCGGATCGTCATCAGCAACAATTCCGGCGTCGCCGTTCGCCTCATCAATCGCTACTGGAACATCACCGACCAGAACGGGGTGGTGGACGAGGTGACCGGCCCCGGCGTCGTCGGCGAACAGCCGCGGCTCAGCCCGGGCGACACCTACGAATATTCCTCCGGCTGTCCGCTCGACACGCCCTCAGGCCTGATGTTCGGCCATTACCAGATGGAAACGGATGAAGGCGAGCTATTCGACGTCGACATCCCCGCCTTCTCGCTTGATTCGCCGGGGCTGCTGCGCGTGCTGAACTGAGCGCCGGCCCCAAAGTGGATATGCCCGATTCACCCCCAGATGACATGCATCAGAGATCAAAAGGATCCGAGGCCGTCCGGGTATCCGGCTTTGCTTCGAACGGATCCTTTGATTGGGGCGTGGCTGGCCGCTGAGCGACTGCAGCGTTTACCGCCTTCTGGCAGGTGAGCATCTCATCCGTTGCCCTGACGGAATTTTTTAAACTCAGCGCAACAATCTGCTTTCCGTTGAAGGTGGCGCGAAAACCCAGTTTACGAGCGAACTCGGCAATCAGACTGGAATCCTTAAAATCGATCCATAATCCCTTGAAGCCATCAAGATCGAGAGCGCTCGCATTCGCCGTCCATTGAGAACGATCTAACGACAGTTCGATGGGATATTGCTTTCCCACTTCCAAGGATTTCCAGTTCGGATTTGCGATCACAATGTAAAAAGGGCTCTCCTTTTTTGTAAAATTAAAGCCCAGACGAAAAACGGTGCCGTCATCAAATGAAGTGAGAACAAAACAGCCGTTGCCCAAGGTCGGGTCGACAGCCACGGTCCAGCCGCCAACCTCTTTCCATTTGATTGTTTCGTCATCAGCCAGGACAATCCGTGGCATCGCAGCAATGAATGCGAATACAAAATACAAAAGCCGCATTGACGTCCCGCCCCCAGAACCAGTTGGGATAATAGGTGCACAGTGACTACTAAAAGTCGAGTCACTGTGCCGCTGCAATGCGCATCTTTTTCGCGCCAAGCGCGACTAATGTTATTCCGCCGGCTGAAGCTCGGCTGCTTCGAAGCGGTAGGTGGTCGAGCAGAATTCACAGGTGACGGATATCTCGCCGTTTTCCTGGCTGGCCTCGATCTCCTCGGCGGTGAACCCCTTCAGCACGTTGCCTATTTTTTCCCGCGAGCAGCTGCAGCGGTCGAAGACGGCGCGGGGCTCGAAGACGCGCACGCCGCGCTCGTGGAACAGGCGGAACAAGAGACGTTCGGTGCCGACCTGCGGATCGGTCAGCTCGTCGGCATCGATGGTCTCGACCAGCGAGCGCGCTTCGGTCCAGGCGTCATCCTCGCCATGCGGACGGTCGCCGTTATCGCCGTCGCCGCCGTGGAGATCAGGCTGGCGCATGCGCTCCGGTGCCTCCGGCAGGAACTGGGCGACGAGGCCGCCTGCCCGCCAACGATGGCGCGGCTTGCCGGTATCGTCACGGTCGAAAAGTTCGGCCGCAGCCAGGCGCACGCGCGTCGGGATCTGCTCCGACTGGCGGAAATAGACGCCGGCGATCTCCTCGAGCGACGTGCCGTCGAGGGCGACAATGCCCTGGTAAGGCTGCGCGAACTTGCCCTGGTCGATGGTGAAGGCAAGCACGCCCTTGCCGAGCAGCTGCTCCGGCTCGGTCTCGCCTGAGGCAATCGCCTGGTCGAGCAGCGCCCGGTCGAAACGGGCATAGGCACGCACGTTCTCCGGCGTCGAGAAATCGGCGACGAGCAGATCGACCGGGCCGTCGCCCTTGGTCTGCACGGTGAACTTGCCGTCGAACTTCAGCGAGGTGCCGAGCAGCACCGTCAGCACGACGACTTCGGCGAGCAGCCGGGCGACGGGCGCGGGATAATGATGGCGCTCGAGGATCGCATCGAGCATGGGGCCGAGCTGGACGGCGCGGCCGCGCACATCCAGACCCTCCACCTGAAAGGGGACGACATGATCATCGCCGGCGAAATCGAACTGGCCGAGGGCGGCTGCAGCTTCTGCCATGGCTTTACTCCTGGTTTCTGGAGCGGCGGCCAAAGTGTCCGGCGCTCGCGCAGTCGGGCCGCAAGCTTATGACTCGCAACATCCGATTATGGTTCAGATCGCGCCCAGGCACCAAGCAAGAATCGACTTCTGCGCATGAAGACGGTTTTCCGCTTCATCGAAGGCCACGGATTGCGGGCCGTCGATCACCTCGTCCGTCACTTCCTCACCGCGATGCGCCGGCAGGCAATGCATGAACAATGCATCCTTGCCGGCCTTGGCCATCAAGGCCGCATTGACCTGATAAGGCTGGAAGACGTTGTGACCCCGGGCCCGATGTTCCTGATTCATGGAGACCCAGGTATCGGTCACCACGCAATCGGCACCTTCGACCGCACGGTCGGCATCATGGCAGAGCATGACTTCGGCGCCCTCATTGCGGGCCCAGTTCAGATAGTGATCCTTGGGCTCGGAACCAAGAGGCACGGCCATGTTCATGCGGTAGCCGAAGCGCGCAGCCCCTTCCACCAGCGAATGCAGCACATTGTTGCCGTCGCCGGTCCATGCGATCGTCTTGCCCTTGATCGGGCCGCGATGCTCCTCGAAGGTCATGATATCGGCCATGATCTGGCAGGGGTGGGTGTCGTCCGTCAGCGCATTGATCACAGGCACGGTCGCGTGCTCGGCGAGCTCCAAAAGCCTGGAATGCTCGGTGGTGCGGATCATGATCGCATCGACATAACGCGACAGCACCTTGGCGGTGTCGCCGATCGTCTCGGCGCGGCCGAGCTGCATTTCAGTACCGGAGAGAAACAGCGTTTCGCCGCCGAGCTGGCGCATGCCGACGTCGAAGGAGACGCGGGTGCGGGTCGACGGCTTCTCGAAGATCATCGCCAGCATCTTGCCGGCGAGCGGCTTGTCGCCCTTGCCGGATTTGAAGGCCTGCTTGCGGGCGAGCGCGTCGTTCATGATAGTTCTGAGGTCGGCCGAGGTGACGGCCGAAAGATCGAGGAAATGTTTAGGAGCCATGTTCTTACCTGTCGTGCGCCCGAAGGCGGCGATCCCTTCAAGCCGTCTTCTTGATCTTGGCGGCGCGGATGCTCTCGGCGGCGCGCTCGAGGCGCACGAGCCCCTCGCGGGCTTCTTCGGCAGTGACCACCAGCGGCGGAAGAAGGCGGATGACGTTGTCGCCGGCCGGCACGCCGAGCAGATGCGCGGCGCGGATCGCCTGCAGCAACTCGGCCGAGGGAACCGCAGCCTTGACGCCGAGCAGAAGCCCCTCGCCTCGGATATCCTCGATCACATCGGGATACCGATCCTTGAGCGAGGCCAGCCCCTGGCGGAAGACGAGCGCGACGTCGCGCACATGCTCAAGGAAGCCATCGGCGAGGATGACGTCGAGCACGGCACTGCCGACCGCCATGGCCAGCGGATTGCCGCCATAGGTCGAACCATGCGTGCCGGCCTTCATGCCGGAGGCAGCCTCGGCCGTGGCAAGGCAGGCGCCGAGCGGGAAACCGCCGCCGATGCCCTTGGCAACGGCCATGATATCGGGCGTGATGCCGGACCATTCATGGGCGAAGAGCTTGCCGGTGCGGCCGACGCCGGTCTGGACCTCGTCGAGGATCAGCAGCAGGCCGTTTTCGTCGCAGATCCGGCGAAGCGCCTTCATGAATTCGCCGGTGGCGGGACGCACGCCGCCCTCGCCTTGCACCGGCTCGATCAGGATTGCGGCCGTCGCATCGGTAATGGCGGCGCGGACGGCCTCGATGTCGCCGAACGGCACCTGATCGAAACCCGGAGCCTTGGGGCCGAAACCTTCGAGATATTTCTCCTGACCGCCGGCGGCAATCGTCGCGAGCGTGCGCCCATGGAAGGCGCCCTCGAAGGTGATGATATGGAACCGCTCGGGATGGCCCTTGGAAAACTGGTAGCGGCGCGCGGTCTTGATGGCGCATTCGAGCGCCTCGGCGCCCGAATTGGTGAAGAACACCTTATCGGCGAAGGTAGCGTCCGTCAGGCGCTTGGCGAGGCGCTCCTGGCCGGGGATCTCATAGATGTTGGAGAGGTGCCAGACCTTGTCGGCCTGCTCCTTCAGCGCCGCGACCACATGCGGGTTGCCATGGCCGACGGAGGTGACGGCGACACCGGCGCCGAAATCGAGATAACGCTCGCCGCTCTCGGTGATCAGCCATACGCCCTCGCCTCGCTCGAACCGCAGCGGGGCGCGAGAATAGGTGTCATAAAGCGGCGCGGCTTCAGCCATGGCGCGGGTCTCCCGTTCAATGTTGTCTTGCACGGACTCCGGCTAACAAAACCAGGTCCAAAAAATCAAAAATGCCGCCTTTCGGCGGCGAGCGGTACTATTTCCTTTTCGCGCTGCAATGTCAACAAAACTGCCGCCTTAGCCTATGCAGCAAGCTTGTACAGCGGCACTTTCGGCCTTCAACAGGCATTATTGCAGAAATGCCACGCAGAGGCAGCAAGTTGGGGAAAACTTGAAATTCGATTCATCCGGATTCCCGCGACTCTTGTCACGGAGTCAGCCTCACACTAGGTTAAAGTTCAATTACTAGACTGCATGCGGCGGAACTAGTCACCAAAATTGATCAAGCGTTTCTTGTTTCGGAGGCTTCCGGGACAACGGTGAGGGATTCTGCCATCACCAACGCAAAAGGTGGAGACAGGGCATGAACTGGACAGACGAGCGGGTCGAGAAACTCAAGAAGCTTTGGGCCGAAGGACTGAGCGCCAGCCAGATTGCTGCGCAGCTTGGCGGCGTCAGCCGAAACGCCGTTATCGGCAAGGTGCACAGGCTCAGCCTTCCCGGCCGCGCCAAAGCCGGCGGCACGGCCACCGCGGCGCGCACGCCGAAGCGCCAGACGTCCGCGCCGCGCGCGCCGAATTACGCCTCCCGGATCACCACCCGCACCGTGACCCGTCAACAGGGCGCAACGATGCTGAAGGAAGAGATCGAGGTCGATGCCGTCGACGAAATGGAATATGTGCCGGCCGGCAATGTGGTCGTGCCGATTTCTCGCCGCCTCGGCCTGACGGAGCTCACCGAACGCACCTGCAAATGGCCGGTCGGCGACCCGCTCAAGGAAGATTTCCATTTCTGCGGCTGCGAGTCCCCCGACAATTCTCCCTATTGCAGCTATCATCAGAAGCTTGCCTATCAGCCGATCAACGAAAGGCGCCGGGCCGCGGCACGGGTCAGCTGAGAAGGCGACATCGCCGGACATAAAAAACGGGCCGAGCGGCCCGTTTTTTATGATTGGAGTGGAAGCGCTGGGGTTGCCCCTCATCCGGCTGCCGCCACCTTCTCCCCGCACGCGGGGCGAAGGGACATGCCGCAACCTCTCCGTTCCCCGCCGACCTTTCGCAGGGCACGTCCCCTCTCCCCGTCAGAACGGGGAGAGGGCTAGGGTGAGGGGCAAATCTTTGACTTTAGCAGCAGTAGAAACCCTCAGGCTTCCATCGAATAGCCGGCGCCACGGACGGTGCGGATGACGTCCTGCATGTTGGAGAAGTTCAGCGCCTTGCGCAGGCGGCCGACATGGACGTCGACGGTGCGCTCGTCGACATAGATGTCGTGGCCCCAGACGCCGTCGAGCAGCTGCGAGCGGGAAAAGACCCGGCCCGGCGACGACATCAGGAATTCCAGCAGGCGGAATTCGGTCGGGCCGAGGCGGACTTCGCGGCTCTTGCGGTGGACGCGATGGGTTTCGCGGTCGAGCTCGATATCGCCGCATTTCAGCACCGAGGACAGCACCTCGGGACGGGCACGGCGCAGCATCGCCTTGACGCGGGCGACGAGCTCGGGGGTCGAGAAGGGCTTGACGACATAATCGTCGGCGCCGGTGGACAGTCCGCGCACACGCTCGCTCTCCTCGCCGCGCGCCGTCAGCATGATGATCGGCAGTCGCTCGGTTTCCGGCCGCATGCGCAGGCGCCGGCAGAGTTCGATGCCGGAGACGCCGGGCAGCATCCAGTCGAGGATGAGCAGGTCGGGCGTGCGCTCCTGAAGCCTGATTTCGGCCTCGTCGCCGCGCAGGATGGTATCGACCTCGAAGCCTTCGGCTTCGAGATTATAGCGAAGGAGCACGCTGAGGGCTTCCTCGTCTTCAACAACTGCGACTCTCGGGATCATGCGTGTCCGTCTCCTCGCGCACAAGCCTTAAACCGGGGTTCTAAGCAGGCGTCCTGCGCAAATTCAGAAATTGGCTGCGACCTCTTTGCGCGCCCCGAACGGGCGCGCACGCAATCTTGGAAGGATTATTCCGTCGCGGCGCCAACGGTGTTGGCGCTGTCATCCTTCGGACGATCGCCTTCCGGCTGGGCGCCTGTCGCCATGTAGTAGATCGTCTCGGCGATGTTGGTGGCATGGTCGCCGATGCGCTCGATGTTCTTGGCGCAGAAGAGCAGATGCGTGCAGCTCGTGATGTTGCGCGGATCTTCCATCATGTAGGTCAAGAGCTCGCGGAACAGCGAGGTGTACATGGCGTCGATCTCGTTGTCGCGTTCGCGGATGGCGGTCGCCTTGTCGGCAGCGCGTGTCGTATAGACGTCGAGCACTTCCTTGAGCTGGACAAGCGCCAGCTCGGAGAGATGCTCGAGACCGCGGGCGAGCTTGCGGGGAACGCCGGTGCTCTGCACGGCGATGACGCGCTTGGCGGTGTTCTTGCCGAGGTCGCCGACGCGTTCGAGATCGGCGGCGATGCGGATCGAACCCATGATTTCGCGCAGGTCCGCGGCCATCGGCTGCCGGCGGGCGATGGTGACGATCGCCTTGTCGCCGATTTCGCGCTCGGTGTGATCGAGGATCACGTCGTCTGAGATGACCTTCTGCGCCAGCGCGGTATCGCCGTTGACCAGCGCCCGGACGGATTCGGCGACCATCTGTTCGGCCAGGCCGCCCATTTCGGAAATCCGCCTGGACAGGAACTTCAGATCATCATCATAGGCAGAATAAATATGTGTCGATGCCATGGGGCTTTGTCCTCGAATAAGGGGAAGGCTTCGGATGGCCGTGATCAGCCGAAGCGACCCATGATGTAGTCCTGGGTACGGGGATCGTCCGGATTGGTGAACATCTTGTCGGTGTCGTTCTCCTCGACAAGATTGCCGAGGTGGAACATGGCGGTGCGCTGCGAGACGCGCGCGGCCTGCTGCATGGAGTGGGTGACGATGACGATCGTATAGTTTTCGCGCAGTTCGTGGATCAGCTCCTCGACCTTGGCGGTGGCGATCGGGTCAAGGGCCGAGCAGGGCTCGTCCATCAGGATGACTTCCGGGCTGACGGCAACGGCGCGGGCAATGCACAGGCGCTGCTGCTGACCGCCGGAGAGGCCCGTGCCGGATTCGTGCACGCGGTCCTTGACCTCGTTCCAGAGCCCGGCGCGCTGCAGGCTGCTCTCGACGATCTGGTCGAGATCGGCCTTCGACTTGGCGAGACCGTGGATGCGGGGGCCGTAGGAGACGTTTTCATAGATCGACTTCGGGAACGGGTTCGGCTTCTGGAAAACCATGCCGACGCGGGCGCGAAGTTCGACGACGTCGATATCCGGATCATAGATATCGTCGCTGTCGAGCGTGATCTTGCCGGTGACGCGGCACCCCTCGATCGTGTCGTTCATGCGGTTCAGGCTTCGCAGGAAGGTCGACTTGCCGCAGCCCGAGGGGCCGATCAGGGCGGTTACGGTGTTTTCGCGGATGTTCAGGTTCACGTCGAAAAGCGCGCGCTTCTCGCCATAGTATACGGAGACATCCTGTCCGATCATTTTATACGGGACGTTGCTCATCTTCTGATCCAGCGCCTTTTCAACTGCAGCTTCCGTCAGCATGTTCATGATGTTTGACTCCGTTTACCAGCGGCGCTCGAAGCGACGACGCAAGAGGATGGCGCCCATGTTCATGACGACCAGGAACAGGAGCAGGACGATGATGGCACCCGAAGTACGCTCCACGAAGGCACGTTCGGCCTCGTTCGCCCACATATAGACCTGCACGGGCAAGGCCGTCGAGGGCTCGAGCGGTGTCGCGGGCGCATTGGCGACGAAGGCGACCATGCCGATCAAGAGCAGCGGCGCGGTTTCGCCGAGCGCGTGCGCCAGGCCGATGATCGTGCCGGTGAGGATGCCGGGCATGGCAAGCGGCAGGACATGGTGGAACACCATCTGCATCTTCGAGGCGCCGAGGCCAAGAGCTGCAGCGCGGATCGAGGGCGGCACGGCGCGCAGGGCCGCGCGGGTGGCGATGATGATCGTCGGCAGGGTCATCAGCGTCAACACCAGGCCGCCGACCAGCGAAGCCGAGCGCGGCAGGCCGATGAAGTTGATGAAGACGGAAAGGCCGAGCAGACCGTAGACGATCGACGGGACGGCTGCGAGGTTGTTGATGTTGACCTCGATCAGGTCCGTCAGCCTGTTTTTCGGCGCAAACTCCTCGAGATAGATCGAGGCGGCGACGCCGATCGGCAGCGACAGAACCAGCACGATCAGCATCAGGTAGAGCGAGCCGATGAGGGCGACGCCGAGACCGGCGGCTTCCGGACGGCTGGAATTGCCGTTGACGAAGAGGCCGGTGTTGAACTGCTTCTGAAGAGCGCCGCTCGCCTTCAGCTGGTTCATCCAGTTGACCTGCTTGTCGTTGACCTTGCGGTTCTTCTCATCGACGGAAAGATCGATCTGGCCCTTGTTGGCGCTATCGATATTGGCATCGGCGAGCAGGGTGACGTTGACGGTCTTGCCGATGATCGAGGGATCGGCGACCACCAGATCGCGCAGCTGGATCGGCGCGCTCTTGGAGAGCATGGCGGTTGCATCGCGCACATCCGGACGGCTCGATGCATTGATGTTCAGCTGCTTGACGATGGCGTCGCGCAGCAGAACCGGATAGTTCGCGGCAATCAGCACCGAAGGATCGGTCGCCCGCTTGCTGTTCGGATCGATGGTCTTTTCGGCGAATTCGATCGGCAGGGTGATCGTCGTCTGCTGGAAGGCGGTGTAGCCTTTGCCGATCACCGTCCACAGCAGGACGAAGAGGAAGATAAGGCCGAAGGCGATGGCGGCGATACCGTAGGCCTGGAACCGGCGCTCGGCGGCATAGCGGCGCTTGATGCCGATATCACGGCGGGCCGGCGCTTTGGAAACGGTGGCACCGATGGCGGGAGAAACAATATTCGTCATTCGTACTGCTCCCGGTATTTGCGCACGATGTAGAGCGCATAGATGTTGAGGCAAAGCGTGATGCAGAACAGCGTGATGCCAAGCGCGAAGGCAACCAGCGTCTGCGGCGAGGTGAACTCAAGGTCGCCCGTCAGCTGGTTGACGATCTTGACGGTCACCGTGGTCATCGGCTCGAAAGGGTTGATCTGAATGCGGGCGGCGACACCCGCGGCCAACACGACGATCATGGTCTCGCCGATGGCGCGCGAGGCGGTCATCAGCAGCGCGCCGACGATGCCGGGAAGCGCGGCCGGCAGGACCACCTTCTTGATGGTTTCGGAGCGTGTGGCGCCGAGACCGAGCGAGCCATCACGCAGTGCCCGCGGCACGGCGGTGATGATGTCGTCCGACAGCGAGGAGACGTAGGGGATCAACATGATGCCCATGACGATACCGGCCGTCAGAACGCTCTGCGCCTGGATGAAATTGGTGTAGCTGCCGGAGAGCAGGCCGCTGATCTGTGCGGAGAAATCGCGCAGGAATGGACCGACGGTGACGAGCGCGAAGAAGCCGTAGACGATCGTCGGGATGCCGGCCAGCACTTCGAGAAGAGGCTTGGAGACGGAACGCAGCTTCGGCGAGGCGTATTCGGCCATATAGATGGCGGCGAAGAGGCCGACCGGAACCGCGACCAGCATGGCGACGAGGCCGATATAGAGCGTGCCGAGTAGGAGCGGGATCAGGCCGAACTGGCCGAAGGAGGAGCTGCCGGCGCCGGCAAAGCGCGGATCCCAGACGGTGCCGAAGAAGAATTCGCCGGCGGGAACGACGGCAAAGAAGCGGGCGGCTTCCGACAGCATGGACAACACGATGCCGACCGTCGTCAGGATGGCGATCGAGGAGGCGAGCAGCAGGCCCCAGAGCATGACGCGCTCGACGCGGTTGCGGGCGCGGAAGCGCGGCGCGATGGCGCGTAGCGCATAAAGGGCGCCGGCAACGGCCAGAATGAAGACAATCGCCGTCATGGCGAGGCGGCTCGTCATGCTCATGGCATTCAGCGTCTTGGCGGCCTCGACCATGTAAGGCTGCGGCTGGCCGGCGAGCGGCACGCCCTTTTCGCTGAGCTTGGCCTGCAGGGCGGCCGGATCGTTTGCCACCGCGGCGGCTTCGTCCGATGTCAGCATCGTCAGCCCGCGCGCGACCGTCGCCACCATCGAATAGCTCAGATCCTGTTCGACTGCGGCCTGAGCCTTGACGTCAGCAGGGAAAGCTCCCCGAACCGAGGACTGGATGATGCCGGGGCTGACGGAGAGCCAGACGCAGAGGACGATGAGGGCGGGAAGAACCGTCCAGATCGCGGCATAGGCGCCGTAATAGGCCGGCCGGGAATGCAGTGCGGAGGACCTGCCTCCGGCAAGGGCCGTGGCACGGCTGCGCGCGACCAGATAGGCGGCGGCGCCGATCACCACAAGGCACAGAAGTATGACGGATGTGCTCATTCGTTACGTCCCCAGGCCCGTGGCCCCCAAAAAGCGCGGCGGCTTCATCAGCCTGCCTTCGGCTTCCAATCATGGAGAAGGAATTCAACCCTGCAGCGGAAAGACCGCCACGCAGGGACATTAACGATGCCGGCGCGGGCTTTGAAGCACCGCGCCGGCAAAATCATTACATGGACTTGCCGGCTTCGACGTCCTTGCGGATCGCATCACGCTCGGCATCCGGAGCGGCAACGAGGCCGTATTCAGCCAGCGGGCCGTCGGGGCCGATCATCTGGTCGGATACGAAGAAGTTGACATATTCCTTCAGGCCCGGAACGGCGCCGAGATGTGCCTTCTTGACATAGAAGAACAGCGGGCGGGAAACCGGATAGGTGCCGTTGGCGATCGTTTCGGTGGATGGAACGATACCGTTCACGCTGGCGACCTTGAGCTTGTCGGCGTTGTTTTCATAGAAGGAAAGGCCAAATACGCCGACGCCGGTCTTGTTGGCGGCGATGCGTGCGAGGGTTTCCGGATAGTCGCCGTCGATGTCGACTGCAGCGCCGTCCTTGCGGACTGCGACGCAAGCCTTGGTCTGGGCAGCCTTGTCGGTGATTTCCTTGGCGATAACGTCGAGAGCGCCCGAAGCCTTGCAGCCGGCGGCAAGAACGTTCTGTTCGAAGACTTCGCGGGTGCCGTGCTTTTCGCCCGGGATATAGGCGGCGATATCAACGGCCGGGAGCTTCGGGTTGACTTCCGACCACTTCTTGTAGGGGTTGGCGACGAGCTTGCCGTCGACGACGACCTGGGCAGCGAGGGCCTTGTAGATGTCGGCCGGAACGTAAGCGACATCCGGGTTGGACGAGTCGGTTGCGAAGACGATGCCGTCATAACCGATCTTGACTTCCTGGATGTCGGTTACGCCGGCGGCCTTGCAGGCTTCGGCTTCATTCTTGTTGATCGGACGCGAGGCGTTGGCGATGTCGATGGTGTCTTCACCAACGCCCTTGCAGAATTCCTTCAGACCAGCGCCCGTGCCGCCGGATTCGACGACCGGCGTCTTGAAGTTGGTGAAGGTCTCGCCGAAGGACTCGGCAACGATCTTGGCGTAAGGCAGGACGGTGGACGAACCAGCGATCTGGATCTGGTCGCGAGCGACGGCTGCGCCAGCGAAAGCGGCAGTTGCAGCGAGCGCGGCAACGGTGAGCTTGAAGGTGTTCATTAGAAATCTCCCGCATTGGGCTTGTGTGAGTGCGGCCTATAGAGAGGCCCTCGCATGCCTTTTTTCATCGGCGGGACTCTCTTAACGCTGTAAGCACCGTCCTTTTATGTCAAATCCGTGAAACATTTGTGACAGGTTAAGCTTCTGTTTTATAACGATAAATTTTATGGATGCCGCTCCAAAGTGCCGACGATCGGGAAAGTTTGGATCCGAGCTCGACCTTGCATTGCAAGTTTACCGCACGTGGCCCGGCGGTTGCGGCAAGGCATCCTGGCCCTTCCCGCTCTTTCATTCAGGTCCGCCCGTGGGATCTGCCCCTCATCCGCCTGCCGGCACCTTCTCCCCGTTTTGACGGGGAGAAGGGGATATGCCGCGACCTCTCCGTCCCGCCCAAAACTCTCGACAGGGCACGTCCTCTCTCCCCGTCATTACGGGGAGAGGGTTAGGGTGAGGGGCAATCGCACGGCACGCCATCGTTATTCACGCACGGCTGGAAAGAACCGCAAATCCATTGCCTCGACGCGTTCGACCAGCCGCCCGTCGCAGATCGCAACGATCGTCTCCAGCACGGATGGCAGCGCGCTCAGTACATCTACATTCCAGAAACGAACCACCGACCAGCCATTGCCGGTCATGAAGGCATCCCGGATTCCATCCCGTCGGCTGTCCGCATGCTGGCTGCCGTCGATCTCGACGACAAGCCGCAATTCACGACAGGCGAAATCTGCGAAATAGGGACCGATCGGAAATTGTCGCACGAACTTGTTTCCGTTGAGGCGGCGGTCGCGCAGTTCCTTCCACAATTTGTCCTCTGCGTCGTTATCCGACTGGCGCAGGGATCGCGCTCGTGTTGTGGTTTTGGGCTTGGGGCCTCTCATTGACGTTTTCCTTGTGACTCGCCCCTCATCCGGCTGCCGC